>JAWKJA010000002.1:0-685000 GCA_041394025.1 Acidimicrobiia bacterium | reverse complement strand
GGTGCATGCCAACTCGAAAGAGGATGTATATGCACTGACGCCTGCCCGGTGCCAGAAGGTTACGTGGAGGGGTTAGCCCTTAGGGGCGAAGCTCTGAAACTAAGCCCTGGTAAACGGCGGCCGTAACTATAACGGTGGATTCCAATCGGCCGTTTTCAAACCTGGCTATATGCTGGAACATCCGAGTATCCGGCGGTACTCGTTCACTGTCACACCTCATCCGTAGGCTGTGGCCGTGGACAGTGACAACCCGACCGGTGCGGACGATCAGCAGGAAACCAGGAGCTCGTCGCTCGAACTCGATCCGATGTGGGTCGTGGGATTCGTCGACGGAGAAGGTTGCTTCTCCGTTTCGGTCCACCGAAACCACAACGTGCGGATGGGTTGGCAGATCAATCCGGTCTTCCACCTGTACCAGCACATCCGGTATCGAGAGGTGTTGGAAGCGGTAGCCACGCTCTTCGGCTGCGGTCAGATTCGACCGAAAGGCCCCACGAGCAACGTTCTGACCTACGGAGTCGGCGCACGGCGAGAGCTCGAGGGCACGATCGTGCCCTTCTTCGAACACCACCCGCTGGTCGTGAAGCGCGCAGACTTCGAGCGCTTCTCGTCCATCATCTCCATGATGCGCCGTCGAGAGCACCTGACGGCCCCCGGGTTCGAGCGAGTGGTACGCCTTGCCTATTCGATGAACCATCAAGGCAAGCAGCGCAGCCGCAGCATCGAGGAAGTTCTTCGGGGATCCTCAGAGACTGCACGCCAGGGACCTCCCGCTTAGCCGGCGGGGGTGCGAAGGTACAGTCCGATCCTCATGGCGACATGAGGAGTCAGGCAGAAATGACCTGGCCACGCTCACGACAGCCAGTCATGAGCGGAGTAACAACAATGCCTAAGGTAAAGAGCCCTCACGTGCGAGGGCGTTGCCCCTCCACACGGCGACGTGTGGAATTAGCAGTTGGCTATATGCTGGAAATCCCGAGTATCCGGCGGTACTCGTTCAGTGTCACACCCGGTGTTTAGGGTGCGGCAATGGACAGTCACAATCCGTCCGGTGCGGAGAATCAGCAGGAAAGGTCAGGTGCCCGAGGAGTGGGCAGTCGGCTTCGTCGACGGTGTGGTATTGCCGTTTGTCGAAGAACGTCCACTCAGAACCGTGCAATCAGCGGTCTCGGTACCTGGAATCCTCAGAGGCCATACGCCAACCGACTCGTTCGACAGCGAGTTGAAGATATGGTCCTAGCCTCATGGCGACATGGGGGCTCACTAGAGCGAAATTCCTTGTCGGGTAAGTGAATTGCCCTGCGCGGAGGCGACTCCGTGCGAACACCCGCTCATAACGGCGGAACCCTCAGCAGCTGTCCTGTACAAGGCGGGACGAGAGCTGCCGGGCGACGCCGTGGGAAGTCCTCTGCCGCATCTGCGGTATGACCCCGTAACGACTGATCCCCTTCGGGGGAGAGGCCTCGGACGCTGTCACACCTGATCCGTATGGTGAGGGAGTGGCAAATCTATGGACGAGGCAACACGCGGGCTCTCGAAACAACAGTGTCACCGACCTACCGTCATACCTATCCGGGTACTTCGACGGCGAGGGATGCTTCACGGTCTCGATCGCACCTCGCCGCACTCTCCGAGTGCAGTGGGAAGTGCGACCGAGCGCTTCGGTCAGCCAGAACGCGGACCGCTCCGAGGTGTTGGACGAAGTCCAGCAGTACTTCGGGTGCGGGACGATTCGGCCCGACCCCGGCGACAAGACCGTGAAGTGGGAGGTTCGCAGCCTCCGCCCGCTCCTCGAGCGGGTCGTTCCTCACTTTCGGCAATATCCGCTTCGATCGAGCAAGCAGCAGGACTTCGAGCGTTTCGCAGAAGTCTGCGAGCTGATGGCTCGAGGCGAGCACCTGGTATCGGCTGGTCTGATCCGGATCGCGAGATGCGCACAGGCGATGAATCCCAGTGGTCGTCGCCGGTACAACATCGAAGAGATCATGGAGATCCTGCGTTTCGAGATGAAGGCATAGTCTGCCCCGTTGGAAACAACGGAATAAGGCGAAGTTCCGACCTGCACGAATGGCGCAACGACTTGACTACTGTCTCAACCAGAGACTCGGCGAAATTGCACGACGAGTAAAGATGCTCGTTGCCCGCAGAAGGACGGAAAGACCCCGTGGACCTTTACTGTAGTTTGATGTTGGGTTTCGGTACGGATTGTGTAGGATAGGTGGGAGGCTTGGAAGCCGAGGCGTTAGCCTCGGTGGAGCCACCGTTGAAATACCACCCTGTTCGTATTGAGGCTCTAACCTTGACCCGTAATCCGGGTCGGGAACAGCGTCAGGCAGGCAGTTTGACTGGGGCGGTCGCCTCCCAAAGAGTAACGGAGGCGCCCAAAGGTTCCCTCAGCCTGGTTGGCCATCAGGCGTCGAGTGCAAAGGCACAAGGGAGCTTGACTGCGAGACCTACAAGTCGAGCAGGTGCGAAAGCAGGGCTTAGTGACCCGGCCGTGGCGTGTGGAAGCGCGGTCGATCAACGGATAAAAGGTACCCCGGGGATAACAGGCTTATCTTGCCCAAGAGTTCACATCGACGGCAAGGTTTGGCACCTCGATGTCGGCTCGTCGCATCCTGGGGGTGAAGCATCTCCCAAGGGTTGGGCTGTTCGCCCATTAAAGCGGTACGCGAGCTGGGTTTAGAACGTCGTGAGACAGTGGAATGAACGCGCTGTCTGAAAATTCGGCTATATGCTGGAAACTCCGAGCATCCGACGGTACTCGTTCAGTGTCACACCCGATGTTTAGGGTGGGCACATGGACAGTGAAAATCCGATCGGTGCGGACAATCAGCAGGGAAGGCTCGAAGCCTACCTGAGCGGATTCGTCGACGGAGAAGGATCATTTTCGGTCGGTGTACAACGACGCACCGACCTGGCGTTCGGTTTTCAACTGGTACCCGAGTTTCGGGTGTCCCAGAACGCTGAACGTGTGACCGTCCTGGAGATCATGCGACGAGAGCTCGGCTGCGGCCGTCTCGTCGTGAACGATCGTCGCAGCGACTCCGACAGGACACATGTCCTGGTGGTGCGCAAGCGATCGGATCTCTTGGACTCGGTCATACCCTTCTTCCGACGAAATCCTCTCCTGTCCGAGAAACGCCATACGTTCGAGGCCTTCGCCGAGATCGTCACGTCGATGAGCAGACGTGCGCATCTCGAACGAGAGGGCTTCGAATCGCTGGTGCGTCTCGCCTTCACCATGAACGGTGACGGGCGGTACCGCCAATGGCGACTCGAGGACGTGGTGGGCTCCGAGAACCCTCAGAGACTGCACGCCGAACACACCTGAACGGGTGTGAAGATACAGTCCGAGCTGCATGGCGACATGCAGAGCCAGGCAGAAATGACCTGGCCGCCGGATCCCTTCGTGGAACCGGAGGTAACAGAACTGTCGGTCCCTATCCTCTGCGGGTGTAGGAGATTTGAGAGGAGCTGTCCCTAGTACGAGAGGACCGGGACGGACGCAGCTCTCGTGTGCCAGTTGTTCCGCCAGGAGCACGGCTGGTTGGCGACCTGCGGAATGGATAAGCGCTGAAGGCATCTAAGCGCGAAGCCGGCCTCGAAACGAGATCTCCCACCGGGACAACCGGGTAAGGCCCCTGGTAGACCACCAGGTTGATAGGCCGGAGGTGTAAGCACGGCAACGTGTTCAGCCGACCGGTACTAATCGGCCGAGGGCTTGGACTTCTTTTCTTTTGTACTCGTGCTCGCTGTGCAGTCCTCGAGGAGCAACGCGCGCCTCGTTGACAACTTGATTTCGGTGGCCAGAGCGGCGGGGAAACACCCGTTCCCATTCCGAACACGGAAGTGAAGCCCGCCAGCGCCGATGGTACTTGGGAGGAGACTCCCCGGGAGAGTAGGTCGCCGCCGGATTTCTCACGCACGACGCCCGCCGCAGGACCCGGTTCCACGAGAGCCAGGCAGTCCCGGCGGGCGTTGTCGCGCCCGGCCACGCGCCGGACCCACCTCCTCGCCGGGTCGCGCGCTCGCCTACGATGCCGATGCCCGACCGGAAGGATCCCGCCATGGCCCCGAGCGGCTCCGACGCCGGTGGATCGACACCGCGTCCGTCGCCCGCTGCCGGCCCGAAGCGTCGTCGGCGTCGGCGCGGCCGGTCGCGGCCGTCCGGAGCAGAGATCCTCGACGAGTTGCAGAAAGCCGTTCCGAAACAGGCCGAGAAGCTCCACGGCCAGGTCCTCGAGGCCGCCGACGCCTTTGCCGGGGGTCGAGAGCGCGAGGCCATCAAGCTCCTCGAACCGGTACGCGACAAGGCCCCCGGCGCATCCGGGGTGCGCGAGCTCCTCGGCCTGTCGTACTACCGGGCCGGCCGCTACCGGGCGGCCCGCCAGGAGCTCGAGGCGTTCGGCGAGCTCAGTGGCTCGGTCGACCAGGTACCTGTGTTGATGGACTGCCTACGGGCGCAGCGCCGCTACACGCTGGTGGACGACCTGTGGGAGGAGCTGCGGGCGGTGTCTCCTCGAGCAGACCTCGTGGTGGAGGGACGCATCGTGGCGGCGGGAGCCCTGGCCGACCGAGGGGAGTTCGACGCGGCCATCAGGCTTCTCGAGCAGCGGGCCCGCAAGGTGAAGCGGGCCACGACCGCCGACCTGCGCCTTCTGTACGCCCTGGCCGACCTCCACGAGCGCACCGGAGACATCCCGAGAGCCCGGTCGCTGTTCCAGCGGGTCGTCGAGGGTGACCGTGACCTCACCGACGCCGCCGACCGCCTGGCCGCCCTCGCCTGACCCGACGTAGCTGTCGCACCCCGCCGATACCGTCGATTCCACCTTCCTCCGCGACTTCCCTCGCCACGTCCATCGGCTAGCGCGCGATCGGCGCGCCGGCGATGCAACAGAGGGAGAAGTCCAATGTCAACGTCATCAGCAGCCGCTGGAACCACCGCCGACATGGCCGTGAACCTGGCCGTGCTGCGCGGCGAGTGCTCGACACCCGCCGAGGTTCGGGTCCTCGACTCCGGGACCCGGCTGGCGTCGCTGGCCGTGCGGGTACCAGCGGGGGAGAACGCCACGTCGGTGCCGGTCACCGTGTGGGATCCCACCACGGCCGTCGAGTCGCTCGCCGAGGGCGACCCCGTCACGGTCGTCGGCAGGGTCCGTCGCCGCTTCTACCGACGCGGCGACGGCGGGGCGGGGAGCCGCGTCGATATCGAAGCCGAACGCGTCGTGGTGGGACACGACAAACGACGTACGGCAGCGACGCGTCGCCTGGCCGAGTCGGCCCTGGCTGCACTCGACCAGTGAGAGACGAGTGAGAGCGGTCGAACGCTTCCGGCGGAGGGCTTCCTACGAGGACGCTGCCTCGTACACGTCGATGCTGCGGCGGTAGTTGGCCGAGATCTGGCCGGCGGCGTCTTCGCGACTGAGGGAGCCGTCGAGGAACGCCTTCAGGGCGTCCCACCAGATCGTGCGCCCGATGGCGAAGCCGATGTAGCCCTCGACGCCGGCACCCTGCTGGAGCCAGTGGTCGACCTTCTCGGCGTTGGCGCCGCGGCCGAGGACCACGCAGCCGACGCCGTCGCGCCCGTCGCTGCGGGCCTGCGCGGCGATGGCCTCGCAGTCCTCGCGCTTGTCGATGCCCTCGATCTTCCAGATGTCGGCCTCCACACCGGCGCTCTGGAAGTGCTGGAGCGTGCGCAGCATCAGGCCGGGGCGCACCTCGGTGTCGTAGCGCTCCGCGTCCCCGTCCACGGCCTCGAGCTGGGCGTCCTCGGCGGGCACGAGCAGCTCGAAGAGGAACTTGCGGTCGTTGGCGTGCAGCCAGTCGGAGAGCTCCTTGAGCCGAGCCGTCTGGCGCTCGTTCATGGCAGCGTCACCGTCGGGGTTGTAGCGAACGAGAACCTTCGAGAAGGTGGGGTCGAACTCCTCGATGTGGGCGCCGAAGTCGGAGCCGTACTGGAAGTCGAACTCGTTCTGACCCGACTTCTCGACCGGCATGGCCAGGATGAATCCGTTGGCCTTGGCCTTGCGGGCGACGTCGGTTCCGAACTGCTCGTCGACGAGGACGCCGGCACCGCTCTGGGGGGCACCCTCGGCGATGGCGCGCGTGAAACCGTCGAAGATCACCGACTTGGCGTCGATGATCCGGTTCGTCTCCTCCTCGTCGGGATCGCCCTCGATCCCGAACATCTTCTTCTGGAACGACCCGCGGTGGTCGAACGCCAGGATGAAGAGCTTGCCGCTGTATCCGAGAGCCATTTGTACCCCTTCGCTGCGTCGACAGAGTCCCATGGCGGGCCCGTGCCGGCGTGATGCTGTTGATCGTGGTACGGACGTTCGTCGCCCGCTCCTGTACGACCGAGCATAGGTTCCGCCGTGCCCGCGAGGTGGACCGCGCGGAAACGAAGCCTCCGGGAGTGTTCGTTACCCGAGTGAGGCCCGACGCGCAATATCCTCGACATCGCACACGCGCGACACAGCGCAGCGTCGAAGAGCCGGTCCGGAAAGAGGAGAAGGTGTCGGTCCACACCCCAGACGCGCAGGCGGACGCCGAGCCCCTCCAGAGGGTCGTCATCCGCTTCGCCGGCGACTCCGGCGACGGTATGCAGCTCACCGGCGACCGCTTCACCGACGTCAGCGCCATCTTCGGCAACGACCTGGCGACGCTTCCCAACTTCCCCGCAGAGATCCGAGCCCCCGCCGGCACGATCGCCGGGGTGTCGTCGTTCCAGGTCCACATCTCCGACCACGAGATCACCACGCCCGGCGACGTCCCCAACGTCCTCGTCGCCATGAACCCCGCCGCTCTCAAGTCGAACCTCGACGACCTGCCCACCGGAAGCACGCTCATCGTCAACACCGATGCCTTCGTCGACCGCAACCTCGAGAAGGCCGGGTACGACACCAACCCGATCGACGACGGCAGTCTCGACGCCTACACGGTCTTCGAGATCCCGATGACCTCGATGACCAAGAAGGCGTGTGAGGACCTGGGTGTGAAGCCCCGCGACGCGGAGCGCTCGAAGAACTACTTCGCCCTCGGACTCATCTCCTGGATGTACTCGCGCCCGACCGATCCCACCGTGGCGTGGACCGAGGAGAAGTTCGCCGGCAGGGAGCTGGTGCGCGACGCCAACATCGCCGCGTTCAAGGCCGGCTTCAACTTCGGCGAGACCGCCGAGCTGTTCGACCACCCGTTCGAGATCTCGCCCGCGCCTCTGCCGCCCGGCCGTTACCGCAACGTCACGGGAAACCTGGCCACCACCTACGGGCTCATCGCAGCATCGCAGCAGGCGAAGCTGCCGATGGTCTACGCGTCCTACCCGATCACGCCCGCGTCCGACATCCTCCACGAGCTGAGCCGCCACAAGAACTTCGGTGTCCGCACGATGCAGGCCGAGGACGAGATCGCCGCCATCGGTGTGGCGATCGGCGCGTCCTTCGCCGGGCATCTCGGAGTCACAGCCACGAGTGGTCCCGGTGTCGACCTGAAGTCCGAGGCGATGGGTCTGGCGATCAGCCTCGAGTTGCCGCTCGTCGTCGTCAACGTCCAGCGCGGTGGCCCGTCCACGGGGCTCCCCACGAAGACCGAGCAGTCCGACCTCCTCCTCGCGATGTACGGGCGCCACGGCGAGTCACCCATGCCGATCCTGGCGGCGTCGTCACCGAGCGACTGCTTCGACACGGCGTTCGAGGCCGTGCGAATAGCCCTGAAGTACCGCACGCCGGTGATGCTGCTCACCGACGGCTACCTGGCCAACGGCTCGGAGCCGTGGCTGCTGCCCGACGTGGAGGCGCTGCCCGACATCTCGGTGCCGTTCACGACCGAGCCCAACGAGGGTGACGAGTTCCTTCCTTACAAGCGCGATCCCGACACGCTGGCGCGTCCGTGGGCGGTTCCGGGCACGCCCGGCCTGATGCACCGCATCGGTGGCATCGAGAAGGAGGACGGCACGGGAAACGTCAACTACACCCCCGACAACCACGACCACATGACCCGTGTCCGCGCCGCGAAGATCGCCGGAATCGCCCGTGACATTGCCGAGGTCGACGTCAACGGATCGGACCACGACGATCTTCTGGTCGTGTCGTGGGGAAGCACCTGGGGTGTCGTCGACGCCGGAGTGCGGCGGGCGCGCACCCATGGCCACTCGGTGGGCCACGTGCACCTGCGCCATCTGAATCCCTTCCCGGACAACCTGGGGGAGATCCTCCGTGCGCACGACAAGGTGCTCGTTCCCGAGATCAACCTCGGCCAGTTGTCGAGGCTGTTGAGGGCGGAGTACCTCGTCGACGCCGAGGGCTTCAACCAGGTGCGGGGCACCCCGTTCCGAGCCGTCGACATCGAGGACAGGATCCTGGAGATGTTCCATGACTGACGCCACGAATGGCGGGAACGGTCCCGACGGTGCAGTGGCCCTGACGCGCCAGGACTTCCAGAGTGATCAGGAGGTCCGGTGGTGCCCGGGCTGCGGCGACTACTCCGTGCTGGCCGCCGTCCAGTTCCTGTTGCCCGAACTCGGTGTGAAGCCCGAGAACCAGGTGTTCATCTCTGGCATCGGGTGTGCCGCGCGTTTCCCGTACTACATGAACACCTACGGCGTGCACTCCATCCACGGCCGTGCGCCGGCCGTGGCGACCGGTGTGGCGATCGCCCGGCCCGACCTCGACGTGTGGGTCATCACCGGCGACGGCGACGCCCTCTCCATCGGTGGCAACCACCTGATCCACGCGCTGCGCCGCAATGTCAACCTGAACATCATCCTGTTCAACAACCAGATCTACGGGCTCACCAAAGGCCAGTACTCACCCACGAGCGAGATCGGGAAGGTCACCAAGTCGTCGCCGTTCGGGTCGGTCGACTTCCCCTTCGATCCTGTGTCGCTCGCGCTCGGTGCCGAGGCCGGCTTCGTCGCCCGGACCCACGACATGGACCGCAGGCACATGCAGGCCACGTTCCGACGGGCGTACGAGCACGAGGGTGCCTCGTTCGTCGAGGTCTACCAGAACTGCAACGTGTTCAACGACGGTGCCTTCAGCGAGATCACGGCAAAGGACAAGCGCGACTCGATGCTGATCGATCTGACCCACGGGCAGCCGGTGCGCTTCGGCGAGAACGACAGCCTCTGCGTCGTACTCAACGAGTACGGCGAGGCGTCGGTCGCCAGGGCGGACGACGTCGACGCAGAGAGCATCCTCGTGCACGACGAGACCCGCAGCGACCCGAGTGTCGCCTTCTCGCTGTCACGTCTTGCCGACGGCCCGACGGTCCCCACGCCGATCGGTGTGTTCCGCGCGGTCGAGCGCTCCACCTACGACGGTGATCTCCAGCGGCAGCTCGCCGAGGCTCGTGAGCAGCGTGGCCCCGGCGACCTGGCCGAACTCGTCGACAGCGGCGCCACCTGGGACGTCGAAGGGTAGACCCGCCCCCACCCCCGCCGGGTTGGTGCGTTCGTGTTGACCATGGCAACGGGATTGCACCATCTCGGTGAGCGGGGGACCCGGTCAGCTCTCGTCGAGGAGGCGGAACACGGCCCCGGTCCGGGGTTTGGGCCAGAAGAATGTCGTCTTCTGCGGCATCCGGATGCCGGCCTCCGAGGCCTGTCTCGTCTGCTCCACGCTCACCGGCCGGAGCAGCATCGCGGCCTGGGCAGCCGGGGTACCCACGAGTGAGGCGATGGTCGTGACGTCGCCGCCGCGGTAGTCGACCGAGGCGTCGCCGAGTAGTGGTGCCACGGCCGCCTCGAAGCGCGCGGCGTCGGTGTCGTCGGCGGGTGGCTCGAAGTCGTCGGGGTGTGGTGTACGCGCCGTCGGTGCCACGAAGGCGAGGCCCTCGTCGTCGACGAGGCCGAGCCCTCCGTCGGCCACCATCCGCTCCTCGAGGGCCGAGAGCCCCTCGGCGGTGTTCGGTCCGGCGTCGGTCACGTCGAACGACGGCGCCAGCAGCGTGCGCAGGTCCGTGCCGCCGGGAAGCCCGGTGATCAGCCGGTGGATCGGCCGGATGGTCAGCTCGTCGGGAGCGAGCTCGACCACGAGTGCCATGACCGAGCCGGCTCCCGGCGTGGTGTCGCCGGCGGCGAAGTTCTTCGCCGTCTCGAAACGGTGGTGGCCGTCGGCGAGCACGATGGGGGCCGAGCCGACGAGTTCCTCGATCGCAGTGATGCTCCCGGTGTCGGTGATCGGAGCGAACTCGTGGCGCACTCCGTCGTCATCGAGGCAGGCCATGGCGACCGGGGCGTCGAGCAGTTCGCCCAGGCCGGTGGCGGGGGTGAGGCCCCAGATCGGGTCGAGGTTCGCACGCGTCGCCGTGAGCAGCGCGAGCCGATCGCTCCTGGCCTTGGGGAGCGTGCGTTCGTGCGGCAGGATTCCCACCTCTTCGGGCTCGCCGACCGCCAGAGCTCCCAGCACGCCCCGTGTTCGGCGCTGCGCGCCGTCGGCCCCGGTGGCGGTCATCGTGTAGCCGTAGAAGGCGGGCTCGTCGTCGAGGCGGAGCACACCCGCCGCGCGCCACGCCGCCAGGTCGGTGGCCGCCTGTAGGTAGGGGTCATCGCCCTCGGGGAGGATCAGGCGCACCGAGTTGTAGGGATCGCGTGCGGCGAGCTCACGGCGCTCCACGTCGTCGATCACGTCGTAGGGTGGTGCAGCCACGGCGTCGAGCGCGGCGCCGAGCGTGGCGAGGTCGTAGCGGAGCCCCCGGAAGGGACGGAACTCGGGCACGGATGCTCCTTCGGGGCGACAGACACCGGGTTCTAGCACAGGCGTACGAAGGGATTCGACGTGACGCGAAGCGTGGTCGGACTCGATCTCGACGGGGTGCTGTGGCGCGGCACCCGACCCGTCGACGGCTCGGCGCGTGCCGTGGCGGCGCTTCGCGACGCGGGAGTCGAGGTCGCCTTCCTCACCAACAACGCCAACCCGACGATTGGCGACTACGTCACCAAGATGGCCGGAATGGGCATCGACACGGCTCCCGGCGAGATCGTCACGAGTGCTCAGGCGGCGGCCAGGCTTCTGGAGAGGGAACTGGTCGTCGGCGACCGCGTCCACGTGTGTGGGGGTCCGGGCCTCGTCGAGGCGGTCAGTGAGCGCGGCCTGACGGTCGTGACGGGCCCACCCGCATCAGCGGTCGTCGTGGGCTACGACCCCGGGTTCGACTACGAGGCTCTCGACCGCGCGTCGGCGGCCGTACGCGACGGTGCACTGTTCGTGGCGACCAACGTCGACGCCACGTTCCCGTCGGGCGACCGGCTGCTCCCAGGCAACGGCGCCCTCGTGGCGGCGGTGGCAGCGGCCGGGGGCGCGGCCCCGGAGGTCGCGGGTAAGCCCGAGGCACCCTACGCCGACCTCGTGCGGGAACGCTTCGGGCCCACCGGCGTGATGGTCGGCGACCGTCCCTCCACCGACGGTGCCCTGGCCGACGTGCTCGGATGGCCCTTCGCGTTGGTGCTCAGCGGCGTCGCAGGTTCCGACGGGGAGGAACCGGTGCCCGAGCCGGCGCCGTCGTACCTGGCCGATGACTTGGCGGCGCTCGTGCCGGTGCTGCTCGACGCGTTCGCTCGCCCGACCTGAGCACCGGGCACCGGGATCGACCGGCGGCCCACCCCCGCGCCCGAACGGCGGGGGTGGGGGAGGGGGTGCCGGCGGCTGTCGCCATCGCGTCGGGTGCGTTCGTGGCGGCGGGGGCGGTGGTGTGCCCGGCCCGGGAGGAGGCCGGTGATGCGGCCCTGTCGGGGCGTCCGTGGCCCAACCGAATGCCTGTCGCAGCAGGAACGCGATCACGGCTCCGGCCACGAACCCTCCCACGTGAGCGCCCCAGGCGACGTTGGAGGCCGTTTCCGTGAGGAACTGGGTGAGGAACCAGTAGACGAGTACGAAGTTGGCCGGCAGCGCGATCGGGAAGACGAAGAGCAGGCCGTAAATCCGGGCGCGGGGCCAGAAGACCAGATACGCCCCCATCACCCCGGCGATGGCTCCGGAGGCGCCGATCACGGGTGCGGTGGAGCCGGTGTCGAACAACACCTGCGTGAGCATCGCGACGACACCCGTGAAGAGGTAGAAGGCGAGATATCCGACGTGGCCGAGCCGGTCCTCGACGTTGTTGCCGAAGACCCACAGGAACAGCATGTTGAAGCCGAGGTGCAGCCACGATCCGTGGAGAAACATGGACGTGAAGACCGCGAGATACACGTTCTTGGCCGGGAAGAACGGCTCGTTGCTTCGGATCACCGGCCCGGAGTTCGCGGCGTCGCCGCAGTCGCCGGTGGCTATCTCGGCGAACGTGAGAGGGTCGCCCGACGTCAACTCGCACGGTACGGCCGCGTGCTCGTAGAGAAAGCGGTTCTCGCGGTCGACGTCCTGAAGGGAGTCACCACCCCGTGGCTGAATCAACGCGAACACGAGGACGTTCGCCGCGATGAGCAGCAGGGTGACGACTGGTCGGCGTCGGGAGGGGTTGAGGTCTCGGAGGGGAATGACCATCGGGCCTCGCACAGTACCGGCGTGGTGACCGTGTACCGATTCACCGGAGGGCGCTGAACTACCGTTTCAGGACAGCAGCGCGTGTTCCGCGCGGCGGCGTCATGAGTCGAAAGGCCGAGAACATGCCGGACATGCCGGACTGGAGACAGTTCCTCGATGCGGGCGTGCAGTTCACGACCGTTACGCGCGAGCAGGCGGAGCGCATCGCCGAGGATCTGGTGAGGGAGGGCAAGCTGGCCTCCGACAACGCGCAGGCGTTCGTGGACGACCTGATCGAGCGGCGCAGGCGGTGGACCGAGGAGCTCCAGAGCAGGATCAGCGATGAGATCCAGCGGCAGGTGAAGCGCCAGCTGCGGCTCGTGGGTGTGGCGACGCAGGACGACATCAGGCGGCTGGAGGCCGAGATAGGGGTCGGCGAGTCGAAGAAGAAGCCGGCGAAGAAGAAGCCGGCGAAGAAGAAGCCGGCGAAGAAGAAGCCGGCGAAGAAGAAGCCGGCGAAGAAGAAGCCGGCGAAGAAGAAGCCCGCCACGAGGTCGAGTGGGCGCTGACCACGGCGTCACCGCTCCGAGAACCCGCGAGGAAGCGCGATGCGGCGACGACTCGACACCGAGCTCGTGCGTCGTGGTCTCGTGTCCAGCAGGAGCGAGGGCGTGGAGGCGATTGCAGCCGGTCGTGTCACGGTCGGTGGGGCGCCGGCACCGAAGCCTGCCCGCCTCGTGGCTGCCGGTGAGCCGATCGAGTTGGTCGGGCGGCGACGCTTCGTGTCCCGCGGCGGCGAGAAGCTGGAGGCAGCGCTCGAGACGTTCGCGATCGACGTCACGGATGCCGTGTGCCTCGATGCCGGAGCGTCGACCGGGGGGTTCACGGACTGCCTCCTCCAGCGCGGCGCCCGCGCCGTCTACGCCCTCGATGTCGGCCACGGCCAGCTCGACTGGGGGGTGCGCCGCGATGACCGGGTCGTCGTTCTCGAGCGAACCGACATACGGGCCGTGCCCCCGGACGTCGTCGGGCCGTGCGATGTCGTCACGGCCGACCTTGCGTTCATCTCACTGCGTTCCGTGCTCGATCATCTTGCTGATGCCGGGACGCAGGGGGTCGACGTCGTGCTCCTGGTGAAACCGCAGTTCGAAGTCGGTCGCGCCCGCGTCGGGAGGGGCGGCATCGTGCGCGACCCGGCGCTGCACCTGTCGGCGCTGACAGGGGTCGCCGATGCGTGTCCCGCCGCCGGGTTGGTCCCGGTCGGCGTGATGCGGTCGCCGCTGCGGGGTGGTGACGGCAACGTCGAGTTCCTGCTCCACGCTCGTCGGTCGGGCGAGCACATCGACCCGGCGGTCCTGGAAGCGGTGGCCTGTGTCGAGTGATCCGGTGCGTGTGGTGGGCCTCGTTCCGAATCCCGACGCGGAGGAGGTCACACCCCTCGCCGCGCGGGCCGCGACGTGTCTGAGAGAGGGTGGAGCGACGGTTCGCATCCGTCGGCGCGACGCCGCGGCGGTCGGCCTCGGTGATCTCGGTGTGGAGCCCGGGGTGTTCGTGGAATCCTGCGACGTCGTCGTGTCACTGGGTGGCGACGGCACGATGCTCCACGCCATCGACACGGTCTACGACAGCGGAGTCCCGGTCCTGGGTGTGAACGCCGGTCATCTCGGCTATCTCACGGAGGTGGACGGCCCGGGCCTGGAAACAGCACTTCGTCGCCTCCTCGACGGTGATTTCACCGTCACCGAGCGGATGGTGCTCCATGTCACAGCGACCGCCGGCGGCAGCGACCTCCTGCTCGACGCCCTCAACGAGCTGACGCTCGAGAAGGTCGACCCGGGGCGCATCGCCCGCCTCGAGGTCTCCATCAACGGGCGATTCTTCACGACGTACGCCGCCGACGGCGTCATCGTCGCCACACCCACCGGGTCGACGGCCTACTCGTTCTCCGCTCGTGGCCCGATCGTCTCGCCGGAGCACCGGTGCATGCTGCTCACACCGGTTTCGCCGCATATGCTCTTCGACCGGTCGCTCGTGCTCGGACCCACCGAGCAGCTCCGCTTCGACGTTGCAGGTCACCAGGCCGTGCACCTCACAACGGACGGGCGCGAGGTGGCCATCCTGCAACCCGGCGACACGGTGTCGTGCACCGCAGGCGAGCGCCCGGCCCGGGTGGTGAGTTTCGAGTCCCGCGACTTCCACCAGATCCTGAAAGCAAAGTTCGGCCTCGCCGACCGGTAGGACCATGCTCACCGAGTTGCACGTCGAGAATCTGGGGATCATCGACGACGTCACCGTCGATGTCGGACGCGGTCTCACGACCGTGACGGGTGAGACCGGGGCGGGAAAGACCCTGCTCGTCGTTGCCCTCGGGCTCGTCACCGGATCGCGTGCCGACGCTTCGGTGGTCCGCTCCGGTGCTTCCGAGGCCAGGGTCGAGGCCCGGTTCGTCCTCGAGCCGGGACGACCGGATCTCGGCGAGACCCTCGGTCTTCGTGACGGCGAAATCGTACTGACGCGGGTGGTCGCTGCCGAGGGGCGCAGCCGGGCCTACATGAACGGCCGACTGGTGACCGCCACGCAGCTGGCCGAGACCACCGCGGGGCTGATCGTCCACCACGGGCAGCACACTCACCAGGAGCTCCTGAATCCGGCATCGCAGCGCCGGGCCCTCGACGACTTCGCGGGTGGCGACGCCCACGAAGCGCGACGCGAAGTGTCCTCGGCGCTCGCGGAGGCGCGGCGCCTCACCGGTGAGCTCGAGTCCGCCGGCACCCTCGACCAGCATGCCCTGGCGCGTGAGGTCGACCTGCTCCGCTTCCAGGTCGACGAGATCGTCGGTGCGGAGATCGAGAGTGTCGACGAACTCGAGACGATCACGGCCGAGCACGAGCTCCTCACGGGCGCCCAGGCGACCCGGGCCGCACTGAGTGCCGCGTACGAGATGCTGGAATCAACCGCTGCCGACGCCGCGGGGCGCGCCGCGGCGGAACTCGCCGGCATCGACCCGCTCCGGGCACTCCACGAGCGGGCGTCGGCCGTCCAGACCGAGATCGCAGTGCTGGCACACGATCTGCGCGAGGCGGGTGAGGCCGTCGTCGAGGACGAGAGCCGCCTCCGGGAGATCGACGAGCGTCGGACGGTTCTCCACGACCTGACCCGCAAGTACGGCGCCACGCTCGCCGAGGTCCGGGATTTCGCTGCCACGGCGGCCGCGCGCCTCGACGCCATCGAGCACGCCGACGAGCGCGCCGCACACTTGCATGCAGAACGTGAGGCCGCCACTGCCCGTGCCCGGGATGCCGCGGAGCGTCTCCGTACCATCCGGACACGCGCAGCGGGCGAGATGGGGGAGCAGGTGACCGAGCGGCTGCGCGAACTGGCCCTTCCCTCGGCAGCCTTCGAGGTCGTCGTGTCGCCCGCCGATCTCGGTGACGACGGCGCCGATCGGGTCGAGTTCCTCATGGCGCCGAACCCCGGTGAGCCCCCTCGCCACGTCGCGCGGGCGGCCTCGGGTGGAGAACTCGCACGGACGATGCTGGCGGTCCGCGTGACGTTGTCGTTCCGGCACGGAGGTGGACCCTCGGTCTTCGTGTTCGACGAGGTCGACGCGGGTATCGGTGGGGATGCCGGGGCGGCCGTCGGCCGCTCGCTGGCTGCCCTGGCGTCGGAGCGCCAGGTCCTGGCGGTCACCCACCTCGCCCAGGTGGCGGCGCACGCCGACACGCAGTTCGCCGTCTCGAAGAGCACCCGCGGCGATCGGACCGTCGCAGCGGTGCAGCTGCTCGAGGGCGAGACGCGCGTCGCCGAGCTGTCGCGCATGTTGGCGGGCGACGACACGTCCGACCACGCACGCTCGCATGCAGCCGAGCTCCTGGCCGGAGCGCACAGGAGCTCGGCGTGAGCACCGGCGGGGTCGGGCAGCAGACCGTTTCTGTCACCGGACGGGCGCGTATAGGTCGGCGGACGAAGGACCTCATCAAGGAACTGAAGCCGGGCGACATCGCCGTCATCGACCATCGAGACATCGACCGCGTCGCCGCCGACGGGCTCATCGAGGCAGGTGTCGCCGCGGTCGTGAATGCCTCGCCGTCGATCTCGGGGCGCTACCCCAACGGCGGCCCCATCCGCATCGTGGGGGCCGGGATCCCGATCGTCGACGACGTCGGCCCCGACACGCTCGATCGTCTCGTCGACGGCGAGACCGTTGTGATCATCGGGGGCGACATCCGACAGAACGACGCTGTCGTGGCTCGCGGTGCCGTCCTCGAGCCCATCGAGATCGAGGAGAGGATGGAGGAGGCGCGTGTCTCCATCGGAGTCGAGCTCCAGCGGTTCGCCACCAACACCCTCGAGTACGTCGAGCGCGAGGCGACACTCACGTTCGAGCCCATCAACCTTCCGCCTCTCCGGACCGACTTCGCGGGCCGGCACGCGCTGGTCGTGGTACGCGGCCACGACTACCGGCATGACCTCAAGACGCTGCGGGCCTACATCCGGGAGTTCCGCCCGGTCCTGATAGGCGTCGACGGTGGGGCCGACGCCCTGCTCGAACTCGGCTTCACCCCCGATGTCATCATCGGCGACTTCGACTCGGTGTCCGAGCGTGGCCTCCGCTGCGGCGCCGAGCTGATTCACCACGTGCACCCCGACGGACGTGCACCGGGCCGTGACGCGCTCCTGGAATGGGGTGCCCCGTACGAGGAGTTCGTCATCGAGGGCACCAGCGAGGACGCGGCGATGCTCCTCGCATACGAGGCAGGTGCCCGTCTCATCGTCGCCGTCGGGACCCACGCCACCATGGTGGAGTTCCTCGACAAGGGGCGGCCTGGCATGTCCTCCACGTTCCTCACCCGGCTCCGCCTCGGACCCGTTCTCGTGGACGCGAAAGGTGTCACGCAGCTCTACGAATCGCGGGTCCGTCGGTCGGACCTGGCGCTTCTTGTGGGCGCTGCTCTCGTCGCCATGCTCGTGATTACGATCGTGTCGGAGCCCATCCACGTGTTCCTCGACGGAATCTGGCTCTCACTACGCGACTTCTGGCTCGAGCTCACCAACCGCTTCTAGATGATCAACTTCCGATTCCACCTCGTCTCGCTCATCGCGGTCTTCCTCGCGCTCGCGCTCGGGATCGTGATCGGTTCCACCCTCATCGACCGGGCGATCGTCGATGCCCTTCGGAACCGTATCGACACCGTGGAGAGCAACCTCGACGACCGCGTCGCGGCGAACGACGCGTTGCGCTCCGAGGTCGACAGGCAGCAGGAGTACGTCGACGGCTCGGCTCCCTACGCCCTCGACGGGCGGTTGTCCGAGGTCCCTGTCGTTGTTCTGGCCGCAGCCGGCGTCGACGACGACATCGTGTCCGACACCGTCGACGCTCTCCGGCAGGCGGGAGGGTCGGTGCCGGGAATCGTGTGGCTCACCGACGCGTGGAGCCTCGACAGCGACGACGAGGTCGAGGCCCTCGCCTCAGCGCTTGCGGCGGGAAGCACCTCACCGAGTGGTGTGCGTGAGCTGGGCCTCCGGACGTTGGCGAACGAGGTCGGCGCCGGTGGGGATGCACCCGCCTTCGACGCCCTGGCCGACGCGGGTTTCGTGGAGTTCGCGCCGGTGGGCGATGTGGCACCCGACCCAGCCGCGATCACCGCGGAGGGCGCGCGCGTCGTGCTGATCGACGGTCACGGGAGCTCCGTCGACGGCCCGGCGTGGATCGAGCCCCTCATCGCCGAGTTGACCGCCGTGGGCCGTCCGACGGTGCTGGCACAGATCACCGGCCCCGACGAGGATTCCGGTGGGCCGGGGAGTGTGGCTCTCGTCCGCGACGACGAGATCCTGGGAGCCGCCGTCTCCACCGTCGACGACCTCGGACTCGTCGAGGGCCGGGTCGCCACGGCGTTGGCGCTGGAGGCGTTGGGAGAGGGCCGTGTCGGCCACTACGGCTACGGCCCCGGGGCCGATTCTGCTGTACCGGTCTTCGTCGGGCCGTGACCACGTGACGATCCGGCCCCGGCTCGCTGCCGGCCGCCTGCGATCCCTGCGGCGACGGCTGCTCACCGTGCTGGCCGCCGCTGTCGTGGTGCCGGTCGTGCTCGGAGCGGCGCCGGTCGGCGCCGCGGCCGGTAGCACGCGATCCGGGGAGGCGGCGGACACCTCCCGCGTCGAGCGGGTGCTGGTGATCTCCATCCCGACGCTCTCGTGGGAGGACCTCCAGCTCGCGGAACTTCCGAACCTCAACTCGCTGCTCGACGACTCGGTCATCGGCGACCTGTCGGTGCGCGGTGTGCGTCGTACGACGAGTGCCGGTGACGGCTATATCACGATGGACGCCGGAACGCGGGCGCGAGGATCGGTCGCTTTCGACGGGCTCGCGTTCCAGGTCGACGAGCGCTACGGCACGGGTCCGGCGGAGGAGGCGTTCGAGCGGCGCACCGGGCGCGCGCCCGAAGAGGCGATCTTCAGCCTGGCGCTGCCTGCCGTCGTCGAGCGCAACGAAGGCCTCCGTTTCGACGCGCAGATCGGCGCGCTGGGTGATGCGCTCGGTGATGCGGGTGTGCAACGCGCGGTGATCGCCAACGCGGATCGCGGAGTGCCGGGGCTCGAGGTCACCTACGGGCGTGAAGCGGTCCTGGGGCTCATGGACGGCGCCGGCGTCGTCCCGGCCGGTCAGGTCAACGAGGCCCTTCTCGTCGACGACCCTGTGGCGGCGTTCGGGATCCGCCTGAGCCCCGATGCGGTCGAGGAGGCCTTCGACAAGGTCTGGAACGGCGACGACCGCACCGTCGTCCTCGTGGAGGCCTCCGACGTGGTGCGCGCCGACGCGTACCGGCCCTTCGTGGCGCCCGAACTGAGGCGCGACTTCCTCATTCAGGCTCTCGAGGCGAGCGACGAGATGATCGGGCGGCTTCTGGAGCAGGTCGATCCCGCCACCGACGCCGTCATGGTCGTCGGCCCGTACCACGCCGGCGGGCGCACCCACCTCGGCGTCGCCGGCCTGTGGCAGGAGGGTCAGGAGCCGGGGCTCCTTCGCTCCGCCAGCACGCGGCGGTCAGGCTTCGTCACGACGGTCGACATCGCCCCGACGATTCTCCAGCTCCTCGATGTCGAGCGTCCGTCATCGATGGAGGGGCGGCCCTTCGAGCGGGGCTCGACGGGGGGCGACGCCGCCGAGCGGAGGGACTTCCTCATCGAGGCGAACGACGCCGCCAAGTTCCGCGACGCCATGGTCGCGCCGGTTGCACAGGCCTTCGTGATCGCCAACGTGATCCTCTCCGCGCTGGCCGTCCTCGCACTCGCCTACGGCGGGCGACGGGCCCGCGGGATCGGCGGCTTCTGCGCTCTCGTCCTCCTAGGCGTTCTGCCCGCCACCTATCTCGCCGGGGCGCTCGACTTCCACCGCTACGCCGAGGGCTGGTACTGGACCTTTCTCGGTGCGGTCGGCCTCGGCGTCGCCACCGTGGCGACCCTGCTCGCGCGTCGCTTCCCCGACGCGCTCATCATCACGCTGTCGATCGTGCTGGGGCTCCAGTTCGTCGACGTCGTCCGGGGTGCCCCGCTCCAGGTCAACACAGTGTTCGGGTACTCGCCGACGGTGGCGGGTCGTTTCGCCGGTTTCGGCAACCTGGCGTTCGCGCAGATCGCCGGCGCCGCCGTGCTCCTGGCTGCTCTCGTCGCCAACCGGATCGGGGGGCGCCGTGGAGCCCGCGCGGGCATCGCTCTCATGGTGGTGACGCTCGTCATGGTGGGGATGCCGATGTGGGGCTCCGATGTCGGTGGTGTGCTCACGCTCGTTCCGACCACCATCGTCATGGGCATGCTGATGCTCGGATGGCGGATCCGCGCCCGGACCGTCGTGTGGGTCGGCGCGGCGACACTCGCCGTGATCGGCCTGTTCGCCGCGGTGGACATGGCGCGACCAGCCGACCAGCGCACGCATCTGGGCCGCCTCGTCGAGCGTATCGGCGACGAGGGCTTCCAGGCCCTCGAGACTGTTGTGCTGCGCAAGCTCGGCGCCAACCTCTCGGTCCTGACGCGTTCGGTGTGGACTCTCATGGTGCCCGTCATCCTGATCTTCCTGGCCGCGCTCGTCTGGAGATCTCGCGGCCGGCTCCGTGCGATCCAGGAGGCGATACCGGAGCTGCGTGCCGCCCTCGTCGGACTCATGGTCGCCGCCGGTCTCGGCTTCGCGCTGAACGACTCCGGGATCGCGGTCCCCGGCCTGATGCTGGGTGTGGTGAACGGATCCCTCGTGTACCTCGTGCTCGCCGTCCGTGTCGGTGGCACGGAGGAGGCCGATGACGACGCACGCAGCGAGCCCGCCCGGGCGGGAGCGGGGCCGTGAGCGCACTCGGAGGACTTGCCACGTGGGCGTTGGCCGCGGCTGTGGGATTCCTGGCGCTGCGCTACCTGGTTCTCGCCACCGACGGGTTCACGTCGACGCCGGTCCTGTTCCGCACGAACCACCGCGGCGACGAGGTTCCGGCCTCCGGCGGCATCCTGGTCGTGTTCGCCGTCCTCCTGGTGGAGGCGGGTCGGTCGATGCTCGGCGCCCTCGGGGTGGGGGGCGATCCCGGCGAGAACGTCGCGCGCACGCTCGTGCTCTTCGCGTGTCTCGCGTTCGGCTTCCTCGGTTTCGTGGACGATGTGCTCGGCGACGCCGGAGACCGCGGCTTCCGGGGTCACATCCGCGCTCTCGCCGAGGGCCGCATGACCACCGGGCTCCTGAAACTGCTCGGTGGCGCGGCTGCGGCCCTGATCCTGGTCGCGGTGCCCGACTTCGTGAGCGGCAAGCGCCTCATCGCCGATGCCGTGCTCATCGCACTCGCCGCCAACCTCGGGAACCTCTTCGATCGCGCTCCGGGGCGCACGATCAAGGTGGCGCTCGTCGCCTACACCCCCCTCGCCCTCGTCGCCGGTTCCGGGCCCGTCGGCGTGGCTGTCGCACCGGTCATGGGAGCGTCTCTCGGCATCCTCGGCGACGATCTCCGGGAGCGGGTCATGCTGGGCGACGCCGGTGCCAACGTGATCGGTGCCGTTCTCGGCCTCATGGTCGTCCTCGAGCTCGGACGCGGAGCGCGCACGGCGGTTCTCGTGGCGCTCCTCGTCCTGAACGTCGCCGCCGAGCTCGTGTCCTTCTCCGACGTGATCGCCCGGACCCCGTTCCTACGGCGCTTCGACGAGGCCGGTCGAACGCCCTGACGCGCGGCCCCCGTCCGTGGGGTCGCAGTCGGGTCGGACGTAGAGGGTCCGTACGTCGTCGTAGGTCTCCGCCACCTCGTAGCCCGAGTCCGCAAGGAGGTCCGGGAGCTCCTCGAACGATCCGAAGCGCCCCGACGACCACACGACCACCGCACACACCGACGGGTCGTCTGCCGCCGTCGCGAGCGACGTGGGGGTGATGCGGTCCGACTCGATGCGCAGGATCGAGGTGTCGACGAGGTCCGGTGGCGTCGCCCGCCCGGCCCGCCACACGAGGCCGGGATCGTCGCTGATGACGAGGGCACCGTCGGGCAGACCCCGCAGTTCGTCGACCACGGCCGCCGACTCGGATCGATACCCGCTCGGCCAGAGGATGTCGCCGGTGTGCACGACGTGGTACACGAGCGCCGGCACGAGAACGACGACCACGATGCGCCAGGGGGGTGGCCGCCAGGCCGCCAGGAGCGCCAGCGGTACGACGAGATGCGCGATGTGGGGGCGCCACAACGGGTGCTCGAGCGTGAGCAGCACCAGCAGTGCCCCCAGCCAGAGGCCCAGGAGCCACCCCACGCCGGGTGCGGTGCCGCGGTCGGTCACCGGGTTGCGCCGAAGTGCCGGCCGCCGGCGTACGACGAGCGCCCACACGACCGCGGCGGCCGCCGACACGACGACGGGCAGGTCGCGGTCACCGAGTGTGCTCGCGATCTTCCGGAGATTCGCCCCCGGCGTGCGCGAGCCGGCGGCTTCGAGGTGGTACACGACCGACTGATCCCATACGTCGCCCGCTCCCCAGGGAAGCGTCGCGACGAGCCCGACGATGACGGCGGCACCCACGGCGGAAGCGAGATCGCGGGGGCGCCTGCCCGCCAGGAGAACGAGCCCCACGGGTAGCGCCGCGGGCAGAACGATGCTCTTGATCGACAGCGCGGCACCCATGGCCACGCCGATTCCGACAGCGAGCCCGAGCGACGGGTTGCAGCGGTAGCGGAGCGCCAGGGCCACGGCGACGGTCGCCAGTGCGAGCGACGGTCCGTCGGCGTTGACCGGGCCGGTGACCCACAGGATCGAGCCGGCCGTCGACACGAGGGCTGCGGCGAACAGCGCACCCGCCCGGGTCGTGATGGCACGTCCGGCCAGGTACGTGGCCAGGACCAGCACGACACCGGAGGCGACAGCGAGGATCCGCGGAGCGTCGAGCGTGCGGAGACCGGTGACGTCGGCCACCCACACAAGAGGGAGGAAGAGCGGGCCCTGACTCGAGAAGACGTCGCGGAACGGCGCTCCACCGTTTCGCATCGCCACCGCCGAGGCGCCGAACACTCCGTCGTCGAAGGTGAGGTGGCGGTCGGCGAACACGGCCGGAAGGCGGATCAGGACCGTGCCCACCGCGAGGAGCGCGACGTCGAGAAAGGTCCTCCGGCGCGTGCGCGCGGAGACGCGTGCTCCATCGTGTCGCGGTGCCGGGGTGGGGGGCGTGGGGGTCACGGCGACTGCACGGTGAGGGCGAGGGGGTTCCCGATGTCGATCGGGGCGCATGGTACCGTCGGTTCGGCCTCCCCAGAGGCGGGCCACGAAGAGTACGAGCGGCACGACCGGGCGGATCGTCGCCGGGAGGAGGAAACGTGGCCAAGCACGTCTTCGTGACGGGTGGGGTGGCGTCGAGTCTGGGCAAGGGCCTCACCGCGTCGTCGCTGGGTCGGCTCCTCCGGGCTCGCGGCCTGCGGGTCACGATGCAGAAGCTCGATCCCTACATCAACGTCGACCCCGGAACCATGAACCCGTTCCAGCACGGCGAGGTCTTCGTCACCGACGACGGCGGTGAGACCGACCTCGACCTCGGCCACTACGAGCGCTTCGTCGACGTCGCTCTCCACCGTGACTCCAACGCCACGACAGGCTCGATCTACCAGTCGGTTCTCGCCAAGGAGCGGAGGGGCGCCTACCTGGGCCAGACGGTCCAGGTGATCCCACACATCACCGACGAGATCAAGGACCGGATCCTGCGGCTCGCCAACGCCGAGGACGTCGACGTCGTGATCACCGAGGTCGGCGGTACCGTCGGAGACATCGAGATCCTCCCGTTCCTCGAGGCGATCCGGCAGTTCCGCAAGGACGTCGGGCGGGAGAACGTCTTCTACACCCATGTCACGCTCGTTCCGTTCATCGGCCCGTCCGGTGAGCAGAAGACCAAGCCCACCCAACACTCGGTCACGGAGTTGCGCAGCCGCGGAATCCAACCCGACGCCATCGTGTGCCGATCGGACCGCCCGATCCCCGCACAGCTCAAGAGCAAGATCTCACAACTCTGCGACGTCCCCGAAGAGGGGGTCGTGTCGGCGATCGACGCACCGAACCTCTACGAGATCCCCCTCGTGCTCCACGACGAAGGGCTCGACTCCCTCGTGTGCCGAACGTTCGAGATCGACGGCCGCGAGCCCGACCTCGCCGACTGGGAGGCCCTGGTGCGCCGCGTCGAGGCCGCCGAGGACGACGTCCACGTCGGCCTCGTCGGCAAGTACGTCAACCTCCCCGACGCCTACCTCTCGGTGGTCGAGGCCCTCAAGCACGGCGGCTACGCCTGCGGCGGCAGAGTCGTCATCGACTGGATCCCCGCCGACGACGCCGAGGGCCTCCTGGCCGAGGGCCGCCTCACGGGCCTCGACGGCATCGTCGTACCCGGCGGGTTCGGGGTCCGTGGTGTGGAGGGGAAGATCGCGGCAGCGGCCTACGCCCGCGAGCACGGCGTCCCGTACCTCGGGCTCTGCCTCGGGATGCAGTGCGCGGTGGTCGAGTTCGCCCGCAACGCGTGCGGGCTGGCCGGAGCGAACTCGGCGGAGTTCGACGCCCAGACACCCCACCCGGTGATCGACCTCATGGACGACCAGCGCGACGTCGTGGAGAAGGGGGGCACGATGCGCCTCGGCGCCTACCCGGCCAAGCTCAAGCCCGGCACGGCCGTGTACGAGGCGTACGGCGACGAGGTCGTCTACGAACGCCACCGGCACCGCTACGAGGTCAACAACCGCTACCGGGGCCAGCTCGAGGAGTTCGGCCTCGTGTGCTCGGGGACCTCCCCCGACGACCGGCTCGTCGAGTTCGTGGAGCTGCCCCGCGGCACTCACCCGTTCTACGTGGCGACGCAGGCGCACCCGGAGTTCAAGAGCCGGCCCGACCGTCCCCACCCCCTGTTCGCCGCGTTCGCGAGAGCGGCCCACGATCGGGCGGAAGGGCGATCGCCCCGCCTTCCCATCGGCCGGTCGGTGTGACGGGGTTTCGCGTCACGGACTCCACACCCCTGTTGAGCAGCGGGTTCCTCGAGGTCACGAGCGAGCACATCGTCGGGCCCGACAACGAAGCGCACGAACGGACGATCGTCCGTCACCCGGGAGCGGTGTGTGTTGTTCCCGTCGTCGCCGACCACACCGTGCTCATGGTCCGCCAGTTCCGGGTCGCCACGTCCGGTGACCTCCTCGAGGTCCCCGCGGGCCGTCGCGATGTCGCCGACGAGCCTCCGGCCGAGACCGCCCGGCGCGAACTCCGTGAGGAGGTCGGCCTCTCGGCGGAACGACTCGTGAAGCTGGGTGAGTTCTACAACTCACCCGGCTTCTGCACGGAATACATGCACTGCTACGTCGCACCGTCGGTCTCCGACCTCGGGGGATCGACACCGATCGGTCCGGAGGAGCGCGCCATGTCAACCGTCGACGTGCACTTGGACGAGCTGGAGGAGCTCGTGGCGCGCCGCGAGCTCGTCGATGCGAAGAGCATCGTGGCCCTGTTCCTCAGCCGCTCCTACCTCGCCGGTTCCCATGCCGGGATCTCCGGCTGACGCCGATGCGTCGCCGCGTGGCGATGCCTCCGGGCGATCGGACGACAGCGACGCCCTGAGCCTGCTCCTGCGCGAGCACGAGACCTGGCTGCGCGTCGAGCGGGGCCTGGCGGAGAACTCACTCAACGCGTACCGGCGGGATCTCCGCCGCTACGCACGCCACCTACGTGAGCGCGGTGTCGATGACCCGTCCACGATCGGTGAGGAGCTGGTGGTCGCCTATGTGGAGCGCCTCCGGAACGCCAGGGACGACGACGGTGAGCCGGTCTACGCAGCCTCGTCAATCGCCCGGGCACTCGTCGCCGTCAGGTCCTTCCACGGCTTCTGTGCCTCGGAGGGCCTCCTGGCCGACGATCCGAGCGAGGAGGTCGGTGCTCCACGGGTACCTCCCGGAATACCGAAGGCGCTGAGTGAGGTCGAGGTCGAGGCACTTCTCGACACCGTCGAGGGCGACGAGCCGCGGGCGTTGCGCGATCGGGCGATCCTGGAGACGCTCTACGCCACGGGAATCCGGATCAGCGAGCTCGTCGGGATGGATCTCGACGACGTCGATCTCGTCGATGGCACGATCCGTGTGGTCGGCAAGGGCAACAAGGAGCGGGTCGTTCCCATCGGCCGTACCGCACGCACGGTTCTCCGCTCCTATCTCGACACCGGCCGTGGCGAGTTGGTCGGACGTACGAATCCCGTCGGCGGACCCGCCGTCTTCCTCAACGCGCGCGGTGGTCGCCTCACACGTCAGGGCTGCTGGAAGATCGTGGGGCGGGCCGGAGAGCGCGCGGGTCTGGCGGATCGCCTGTCGCCGCACGTGCTGCGGCACTCGTGTGCGACCCACATGCTCGACCGCGGCGCCGACATCAGGGTGGTCCAGGAGTTGCTCGGCCACGCCAGCATCTCGACCACGCAGGTGTACACGAAGGTGTCCCCCGACCGCCTGCGGGCGGTCTACGAGGCCGCGCACCCCCGTGCCGTGTCGGGGAACTGACGTCCGGAGAGCTCGTCCCGGGCGGTACGATGGGGACATGGCCGACGTGACGCACGCACCCCATCGCGAGCAGCTCGCCGAGGAGCGACGTCATCTCGTCGAGCAGTTGGCCGAACTCGGCTACGGGCCGGAGGGGAAGCTCGACTACGACGAGGGCTTCGCCGACACCGGACAGGTGACGGCTGAGCGTGGGGAGGCCGAGGCCCTCGCCGGAGCGCTCACCGAGCAACTCACCGACGTCGACGACGCCCTCACGAAGCTCGAGGACGGCCGTTACGGGCGATGCGAGGGATGTGGGGGGGCGATCCCCGAAGCACGTCTCGAGGCATTGCCGGCGGCCCGACTCTGCATCACCTGCGCGTCCGCCGGCTCCTGACCTCCCGCCTCCCGCGGTCCGTGGACGTGTCCAGGAGGGAGACGGTCGCCCACCTCGTCCACCTCGCCCGGCGCTTCGTCGAGTCGCTGGCTCCGTCGCCCGTGAGCGAGGCGGAGTCGCGGTGGCTCGACGAGGTCCTGACCCCGTCGGAGCGCCACCTCTTCGAGGGAATGGCTCTCCACGACCGGCGCCACGCCCTCGAGGTCGCCCGTCGTGTCGACCGCGCCCTGGTCGGTTCACGTCAGCGCGGGAGACGCGAGTGGGTCGTGGCAGCCCTGTTCCACGACGTGGGCAAGACGGAGTCGGGGCTCGGGATCGCGGGCCGGGTGGCCGCCACGGTTCTTGCGCTCGGTCTCGGGCGCGACGCCGTGATGGCATGGGCAGGCGCACCAGGCCCGAAGCGGCGCTTCGGCGTGTATGTCGACCACCCCGCCATCGGCGCGCGCCTGATCCTCGATGCCGGCGGTCCGCCGGCCGCTGCCCGGTGGGCCCTCGTCCACCAGTCCACCACCGCAGACGTGCCCGGGATGCCCGAACGTGTGCGACGGGCGCTCCTCGACGCCGACGACGACTGAGCGCGCCTGCCCAGGGAGTGCTTCAGGCCCGGCGGCCGTGGTGCCGATAGACGGGAGGTGAACGATCCCTACTTCGTGCGCCAGAGCGCGGTCGGTCCCGGAGCGGGTGCTGCCACCGACGACTTCTCCGAGGACCCCGAGACGCGCGCCCGCCCCCGCTACCGGGGGCTCGGTCGCGGGAGGCTCGTCCTCCTGGCTCTGCTCGCTGTGGTCGCCGGGTGGCTCCTGTGGGCGAGCCGCACCGAGGGTGGGATCTCGGCACGCGTGGAGGACGGCCTCGACTCGATCCGCTCCGCGGTCGGTCTCGACGACACCGACCCGACCCTGCGCAACGCCGAGGAGGCCTTCGGCGACGTGTGGGACGCCCAGGGGAACTATCTCACCGGCCGCGAGCAACTCCAGGTGCTGATGCCCGAGATCGACTGGGTGTCGGATCTCGACTACGAGATCTGCCCCGGGGCACGGGCAACGGTCCTGGTCGTCCACACCGCCGGCGGTATCCGGAGCCGGCTGCTCCTCGACGGTGAGCGGATCGGCCACGACGTGGAGGGGACGGCCGTGTGTCCGACCGACTACGCCGATCCGGCTCCCTGGGAACGCTGAGTCGACCGGAGCGACGGCGTCAGCGCGCGGGGCGCAGGAGCCCGGCCGCGTCGCGGGCGCGCTCCACGACGGCGTCCGCCACGGCCGACGCCTTCGAGGCCCCGAGGACGAGGGCCTCGTCGACGGCGTCGGGGTCCCGCTCGAGTGCCGCGTAGCGCTCCCGGAGCGGTGCGAGGTATCCGGTGACGGCGTCGGCGACGGCATCCTTCAGATCGCCGTAGCCGGCGCCGGCCATCTCCTCTTCGATCTCCGCTACCGGCCGGTCACTCACGACGCTCAGGATCTCGAGGAGGTTCGACACACCGGGCTTGTTCTCGGGGTCGTAGACGACCTCGCGGCCCGAGTCAGTGACAGCGGAACGGAACTTTCTCCCCACCACCGACGGCTCGTCGAGGAGGAGGACGGTGCCCTGGGGAGACTCCGATGACTTCGACATCTTGGAGGTTGGGTCCTGGAGGTCCATGACGCGCGCGCCGACCTCTGGAACGGTCGCCTCCGGCACGACGAACGTGTCGCCGAAGCGGTTGTTGAACCGCTGTGCGATGTCGCGGGCGAGTTCCAGGTGCTGGCGCTGGTCGTCGCCCACCGGGACGCGGTCTGTGTCGTGACTCAGGATGTCGGCGGCCATGAGGACCGGATACGTGAACAGCCCGACGCTCACCGACTCCTGTCCGCCCGACTTGTCCTTGAACTGGGTCATACGTCGGAGCTCCCCGAAGGATGCGACGCAGCTCAGGAGCCAGGTCAGCTCGGTGTGGGCCGCGACATGGCTCTGGACGAAGAGTGTGCACCGCTCCGGGTCGAGCCCCGCCGCCAGCAACAGCGTGGCGGTGCGCCGCGTGGCGTCCGCCAGGGCATCGCGGTCGTAGGGGACGGTCATGGCGTGCAGGTCGACGACGCAGAAGACGGCGTCGTGGTCGTCCTGGTCCCGGACCCACTGGCGCACGGCCCCCAGGTGGTTCCCGAGGTGCAGCTCACCTGTGGGCTGGATTCCGGAGAAGACCCGCGGCATGGCGGGTGAGCGTAGCGTCCTCCGGTACGATCCCGGTGATGGCCTACGAGGTCGCCACCCCCGTCTACGAGGGCCCCTTCGACCTCCTCCTGCACCTGATCCTCTCCGATGAGGTCGACCTGTGGGAGGTGCCCTTGGCGCGCATCATCGACGCCTACCTCGACGAGCTCGAACGGATGGAGAGCCTCGACCTGGAGGTCGCCACCGAGTTCCTCCTCATCGCCGCCACGCTCGTCGAGTTGAAGGCGCGACGCCTCCTCCCGAGCGGGGAGGAGATCGAACTCGACGAGGAACTGCTGCGCTTCGAGGAGCGCGATCTGCTCCTCGCCCGGCTCCTCGAGTGCAAGACCTTCAAGGATGCCGCCGCCGCCTTCGAGGATCGTGCGGCGCACGCCGCGCGGTCGGCTCCCCGCACGATCGGCCCCGAGGAGCCCTACGCCTCGATGGCTCCCGACCCGCTCGAGCGCATCTCGCCCACGGAGCTGCGCGAGGCGGCCATCCGGGCGATGACCGTCCCCGAGAGCCCGTCGGTCGCGACCGACCATGTCGCACCCATCCGGGCCAGCGTGAAGGATGCCGTGACGACCGTCCTGAGCATCCTGGAGGCCACCGGCCCCACCACCTTCCGGGCGCTGGTCGTCGGGGTCACGGACCGTCTCGAGTTCGTGGTCCGGTTCCTGGCCGTGTTGGAGCTGTGCAAGCAGGGTGCCGTGGAGATCGATCAGGTCACGACCTTCGGCGACCTGACCGTCCGCCCCCTCGAGCTCGACATCGACGCTACAGCGCGCGTTTCGCTCGACGACTGGGGTGAGGACGACCCGGCCGTCTCCGGTGGGGCGCCCGGAAGCGAGGAGGAGTTCGCACGGTCATGACCGGTCCTGCCGAGCCCGCCGACATCGACCTCACACGAACGGCGACTCGCCGGGCGATCGAGGCCGTCGTCCTCGTCGCCACCGATCCCGTCGAGCCGGGCATGCTGGCGCAGCTCCTCGAGGTGCCCACCGACGTGATCGAGGAATGCGTGGCCGAGCTCCGGGCCGAGTACGAGGACCAGGAGAGGGGATTCGTGCTCGCCACGGTGGCCGGTGGCTACCGCTTCCAGACCCACCCGTCGCAGTCCGACTACATCGAGCGTTTCGTCCTCGAGGGTCAGCACCCGCGCCTGTCGCCGGCCGCTCTCGAGACGCTGTCGATCATCGCCTACAAGCAGCCGGTCTCCCGTGGCCAGATCGCCGCTGTGCGGGGTGTCAACGTCGACGGTGTCGTGCGGACCCTGCTCACCCGCGGCTACATCGAGGAGATCGGCCGCGACCCGGGTCCCGGCAACGCTGCCCTCTACGGAACGACGTTGCTCTTTCTCGAGAGGCTCGGGCTGGGCTCGCTCGACGATCTGCCCTCACTCGGTGACTTCGTACCCGACGCCGGGATCGTCGAGGCACTCGAGCGTGGGCTGCGCGCCCCCGACGACGTGCCCGACACCGTGGCCGAGGCCATGCACGAACCACCGGGTGTCGACGACCTCCTGGGCGACACCGACGAGCCCGGCACGGGGTGACGGCTCCCGAGGGCGAGAAGCTCCAGAAGGTGCTCGCCCGCGCGGGGCTGGGCTCACGCCGGTCCTGTGAGGGGCTCATCGCCTCGGAGCGCGTGCGCGTCAACGGCGATCTGGCGACTCTCGGTCGTCGCGTCGATGTCGACACCGATGTCGTCGAGGTCGACGGCTCACGTATTCCGGTCCGCCCCGGTCTCGTCTACTACCTGTGCAACAAGCCGGCCGGCACGGTCACGACGGCCGCCGACACCCACGCACGTCCCACGGTGGTCGACCTCGTTCCCGACGAGCCTCGTGTGTTCCCCGTCGGGCGCCTCGACCTCGACACGACCGGGCTCCTGATCCTCACGAACGACGGTGAACTCACCCAGGCTCTCACCCACCCCGGCCACGGCGTCGCCAAGACCTACCTCGCCGAGGTCGACGGTGTGCCGCGACCGTCCGCACTTCGGCTGTTGTGTCGGGGCGTCGATCTCGAGGACGGTCGCACGGCCCCCGCGCGTGCACGCATCATCCAGAAGAGGTCCGACAGCGCTGCACTGGAGATCGTGCTGCACGAGGGGCGCAAACGTCAGGTCCGGCGCATGTGCGATGCCGTCGGCCATCCCGTGAAGCGACTCGTACGGACGCGCATCGGCGATCTCGCCGATCCCGGGCTCGGGCCGGGTGAGTGGCGCGAGCTGAGCGACGCGGAGGTGCGCTCCCTCTACGCGGTCGCGGGCCTCCCGCCGGTCGGGACGAGCGAAACGACCGGAGGCGACGAGGGGACCGACGGGTAGGCTCGCCCCTCATGCGACTCCTGGCTCTTCGCGGTGCCGTCACCTGCGCCGAGAACACCTCGGAGGAGGTTCACGCCCAGACAGGGCGCCTCATCGAGGAGATGCTGTCGCGCAACGATCTCACCGACGTCGACCTGGTGAGCATCATCTTCACCGCCACCGACGACCTCACGGCCGAGTTTCCCGCAGCAGCGGCACGGGCTCTCGGGCTCGGTCACGTTCCACTCCTCTGCGCCCGCGAGCTCGCCGTCGACGGCGCGGTGGAGCGCTGTATCCGCGTGATGATGCACTGCTACTCCGAACGCTCCCGCGACCAGCTCCACCACGTCTACCTCGACGGCGCCCGGGTGCTGCGCGACGACCTCCCGGAGTAGGCGTGGAGCGCGTCGGGCTGGTCGGAACCGGCCTCATCGGAGGGTCGCTCGGACTGGCGCTGCGCGCCGCGGGAGTCGACGTCGTGGGTTTCGACGCCGAGCACGACCGGGCCGAGGAGGCCATGGCCTGCGGCGCGATCGACGCCGTTGCCCCGACGCCCGAGGCCTGTGCCGGCTCCGACCTGACCGTCGTCGCCGTTCCGGTGAACGCCATCGTCGAGGTCGTGGGTGTGCTGCTCGACGCCGGCGCACCGGCGGTCACCGATGTCGGGTCCGTCAAGGGGCCCGTGGTCCACGGTGTCGAGCGGGCCCGACCCGCCGCCGCGGAACGCTTCGTCGGTGGGCATCCGATGGCCGGGTCGGAACAGGAAGGGGTCGCCGGAGCCGACGGACGCCTCTTCAATGGAAGTACGTGGGTTCTCACACCCACACAGAACACCGGGTCCGACGCCTTCGGAACCGCCCGGGCACTCGTGGACACTGCCGGTGCCGAGGCCGTCGCCCTCGGTCCCGACGAGCACGACGCCCTCGTGGCCATGGTGAGCCACGTTCCCCAGCTGGCCGCCTCGACCCTCATGGATCTGGCCGCGGCGCGGGGAAGCGACCATCGGGCGCTTCTCCGCCTCGCCGCCGGCGGGTTCCGTGACATGACGCGTATCGCGGCCGCCGATCCGGCCATCTGGCCCGACATCTGCGTGAGCAACCGCGACGCCATCGTCGAGGCACTCGACCGGTACGTCGACGCGCTCGGTCGGATCCGCGACGTCGTCGCCGACGGCGAGCGCCAGGGGCTCCTCGACGTTCTCGAGCGTGCCCGCACCGCTCGCCGGAACCTGCCGATCGCTGCCGTGGAGTCCGGTGATCTCGTGGAGATGCGGGTGCCCGTACCCGATCGCCCCGGGGTCCTCGCCGAGGTCACGACCACCGCCGGGCGCCTCGGTGTCAACATCCTGGACGTCGAGATCGCTCACTCGACCGAGGGTCCCGCCGGGGTCCTCGTGATCACCACGCCCCGCGAAGACGCCACCGAGTTCGAATCCGCTCTTCGCTCAGCGGGCTACCACCCGGCCGTCTCCCCGATCGTGTGAGGGTGGGTCGTGGGCGCGGCGTTCCCCGACACCGTGACGATCACCGGAGGTGTGCCTCTGCACGGCTCGGTGAGGCCACCCGGCGACAAGTCGTTGTCGCATCGGTGCCTCCTCCTCGCAGCGATGGCCGAGGGGCGGAGCACGCTCCGGGGCCTCGGGTCGGGTGATGACGTCGCCAGGACCCGGGCGGTGATCGAGCACCTGGGCGCTGTGGTCGCCCTCGACCCCGGGCGCGGGACAGTCACCGTCGACGGGCCGGGCCTCGAACACCTCCGACCGGTGGCGACGGACCTCGACTGCGGGAACTCGGGCACGACCATGCGCCTGGTGGCCGGGCTCGCCGCGGGTCTCGACGGGACGACGGTGCTCACCGGGGATGGGTCACTTCGATCACGGCCCATGGACCGCGTCGTGGAACCGCTGCGCGCCCTCGGCGCCGACATCGAGGCGGCCGACGACGGGCTCCACGCGCCGCTGCGGATCCGTGGTGGCCGGCTGACGGGCCGGCGGGTCGAGTGCGGGGTGGCCAGCGCACAGGTGACCTCGGCCCTGGTGCTCGCGGGCCTCCAGGCGGAGGGCACGACGGAGATCGTGGAGCCCGCTCCGAGCCGCGACCACACCGAGCGGATGCTGCGCGCACTCGACGTCCCGGTCGAGCGCCGCGGTGACATCCTCAGGGTCCGGCGCGGTGCACCGCGTCCCTTCTCCTTCGACGTGCCGGGCGACCCGTCCTCGGCGGCATTTCTCGTGGTCGCGGCAACGCTCGTCCCGGGGTCGGCCATCGTCGTGGAGGATGTCGATGTGAACCCGCTACGCATCGGGTTCGTGGAGGTCCTGCGCCGCATGGGAGCGGACATCGACATCACCGAGCGCGGGGAGCGCCTGGGAGAGCCTGTCGCCGACATCGTGGTGCGGGCGGCATCACTGTCGGGTACCGACATCGACAGCGACGAGATCCCCGGAGTCATCGACGAGCTCCCGGTCCTGGCAGTGGCCGCGGCCTTCGCGGTGGGAACGACGCGGATCAGGGGCGCCGGCGAGCTGCGCGCCAAGGAGAGCGATCGCATCGCCACCGTGTCGACGGAGCTGGCGAGGCTCGGCGCCGCGGTGGAGCAGCTCCCCGACGGCCTCATCGTGGGCCCGGGTGAGCTCCACCCCGGTGACTTCGTCGCGCACGGCGACCACCGTGTCGCCCTGGCCGCCGCCACGGGATCCCTGGGCCTCCCGGGTACATCCACCGTCTCGGGCTGGGGTGCGACCGCCGTGTCCTATCCAGGTTTCCTCGACGACGTGGCGCGACTGCAGGTCGCCGCGTGAAGAACGTGATCGCGATCGACGGCCCGTCAGGGGCGGGGAAGTCCACGGTTGCCCGCGCGCTGGGAGCCGAGCTCCATCTCGACGTTCTCGACACCGGGGCCATGTACCGCGCAGCCACGATCGCCGCACTGCGGGGTGGCGCCGACCTGTCGCGCGAGGCGGAGGTCTCGAACGTCGTGAGAGGCACCACCGTCACCGCGGAGGGTGGTCGCGTCACGCTCGACGGCACTGACGTGACCGACGACGTCCGCACGCCGGAGGTCACCGCTGCCGTGTCGGCCGTGGCCGCCAACCCCGCAGTCCGGGAGATCCTGGTGTCGGCCCAACGTGCGTGGCTGGCGTCGCGCCACGCCGGGATCGTGGAGGGTCGCGACATCGGTACCGTCGTCTTCCCCGATGCCGCGGTCAAGATCTACCTCACGGCCAGCGACGAGGAGCGTGCTCGTCGGCGTAGCGCCGACGAGCACGCGGCTCAGCGCTCCTCGAGCGTGTCGGCGGAGCGCCAACGTCTGGCCGAGCGCGACCGGTTGGACAGCACACGTTCCACGTCACCACTCGCCCGGGCGGCCGACGCGCTCGAGATCGACTCGACCCACACGTCGGTTGGTGAGATCGTGTCCACCGTCGCCCGGCTCTTCCGTGAACGGACGAGCCCGACCCGGGGAGGCGGCGACACCGGAGGGGGAGAGGGCCCGGGATGAGCTGGCGACTGAGGCTCTACGCGGTGGTCCGGGCCATCCTCGACGCGCTGTGCCGCTTCGCGTTCCGCGTCCGGGTCAGCGGCGCCGATCGGCTGCCCACCACGGGTGCCTACGTCCTGGCGCCCTCCCACCGCTCGATCATCGACATCCTCGTGTGCTCCACCCTCACGAGGAGGCGGCTGCGCTTCATGGCCAAGGTGGAGCTGTTCCGGGTACCGGTCCTGGGAACGTTCCTGGGCCTGATGGGGTCGTTCCCCGTGGAGCGCGGGGCGGCCGACCGCCATGCCATCCGCGCCGGAGCCGACGTGCTGGCCGGTGGCGAGGTGCTCGTCGTCTACCCGGAGGGAACGCGGGCGTACGGGCCCGAGATCGTGGAGCTCCAGCGTGGTGCCGCTTACCTGGCCGTGAAGGCGGGTGTACCCGTCGTGCCGGTCGGCATCGGGGGAACCGAGAACATCCTGCCGAGCGGTGCCAAGATCCCGAAGCTCCACCAGGTCGCCATCGTCGTCGGTGAGCCGATCCCCTCACCCACCAACGACGGCACGGCGCGTCGCGACGACATCCGAGAGGTCACCGATCGGCTGCGCGTCGAGCTCCAGCAGGTGTTCGAGACGGCCTGTCGACTCGCCGAGAGCCGCGACCACCTCTGAGCCCCGGGTCGCCCCGGCCCGGACATCGCTCAGGGATGTCTCAGACGCTGCGTCTCAGAAGCTCCGCGCCAGTTGTGTGCCGAAGAAGGCGGACGCGATCGCGGCGAGCAGCCCGAGCCCGGCGAGCATCCCCGACCACATCCGCATCTTCCGTGCGGCCCCGGGGTCCTCGAGGCGCCCGGCGCGTGCACCGACCACCTGATGGATCAGGATGGCGGCACCCGAGAGGAGGACCAGCCACAGCTTGACCGAGAGCGTGCTGATCCAGGCGTCGGACACGAGGTCGAGATCCGCGTCGATGAGGTTCCAGGCGCCCGTGAGCAGGAGCACACCGTAGGCGGGCCAGGCGACCATCCGGAACCGGCGCGCGACGCCGGCGACGACCTCGGGACCCGCCGGGCGCAGCAGCGGGACGATGGCGACCAGGATCACCTGCCCGCCGATCCAGATCGTCGCGGCGAGGATGTGGAGGAAGATCCGGACTTCGGCGGACGTGACGTCGAGCACTGTGGGGTCCTCAGTGGGGAAGGGCGGCCAGGGTCAGGGAGGCGTCGGCCTCCCGGTCGGCGGTGAACGGACCGGGTCGCTGCGCCGTCACAGGATCCGCGGCCACGAGCAGGGCCAGCAGGCTGTCGAGGGTCCCCATCAGGTCCCGCAATTCGCGCGGCGGTGGGAAGTACTCGTGCTCGTCGGTGACGGGGACCGCCTCGACGCCGTCGGCGGGGTCGAGAACGGCGATCACCTCCTCGACGAGCTCCTCGGGAGCGCTGGCGCCGGCCGTGACCCCGACGATGCGTGCGTCGGCGATCGCACCGAGGTCGAGCTCGTCGGCGCCGTCGATGCGCAGCACCGTCTCGCACCCGGCGTCGCGCGCCACCTTGGCGAGCGCCAGCGTGTTCGAGGAGTTGGCGCTCCCGATCACGATGACAGCATCGGAGCGGTCGGCGATCTCACGCAGAGCCGCCTGCCGGTTCGTCGTGGCGAAGCACAGGTCGTCACGCGAGGCGGTCCACAGCTCGGGGAACGCGTCGCGGGAGCGCTCCCGGATCCCCTCCCAGTCGCTCAGTGAGAGCGTGGTCTGTGCCAGCAGGGCGACGCGATCGGGGTCGTCGACGGAGTCGATGACGGCGTCGAGATCTTCCTCGTGTTCCACCAGGCGCATCTGCCCGGGTGCCTCGGCCAGTGTCCCCTCCGCCTCGTCGTGGCCGGCGTGGCCGACGTAGAGGACGGTGTAGCCCTTCCGGGCACGGGTCCGTGCCTCGTGGTGGACCTTGGTGACGAGAGGGCACACGGCATCGACCACGAAGCGGTCCTCGGCACGGGCGGCGGCGACGACCTCGGGTGCCGATCCGTGGGCCGAGAGCATCACGACCCCACCCGGTGGTACGTCGTCGATCGCGTCGACGAAGACGACACCGAGGCGCCGGAACCGGTCGACGACGAGCTGGTTGTGCACGATCTCATGGAAGCAGTAGACGGGCGGCTCGAAGAGCCGGACCATCCAGGCCAGGGCCTTGATCGCCATCTCGACACCGGCGCAGAAGCCGCGCGGTTCGGCGAGCAGAACCTTGTCGGGAGCCACGGGCCGAGGTTACCGGGGAGCCCCGGCGGTCGAGGGACCGTACGCACGGGTCGGGGCGTAGACTGGCGGCCATGTCCACGGCACGCGTCGTGGCGGTGACACCCGGCTCACCGGCGGCAGCCGCCGGTCTTCGGGCGGGTGACGAGATTCTCGCCCTCTGCGGTGAGCCGTTGCGCGACGTCATCGCCTACCAGATCTCCAGCGACGAACCGGAGGTCGCCCTCGAGTACCGACGCGGGGACCGTACAGCCGATGTCCTCGTGTCGAAACCCGCCGGCGCACCGCTCGGTCTCGAGCTCGAGAGCTCGGTGTTCGACCGGGTCCGGACCTGCGACAACCACTGCCCGTTCTGCTTCATCCACCAGCTCCCGCGGGGGATGAGAAGGAGCCTCTACCTGCGCGACGACGACTACCGGCTGTCCTTCCTCTACGGGAACTTCACGACCCTCACCCGTTTCACCGAGGCAGACCTCGAGCGCGTCGTCACCGAGAAGCTCACACCGCTCTACGTGAGCATCCACGCCACCGACCCGGCTCTTCGGGCTCGGCTGCTCCGCAACCCGCGCGGTGCCACGAGCCTGCGCTGGCTCCGTGCGCTCCTCGACGAGGGCGTCGAGGTCCACGGGCAGATCGTCGTGTGCCCGGGAGTCAACGACGGGCCGGCACTCGACGACACCCTGCTCGGGGTGATCGACCGGTATCCGGAGCTGTCGACGCTCGGCATCGTCCCGCTCGGCATCAGCGACCACAGCACCGAGGAGGAGATGCGCGCCCACACCGTCGCCGAGGCGGCCGCCGTGGTCGACACCGTCGAGCGTTGGCAGGCGCGCTACGAGAGAGCGCTCGGTCGTCGCCTGGCCTTCGTGTCCGACGAGTACTACCTGCTCGCACGACGGCCGTTCCCGGCGCTCGACCACTACGAGAGGATCGAGCAGCACGAGAACGGTATCGGCATGGTGCGGACCTTCGAGGCGGAGGTCGAGGCCGCCCTGGTCGGACACGAGGTCGACGTCACGGGCACGAGAGCGGGCTTCTTCGCATGGGCCGACGGCACGGCGGCCCCCGGTTGTGCGGCGACGGCACGTCCCACCGGTCAGTGGCGCGAGATCGACGGCGCACCCGGTGAGGGGTACCGGGCGCCACGGACCGCGACCGACCCGCCGGGTGTCGAGGTCACCCTCACTCCGGGCCGGACGCGCCCGGTGTGGCTCCTCACCGGCTCGTACGGCGCCATGGCCCTGGGCCCGGTGATCGGGAGGCTCGGGAAGCTGAGCGACGTGCCGGTGCGACTGCGGGAGGTCCCGAACCGCTTCTTCGGGGGCAACATCGGTGTGACGGGGCTGCTCACCGGCCGGGACATCGCGTCGGCGCTCTCCGAGGTCCCCGGGAGCGACCGTGTCCTACTGCCCGACGTCGTCCTGTCGGACGACCGGTTCCTCGACGGTTCGACGCTCGCGGATCTGCCGCGGCCGGTGGAGGTCGTGCCGACAGACGGTGCGAGCCTCGTGGGGGCTCTCGGTCTCCGTGCGGCCGCGCGCTGAACGGGACCGGAGCCACCCCGTGCCGCTGCCATCCGGACCGCTGCCGCTCGTCGCCGTCGTCGGCCGCCCGAACGTGGGCAAGTCGACACTCGTCAACCGGGTCGTGGGTCGTCGCACCGCCATCGTGGAGGAGCGCCCGGGTGTCACCCGTGACCGTCGGATCCTCGACGCCGAGTGGGCGGGTGTGGCGTTCCGGATCGCCGACACCGGAGGATGGCTCGACGCCGCGCGTCAGCCGGGGGACCCGTCACCCCTCGTGGCCAGGGTCAGTGAGCAAGCCGAACAGGCGATCGCCACCGCCGACGTCGTGATGCTCGTGGTCGACGGCGTGGTCGGCGTGACCGAGGAGGACGAGCAGGTGGCCCGCCTGCTCCGGAACGCCGATGTGCCGGTGGTGCTGGCGGCCAACAAGGTCGACGGCCACACAGCGGAGCTGGAGCTGTGGCAGTTCTCCCGCCTCGGCCTCGGTGACGCGTTCCCGGTGTCGGCCCTCCACGGCCGCGGGAGCGGGGATCTCCTCGACGCCGTCGTGGCGGCGCTGCCCGCGGAGGGTGGCGGACCTTCGCCGGAGAGCGACGGTCCCGCGGAACCGTCGGGGACCGGGACGCGGGCGGGGGCGACGGCCGAGGAGGCCTCGACGGCGCCGCTGGGCGTCGCTGTCGTCGGCCGTCCCAACGTGGGCAAATCGACTCTCTTCAACCGACTGGTGGGGGAGGAGCGCACGATCGTGCACGACGAGCCGGGAACCACCCGCGACGCGGTCGACACCCTGGTGGAGACGCCCGAAGGTGTCATCCGCTTCGTCGACACCGCCGGGATGCGCCGGCAGGCCCGTGTCGATCACGGGACCGAGCACTACAGCGTGCTGCGGACCCTCGAGGCCGTCGACCGCGCCGACGTGGCACTTCTCGTGGTCGACGCCTCCGAGGGTGTGACACATCAGGACCAACGCCTCGCCGAGCGCATCGACGCGGCCGGCACCGCCGTCGTGATCGTGTGCAACAAGTGGGATCTCGTGTCCGGCGAACAGCGGGACCAGGTGCTCGTGGACGTCGCCGACCGCCTCGGCTTCCTCGCCTACGCGCCCGTGCTGCGGACGTCGGCCACGACGGGCTCGAAGGTGTCGTCCATCCTGCCGGCTCTCCGCCAGGCCGAGGACGCCTACCGGTCCCGGGTACCCACCGGAGAGCTGAACCGGGTGATCACCGACGCGCAGCGCAGGCACCCGCCGCCGGCCCGGGGTCGGCGGCGGCCCCGCGTGCTCTATGCCACACAGGGAGCGAGCGAGCCCCCGACCTTCACGCTGTTCGCCTCGGGGCGGCTCCCCGCGACGTACCTGCGCTACCTCGAGCGCCGCATCCGGGAGGCCTTCGACATGGGCCCGACACCTCTCAAGATCAGGGTGCGAGTGAAGAGCGACTGACCCGGGGGTGCGAGACTCGCGTCATGCCTTGGTGCCTGACGTGCGACCGGTACCTCTCGCCGTCGACCGTCAACGCCGACGGCACCTGCAGGACCTGCGGGAAGCCCGTCGAGACCGCCGACGTCGTGGAAGCCGGTCGTACGCTCAGGAGCCGCGAATCCGGCGCGGGCGACGACAAGCCCGAGAGTGACGACGACAGGGTTCCGCTTCCCTGGCACCTGTGGGCGCTCCTCGCCGCACTTGTCATCTACCTCGGCTTCCGGTTCTGGCAGGGAGTCGAGGCGCTGTGGAACTGGGCGCTCTGACCGGGGCGAGGAGCAGGTGTCGGTCTACACTCCGCACCGGCGCGCGAGCGCCGGAGCGGGCTGTGGCGCAGCTTGGTTAGCGCGTTGGTCTGGGGGACCAAAGGTCCGGGGTTCAAATCCCCGCAGCCCGACCCAGAGTCCGAGATGGTGCGAACGTGTTGCCTCTCGCATCAGGAACGTACCAACCCGCCGAGAGCCGGGGAGAGCCGCGTCAGGCCCGGTCGTCGTCCCGATTCGGCTCCCGGCCGATCTCCACCGGGGTGGCGGAGGGTCCCGACGCGGCGTCCCGAAGGAGCTTCTGCGCAGCCGCCACGGAATCGTCGGCTTCGCCGGCCTCCGCCTCATCGAGGTGGTCACACACCACGTCCTCGACGGCGCAGACGATGTCGTTCCACTCCGCGTCGTCCTGGCGGATGATCGTCACGAAGTCGTTGACACCGAAGACGCTCTCGACACCGTCGATCCCCAGGAGAGCCGCCTCGAACGGGTCCTCCGGCTCGTCGCCCTGCTTCGACTCCAGGCCACGGGGAAGTGCCACGTCGAGGGTGAACTTCATGGCGTTGGGATTGGGGGTGCGCGTGGCGCGAACGGAGACCATCACCGAACAGGTTGGCAGTCGGCAGAGCCCTGCTCCAGCCGGGATGGCGTGCCGGGTGCTACGCCACGACCTCGACGGGTGTGCCCAAGGGGACGCCGATCTCCTCGACCATGCGGACGATGGCGTCGTTGGGCAGGCGGATGCAACCGTGGGACACGTCGGTGCCGATGGACGACGGGTCGTTGTTTCCGTGGATGCCGATGACTCCATCGCCGCCGTTGAAGGTCTCGAACGTGTTCGAGAACCCCGACAGCCCGTAGGCGTACGGCCCGTACACCGTCCCGGGCTCCGGTGGCTGGAGGAGCTCCTTGATGTAGAAGCGCCCCCCGGGGGTCGGCGCATTGCCGCGTCCGACTCCGACGGGCTCGGAGAGCACCACCTCGTCGCCGTCGTAGAGCGTGATCGTGTGGGCGCCGAGCTCCACGGTGATGTGGAAGTCGTTGCCCGCCAGCTCGACGTCCGACGCCCGGATCCAGCCCGTCGTCCCGTTCGGGCGCACGGGGAGCAGTACCTGGAGCCACCCGTCGTCGCGCTCCTCGTCGACGAGGAACACGAGCGGCCCACCCACCTCGGTCGGGTTCGTCAGGGTGCGGCTCGGTGCGGGGGCGTCGGGCTCGTCGAAGACCCGGACCTCCGGAACTGTCGCGGTGGCGACGAGGCTCCTGAACTCGTGCGGTGCCTCGGTCGGGACCGGCGCGGTGGTGACCTCGGGCGTGGGGGCAGGGGCCGGCGACGACGCGGAACCGTCGGTTCCACCGCCCGAGCACGCGGCACCGACACCACCGAGGGCTCCGAGCGCGACCGCGACAGCGAGGACGGCGTGGGGGCGTGGTCTCCTGGAGCGCATCCCGGCGAGGCTACCGACGATGCGGTCGGCGCCGGGATCGGTGCCGACCGGTCGCATGCCGTCGACGCGGCGCGAAGCGGGCGAGGATCAGGAGTTCTCCGGTACCTTCGCTACGCTCGGCAGCCATGAGCCGGCGAGCGAGGGGGAGCAGCCGCGTCCTGACCGTGCCGAACGTGATCACGGCGGTGCGCCTCGCTTTCGTGCCCGTGTTCCTCTGGCTCCTGCTCGCCGAGGACGAACGCGTTGCCGCCGCGATCCTGCTCGGCATCCTGGGTGCGACCGACTGGGTCGACGGCTGGATCGCCCGCACCTTCGACCAGGAGTCGGAGCTCGGCCGGATCATCGATCCTGTCGCCGACCGGGTGCTCCTCTTCTCTGCCGTGATCGGCCTCTATGTCGACGGAACGGCGCCACGGTGGATTCTGCTCCTCGTCTTCATCCGCGAGGTCTTCGTGACGACCGCCACCGTCGGCCTCGCCGCCGCCGGGGCGCGGCGGATCGATGTCACGTGGGTGGGCAAGGCGGGGACCTTCGCGCTCATGTTCGCGCTGCCGATGTTCCTCCTGGCCGACTCCACGGGCTTCATTCCCGGCGTCTGGGAGTTCGGGGCGTGGTGCTTCGCCATCGGGGGACTGCTCCTCAGCTGGTGGGCACTCATCCGCTACATCCCGATCGGCCGCGAAGCTCTCCGGGAGGGCCGCGCTGCGCGCGACGGCGTAGGGTCGGGGCCATGAAGGCCGTGATCATGGCGGGTGGTGAGGGAACGCGCCTGCGACCGCTCACGAGCACCCAACCCAAGCCGATGATGCCCCTGGCGAACAAGCCGATGATGGAGCACATCGTCAACCTGCTCACCCAACACGGCCTCGACGACGTCGTCGTGACGGTCGCCTACCTCGCCAACCAGATCCGCACCTACTTCGGTGACGGCTCGGAGCACGGTGTCCGGATGCGCTACGCCACCGAGGAGTCACCACTCGGGACCGCCGGATCCGTGCGCAACGCCTCGGCAGAGCTCGACGACACCTTCCTCGTCATCTCCGGTGACGTCCTCACCGACATCGATCTCACTGCCACACTGAAGGCACATCGGGATTCCGGAGCCGACGCCACGATCGCCCTGAAGAGGGTCGACAACCCCCTCGAGTTCGGGATCGTCATCACCCGCGACGACGGCTCCATCGAGCGATTCCTCGAGAAGCCCGGCTGGGGCCAGGTGTTCTCCGACACGATCAACACGGGTATCTACGTTCTGGAGCCGCGGATCTTCGACTTCATCCCCGAAGGCGAGGTGGTCGACTTCTCGGGCGATGTGTTCCCGAAGATGCTGGAGCAGGGCCTGTCCATCCACGGTCACGTGATGGGCGGCTACTGGGAGGACGTCGGGACCCTGGAGGCCTATCTCCGGGCGCACACGGACGTCCTCGACGGTGCCGTCGCGGTCGACATCGGCGGCTTCCGCATCAGCGAGAACGTCTGGCTGGGCGAGGGCTCCGACATCGATCCCCGGGCACGTGTCGACGGCCCGGTCGTGATCGGCGACAACTGCACCATCGAGTCGGGTGCACACCTGCGCGAGTACACCGTGCTCGGAACCGACGTCGTCGTCAAGCACGACGCGTTCCTGGAGCGCAGCGTGGTGCACGACCACAGCTACCTGGCGCCCTCGGTCCGGCTACGCGGTGCCGTGGTCGGACGCTCCACCGACATCCGCCAGGGAGTCCAGGCCGAGGAGGGCGTGGTGCTCGGCGACGAGACGTTCGTCGGCGACGGCGCAGTGATCAACCCGGGCGTGAAGATCTTTCCCTTCAAGTCCGTCGACGCGGGCGCTGTCGTCACGTCGTCGATCGTCTGGGAGAGCCACGGGGCCCGCACCCTGTTCGGCCCTCGGGGAGTACGTGGCCTGGCCAATGTCGACATCACACCCGAGGTCGCCGTCCGTCTCGCCGGTGCCTACGGGACGTCGCTGAAGAAGGGTTCCGTTGTCACGGTCAGTCGTGACACCAGCCGTGCGGCGCGGTCACTCAAGCGCGCGGTCATCTCGGGTCTCAACATGGCGGGCGTGCGGGTCGAGGACCTCGAGCTCGCCCCCGTGCCTCTCACGAGGTTCCACGTACGCAGTGAACGTGCCCAGGGGGGTATCACTCTCCGGTTGGCCCCCGGTGATCCGAACAGCGTGGAGATCCGCTTCTTCGACGCCGGTGGGCGCGACATGTCCGAGGCGGCGCAGCGAAAGATCGAGCGTCTGTTGTCGCGGGAGGACTACCGGCGGGCGTTCGCCGGCGACATCGGTGACATCGTCTTCCCGCCTCGCGCGTTCGAGTACTACACGGCTGCGCTGGAAGAGGCCGTCGACGCCCCGGCCCTTCGCGACCGGGGCTTCAAGGTCGTCCTCGACTACAGCTTCGGAGCGTCGTCGATCGTGATGCCGAACGTGCTGGCGAAGATCGGCGCGGAAGTGCTCGCCGTCAACCCGTACGCGAGCACGGCGCCGGCGCTCGCCGCCGTCGACGACGAGGCCCGCATCCCGTTCCTCGAGGATCTCGTCCGGACGTCGGGGAGCGATCTCGGCCTGATCCTCGACCCTGACGGCGAAACAGCGACGGTGGTCGACGACCGCGGTCGGTCCCTGACGAACACCGAGGCGATGCTGGCACTGGTGTCGCTCGTGAGCTCCACGATGAACGATGCCCGAATCGTGCTCCCGGTGTCGGTGAGCAGCCACGCCCGGCGGATCGCCGAGGAGAACGGCGCCGAGGTCGTGTGGACCAAGTTGGCGCAGTCCGCGGTGACCGCGCTCGCCGACCGCGGGAACATCGACCTGGCGGTCGCTCCCGACGGCGGCTTCATCTGGCCCGAGTTCCTCCCGGCGTCCGACGCGACGGCCACGCTCGCCAAGCTGCTCGATCTCCTGCGCGCCGCGGGGTGCCGGCTCTCGGATGTGGTCAACGGGCTTCCCGCCGTCCACGTCGTACGTGACGAGGTTCCCACGCCGTGGGAGAGCAAGGGTGCGGTGATGCGGGCGATGATCGAGCGGACCAAGGACCGGGAGGTCCAACTCGTCGACGGCGTGAAGGTCTTCCACGACGACGCGTGGGCGCTCGTCCTTCCCGACCCCGAGGAGCCGCTGACCCACGTGTGGGCGGAGGCGACATCGGAGCAGGAGGCACAGCAGCTCGCCCAGGAGTACGCCCGGCGCATCCGGCAGTCGATGCGCTGATCCCTGCGTCACCCCGCCTTCAGCTCCGGAGCCTGTTGGTACGCTCCGAGCAGATCGCGGAAGGGGGCCGACGTGAGATCTCGGGCGACGCTGGCGGCTGTGCTGGCACTGCTCGGGTTCCTCCTCGTCCTGGCGCTCACCACCGAACCGCCCCGGCGTGAGGGAGCGGAGTCCCGCCGCTCGCAGCTGATCGACCTCATCGAGACGCGCCGGGAGGAGATCGACGATCTCGATGCCCGGGTGGCGAGCCTCCGCAACGAGGTCACGTCGGCTCAGGACGAGGTGGCGGCAGCAGGCGACGACGAGGCGCGGGAACGTCGGGAGAAGCTCCAGGATGCCGCCGGCCTCACGTCCCGGTCCGGCTCGGGTCTGCGCATCACGCTCGACGATCCGCCACCGGAGCTCGTCACGGATCCCCGTGCCGCTCCCTTCCAGATCATCGACCGCGATCTCCAGCGCCTCGTCAACGCCCTGTGGGCCGCCGGTGCCGACGCCGTGTCGATCGGCGGTGAGCGTCTGGTCGCCACCAGCGCCATACGGAACGGCGGTGACACCATCACCGTGAACTTCCGACCCCTCGCTCCGCCCTACGAGATCATCGCCCCGGGTGCCGACGTCGATGCCCTCGAGGGATCGCACATCGCACGCGACTTGCACCGCTGGACGGAGCGCTACGGGGTGACCTTCGATGTGGAGGTCGCCGGCGATCTCGAGGTACCCGGCTACCAGGCCCGGACCCGCTTGCAGTACGCGACCCCGATCGCCTCCGGGGAGCGTCGCCCGTGAACGACCGGTCCCGACAGGGAGGTGTCACGTGGCGGCGTTGATCGGTCTCGTCGTCGGCGCGGTCCTCGCGCTCGTCTTCCAGCCGACGGTGTCGCCCGAGCAGTCACGGTTCCTGGCTGTGATCGTGGTCGCGGCGCTCGATGCGGCCTTCGGTGGGATCCGCTCGATGCTCGACAAGACGTTCTCTGATCGCGTCTTCGTCGTGTCGTTCGCCTCGAACGCTGCTCTGGCCGTCGGTCTCGTGTGGATCGGTGATCAACTCGGCGTCAACTTCGTCACGGCTGTTGCCGTCGTGTTCGGGATCCGGATCTTCCAGAACATGTCCGCGATCCGACGGCGGATCTTCGGAGGCTGAGCGTGAGTGTGTCCGACAGGATCGGCCCCCTGCTCCTGCCGGTCGTCGCCGCGATCATGGGTTTCGTGCTCGTCAGCCAGGTGAGCACGACCGACGACCTCACCGAGCAGCTGGAGGCGGAGAGCGAGACCGACCTCACGACGATCTTCGCGCGACTCAACGAGGAGAGCGCGGCGTTGCAGACCGAGTTGACCGATCTCCGGATCCAGCTCCAGACCCTCGAGTCGTCGGCCGAGCAGGACGCGCTGGCACGCGCCGCCGCGGAGGCCGAGCTCTCACAGCTCGAGATCCTCGCGGGAACCGTCGGCGCGCGGGGACAGGGCATCGTGGTGCGAATCGAGGACCCCGAGGGCGTCCTCGAGCCCGGTGACATGCTGGACCTGATCCAGGAACTGCGCGACGCCGGCGCCGAGGCCATCGCCGTCGCCGACCAGAGGGTCGGTGTCGCCACGAGTTTCGCCGGTCGTGCAGGCAGCGTCACGATGGACGGGACAACGCTGCCGGCGTCGTTCGAGGTTCTCGCCATCGGGGACCCGGCGACCCTCGAGGGTGGCCTCGCGATCCGGGGTGGCGCGCTCGAGCTCCTCGAGGCCGGCGGCGACCTCGCGGTGGCGGTTTCCGCTCAGACGGAGGTGGAGGTCCCCCCGCTACGCTGAGGTCCCGACCACCGTCACGAGAGGCAGACATGGAGTTCCCCGACGATGTGCGCTACACGACCGAGCACGAGTGGGTCCGACTCGACGGCGGGACCGCCCGCGTCGGGATCACCGACTACGCGCAGGACTCCCTGGGCGACGTCGTGTTCGTGGACCTCCCCGACGAGGGTCTCGACGCCGTCGCGGGGGCGTCCGTGTGTGAGGTGGAGTCCACCAAGGCCGTGTCGGAGATCTACGCCCCGGTGACCGGAGAGATCACGGCGGTCAACGCCGCGCTCGACGACACACCGGAGCTGCTCAACACGGATCCCTTCGGCGAGGGCTGGATCTTCGAGATGGCCCCCTCGGACACGGCCGAGGTCGAGTCGCTCCTGGACGCCTCGGCATACAGGGCGCACACGGAGTCATAGGGAGCCACGGTGCGCGTCACCCTCACGGTGAACCTCAGGTCGAGAGCATCGTTGCCGCCCGGGGAGGCCCTCGGTAGCCTGGGTCCGTGATCTGCACGGCGTGTGGCCACCAGAACGACGCAGGGTCGAACTTCTGCTCCTCGTGCGGCGCCGCAATGCCCCAGGACGTCGACGACACGACGGTCAACCTCCCGGCCCTCGACCCCGATGGGGAGCCGGGCGGGCCGGCCCTCGACGAGTTGAGCGCCGGAACGGGGATGCTGGTCGTGCGGCGGGGTCCCAACGCCGGGAGCAAGTACCTGCTCGACACCGATGCCACCACCGCCGGGCGCCATCCCGACTCCAACATCTTCCTCGACGACATCACCGTGTCGCGGCGCCACGCCACCTTCGTGCACACCGACGACGGCTATGAGGTCCGCGACGCCGGATCGCTCAACGGCACATACGTGAACCGGGAACGGGTCGACGCCGCCTCCCTCCACAGCGGCGACGAGGTGCAGATCGGTCGCTTCGCTCTCGCCTTCTACGTCGGGGAGGAGTGAGCGCCGTGCCGGAGGAGGCGACGGCGGACCACCTGTCGATCGGTGAGGTCCTGTCACTGCTCCGGGAGGAGTTCCCCGACGTCACGATCTCCAAGATCCGGTTCCTGGAGAGCCAGGGGCTGATCGATCCGGAGCGCACGCCGTCGGGCTACCGGAAGTTCTACACCGTCGACATCGAGAGACTGCGGTGGGTGCTTCTCCAACAGCGCGACAACTATCTCCCGCTGAAAGTGATCAAGGGGCGTCTCGAGGAGCACGGACCGTCCGCCCCCGACGCCTCGACCGACGACGGGCCGACGAGCGGCGGCAGATCCCCGGGGGTCGGTGCAGCAACCCCCGGTTCGGGACGTCGTCCACCCGACGAGCTCCCGTTCGCCGACATCGACGTCCCGTCGACGGCCGCCGAGGACCTCGGCCGTTCGGGGACCGGAGCGTCCATGACGCGAGGTGACCTGGCGGCCGCCGCAGGTCTCGACGAGGCCGAGGTCGAGGAGCTCGAGTCGTTCGGCCTCATTCGCCCGGTCGTGGCCGACGACGACGCTCCGGTCTACGACGAGCAGTCCCTGGTGATCGTGCGGGCGGCAGCGGCGTTCGCCGAGCACGGCGTCGAACCCCGCCACCTCCGGATGTACCGCCACTTCGCCGATCGTGAGGCCGCGCTCTTCGAGCAGGTTCTACTCCCGTACCTTCGCCAGAGGAACCCCGAGGCGCGCGCCAGGGCGCAGGAGGGCATGGCGGAACTCGCAGCGCTCGGGCGCGACCTGAGACTGGCCCTTCTGCGGGAGGCGGCGGTTCGGACGCTGCCGGAGGCGTGAGCGTCTCCACGCTGCTCACCGCCGACGACATCGCGGCACACGTCAGGCGCCTGGGCGCGGAGATCGAGCGTGATCACCCCGATGGAGTCGTCTTCGTGGGCGTGATGAAGGGGGCTCTGATCTTCCTGGCGGACCTGGTCCGCGCTGTGGGCGACGTTCCCGTGGAGGTCGATTTCCTGGCAATATCCCGGTACGAGCCCGACTCCGGGCGTGTCCGCCTGCTCCAGGACGTCGCCCTCGATCTCACCGGGCGTGACGTCGTGGTCGTGGAGGACATCGTCGACACGGGTCTGACGCTGTCGTACCTCCTGAACCACCTGCGGGAGCTCGGTGCACGGCGGGTGGAGGTGTGCACGCTCCTCGACCGGACCGGTCGGCGCATCGTTCCGCACGACATCCGCTACCGCGGTCTGGAGATCGACGACGTCTACGTGCTGGGCTACGGCCTCCACCGTGCCGACCTGTTCCGGAACCTCCCGGTGGTCGTCACCGTGGATCGCGACGACCTGACGGCGCGGACCGAGGACTACGTCCGCCGGTGGTACGGAAGCAACGACGCGGACCCGCCCTGAGCGGCGAGCCGCGATCGCCGGAATCCGGCCGATGGTAGGATCGCCCCGCGTCGGGAGGATGCCGTGATTCCGTTGTCGCTGGTCGGTGTGCGAGTCGAGGTTCCCACGAACCAGCCGATCGTCCTGCTCCGCGAGGAGGAGGGCAACAGGCATCTCCCCATCTTCATCGGCCCGCCCGAGGCGACGGCCATCGTCTACGCCCTCCAGGGCATGGACACTCCGCGGCCCATGACGCATGACCTCTTCACCTCCGTACTGAGTGATCTGGGGACGACACTGCACCGTGTCGTCATCACCGAGCTCCAGGAGGGCACGTTCTTCGCCGAGCTCGAGTTCCAGCGCGGCGACGAGACCTTCCGCGTCTCGTCGCGTCCCTCCGACGCGATCGCTCTCGCCGTCCGCCAGGAGGGCGACGTCCCGATCGTCGCTGCGCCCGCCGTGCTCGAGGAAGCCGGTGTTGAGTTCGAGAGTGAGGACGAAGACGAGCAGGTCGAGGAGTTCCGGGAGTTCCTCGACACTGTGACGCCGGAGGACTTCGCCCAGTAGTGGAAGCCCGCAGACGCATCAGGACCGGCGTCCTGCTCCTCTTCACGATCGCCGTGATCGGCACCTCGTGGTTCTGGCTGGCCGAGGGCTGGTCCTTCATGGACTCCCTCTACATGACGGTCGTGACCGTCTCGACGGTCGGATTCTCCGAGATCCGCCCGCTCGACGGCTCCGGCCGGCTCTTCACGGTGTTCCTCATCGTCTTCGGCGTCGGCGCGGTTCTCTACTCGCTCGCCGCTGTGTGGGCGGAGGTCCTCGAGAGCGAACTCTTTCACGTCGGAAGGCGACGCATGCAACGACAGATCTCGAAACTCGAAGGGCACACCGTGCTGTGCGGCTACGGTCGGGTCGGGCGAACGATCGCCTCGATCCTGTGCGAGAGCGGCCCCGTCGTCGTCGTGGACACCCAGGAGGTCCGCTGTGACGAGGCGGTCGACGCCGGCTATCTCGCTGTCCACGGTGACGCCACCGACGACGCCGTCCTCGACCGGGCCGGCCTTCCCCGCGCTGCGATCCTGATCGTGAGCCTCGAGTCCGACGGTGACGCCATCTCGGTGGCGTTGTCGGCACAGGCGCAGAACCCCGACCTCCACGTCGTGGCGCGGGCCAACGCCGCCCACAACGAGGCGAAGCTCGCTCAGGCGGGGGTCGACCACGTGGTGAACCCTCTCGAAATCGGCGCCAAGAGGATCGCCGCGTTCGCGCGGCAACCCGCTGTGGCCGACTTCATCGACGTCGCCATGCACGGCGGATCTCTCGAGTACAGCCTCGAGGAGATGGTGGTCCCCGACAACTCGCCGATCGACGGCCTCGCCCTGTCGGACGCACGCATCCGCACCGCCAGTGGGGGAGCGCTCGTTCTGGCGCTGCGGGACGCGCAGGGCACGTTCCACTCGAACCCCGCGCCGCGGACGCCCCTGCGGGCGGGCACGACGATGATCGTGATCGGCACCACGGCGCAGCACGCCGCCCTGGGGGAGTACCTCCGTACCGGCACCGTCCCGGGGAACGTTGACGAAACGGCCCCGGAGGGGTAGCGTCCACGTAACTACACGCGTGTTACTCGCGCTCCAGTGCCGTGTCCGCCGCACAGGGTCGGCACAACGCCACGTTGCGTAGCAAAAATGACCACGCGTAGCAGGGGGACCATGGACACCGACCAACCCGAACTCGACCTGTCCGACCCGGTCGGCGCCGCCGCCGGCGAGGGTTTCGGCGGCCCGAAGGTGTGCGACATCGTCGGCATCTCCTACCGGCAGCTCGACTACTGGGCGCGCACCGACCTGATCCGCCCGTCCATCGCCGATGCCGCGGGGAGCGGCACACAGCGCCGCTACTCCTACCGCGACCTCGTCGAGCTGAAGGTCGTCAAGAGCCTCCTCGACGCCGGGGTGTCGCTCCAGAGTGCGCGCAAGGCCGTCGCGTACTTCCGCGAGCACGTCGAGCGCGACCTCGCCACTGCGAGCCTGGTGATCGACGGGAAGAACTCGGTCGTCACGCGCAGCGGCGACGACCTGCTCGACCTCGTACGGCAGGGACAGGGTGTCCTGAACATCGTGCCGATCGGCTCCATGGTCGACGAGCTCGACGCCCAGATCGTCGAACTCGTCCCCGGGCCGTCGGCCGACCACCGCGCCTCCCCGCGCCCCGACGACGGGGTCACGCCCTCTCGGGCGGCGGGAGCGGAGGACTGACACATCGACACGGAGCGCCTCCCACACGAGGACGTGCGTTTCGCGCACAACTCCGAGCGCCAGTTCGCGAAGCTGCTCGACTTCTACAACATCAGCTGGGAGTACGAGCCGCGTACGTTCACGCTGGAGCATGATTCCGAAGGCAACCCGGTCCAGGCGTTCTCTCCCGACTTCTACCTCCCCGAGCACGACCTCTTCATCGAGATCACGACGCTGAACCAGAAGCTCGTCACCAGGAAGAACCGGAAGGTGCGGCGACTGCGTGAGCAGTATCCCGAGGTAAACGTGAAGATCTTCTACCAGCGCGACTATCTCCACCTCCTCGTGAAGTACGGACTGGAGCCTCCGTCCCAGCTCGAGGACCATCCGACGCTGCGCCCCGTTTCCGATGCTCCGGGCCTCGACCTCGGCCCGCGGGTTCGCGAGGCGGGATCTGCGTGACGGGATCGGCTCACCACAGCCCGCTGGAAGCCAGACACCGTGGTCTCGGCGCGAAGCTCGTCGACTTCGCGGGGTGGGACATGCCGATCGACTACGGGAGTGTTCTCGACGAGCACCGGCGCTGCCGCGAGGACGTCGTCGTGTTCGACGTCTCGCACCTCGGGACCGTCAGCGTCAACGGGCCGGGGGCGTTCGAGGCTCTCCAGTGGCTGCTCACCAACGACCTCCGGCGGATCGGCGTCGGGCGCGCCCAGTACACCCATGCCCTCGACCCCGACGACGCCCATGTCGTCGACGACGTCATCGTGTGGTGGCTCGGCGACGAGGACTTCTTCGTGCTTCCCAACGCCGCCAACATGGCCCCCTTCCTGGCTGCTCTGGGAGAGGCGGCCGACAGGGTGCCGGGTGCCTGCGTGTTCGAGGACCTGACCGCCGATCGGGCACTCCTGGCCGTCCAGGGCCCACGGTCGGGCGAGGTCGTGTCGGCGGTTCTCGGCGACGTGGGGCTCCCGGGTCACTTCGGTGTCGCCCGTACGTCGTGGGATGGCGCCGACGTCGTGGTGGCCGGTACGGGCTACACGGGCGAGGACGGCGTCGAGATCCACGTGCCCGCCGCGAACGCGGGCGCGCTCTGGGATGCTCTGCTGGCGGAGGGCGCGAGCCCCGCGGGCCTCGGCGCCCGTGACACGCTTCGCCTCGAGATGGGTTACCCACTGCACGGCCACGAGCTCGGTGAGGGGATCACACCCCTCCAGGCCCGGCTGGGCTGGGTGGTCGGCTGGGACAAGGTGGACTTCCGCGGGCGTGAGGCCCTGGCACGCGAGCGCGAGAGCGGCCCGGCCCGTCTCCTGTTCGGCCTGTCCCTCGACGGGCGCCGGTTCCCCCGTGAGGGCTACACCGTTCTGGCGGATCGCGACCCCGACGAGGTGCTCGGAGCCGTCACGAGCGGGAACTTCTCGCCCACGACCGGGCACGGCATCGCCCTGGCCCTGCTGCGCTCCGACGTGGAGGTGGGCGACGGCGTCGCCGTCGACATCCGAGGGAGGGCCACCCCGGCCACGGTGGTGGACCCACCCTTCATCGAGCGCTGAGGAGCCGGGCGCACCCGGGCCGGGCCCGGAGCGTTGGAGAGGGTGGCGCCGGGTCCGCGATGATGAAGCCCGGTGCCGTCGCCTCACCGCAACCACGGGGCGCGCAGTGCCGGACCGAGACAGGCGCGACGAGAGGGCGGACGCCGAGTGGGCCACTACGTTCCCCACACCGACGACGAGATCAGGGCGATGCTGGCATTCTGCGGGCTCGACTCACTCGATGACCTCTACGCACACATTCCGGAGGCTGTGCGCCTCGCAGGTGGTCTCGACATGGTCGACGGGCTCGCCGAAGCCGACGCCTCGGCCGGCCTGGCCGCCATGGCCGGCCACAACCGAACCGCGGCGAACGACCTCGTGTCGTTCGCCGGGTACGGCGCCTACGAGCACGAGCTCCCCGCAGCCGTCCCGGCTCTCATGATGCGTTCGGAGTTCGTCACCTCCTACACGCCGTATCAGCCGGAGCTGTCGCAGGGTGTGCTCCAGGCCCTCTTCGAGTACCAGACGATGGTGGCCTCGCTCTACGGGCTCGAGATTGCCAACGCCTCGCTCTACGACGGTGCCTCGGCGGCGGTGGAGGCACTCAACCTGGCGGCTGCGGCCACGAAACGGCGCACGGTCTGGGTGTCCGAGGGTGTCCACCCCAATGTCCGCGAGGTCATCGCGACACTCACCGGTCCACGGCTCGATATCCGTCCCGCACCGCTCGTCAACGGCGTGACCGTGTGGCCCGACGACCTCGGCGAGCCGGCCGCACTCCTGGTGGGCCACCCCAACGCACTCGGGGCCCTGGAGGACGTGCCGGCTGCGGCGGCACTCGCTCACGACGCCGGCGCGCTGCTGGTGGCCTCCGCCGACCCCGTCGCCGCCGGTGTGCTGCGCTCCGCCGGTGGTCAGGGCGCCGATGTGGCGGTGGGGGAGGGTCAGCCCTTCGGTACACCGCTCGGGCTCGGTGGCCCCTACCTCGGACTGTTCGCCTGCCGCGACGCCCCCTGGGTGCGGCGCTGGCTCCCGGGGCGCCTCGTCGGCGAGACCGTCGACGCGAACGACCGCCGGTCGTACGTGCTCACGCTCTCGACGCGCGAGCAGCACATCCGACGGGAGAAGGCCTCCTCGAACGTCTGCACCAACCAGACCCTGATCGCCGTCGCGGCGGCCATCCACCTCTCGTGGCTCGGGCCGCACGGGCTCCGTGAGCTCGCCACGCGGTGTGTGCGGGGCGCCCACTACGCCAGGGCCCAGCTCCTGGGGATTCCCGGTGTCGAGCCGGCCGTCGGTGCCGACACGCTCTACGAGTTCCCGATCCGCCTCCCGCGACCGGTCACGGAGGTCCTCGACGCCGTGGCCGAGGCCGGCTACCTCGGCGGGGTCGACCTCACGACCGACTTCCCGGACCTGGGTCACACGATGCTGGTGTCCGTCACCGAGACCCGTACCCGCGAGCAGATCGACGGCTTCGCCGCCGCACTGGAGAAGGCCCTCTCGTGACATCTCCGAGCGCACGCAATCGCGACGTTCCGGCCTCCCTGGCTACCCCGAGCGCCGGGCGGGCAGCGTCGACCCCCGTCGCGGGAAAGGCCACCGAGCCCACGATCTTCGAGCTGTCGTCGCCGGGCCGGCGTGCATGGTCGTTCGCCGCCACCGACATCCCCGAGGTCGAGTTGTCGTCGGTCGTGGGGTCGGAGCACCTCGCCGAGGACCTCCCACTCCTCCCGGAGGTGTCCGAACGCGACCTCGTCGCGCACGTGACGCGCCTCAGCTCACGTAACTACTCCGTCGACCACGGCGCCTACCCGCTGGGCTCCTGCACGATGAAGTACAACCCGAAGCTGTGCGACGCCACCACGGCGCTCGCCGGGTTCGCCGGCGCGCATCCCGCCCAGCCCACGAGCCAGATCCAGGGGTGGATGGAACTCCTCGTGGGTCTCGAGGAGAGCCTGTGCGCGGTCACGGGGATGCACGCCGCCACGTTGCAGCCGGCCGCCGGCGCCGCGGGGGAACTCACGGGGCTACTGCTCATGCGGGCCTGGCACGCCGCGCGGGGGCGTCAGCGCTCCAAGGTCCTGATCCCCGACAGCGCGCACGGCACGAACCCCGCGTCGGTCACCCTCGGGGGTTTCGACGTCGTCGAGGTCCCCACCGACGAGCGGGGACTCGTCGATCTCGGGGCCCTGCGGGATCTCGTCGACGAGGACGTCGCCGGCCTCATGCTCACCAACCCGAACACCCTGGGTCTCTTCGAGCGCGACATCCAGGAGATCGCCGCCGTCCTCCATGACGCAGGCTCGCTTCTCTACTACGACGGCGCCAACCTGAACGCCATCCTCGGCGTCGTCCGCCCCGGCGACATGGGCTTCGACATCGTCCACCTGAACCTCCACAAGACGTTCGCCGTCCCCCACGGGGGAGGTGGCCCCGGTGCCGGGCCCGTTGCGGTCTCCGAGCGACTGGCACCGTTCCTGCCGGGCCCACGACCGGAGTTCGACGACGAGAGTGGTCGCTTCGAGTGGACCACGCCGGAGTGCTCGATCGGTCGCATCCACGGATGGCACGGCAACGCGCTCGCGCTGGCCCGCGCGTACGCCTACATCCTCGTGAACGGCGGCGACGGACTGCGCCGGGTGGCCGACGCGGCTGTCCTCAACGCCCGGTATCTCCAGGAACGGCTGCGGGGCGTGTTCGAGTTCCCCTACGACGAACCGTGCATGCACGAGTTCGTGGCGTCGGCGACTCCACTGAAGGCGCGCGCCGACGTGCGGGCGATCGACGTCGCCAAGCGCTTCATCGACGAGGGCTTCCATCCTCCCACGATGTACTTCCCCCTGATCGTCGACGAGGCGCTCATGGTGGAGCCCACCGAGACCGAGAGCCCCCAGACGGTCGAGGCGATGGCGGCGGCATTCGAGCGCATCGTCGCCGAGGCCGACACCGACGGGGGAGAGGCTGCCCGCTCCGCTCCGCACGCCACACCCGTGGGCCGGGTCGACGAGGTGGCGGCCGCCAAGCGGCTCCGGTTGCGCTGGACACCCGAGAACGGAGACGGATCATGAACATCGGCATACTGGGACGAGCAGGGAGCCTCGAGGATCAACTCGCTCACGCGACCGGTGCCGAGGCCGACGGCTTCGCGAGCTGGGCACTCCCGCAGATCATGGCCGAGGACGCTCTCACGACGTTGGCCGTTGCGGGCACCCGCACCGACCGGATCACCCTCGGAACCGCTGTGGTGCCGGTCTACGGACGGCACCCCGCCAACCTGGCCATGCAGGCCACGACGGTCAACGCTGCCACGGGTGGACGGCTGCTCCTCGGTATCGGCCTGTCGCACCAGGTGATGATCGAGGGTGTGTTCGGTATCAGTTTCGACAAGCCTGTCGGCTACCTCAGCGAGTACCTCGACATCCTCTTGCCGGCCATGGCAGGGGAGGTCGTCGACGTGGAGGGTGACCGCAACAGCTTCCACGGAGCGACACAGCCCGTCGCCGCGGCGCCCCCCGTCGTGGTCGCCGCCCTCGGCCCGCAGATGCTCCGCTTGGCGGGCCAACGCACCGACGGGACGATCACATGGATGACGGGTCGCCGAACACTCGGTGACCACACCGTGCCGACGATCACGCAGGCCGCCGCGGAGGCCGGCCGTCCGGCACCGCGGATCATCGTCGGGCTTCCGGTGTGCGTGACCGACGACGTCGACGGTGCCCGGGCCCGCGCGAACGAGCTGTTCGCCATCTACGGCGAGCTCCCGTCGTACCGGGCCATGCTGGACCGGGAGGGAGCAGAGTCACCCGGCGACGTCGCCATCATCGGCGCCGAGGAGTCAGTGGTCGACCAGATCCAGGCTCTGGCGGGGGAGGGCGTCACCGATTTCGGCGCCTCCGAGTTCGCGACCAACGCCGACGAGGCCGCCCGCACCCGCCAGGCGTTGCGTTCACTTCTCTAGGGTCCGGCGATACCCGGTCGGCGGATAGTTGCCGACCGACGATCGATACCTCCACAGAAGCCGTCCGCCCAGCCGAATCCCCTCTGGCTTCTTGCTCCGGGCGTACGGCCCCATGTGGACCGCTACAGCGGCGTCGGGTGGCGAGACAAGAACCCCAAGCGGGCTCGTCGGATCTCCCACGATTCGCACGGCGCCTCCGTCGCATCCCTCGACCGGTCGATAGCGCCGAAATGTCCGACGAATGCTGCTGACGTGGCGGCTGTAGACCGCGGACGCCGGGTCCGCGGCATCCTGGTCGAGGTGCAGCACTGCCTGCCAGGTGGTGCCGTGCCACTCGTTGTAGCCGAACCGGCATCCGCGTTCGACCCACGGATTCGTGGACACCATGTGGCGAATCCCGAGATACCAGTTCCAGGCCCAGTAGCCGACGGCGACGATCCCCCCACCGAACGACATCGGATACCACGCCTTGGGCCAGTCCCAGACGACCAGAGCGACCACGCTGATTCCGATGAAACCCGCCCCGACGACCACGATCCCGACGATCCAGGGAACACACGACCGCAGGAACGCCTGCGCTGCCGGTTCTTCGATCGCGGCCCCTGTGTTCATCGGCATCCAGCCATCATGCCCCATGATCCGGCGGCCGGACGCGAAACGGGGGCCCGAAGGCCCCCGTTCGCATTCCCTACGTGAGGGGGGAGATCACGTGGGGTCGAAACGCCACACGGCGCTCGACCCGCCGTTCTCACAGTTGCTCACAGCGACGCCCGCCAGACCCGCCTCGGGGACGTTCCGGGGATCGTCGTCGATGATCCAGTCGCAGTCGTGGCCGTTCTTCAGCTTGTAGTTGATGGTCCCCTGGTACTCGTAGCCGTTGGCCTTGCGGTGGATGTCGACGGCGATGACGGTGTTGCTACCGTCGGGTCGCGTCACGGGTCCCACGCCGACGATGGAGACGACCTTGCCCTCGGCGTCGTGGGTGAACTTCAGACCTGGCCCTCCCACGAGCCCTTCGGCGTGTTCGGCGGGGAAGTTGGGCCCGTTGACGGCCATGTAGGCACGGCCGCCGCAGGCGGAGAGGCCGACGACGGCGAGTCCGACGAGGGCCAGGGCCCTGAGGCCGCGGCGGCGAGGCCGGGTCGCAGGTGGGGTGGGCTGGGCGTTCATGGAGTAGTCCTTTCACCAAGAGTGGTTATCTGGCTTTCGCGAAGTGTATTGGTTGTAGTCGTGTTTGTCCACGGCAAACCGGACTTTCGGTGCATTGTGGCGCAGCATGGCGACAGGGATCCGTGTGAGCGACGGAGGACGTCGTCGTCGGCGCACCCCGGCGGCGTGGTCCGGGACGTCTGTCCTCCCGAGCGGAGCGGCAGGCCCGCTCCGGCACGGCGTAGGGGCCGCCGCCGTGGCAGAATCACCCGCGCCCGTACCAGCCGGTCCGGGGGTGAACATCATCAAGGAGAGCGATGAGTCTCGGTGCAGAGTTCGGTAGCGGTCAGGCGTTCCTGACCGTCCTGTGGATCTTCCTGTTCGTCATCTGGTTCTGGCTGATCATCTCGATCTTCTCGGACCTGTTCCGGGACCACGAGGAGTCGGGATGGGCGAAGTTCGGCTGGTCGATGCTGATCATCATCCTGCCGTTCTTCGGCGCCTTCATCTACCTGATCGTGCGCGGTCAGGGCATGGGGGAGCGGGCCCTGGCCCAGCAACAGGCGGCCCAGAAGCAGTTCGACGAGTACGTGCGCACGACCGCCGGTGGCGGCGGTGGCAGCGTCGCCGACGAGCTCGCCAAGCTGGCCGACCTCAAGGCCAACGGAACGATCTCCGAGGACGAGTACAACAAGGCCAAGGCCAAGCTCCTCTGAGCCTCTCCGCCCTCCGGGGCGGGAACGACAGGATTCGGGCGCCTCGAGGAACCGGGGCGCCCTGTCGCGTCCGGGGGACAGCAGCGACGCCGGAGAGAAACGCCTCCCGCCGTACTGCCCGTCCACCCGTACTTTACATAACGAGGATTATCGGCGGTAGAGGTGAGGAGCCGTGGGCCCTCGGCGGGCAACGCCACCCGGGCAGTGCCCGCTCAGGAGGCGGTCCCGTCGAGGGAACGGTGCATCACGAGGGAGCGTGCGGTGAAGCCCGACGCCTCGAAGAAGTTCTTCGTGGCACGCTGGCCGGGGAGCGCCAGGGCGTCGATGCCGGCGCATCCCCGCTCGGCGCAGGCGACCACGACGTCGCGGATCATCGCCTCCCCCACACCGACACCCCTGGCGGCGGGGTCCACGTAGATCTCGCGGAGGCGCCCGAGCAGGGAGCCGTCACGCAGGGCCTCGAACTCCAGGATCGCGAAGCCGACGACCGTGTCGTCGATGGTTCCGACGACGACGTGGACGTCGTCGGCAGCCACCAGCACCGCAAGAGACTTGGGCGTGAGGGTGTCGCGGGCCTCCCGGCGCGCCCAGAGAGGGCCACCCCGCTCCCGTAGTAGTTCGGCAACGGCGGCGCCGGCGAGATCGACAACGGCCTCGACGTCGGCGGCTCGTGCCGGCCGGGAGGCTTCCACGGGCGCTCTGTCGCCGCCTCAGCTCGTGAGCTGGTCGATGCGGCCGAGAACCGTCTTGCGCCCGCGGTGGGACGACTCGTACTCGCGTATCGACCGCAGCTCGTCGTCGCGCAGGCCGCTCAGGCGGTCGACCACCTGGGAGGCGGCGAGTACGTCGTAGTCGGGAATCGGCAGGTCGGCGCGCTCCTCGGTCTGATCGGGCACGGCACTGAGCTGTCCGTTGGTGGACGGGTCCGCCGCCGGGGACGAGGTCGGTGCGGCGGTGTCGGACCGGCCCGGGAGGCCGGCCCGAAACTCGGCGATCTCGGCGATGGCTTCCGTGGCACGTTCACGCGCGATGCGCAACTGCCTCTCGACGAAACCCGGAGCGGCGGCGGCGGCCACCTGGCCGATACCCCGGGCCCTCGTGACCTCCTGGTCCACCCTGTCCTGGTGTGCCTCGAGCTCGGCACGGCCACGCGACACGGCCAGCGCCACGAATCCCGGCAGAAAGTCTCGGGCCAGGGAGGCCACGCCGACCGGCGCATAGACGAGCACGTCGGCGGCCGTGGGCTTGTGGCTGGAGGACGAGGGCACGTCTACCTCCTCGAGGGTCGGTCCCCGAGTCTACGGACGTGCCCGCCGGGCGAACAATCCGTGGCCCACTGCCCCGAGAAGGGTGAGCACCGACGCCAGGAGGATCCAGTCGCCGAAGCGCAAGTAGGGGGTCTCGCCGGTCATCGTCGTCGAGGTGCCCGCCAGCACCGTCGTCTCGAACTGCGGAGTGGTCGCCTCGATGGTGCCATCGGCCGCGATCACGGCGCTGCTGCCCGACACCGATGCGTGCAGTACCGCCCTGCCAGTCTCCACCGCCCGCATCTGCGACATGGCGATGTGCTGCTCGCTGTTCGAGGAGCGCCGGTAGGACCGGTTGTTGGTCTGCACCACGACGATCTCCGCTCCGGCCTCGACGGTCTCGCGGTAGGTGGCGCCGAAGGCCGACTCGAAGCAGATGACGCTGCCCACCGTGTGGCCGGCAACCTGGAACTCACCGACCTCGTCGCCGGCGACGTTGTCGCGGGGCACCTGGTCGAGCGCCCCGATCCAGTCGAGGTAGCGGCGCCCCGGCACGTACTCCCCGAACGGGACCAGATGCTGCTTCACGTAGGTGCCCTGAAGGGTGCCGTCGGGGTCGTAGAGGAAGTTCGTGTTCTCGAGTTCGTCGTTGCCCACCTCCACGGACGCGTTCGCCAGCACGGCAGCGTCGTGGGTTGTTGCGACGTCGGCGATCTCGTCATCGAGGGCGCCGAGGTCGTCATTCGGGTAGCCGGGGTCGATGCGGGGATCCCAGTCGAGACCCGACTCGGGGATCACGATGAGGTCGACGTCGTCTTCGGAGACGCCCTCGAGGTCGGCCGCCTCCGCCAGGTGGCGCCGCGGCAGGTAGCGGGCGTTCAGTTCCGCGTCGGTCAGGTCGCGGTTGATGTCGTTGGCCTGCACGAGAGCGAAGGACATCTCCCCGGTGGGGGTCGGCTCGAAGACGGCGACGTGGAGCCCGACGGTGACGAGGGCCACGATCCCGATGCCGACTCCGGCGCGTAGGAGGGACCGCCCGGCGCCGGCACCCTGCGGCACCGCCCTCCGACGCGACAGCGCCACGCCGATGTCGAGAAGCAGCGCGTTGACGGCCACGACCACGAAGGAGATGACCAGGACCCCGCCCCACGAGGCGAGGGAGCGCACCACCCCCACGCCGTGGAAGGCGTAGCCGACCTCGCCCCACGAGAAGCCACCCAGAGGGATCCTTCCCATGAAGGCTTCGACCAGGACCCACACGGCGGCGGTGGTCCACGGGGAGCGGACGTCGAGGCGGGCGAGGCCGGCCACGGCGGCGCCGATGAGGGCCCACATGGCCGCCAGGGCCGCGACCAGGGGGACCACGGCGAACGGGCCGAAGAAGAAGACCCACGACAGGAGCAGCGCGAAGTAGACACACCCGGCCAGGAAGCCGTAGCCGGCGGCTCGACGCGCCCCGCTCCCCCGCCAGGCCCACAGCAGGGGGACGAGGGCCACGAACGCGCTCCAGCCGAGGTCGACGGGCGGCATAGACAGGAACACCAGCAGCCCCGACAGCACCGACGCCGTGACGGGTGTGAACCACACGCGCCGCTGCGACGGTTCGCGTGTTTCCTGCGCCGCGGGTGACGGGGCCGTGGTCGACCCCATTCTCACGCGCAGTCGCGACAGAGCTGGTTCTTCTCGTCCGCGAGCTGGTTGCGCGGGAGGACGAGGAAGCACGAGGAGCAGAGGAACTCGTCGGAGCCCCGGGGTGTGATGCGGCGGGGGCCGTCGGGGCCCGCGTCACCGGACGAATCGTCGGTGTCCTCGGGGGTGGCTGTGCGCTCCCGCAGTACGACGTCGAGAGGCTCCTCGACGTCGTCGGGGTGGTGTTCCTCCTCGAGGTCCATTCCCTCGTCGTCGCCACCACGCCCGCCCGCCGGTCGTTTCGAGGCGGCTTCGCCGCTCAGGTCGCCCGTGTCGAGGCGCTCGTCGTCCTCGTCGTCGTCCTCGTCATCGTCTTCGTCGTCGCGTGCCAGGACGTCGTCGTCGAGGTCGTCGTCGTCGAGGTCGTCGTCGAGGTCGTCGTCGTCGAGATCGAGCTCGTCGTCGAGGTCGTCGTCGAAGTCGTCGTCGAGGTCGTCGTCGTCCGTTGCCTCGTCGTCGACACCCGGGTCGGCGTCCTTCTGACTCGTCTTGCTGGCGGTCATGGGTGGACCGTTTCTCCTCACGCCCGTTGTCCGTCGGGCCTACGCGGGCGCGGAGTATAACCCCGGCATGTGACGAAACCGGCGCATGACCCGTCGTCGGTGGGGTGAACGCTTCCGACGCTTCCGGGCATTCCCGGGGACTGCGGAGCGCCCGGCCGGTGGGTGGAACCCGGGAGACCGTTGGGGCCACTGTTTGGCCCGACCCGACGGAACGGGTGGGTTATTCCAGCGTTCTCTACTGGGTCTCCCAGGCCCCCCCGAGCCCGGCGCTCCCACGACCGGAGGGACGCGGGCGCAATGCATTTGGCCAAATGAAATGGCCCGTGTCAAGCGGGAGCCGGCGGGCCGGCCACGCTCTGACCTGCATCGATACGCGTTGGTGCTGGTCAGCGGACCGTGAGAAAAATCTCAGGCGCCCGGGCTCTGCCGGCGCCGCTCCGCCGCCCGCTCGGCCTCCAGTCGCTCGAGGTCGTGCTGGGTGTCGTCGACATGGCGCATGGCCGCCGCGATGAGGCGGTGCCCGGCGCGGTGCTCGATCTGACGGTGCATCTCCTGGGCGATGGCGCGGTAGACGGGATGGCCCTGCGGCGTCGAGCGGAGCTCCAGCACGTGCATGGCCTCGCGCGCGTTCATCTGCATGACGAAGCGGACCTTGTATCCGAGCGCGACGGCGTAGGAGGCCTGGTCGGGGAACTGCTCGCGCAGCGCGCCGTACAGACCGGCGGAGCGGCCCATCGCCTCCCGGTAGCGGTCGGCCTCACCCGCCTCGATGACGGCTTCGGGCACGTCGTAGCCGTGCGAGGGGACGAGCGGCTGCCACTCGAGCGTGAGCATTCGGTGACGTTGAAGATCGCGGAAGGCGCCGTAGTCGCACAGGACGTCGAAGCGGTAGGAGACCCGCTCGAACGCGCGCCCGGGTCGGTGCCTCCGGTTGACGCGCTCCCCGACGTAGGCGTCCATCAGGGCGCTCCTGGAGCCGGCGTCCATCTGGCGGATGCGCTCGAACACCTGGATCTCGGGCAGATCGGTGTGGGCGTAGCAGATCGCCGCCAGGACCTTGTCCTCGCCCTCCGGGTCCCAGTCGGTGAGGGTGACCGCGGGCGCCTCCGCCGGCTCGGTGTCACCGAGCAACGCGCTGGCGGCCGCGGCCGTCTCGTCGCGTGTCTCCGCGAGGTAGTCGCTCCACGCCACTCCCCTTTCCTCGCGATCGACCCTGCTCAGGAAGGACGGCACCACCTTGCGGAGCTCGGTGAGCATGAGAGCGGCGTATTCGCGCGCCTCGGGGAGCGGGTGCGCGCGCATCCGCAGCAGCAGTGCCTCGTAGGCCTGGCCGGTTCCGTAGATCCCGACGTTCGAGAGGGTGGCGGCAGGCAGCAGGCCGCGCAGGGCGTCGCACGCCTTGGCCTTGATGGTCTGCTTGTAGACGAAATCGGAGTCGCCGGGATCCTTGGGGTGACGCTCCCTCGCCCACTCCAGCATGACGGGCAGCATCTCGGAGTAGGTGGAGAAGATCGTGTCCATGTCGGACACGTAGCGCGCACCCAGGGACGAGCCGAGGACGTCGGGGTCGCGCCGGTAGCGGTAGTGCCCGCCCAGGCGGATGTCATAGGGGATGTAGCGCGTCGACTGCTCGAGATACGACATCAGGCGACCCCACTCGAGGATCTTCGTGAGGACGTTGCTCGCCTGCTCGCACGCCAGGTGCACACCCCCGAGCTGTGCTACCGAGTCATCGCCGTACTCGACGAACACGCGCTCGTAGAGCTCCTCGGCGCGGCGTAGGCCGACCGTGGCGTCGACCGTGAGGTCACCGGTGAGGTCGAGGTCGCCCACGAACTCGTCGAGAAACAACCGTCGGAGGCTCTTGGAGGAGCGGGAGTAGCGGGCGAACAGCGCGCCCTTGACGACCTCGGGGAGGTTCACGAGGGCGAACACCGGCCCCTCGAGATTCGTGAAGTAGGGCCGCAGAACGGTGGCTTCGTCGTCGGTGAAGCTCTCCGCCACGTAGGTCATGGGACGCCGAGCCTACCGGTGCCCCACCCCACCCCCGGGGACCGCCCCGAACCCTCAGGTTCCGGCCCGGTCGGCCGATCAGGACCCCCGGAGACGGCCCACCGGTCCCGGTCGTCCGTGAAAGGAACCGGATGCGTGCACGCAGAAGTCTGCCCGTTCTGGCGGCCTGCGCCCTCGTGGTGGCCCTGGCCGCCCCGGCAGCCGCCGAGACGTTCGAATGGGACACCGTCGACGCACCACCGGAGTTCGACGTGCCGCGCTTCTTTGCAGCGGGAGCCGCCAATCCCGCCGGGACCCAGGCCGTCGTCTACGGCGGGAAGCCCGACGGGCCTCCCGGGCCCGGCGTCCCGTACGCCGACACCTGGGTGTACGAGGGCGGCGACTGGGAGCCGCGGTGTGGCACCTCGGTGAGCGGCGCCGACTCCCCCTGCGGACCCGGCAACACCTTCTTCCACGGCGCGGGAACCGGGCCGGCGGGTGTCGTGATGTTCGGCGCCGGCGAGACGGCCGGTGAACGCGGAACGACCTGGAACTGGGACGGCTCGTCGTGGTCGGTTCTCTGCGACCAGACCGGGTGCCCTCCCGGTGGCGGCGACGCGGTTCCCGTCGGTCGCCTCACCATGGCCATGGCGGGAAACGGCGCCCAGGTTCTGATGTACGGCGGTCTGATCGGAGGGCCGGGTGGAGCGTCCGACACGTGGTCGTTCGACGGCGCGAACTGGACGGAGATCTGCAGCGCGTGTGCTCCCGGTGGTCTGATCTCCACGCAGATGGGCTGGGACGGTGAGAAGTTCGTGATGTTCGGCGGGCAGTCGGGCCCGGGGCAGCCGACAAACGCCAACACGTGGACCTTCACGCCGGGCGACTCCGACTGGGTACAGGCCTGCGGGCCGGCCGACTGCGGCCCGTCACCACGCGCGCTCCAGGCCATGGGCGCCGTGACGGGTGCGAACCCCGGGGTTCTCATGCTCGGCGGCAATGCCGACCCCGGCGGGTCGGGTGACAGCCTGGAGCGCGACTTCTGGTTCTGGGAGCAGGCAACCGACTCGTGGTCGCCCGTCGCTGCCGGCCCCTGGGAGTCCGACGGCCAGGCGTGCGGCTTCCCCGTCTTCATCGCCGGGGGCCTCCAGAACGGCGCGGTCGCCGGTATCGGTTTCGGCGGCCTGGGTTTCGTGGGCGCCCCCGACCTCGCGCAGTCGACGGAGAGCTTCTGCCCGGCAGGTGGTGATCCCGGTGGTGGTGATCCCGGTGGTGGCGATCCCGGTGGTGGTGATCCCGGTGGTGGTGATCCCGGCGGGAGCGCCCCGGGTGGCACGGATCCCGGCGGCGGCACTCCCGGCGCCGACGGCCCGAGTGGCAGCGGCCCCGACGGCTCCGGTGGTGCGAGCGGCGGCACTCCGACACTCCCCGCCACCGGGCCCTCCGACATCCTGATCGCCGCGGCGAGCGCACTGATGGCTCTCACGCTGGGGCTCGCTCTCGTCGCCGGGTCACGACGCCGTGTCGTCCCGGCGGTCCGGCTAGAGCGCGAGTCGAACCGCGCCCGGTAGAACGGTCACCTCGAGCCCCGACACGGGTGCCCGGGGAACAGCATCCGCCTCCAGGGGCCACGAGCCCGTCGGGACCGTCACCTCGACACGGCGACCGCTGCGTTCGAGGATGCCGGGATGGGGAAGGTGGCCGGCCGTCGCGAGGCGCTCCCGCATGACCTTCCGCTGGCGGCGTTCCAGCGTGTAGACCTGGACCTCGAGGCGCCCGTCACCCGGGTGGCCCCGCGGTACGAGATCAGCGCCGCGGAGGAACTCGCCCGACGCCACGACGACCGTCGTCATCTTCCCTGCGAACACCTCACGACCGTCGACGGCGACGCGCACGTGGAACGAACGCGACAGGCGTCCCAGCCGGTCGGGTGGCGTCCCGAGCACCACCGTCCCGATCGCCGGGAACTCCGACACGGGGCGCTCGAGGCGCTCCCGCCGCCGGTCGGCCGGGCGCGACGACAGCGAGGGAGGGATCTCACCAACGCACCACATCCCGTCGAGTGCCACGACCCGGTCTCCCGGCGCCGTCGGTTCGGTTCCCGACGTGCGCGTCGTCGTTCCGAGGACACGGGCGATGTCGGACGACGCGTCGGGCCGGAAGGCGATCACGCTGCCCGGATCCTCGTGCCAGGCGGCCGCCAGCTCCGCGTCGACACCCTCGACGACACGTGGGCCCTCACCCGCGGTCGGGCTCTCCCACGGTCGACCCGGCTCGACGCCTCCCACGGCTCAGCGTTCCTCGGACGCGGCGATGACACCTCGCAGCGCGGCGTCGGCCGCCTCCGCCGCCACCCCTGCTGTCTCCCGCTCCCCCGCTGCCCGGGCCGCCTCGGCGACCTGCCGCAGGAGGTCGAGGAGCTGTCGGACGCAACGAACGAAGTCGCCGCCGGTGATGTCGTCGGCGAGGACGTCGGCCAGTGCGTCACCCCGCGTCCACTCGTAGGCCTCGTGGGCGAAGCCCGAGTCGATCGCCCGCGTGACCGGCAGATCGGCGTCGGTCTCGGCGGCCCCCAGCGCGTCGGAGATCCGCTGGAGCCGTCGCACACGGGCGCCGACCTCCCGGGTGGGTGCCCCGACGGGAGCGCTGTCGTCGTCGGAGCCACGACGCTCGAACGTGCAGCAGGACACGACCGACGCCACCGACGGGGCGTCCAGATCCTGCAGGAGCCCCTCGGCCATCATCTCCGCCGCCACGAGGTCCAGCTCACAGTGCAGGCCGGCCAGCACCTCACCCCGCGCGGTGAGGGACCAGCCCTCCACATAACCCCAGCTGTCGAGGAGCCCGATGACGCGGTCGAACGATCTCGACAGGTTCTCCGAACGGCCCGCGATGCGTCGCTCGAGACGTGCCACCTTCCTGGCGGGTCGTGACGTCGACTCCCCGCGCTTCTCCGCGCGGCGGAGATCACGGCGTCGCTTGCGAAGCTGGCGTTCGAGGCCCACGACCGCCCGGTCGCTCTGGAACTGGGCAAAGCTCAGGTTCAGCAGTTCGTGCGCCTCGGCCCGCTCGTGGCTCTTCACGAGGTTGGCGGCCATGTTGTAGGTCGGGCGGAACGACGACCGGAGCTCGTAGGTGGTCCGCGCTGCCAGCGCCGCCACCTGGTCGAACGTGACGAACGGGCTCCAGCACACGTAGACCTGCCCGGCCGCATCGAGACCACGCCGGCCGGCGCGCCCACCGAGCTGGGTGTACTCGGCGGCGGTGAGCATCTCGTGGCCGGTGCCGGTGAACTTCGTGATCTTCTCGAGCACCACAGACCGGGCCGGCATGTTCACACCCAGGGCGAGTGTCTCGGTGGCGAACACGACCTGCACGAGACCGGCGACGAAGGCCTCCTCCACGGCTTCCTTCATGGCCGGAACCATTCCGGCATGGTGAGCGGCCAGGCCCCGTTCGAGAGCGTGGAGCCAGCGGCTGTACCCCAGGGCGTCGAGGTCGCGGTCATCGAGGGCAGCCGTTCGGGACTCGGCGATCCCGCGGATCCGGCGGGCCTCGTCGGCGGTCGTGAACCGCACACCGGCCGAGACGCACTCGTCGAGGGCGCGGTCGCAGCCGGCGCGGCTGAAGATGAAGTAGATGGCCGGGAGCTCGTCGCGGTCCCGCAAAGCGTCGAGGAGCTCCACCCGGCCGGGCTGTCGCAGCGCACTCCGGCCGCGGCCGCCTCGCCGGCCGCCTCGCTGGTGCGCTCGCGTGCGGCGCGGGGCGTGGTCGGCCTCCAGAATGACAGCGTCGGGGTTCGGGACCTCGACTCCTCTCCGGGTCGCGAAGGTCGGGAGGATCACGAGGTCATCGTGCCGGTCGGCCGCGACCCAGAAGTGGTCCAGGGGCACGGGTCGCTCCTGCTCGACGACGGTGACGACGTCGCCACGTACCTCCCGCAGCCAGTCCGCGAACTCGTCGGCGTTCGACACCGTCGCGGACAGGCAGACGATCCCGATCTCCGGAGGGAGGTGGATGATGATCTCCTCCCACACCGCTCCGCGCGCCCGGTCCTGGAGATAGTGGACCTCGTCGAGCACCACGGTGCCGAGACCCTTGAGTGCCGGGGAGTCGGCGTAGAGCATGTTGCGTAACACCTCGGTGGTCATGACGACGATCGACGCTCGCGGGCTGATGCTCGTGTCGCCGGTGAGGAGGCCGACGCGGGACTCCCCCACCTGCTCCCGGAGGTCGCGGTACTTCTGGTTCGACAACGCCTTGATGGGTGTCGTGTAGAAGGCGCGCCCGCCGGCCCCGAGCGCCGCCACGACCGCGAACTCGGCGATGAGGGTCTTGCCCGCCCCCGTCGGCGCACACACGAGAACTGAGGAGCCCGCGTCCAGTGCGTCCATCGCGTCGCGCTGGAAGGAGTCGAGCGTCAGGCCCCGATCCTCGGCGAAGCGACGCGGGTCCACGAGCGACGGTCAGGACGGCGGGGGTGCCGGGTCCGTCGACGAATCCGGGACGGGAGCGGGGGCTGTCGGGCCCGCCGGTGCCGTCGTCGGTGGTTGCTCGGGAACCACTCCGGTGTCGGGGATCTCGGGAATGGAGGGAGGCAGCTCGGTGACGTCGGGTTCACTCTCGCCGGGCTTCATGAGAAAGATCGCGAGGGCGGTGAGGGCGACCACCGCCAATGCCGCCGCCACGGCGATGAGCTTGTCGCGGGCCGAGTAGTGGCGTGCCGCCCGGGGCTTGTTGGCGCTCATCTCTTCATGATCCTTCCGATCAGGATGGCGACCTCGTAGAAGACCCACATGGGGACGGCCATCAGGAGCAGAGAGTAGGGATCCTGGCTCGGTGTGATCACAGCGGCGAAGGCCACGACACCCACGATCACGTAGCGGCGCCACCGCGTGAGCTGAGCGACGCTGATGACCCGCGCCATGAGGAGGAACACGATCAGCACGGGGAACTCGAAAGCCACGCCGAACGCCACCATCATCAGAGTCACCAGTGACACGTAGCTCCCCGCTGCGATGAAGGGCTCCAGCTCGTCGCCACCGATCCCGAGGAGGAAGTCGAGGGCGCGGGGGAACGTGATCCACGCCACTACCGCACCCAGGGCGAAGAACAGCAGCGACGCCACGATGAACGGGATGGCGTAGCGCTTCTCCTTCGGGTTGAGCGCCGGCGTCACGAACCGCCACACCTGCCAGAGCACGACTGGGGACGCGAGGACGAAGCCCCCGTAGGTGGCGACCTTGAGGCGTGTGGCGAACGCTTCACCCGTTCCGGTGAAGATCAGGTCCTGGTCGGTGATGTCGTGGTAGGGCCCCACGAGAAAGCCCATCAGCCAGTTGAAGATCATGAACACCACGACGGCGCCGACGGCGATGGCGATCATGCTGATGATCAACCGGCGGCGGAGCTCACCGAGATGTTCGATCACCGACATCTGCGCGTCGGGATCCCGCTTCTTGCGCCGACGTGCCACGGGAACGCCTCAGTCGGCCTGGTCAGTGGTGTCGGACGTGGCGAGGTCGCCCGTGTCGGCACCGGGCACACCGCCTCCGTCGCCGGTGGGGGCGTCGTCGCTGTCGTCGAGGGTGGGAGCGGACCCCTCCCCGGCGGGCTCGTCGAGGGCCTTGCGCCCGGGGCCGTCCGGGGGGATGTCGGTGACAGGGGTGGCCGTCGTGGAGTCGTCGGGCGTGACGTCGACCATCATGTCGTCGAGCTCGCCCTTGAGGGTCTGCTGGAAGCTGCGCAGCTCCTTCATGCCCCGTCCGATCTGGCGGCTGAGCTCGGGGAGCTTCTTCGGCCCGAACACGAGCAGTGCGACGACGAAGACAACGATGATCTCGGCAGGGCCGAGGTTCATGGCAGGCCCTTTCGGTGCAGTCGGCCGGAAACCGAGCCTACCGTGGGCCCGTCTTCTGTCGGGGTAGGCGGATCTCCTCGAGGCGCCGTTCCATGGCGGCCTGGTCCTCCCGCAACCCCTGGATCTCGGGGGCGAGCTCGCGCCCGAGCCTCGACAGCTCGTTCACCGTCGGGGCGAGCTGCGCGGAGAGCCGGAACACGAGGATGATGGCCAGGACCGTCCCGAGACCGGCGATCACGAGCGCAACGGTGAGCCACGCGGACATCACCGCTCAGGCTAGTGGCGGGGCGTACCCTCGACCATCTCGGAGCAGCTGTCGAACCAGTCGGCGCGGCCGAGCAGCAGGTGGAAGTCGAGCAGGTCGTCGTGGTTGAGCGGCGGGCCCACACGCGCCTCCGACAGCTCGGCGGGCAGGCGCCACTCCTGCTTGCGGACCCCCGACGACGCCAGGAGGTCCACGATGCGGGTGCTGGCGTCCTTGGAAACCGCCAGATCGCACGACGGGCAGCGGAAGCAGTAGGCGCCGCCCTCGTCGTCGTCGAGGCACACGCGCACGATGAGGTCCTCGGCCTGGAGTTGGATGTCGCCGCAGCTCGGGCAGCTGGCTCGGATGGTGGTCACGTCGTGCTCCCTGGTCACGTGTGCTTCCCATCGGCACGGATCCCACCCCCCTGAAGGGGTTGTTGACCCCGGATCGGCCGCAGCCGGGCCGTGTCCGGATTGTCCCGGTTTCTCGGTGGTGGTTCACGCTCCGTGCCCGCCATCCGCGACGCTGTGGTGTGCCGCCGATCACGTTCGCCCACCGGGGAGGCCGGGCCCACGAGGCCGAGAACACCCTCCCGGCCTTCTCGCGGGCTCTCTCGACGGGTGCCGCCGGGCTCGAGTCCGACGTGTGGCGCGCCGCCGACGGCGTCCCGGTCCTCGCCCACGACGGAGCCATCCGGCGCGGGCTCCGGCGGACGCGTGTCGCCACCACGCCGTCGGACCGGCTCGCGGAGCTGGGTGTTCCCACGCTCGCCGAGCTCTACGAGACCTGTGGCACCGACTTCGAGCTGTCGCTCGACCTCAAGCATCCCGAGGCCGCCGAGCCGACACTCGAGACCTCACGCCGCTTCGGCGCCGAGCAGCGCCTGTGGCTGTGCTCCCCCGACGACGCCCACCTCGTGGCTCTGCGGGGGCGCAACCCCGACGTCCACCTGGTCCACTCGCAACGTTCGTCCCGGATCGGGGCACCCATGGAACGTCATGCCGCCGACCTGGCGGCCGCCGGTGTCGAGGCCATGAACATGCACCACACGGAATGGACCGGCGGGTTGGTCGCGTTGTTCCACCGTTTCGGGGTACTCGCATTCGCGTGGGACGCCCAGGAGATCCGTCAGATCCGCGCGGTCGTGCGTATGGGCGTCGACGGCGTGTTCAGCGACCACGTCGACCGGATGCTCGAGGTCGTGACGCGGCCTGCCTGATCGCTACATGAAACCGGCGGAGCCGGGTGGCCAGATCTTGAGGAACACACGCCCGATGATGTCGGAGCCGGGAATCTCACCGAAGTACGTGGAGTCCTTCGAGTTCTGCCTGTTGTCGCCCAGAACCCAGTAGTGGTCGTTGCTGACCGTGACCGGCCCGAAGTCGGGTGAGACGACGTCGTCGGGCAGATAGGGCTCCTCCAGCAGCTGACCGTCGATGTAGACCTGGCCGTCGTGGGCCTCGACGGTCTCGCCCGGAAGTCCGACGACGCGTTTCACGAAGTCCTCGATGTCGTCGCTCGCGACCCCATCGGGTGCCTTGAACACGACGATGTCGCCCCGGTTCACGTCGTGGAGCCGGTAGCTCAGCTTGTTGACGAGGACCCGGTCGTCCTTCTTGAGCGTCGGGTACATCGACTCCGAGGGGATGTAGAAGGACTGGAACAGGAACGTCTTGATGAGCAGCGCGATGAGCAGCGCAGCGCCGAGCAGCACACCCCACTCGATGAGCTGGCGTTGCAGGCGTTTCCCGCGGCGCGGCGTGGCGTCGTCGTCGACCTCGACGGCGTCGATGACCGCCGTGCCGTCGTCGGACGCGGAGCGCTCCACGGGTGGGTGAGAAGTCGTCACCGCGCCATCTTCCCACGTGGGGGAGGCCTCTCAGGTGCGGTAGCGCTCGAGGACCCGACCGGCGGTGTCGGCGGCGATCTCCGCCGCGTGCGGTGGATCGACCACACGGGCCGACTCTCCCAACTGGAGGAGCAGCCGCGCCAGCCACGCACTCTCGCTCACGGCCAGCGTGACGACCATGGTCCCGTCGGTTTCCTCGTGGGCCTCCTCCACCGGGTACGTCTCGGCGACCCAGGCCGCCGAGGCGTCGAGCGCAAGGGTCACGCGCAGATCCTCGGGTGCCGGCTCGAACACGCGGTGCACATCGGCCTCGTCGCCGAGTGGCTCGAAGGTCTCACCCGTTTCACGGATCGCTCGCACCCTGTCGACGCGGAACAGCCGTTCAGCGTCCGCCCGGTGGCAGTGGGCAGCGATGTACCACGACCCGAGGGCGTGGAACACGCCCGTCGGGTCGATCCGCCGCGTGGTCAGCTCGTCGCGCCCGAAGGAGTGGTAGTCGATCTCCAGGCGGCGTCGGTCGGTGGCGGCCGTCCGGGCCTCCTCGAGGAACTCGGGCTCCCCGACCTCGATCTGTACGCCGTCACCGACCTCGAGGACCGCTTCGAGTTTCGCAAGCGCCGTGGCGAGTGGTCCGTCGTGATCGGATCCCGGGACGGCGAGGAGCGCGCGGCCGGCGGCCAGCAGCGCCAGGCCTTCGGCGGGAGAGAGGCGCAGAGGCCGCTCGAAGTACTCGGCGAAGTGGACCGACACGTGGCCGTCGACGAGGCGCACGTCGATCAGTCGGTCGGGCGTGTAGGGAGGAAGGCCGCAGAACGGCAGTAGCTCGAGGTCGCGCTCGAGCTCGGGGAGCCCGACGCCGAAGCGTGTGGCGAGCTCCTCCACGGGTGTGTCCGGGTTCTCGGCGAGGAACGGGAGCATCGCCAGGACCCGGCGGAGACGGGGGGCCACCTTGGGTCGCGGGCTCATGCGGAGCCACCGCCCCCGGCCCCTGCGATGGTCCTCTCCAGACGGGCCACGAACGCCTCTCGGATTGCTGCCGGCCCGAGGATCTCGACCCTGTCGAGGTGCGCGGCGACGAAGGCCTGGAAGCTGTCGGTGTCCGACACCGGAAAGGTGAACACGGTCGAGCCGTCGTCGCGCCTGTCGACGACGCTGTCGGGAAAGCGCCGCGACCAGTCGGCGGCCACGACCGGGTCCGCCAGGACGAGGCACTCGACGGGTGGTCCCTCGCCGAAGGTCCACGGCCGCTCCCGGATGAGGCCGGACGGGTCGCCGTCGGGGAGCTCGAAGGAACCGTCCTCGCCCACCTCGACGGGTTCGTCGACCCGGTCCACACGAAACGACCGGGGTGCGTCCCGGTCGTGGGCCCGCCCCACCAGGTACCAGCGCCCGCTTCGGAACACCACACCCCACGGGTCGACGCTGCGTCGCTCACCCTTGTACCCGAACGTCACGGGGGCTCGCCTCCGGTAGGCCTCGAAGAGGTCGGGCAGCGCGGGCTGCACGTCGAGGGCCGCCAGGGCCGGTGCTCCCTCCCCCTCGATCCCCCCGAGCTTCCACAGGGCCTCCTCCCCCTCTCCGCCGTCGAGGCGAACCGCCGTGACGGCCACGTGGAGGGCGGCCCGCTCGGCGTCGGTGAGATCGAGCTCGGGGAGGTGGTACTCCTCGGGATGGATGCGGTAGCCCGTTTCCGGGCCGAAGGCGTCGAGGGATTCGACCGAGAGTGGAATGCCGAGGCCGCGCAGCGTGTCCTTGTCGCGCTCGAACTGCCGACGGTACGCCGTGAGGTCGCCGGGGTAGCCGGGAACAGCGTCGACGATCTCCTCGAGGGTGAGCGGCCGCCGCGTGTCGAGCAGGATGGCCACGAGGTTCGTGAGGCGCTCGAGGCGGTCGATGTCGGTGGTCACCGCAGCATCGTAGAGCGCGCTCCGCGGCTCACAGCCGTTCCGTAGCCCGGCATGAAGCTACGACTCGGGCGGCCCGTAGCCGTCGGCGGGGATACGGTCGGCAGCGAGGCGACCCGCGGCGGCGGCGGCCTGGAAGAGCACGGGATCCTCGGCCGCACTGCGGCCCATGGACGTGATCTCGAGCCCGTGGTCGCTGAAGAGGCGCAGCACGTCGGGGGGCTCGACGTCGACGAGGTCGTGGCGCTCCCCGATCCCGGAGCTGTCGAGCGTCTCGCGCAGGCGGAGCTCCTCGCTGCCCCCGATCGCCGGCACCGCCACGAGTGCCCGGTCGCGTGCGGCGAGGCGCAGCGTGGTGAGGGTGTGGTGGGACACGCTCACGTGGCGGGGCCGCGGGTCGGCGAACGACGCCCGCAGGCACGCCACGGCTGTGCCGCCGAGTGCCGTCGTGGCATCGAGGACCTGACCGACCTCGAGACCCGTGAAGCCGAGGCGCGTGGCCGTCCCGACGATCCCGGGCCCCATGGCGACGATCGTCACGTCGGCGTCGGTCACGTGCCGGGCGACCGCCAGCGCCGAGAAGACCGACACGGCCTCGTAGTCGCCCCCGAAGGCGTGCCCGCAGGTGATCGTGGCATCGAGGAGGCCGCGCTCGGTGAGGCCGGCCACGAGGTCGGACAACGCCAGAGGGAGCGCGGCACCGTCGGTCATCACGTACGCGATCCGGGCCTCGGGGCGCCGTTCGCGCACGGCGACGGCAACCGCGGGCAGTTGGCTGTGCAGCGCCGCTGCCACCACCGGCATGCCGTCGATCGACTCGATCTCCGCCAGGTGCTCGGTGTGCTCCTCGGTGCTCCCGACGTCGGTCTGGAGGCTCGTGTAGCGCGCCTTGATGATGTGGCCCGGGCCCGGCTCGCTCCACTCCTCACGTTCGAGGTTCCAGTGCACGACGTGCCAGCCGCCCGTGCCGAGGCCGAGGTCGACGGCCGTGGTGTTCACGACGACACGGTCGTTCGGCGCGACGTCACCCGTGAGTTGTGTCAGAACGTAGGCACGTTCGGCGTTCCCGTCGCCCAGGTCCACCTCGACACGCTGGAGACCGGGACGTTCGTGGAGGACACTTCGTACGGCGCCGGTGCGGAACGAGGGCACGCCCGGCAGCGTAACCCGAAGCGATGTGAGCGAACCGTCGACGGGATGTGCGTACGCCCCTCAGAGTGAGGCGATCAGGCGTTCCACGCGGTCGTCGTGCGCCTTGAAGGGGTCCTTGCACAGGACCGTACGTTGCGCCTGGTCGTTGAGCTTCAGGTGCACCCAGTCGACCGTGTAGTCGCGCTTGCGCTCCTTCGCTCTCTTGATGAACGCGCCACGGAGGCGCGCCCGGGTCGTCTCGGGTGGCTCCGTCATGGCCGCGTTGATGGCCTTGTCGGTGACGGTGCGGTCGACCCGGCCGTGTCGCTCGAGCAGGTAGTACAGCGAGCGGTCGCGGGTGACGTCGTGGTAGGCGAGGTCGAGGAGCGCCACGCGGGGATGTGAGAGCGGCAGGTCGTCGCGCTTCCGGTAGGCCTCCAGGAGGTGGTACTTGACGACCCAGTCGACCTCGGTGCGCAGCTTCAACGGGTCGCCTTCGAGGTGTGTCATGACGTGCTCCCACATCTCCAGTGCCTGCGCCTCCAGGGGCGCCAGGCCGTGGCGTGCGGCGAACCGCTGGGAGCGGGCCAGGTACTCGGCCTGGATCTCGACAGCGGAGAGCTCACGGCCGTTGGCGAGGCGGACCTTCCGGCGGCACGTCATGTCGTGGCTGATCTCGCGGATCGCCCGTATCGGGTTCTCGAGAGTGAGGTCGCGCCACGGGCCCGGGTCCTCCTCCAGCATCCGCAGCAGGATCGACATGGTGCCGACCTTCAGGAACGTCGTGTACTCACTCATGTTCGAGTCGCCGACGATCACGTGCAGGCGCCGGAACCGCTCGGCGTCGGCGTGGGGTTCGTCACGAGTGTTGATGATCGGACGTGAGCGCGTCGTCGCACTCGACACGCCCTCCCAGATGTGCTCGGCACGCTGGGAGATGCAGTACATCGCGCCGCGGGCGGTCTGGAGGACCTTGCCGGCACCCGCGTAGACCTGGCGCGTGACGAGGAACGGGATGAGGACGTCGGTGAAGCGGGAGAAGTCGCCCTCCCGGTCGACGAGGTAGTTCTCGTGGCAGCCGTAGGAGTTCCCGGCGGAGTCGGTGTTGTTCTTGAACAGGTAGACCTCCCCGCGGATCCCCTCCTCACGCAGGCGCTGCTCGGCACTGCTCACGAGCCCTTCGAGGATCCTCTCCCCCGCTTTGTCGTGGACGACGAGGTCGTCGATGGCGTCGCACTCGGGCGAGGCGTACTCAGGGTGGCTGCCGACGTCGAGATAGAGACGGGCGCCGTTCTCGAGGAACACGTTGCTCGAGCGGCCCCACGACACGACCCGCCGGAAGAGGTAGCGGGCCACCTCGTCGGGGCTGAGACGGCGCTGCCCGCGCAGGGTGCACGTGACGCCGTACTCGTTCTCGAGCCCGAAGATGCGACGTTCCACCGGAATCGAGTGTAAGCCCGCCGGCGGGTCGCGACGGCCCACCGCCGGGAGCGCCCCGGGAAACGGGCGCTGACCTGCGGGTCAGCCGAGGAGCGTGGTGAGCTCGTCGGAGTGCAGCCTCCGGAAGGCTCGGCCCGGCCGCGACCGGTCGAGCACTCCGACCTCGAGGGCGTCGACGCCGAGTGCGCCGTTGTCGTCGCTCCCGAGTACCTCGGCACCCAGGCGCACCGAGGCCGCCAGGTCGAGACCGTCGGCGTAGCCCTCCCCCAGCGCCTCTGCGATCTCGTCGGCACGCCCACCCAGGACGGTGAAGCCCTCCTTGTCCATGACGGTGCCGTCGTAGAGGAGGTGGAACAACTCGTCGTCGGCCGGGTCGTCGGCCACCTGGGCCACGAGGATCTCGACCTCGTAGGGCTTCATCTCGTGGGTGAAGACCTGCCCGAGGGTCTGGGCGTACGCGTTGGCGAGAGAGCGCGCGTTGACGTCGTGACGGGAGTAGGAGAAACCCTTGAGGTCGGCGTGGCGAACACCCGCGATCTTGAGCATCTGGAACTCGTTGTACTTGCCGACCCCGGCGAACGCGATGCGGTCGTAGATCTCGGAGATCTTGTAGAGCGTGCGTGACGGGTTGTCGGCGACGATCGTGATGCCGTCGGCGCCCTCCAGCGCGACGAGGCTGCGCCCACGCGCGATTCCCTTCCGGGCGTAGTCGGCCCGGTCCTTCATGACCTGCTCCGGCGAGACGTAGAACGGAGCCGTCACGTGCCCGCTCCTTCCTCACGACCCCCGATGAGGCTTGCTGCCCGCTCGGCCACGGCGTCGTCGCCCAGCGCGCTGTAGCCGTCGGCGCTGATGGTGGCGACGTTCGGGAAGATCCGCCGCACCAGGTCGGGCCCGCCCGTGGCGGCGTCCTCGTCGGCGGCGGCGAAGAGGGAACGCAAGGCGAGGTCGACGGCCTCATCGGTGCTGATCGACTCGCTCCACTGTGCCTTCACCCAGTTACGGGCGTGGACGCCGCCCGAGCCCGTGGCGTGGTAGTCGGCTTCCTCGTAGCGCCCGCCGGTGACGTCGAAGCGGAAGAGCCGTCCGCGCTGCTCGTGGAGGTCGTAGCCGGCGAAGAGCGGCACGACGGCGAGGCCCTGCATCGCGGCCGGGAGGTTGGCCCGCACCAGCTGCGACAGCCGGTTGGCTTTCCCCTCCAGCGTGAGCGGCTCACCCTCGATCTTCTCGTAGTGCTCGAGCTCGGTCTGGAAGAGGCGCACCATCTCCATCGCAGGGCCGGCCGCCCCCGCGATGGAGACACCCGAGTGGGCGTCGGCCGGGTAGACCTTCTCGATGCGGCGGTTGGCGATCGCGAAGCCCTCCGTGGCGCGCCGGTCGCCGGCCATCACGACACCGTCGACACAGCGGATGGACACGACCGTCGTGGCGTGCACCGCCTGGGGCACGTCACTCACCGTGTCGTGGAGCGACGCACCCGGCAGCGCATGTGGCGCATCGCGTCGGAGCAGCTCGGTGAAGGAGGAGCCCGGGTCGTTGCCGGCCCCCGGCATGTGGAGGGCGTCGGGCACCGGGTGGTCGAAGGGGGCGGTCATCGCGAAGAGGTGCCCGGCGGGCGTGCTACTCGCCACCCTTCTGGACGTAGGAGCGCACGAAGTCCTCGGCGTTCTCCTCGAGCACCTCGTCGATCTCGTCGAGGAGGTCGTCGAGCTCCTCCTTGAGCTCCTCACCCTGCTTGGCGGGCGCGGACGCGTCGGGGTGCTCCTCGCGCTCCCGTGGTGCGGGCTTCTGCTTGCGCTCACGCTCTGGCATGGATCGACTCCTTCACGACGCCAATCGGTCTACCAGCTCCGCCGGCGTCGTACAGGCATCAAGTATCGCACCCACGTGGTCCTCGCTCCCCCGCAAAGGCTCCATCATCGGGATTCGCCGCAACGGGTCACTCCCGACGTCGAGGATCAGGCTGTCCCAGTTGGCGGCCACAACGGCGTCGGGGAAGCGCTCGAGGCAGCGCCCGCGGAAGTAGGCCCGGGTCGTGGGCGGCGGCTCGGTCACGGCGTGGGTGACATCCGACTCGTCGAGGATCCGGACGATCTTGCCGGCCCGTACCAACTTCTCGTACAGCGACCGGTCCGCACGGACATCGTGGTACTGGAGGTCGAGCAGGGCGAGTTTCGCGTCGGACCACTCGAGACCGTCGCGGTTCATGTAGGCCTGGAGAAGGTTCTGCTTCGTGACCCAGTCGAGGGTGCCGTCGAGGCTCGCGGGGTCGCGTTCGAGGCCCTCGAGAGCGTTCTCCCACCGCGTGAGGACCTCGTCACCGTGCTCCTCGCTCCCGCAGACTGCGAGGCCTGTCTCGTCGGCGTACTTGCGGGCGAGGCGCAGGAACTCCCACTGGACGTCGAGCGCGGTCGCCGTTCCGCCCTCGGCCATCTCGACGGTGGTGGTGCACGTCGGGTCGTGCGACACCGCGTGCATGGCCGGAACCGGGTCGACGATCGCGAGGTCCTTGTCGATGAAGTCGTCCTCGATCATCGCCAGAACGATCGCGGTGGTGCCGATCTTGAGGAACGTGGAGACCTCGCAGAGGTTGGCGTCACCCACGATCACGTGGAGTCGACGGAACTGCTGCGGGTCGGCGTGAGGCTCGTCGCGGGTGTTGACGATGGGCCGTTTCAGGGTCGTCTCGAGGCCCACCTCCTCCTCGAAGAAGTCGGCCCGCTGGGAGATCTGGAAGTCGACGTCGTCGGTGCCGTTCTCCGATCCGATCTTTCCGGCGCCCGTGAAGACCTGACGCGTCACGAACCAGGGGATCATGTGGTGCACGAGCGTCGCGAACGGGAGGTTGCGGTCGACCAGGTAGTTCTCGTGGGCACCGTACGAGTTGCCCTTGCCGTCGGAGTTGTTCTTGTAGACGACGATCTCCTCGCCCTCCCCCACGAGTCGGGCCGAGGCACGCATCGAGGCCCGGAGGATGCGCTCGCCGGCCTTGTCCCACAGCGTGGCCTCGCGGGCGTCGAGGCACTCGGGAGACGAGAACTCGGGATGCGCGTGGTCGACGTAGTAGCGGGCGCCGTTCGTGAGGACCGTGTTGACGAGATGGGTCTCGACATCGGGCGCCGCCGAGCCCTCGCGGCTGAACCCGCGCGCGTCGCGCCCGGGTGTCTCGTCGTCGAAGTCCCAGCCGATGCGCCGGTGCTCGACGTAGGCGTTGATCAGCAGCGACGAGGCCAGAACCGGGTTCGGGTCGGTCGCGCCGCGCAGAACGACGCCGTACTCCGTTTCGGTTCCGCAGACCTTGGGGACGGCCACCGCGTCAGACTAACCCCGGCCCACAACAGGCTCAGAGGTACTGGCCGGTGGTGACACCTTCGATCTGGCGTCCGCCGTGGGCGTCGTCGTCGCCCTCCGCGATGAGCGTGCGCACGTAGACGATGCGCTCACCCTTCTGGCCCGAGATCTTCGCCCAGTCGTCGGGGTTGGTCGTGTTGGGCAGGTCCTCGTGCTCGCGGAACTCCTGCTGGATGGACTCCACGAGGTCGGAGGCCACGATCCCGTGCTCCCCACCCGCGATGGCGCGCTTGATGGCGAGCTTCTTGGAGCGGCGCACGACATTCTCGATCATGGCCCCGGAGGCGAAGTCCTTGAAGTAGAGGATCTCCTTGTCGCCACCCTGGTAGGTGACCTCGAGGAAGCGGTTCTCGTCGCCCACGCTGTACATCACGTCGACGGCGGTGTCGATCATGGACTCGACGGCCTCCGGACGACCCGACGAGGCGGCGATCTCGCTGTCGGCGACCGGGACGCCGGCTCCGAGGTAGCGGGCGAACACGGCTCGTGCACCGGCCACGTCGGGGCGCTCGATCTTGATCTTCACGTCGAGGCGCCCGGGACGCAGGATGGCCGGGTCGATGAGGTCCTCGCGGTTGGAGGCACCGATCACGATCACGTTCTTCAACGCCTCGACACCGTCGATCTCCGACAGGAGCTGCGGGACGATCGTCGACTCGATGTCGGAGGAGATCCCGCTGCCGCGCGTGCGGAAGAGGGAGTCCATCTCGTCGAAGAACACGATGACCGGCACGCCCTCCTCCGATTTTTCGCGGGCCCGCTGGAAGATCAGGCGGATCTGGCGCTCGGTCTCCCCGACGTACTTGTTGAGTAGCTCGGGCCCCTTGATGTTGAGGAAGTAGGAGCGGGTGTTCTCCTCACCCGTCTTCTCCGCGACGCGCTGGGCCAGGGAGTTGGCCACGGCCTTGGCGATGAGCGTCTTGCCGCAACCCGGCGGCCCGTAGAGCAGGATGCCCTTGGGGGGCTGGAGGTCGTGCTCGTGGAAGAGCTCCGCGTGGAGGTAGGGAAGCTCCACGGCGTCGCGGATCTGTTCGATCTGGTCGTCGAGGCCGCCGACGTCGGCGTAGGAGACGTCGGGCACCTCCTCGAGGATCAGCTCCTCCACCTCGGGGCGCGGCAGGCGCTCGAGGACCAGCGCGGAGCGCGGGTCGAGGAGCAGATGGTCGCCGGCGCGTAGCGGGCCGTCGAGGACCTCCGGGGCGAACTCGACGACACGTTCCTCGTCGGCGCGTCCGATCACGATGCCGCGCCGGTCGTCGTGCAGCAGCTCCTTCAAGGTGACGACCTCACCCGACTTTTCGAGACCGCGCGCCAGCACGACGTTGAGCGACTCGTTGAGAACCACCTCCTGGCCGCGGTCGAGATCGGCGAGAGGGATCTCGGGGTGCACCGCCACCCGCATCTTGCGGCCCGACGTGAAGATGTCGGCGGTGCCGTCGTCGTTGCCCGACAGGAACGTGCCGTAGGCGCTCGGGGGCATCGTGAGCTTCTCGACCTCCTCCCGCAGCGCGCCGATGTGCTCCCGTGCCTCGCGCAGGGTCGCCGACAGCTTCTCGTTGTGCGAGAGTGCCTGGGCGAGTTGCCCCTTGGTCTCGAGCAGGCGCTCCTCGAGGGTGCGAACCCGCTTGGGGGCGTCCTGGAGGCGGCGGCGCAGGAGGACGACCTCCTCCTCGAGCGTCTTGACCTGCTGTTGCAGGTCGCCGACCTGACGCTCGTACTCGACCAGCCGTCGTTCGTGTTCCGTGGCCACGACCACCTCCGGTGCGCTCGCGGCGACCCTACCCCCGCCCCGGTGCACATCGGCGTCATATCCGTCACCCTCCCCATCGGCGGGGATCCTGCCCTCATTCATTTCCGCGGTCCTCATGTGGTAAATTCAGGGGCACAGACGGACCACCCGTGGCCGTCCCCGCTTCGACAGGGGGTCTCCCCCTTGTGGAAGCCTGTCGATTCGCCGAGGCACACCGGCTCGGCCAGGAGAGCGAGGAACACACACATGAAGGTCTGGATCGACCAGGACCTCTGCACCGGCGACGGGCTGTGCGAGGAGATCGCCCCCGACGTCTTCACGCTGCTCGACGACGGGCTCGCCTACGTCAAGGAGGGCGACAAGGTCTTCAGCGACCCGGGCGGGGCCGAGGGCCTCGCTACGGTTCCCGCCGGCATGGAGGAGGCCACCATCGAGTCGGCCGAGGAGTGCCCCGGCGAGTGCATCTTCATCGAGGTCGACTGAGGCTCACCCTCAGGGCACCACGCACTCCCCGGTGTCCACCCTGTCGGGCGCGATGTCGTCGCGCACCGCATCGACCTCCGCGTTCGTGAGGGCGTACGCCACCTCGTCGTCCGTCGGGTCGACAGCGAACGCCACACCCACGACAGCCCCCGAGCCGTCCACGAGTGGCCCACCGGAGTCGCCCGGTTCCAGCGCCGCCGCCAGGACGTAGACCGACCGCTCCGTGTCGTCGGCCTCGTAGATGTCGGTGCCGAGCGCCTGTATCTCGTCGGCGATCCGGGCGGGCGCTGCTCGCAGGTCCCGGCCACCGGGATGCCCGAACACCGCTCCCACCGAGCCCACCTCACCGTCGGCGAGGGTGAGCGCGGCCAGTTCGAGGCCGCGGACCCGGACGACCGCCAGGTCGCGGTCGGGATCGAAGAGGGCCACGTCGCCGGTCAGGCGGCGCCCGTCACCCGTGAGGATCTCGGTGCGGCTCTCCCCGGCCACCACGTGCGCGTTGGTCACGACGAGATCGTCGCCCACGGCGAATCCGGTCCCCTCCTGGATCTGCCGGCACGCCTGGCCGACGATCTTGACGGTCGATGCGGACACGGCGTCCTCGACGTCGGGCGGGAGTGCCAACTCCGGGATCTCGCCCGCGTCGGGTGGATCTCCGGCGTCGCCGAACACCTGCGGGAACACCGATTCCCCCGAGAGGTCCGACAGTGCCGTGAGGGAGTCAGGTGAGTCGGGTGCGTAGCGCGCCAGGGCGTCGAGCACGGCGCTGTCGCGTGCGGCTCCCGCCGTGCGGCCGGGAGCGCCGAGGAGGGCGGGCGCCAGGAGCCAGAGCAGCACGGCGAGTCCGGCGGCCCCCGCCAGCGCCCCGGCGAACTGGTCGAAGCGTCGTGCGGCACCCTGCGGGCGGGGACGGGGCACGACCCGGGCCAGCAGCGCCCCGAGTGCCTGGCCGCCCACGCCGAGGCCGAGGGCGAACATCGTGCCGGCCAGGAGCCGGATCTCGGGAGTGGAACCGTCGAACAGGTCGATCACGGAGTCGAGGAACGCGACGCCGACGAGGACGCCGAGGATCAGGCCGGCCCACGACAGCGACCGTGCGGTGAACCCGACCCGCCAGCCGCCGTAGACCGACACGGCCAGGACCGCCAGGATGACGACGTCGAGACCGTTCACGCGTCCGACAGCGTGCCACCGTCGGCGTCGGCGGTGCCGTCGCCCCCGCCCTGGTTCACCGGTGCCGCGTCGTCGCCGTCGCCGAGCAGCCGTGCGTGGGTGAGGAACCCCGTGTGGGCCACCATGCGGTGGTCGGGGCGCACCGACGCCCCCTCGACGTGCCAGTGGCGTTGCAGCACCTCGACGGTGTCGGCCATGCCGAAGGCCGAGGAGGCGAGCTCCTCTCGAAGTCGGGTGACCTGACCGATCGTCGGCAGGTAGCTGAGAAGGATCCCGCCCGGCCGGAGGGCTGCCCGGGCGTGGTCGACGACACGCCACGGCTCGGGCAGGTCGAGCAGCACACGGTCGAGTGCTTCCACCGCGATGCCGTCGTAGCAGTCGCGCACCTCGACGGTGAGCGGCACGTCGTCGCCGAGGAACCCGGCCACGTTGCGTTGCGCCCGCTCGGCGAAGTCCGGGCGGATCTCGTACCCGGTGACGTGGCCGGCCGGGCCGACCGCCCTGAGGAGTGCCGCCGTGAGCGCACCGGAGCCCATGCCCGACTCGAAGACCCGCGCACCGGGGAACACGTCGGCGAGCACCAGGATCGGCCCGAGATCCTTGGGGTAGATGACCTGCGCACCGCGGGGCATCTCGAGCACGTAGTCGGACAGGGTGGGGCGCACAACGGTGTAGCGCAGTCCCTGGGCCGTGGCGACACGCACACCCTCGGGCCGCCCGATCACGTCGTCGTGCGCGAGGGTCCCGGCGTGGGAGTGGAGCGTGGCGCCCTTCTCGAGCGTGACGAGGCGCCGTCGCCGTTTCGTGTCGACGAGCAGCACCCGGTCGCCCGCGGCGAACGGTCCGGGCACGCGCTCAGCGCTCGGGGGCGCGGGTGATGATCTCGAGCGACTCCCCGGGCTCGAGCACGGCCCGGCTCACCACGACGGGCTTCGGACGCACCAGCCAGCGCAGGACCCGCACACCGGACGCCACGACGCCGAGGTACAGCCAGGGCCTCGAGCCCCCCGCCCCACGGCGCAGGCCCGTGGTGGCCACCCAGGTGAGGCCCCGGACCGGCAGGGGCGTCTTGTCAGATCCGCCGGATCTCGACGACCGTTTGGCGCTTCTTGCCACGTCGCCTCCCGAGTGCGAAAGCCACCACCACGAGGGTACCGACCGCGGCGACGGCGGCCACGGCGATCATGGACTGGGCGGACTCGACACGCTCGTCGGTGCTCCCCTGGAGCTCACCGAACTTCGCCTTGATGTCGTCGGGCGTGATCTTCTTGCTGTCCGTGTCGTCAGGCGGGCTCATGTGGCGTCCTTGGTCCCCGTCGCGTCGTTGGCCTTCTTCTTTTTCTGCTTCTTGTCGGTGGCGCTCCATGTCAGTGCCGCCCCGAGGAGCAGCACGACCGTGACGATGGCGTACGGCGCCCACGACCAGTTGCCGGTGAAGGTCGTGCCGGTCTCGCCCTGGAGCGCCCGTAGCCCCGCCATGGTCAGGAAGACCACACCCAGCCCCAGCAGGAGCGACCCCACCACGCCGAAGGCGACGTAGGTGCGGATGGCCTTGAGCGGCTCGAGCGTCTCCTGGCGCAGGTACGCCAGGATGAGGTCCCACAGCTCCCGGGCCACCTGCGCGGGGGGCTTCTCACGCCGGGGGGCGAGCTGCTGGAGCCCGCTGCGTTCGGTGTCCGGCACTGGTGGTCCCATCGGTCGGTGTGCGCCCGGCGTCGGTCGGCAGACCGTCGAGTCTTGCCGCACGACCGCCGGGGTGCAAGGACCGTACCCTCACGGCCCCACGGGCGACGGAGCGGGAACGAGCTCCCCGGATCCCGGCACGTCGGGATAGGCGGCGATGGCGCCCGCCACCTCGGACTGGAGCCGGAACGCGCCGGCCTCGTCGAAGTCGCCGTTGCCGAGGAACGCGAACGTGAGAGGTCGGCCCTGCTCGGTGTCGACGACACCGGCGAGGGCCGTGACGCCGTCGAGGTAGCCGGTCTTTGCACGCAGTCGCCCGTCGAGGGGTGTTCCGTCGAAGCGCAGCGCAAGTGTCCCCGTCTCGCCTGCCACCGCGAGGCCATCGCGTACCGCTGCGGTCGACTCGCGGGGCGCCAGGGCGTCGAGGAGGGCGGCGCACGCAACCCGGTTCTCCCGGCTGAGGCCTGAACCGTCGGACAGAGAGCGCCGCGGGTCGATGCCGAGCTCGTCGAGTGCTCCGGCCGAAACCTCCAGCCCACCCGCGGTCGTGCCCTCCCCCGTGCCCGACTCCGTGTCGAGCTCACGGGTCAGCACCTCGGCGCTCTGGTTGTCGCTGGATCGGACCATCCCGGCGACGAGGTCACCGAGCGGGGCCGAGTCGACGGAGGCGAGCGGCTCGGCGTCGTCGGGTGCGGCGTCGGTGCCGGTCGTGTCCTCGACGGTGACACCACGGTCCTCGAGCAGCCGGGCGAGCTCGTCGGCGGCGTAGGCGGCCGGGTCGGGTGCGCCGACGTTGGGTGTGCCCCACTCGACGTAGCCGTCGTTGACGGTCAGCGCCGACAGCGGGCCGATCACGCCCTGGTCGGGGTAGCTGGGATCCCAGCCCTCCACGGTGCGGGCCGTGTCCTGTCGGGTGTCGTCCCCGTGGAGCGTGCCGATGCTGCGTACGCCTGCCGCCACCACGCCGTCGGCGAGCTCCTCGAGAGACGTCGTGGGGTCGAAGATCTTCGAGGGGTCCTCCGCCAGGTGGGCACGGTACTCGGCGGTGGCGAGAACGGGGTCTCCCCCGCCGACGAGCCACGCCTGATCGACGACACCGGCACCGTCAGGGGCTCCCACGGCCTCGACAGTCGTCGTGAACCGGTGGTCGGCGCCGAAGGTGGCCAGGAGGCCCGCGCCCGTGAGGAGCTTGGTGGCCGACGCCGGGATGAGCTCCTTGTCGTCGCCCAGGGAGGCGCGCCGGGTCCGCTCGTCGTCCACGAGGACACACGCGTCGACGTCGGACACGGCGAGGCCGAGCCCGTAGGCGAGGCGCCGGGCGCCGATGTCCTCGCGCACGGGCTCGGGCGCGCGACGTGCCGACCACAGGGGCGTGGCGAGGAGAGGGTCTCCGACGGCATCCGACGTCTCGCGCGGCTGGAACGCCCACACACCGAGCCCCGCCGCCGCCCCGAGAAGGGCGACCACCAGCAGCCACCGGAGCCAGTGCCTCTCGTTCATCGTCGGGCCCGGTCGGCGGCGTAGCGGTGGAGGTGCTCCAGGGCGCGCACGGCACGCTCGGCGGAGTGGTGAAGGTACGCGCCCACGTCGCGGGCCGCCACGACCGCGGTGTTGTCGGGTGCGGCCACGGCCAGCTCCGTGGCGGCGAGGACGGGTTTGCCCGAGCGGGCCGCGGCCTCGACCGTCGCGTTGACGAAGCGCACGTCCTGGCGCTCGTGGTACTCCACGATCCGCTCGAGGCCCTCGCCGGGCCAGAACCGTCCGCTCCGCATGGCGGCGGCCTGGTTCGACTGGATGCCCACACCCAGCAGGACGACGGCGTCGACGTCGGGATCGTCGACGAGGAGGTCGAGGACCTCGGGAATCGTGTCGCGGGTCTCACCCCCGGCGAGGTCGACAGGGTTGTTGCGGCTCCACCGGGGCGGGAGCTTCTCGTCGAGGGCGGCCACGAGGCGCTCCGGGAGGGCCACGAGATCCAGTCTGCTGCGGGTGATGGCGTCGGCGGCGGCCACGCCCCATCCTCCCGCGGTGGTGAGTACCACCGTCCGCGGGCCTGCGGGAAGTGGTTGTGTGGCAAAGGTGGCAGCAGCGTCGAAGCCCTCCTGCACCGAGTGCACGCGCGTTGCGCCGGCCGCCCGACAGATCCCGTCGAAGATCGCGTCGTCACCGGCCAGCGAGCCGGTGTGGGAGGCGGCGGCGCGCCGTCCCCCCTCGGTGGCGCCACCCTTGAGGACGACGACGGGCTTCTCGGAGGCCGCTGTGCGCAGGTGCTCCGTGAAGCTCGGTCCGTCGGCGACGCCCTCGAGGTAGAGGAGGCTCACGGACGTCTCGGGGTCGGCGGTGAAGTAGTCGAGGTAGTCGGTGATGCCGACCATCGAGGCGTTGCCCGCCGACACGGCCCGGGAGATCCCGACGCCGCTGTGGCGCGCCAGGTTCCCGAAGGCCGACACGAAGTTCCCCGATTGGCTGGCCACGGCGACGTGGCCCCGCGGTGGGTAGGGGGCGACGATCTGGGCGCAGAGCCCGACGGGCGTCGACACCAGACCCTGCCCGTTCGGCCCGGCGATGAGCATTCCCGTGTCGGCCGCCACTGCTGCCAGTTCGGCCTCCAGCTCTGTGCCGTCGTCCCCGGCCTCCGAATAGCCCCCCGAGGCGACGAACGCAGCGCGTGCACCGCGAACGGCGCAGGCGCGCAGCAGTTCGGCGTTGGCGGCGGGCGGTGTGCACGCCACCACCAGGTCGACGCTCCCGTCGGGGATCTCGGCCGGGTCCCGCAGCGCGTCGAGGCCGAGAACCGTGCCGCCTCTGGCGTTGAGCGCCAGGACCTCGCCCTCGTAGTCGTGGGTGAGGATGTTGTGCAGCGCCACGAAGCCGAACTTGCCGGGGTGTGACGACGCACCCGCCACCACGACACCGCGTGGCTCGAACAGCGGGGAGAACCGCTCCCTCACGTCGGCGACATCTGAGGTCCTGCTCCGGGCAGGTGGGCCCGCAGTAGACGCGTCCGGATCGGCCCCGTCGGGGGAGGTCGCCTCGACCTCGACGAGGGCATCGAGCGCCACGAGGCCGCCGGTGGTGACGGCCAGCGGGTTCACGTCGACCGATACCAGGCCCGGAACCGTGTCGAACAGCTCCGAGATGTGGACGAGCACCTCGGTGAGCTCGCCGCGGTCGACGGGTTCCTCACCCCGGAACGCACCGAGGAGGGCGTCCTGGTCGACGTCGTCGATCATGGCGAGTGCCCCGGTCGTCGACAGCGGAGCGGGTCGGACGACCGACGCCGCCGCGACCTCCGCGAGGATCCCGCCGACCCCGAGCAGCACGGCCGGGCCGAGCAGGTCGTCCCTCACGGCGCCGACGATCAGCTCACGGGTGAACGGAACCATCGGCGCCACGAGCACCTGCGCCGGGCCGTCCTCGGATGTCGCCGAGGCGAGGAGGTCCGCGCTCGCGGCCGTCACGGCCTCGGCGTCGGGCAGACCGAGACGGACGAGGCCCCGCTCGGTCTTGTGGGCCAGGCCGTCAGCGCACAACTTGGCCACGACCGGGAAGCCGAGCCCGGCGGCCGCCTGTGCAGCCTCCGCCGGCGTGTCGACGAGGTACTCGGGGACCACGGGCACGCCGACCTCGGCCAGGAGCTGTTTCGAGGCGTGCTCCGAGAGGAGTCGTCGCTCCACGATCGTCACGCCCTGCGCTCCCCTGCTCCCGTCTGCCCGCCCGTCCCACGCCCGGTGGGGCGGCCAGCCTACGTGGCGGTCAGCGCTCAGCGGCTGCCGTGCTCGACGCTCCTTCGCGCAGTCGGTCCCACCCGTACTGCCAGATGGCACGGAACTCGCGCTCGACAACAGCGAGCACGTCGGCGTCGTCGGCGAAGGCGGTCACGTCGATCTCCTCGAAGCCGGTGATCCGCGTGCCACTCTCGACCGGCTCGAGGTGGACAGCCCCCCGCCCGGCGAACGTCCCGCGCAAATCCCACGCCGCGTGCTCGTTCTGGCGCGACGTCGTGATTCGGGCCTCGAGGTCGGGCCGCTCGCCCGGCAACGGAACGGCGAACCATCCTTCTCCGAGTTCGCGGACGTCACCGAAGGCTCCGTAGAGCCGCGGCCACTCCTCAGGAGACCGAAGATAGCCGTAGACCTCCTCGACCGGCACGGGAACCGTTTCGTCGAAGTCGACTCGCATCATCGTCGTGGTGTCAGTCGGCATGGTCTCTCCCTACTCGCCGGCACTTGTTCCGGATTCGTCCGCCCGCAGCGCCCGCCACGCGGCTTCGGCGAAGGCCAGCACGGTGTCGACCGTGTCGTCGCCGGGGCTCATACGACGCGAGAGCGTGGCGGTGGAGTGCATGTAGCTCGGGCCGAAGATCACCGCTGCGAACACCGCGGGATCCAGGCGGCGGAGCTCCCCCGCTTCCATGTGCGGTTCCGCCCAGCGGGCGAGTTCGTCGACGAGCGCGTCGTTGGCGGGACGCCAGCGCTCGGCCGAACCCGAGATCTCGGCCACGTTGCCGGAGGTCATGAGGAAACGGGCACCGTGGGTGTTGCGTGCCACCCACTCGTGGTGGGCGCCTACGAGACCGCGGACACCTGCTTCCGCCGATGTGACCGACTCCGTCACATTGATCAACGTCTGCTGGTAGCTCTCGAGCACGTCGGCGTACACGGCAGCGGCGACGCCGGCCTTGTTCGCGAAGTGGTGGTACAGCGAACCCACGCTGATCCCCGCCGCGTCGCACAGCATCGCCACCGACGTGGCCTCGTAGCCGTGCTCGCTGAACACATGGAGCGACCGTTCGACGACACGGGAACGAAGCGGCACCGTCGCAGCTCGCGGCTTCGAGCCAACAGTCATCGATCCGCCTCCCTCTCCCCATCCCGGACGCTAGAATACTATTCTAGAATAGTATTCGCGTTTCAGACTGAGATGAAAGCCGATACCTGGCTCCGGAGACGAAGGCCCGAGTTTGGGGCGGGTCCGGCGGAAACGTCACGAAGCGTTGTGAACAGCAGCGAACCGTGGTCAGACGGTCCCGCGGGACCGTTCCCTGACGACTCGAGCGCCAACGACCACTCGGCAGCCGCACTCGATGACCGAATCTCACGCTTCGTGCACGCGTGAGAGGGGATCGGTAGGATCGACGTGTTCCTGCTAGTGCGGGGTGGTTCTGCAAGCTGATAGGGGTCGAATGAACAAGCGGGGCCGGAGCCGGGCCACGAGGCACACGCTCTGCGGTTTCGTTCTCGTGCTTCTGGTGGCCGGTGCCTGCACCAACGGCGGCAATGGCACGAGCGGCAACGACGAACCCCTCGAGAGTGGGCCGACCACTAACGAGGCAAGCCTCGATACAACAGCTGTCGAGGCCACCGAGGACGACACGCCCGATGTTTCGGGGCCGGTCGAGGTCGCGGGCCTGTCGGGCGTCACATCGGTGTCCGCCGGCAGGAGCCACTCCTGCGCATTGCTCGGCGACGGGTCCGTTTCCTGTTGGGGCCGGAACGGTTCGGGCCAACTCGGCGACGGCACGGGAGTCGACAGCTCCGTACCCGTTCCCGTTTCAGGGCTTTCTGGCGCGTCGGCCGTTGCGAGCTTTGACGACTACTCGTGTGCGCTGCTCAACAATGGGACGGTCTCGTGCTGGGGCGACGGCGGCAGGCCGCAATCGTCCGACGTGCCCATCAAGGTCGCGGGGATCACAAACGCCACGGCAATCGCGGCGGGCGGGGGCTCGTCGTGTGCACTACTCGCCGACGGGACAGTCTCCTGTTGGGGAGCCATCGTCGTCGGCGATGGACTAGTAGGCGACCGAACCGAGGTGCCAATACAGGTTCACGGCATCGCCGACGCAACGGCGATCTCGAACCAATGCGCGGTGCTCGGCGACGCGACTGTCTCCTGCTGGCCGCGGGTCGGGGGCGAGAACGATTCCGAACCCGTCTCGTTCGAGGGCATCAACGACGCCGTGGCGATGTCGGACGGAAACTGCGTAATCCTCGGGGACGGGACTGTCGTCTGCCTCGAGTCCATGCCGGAGTTCGGCAATCTGCAAAGCAATCTGCAAAGCGTGGTGGAGAGCCTTGACGGCGTCACGGCGATCTCCAGTGCCTGGGGCGACGGTGGGAACCAGACCTGCGGACTGCTCGCGGACGGGACTGTCTCCTGCTGGAAAGGCGAAAACCGGTCAGACGCCGGCGCTTTGGGCCTTCTATCCCCGGGTTTTCCCATCACCCACGTGTTCTCGGAACCAATTGCGGTCGACGGCATCACCGACGCCACTGCCGTCGCGACGGGACCGGCACACGCCTGCGCGCTGCGCAAAGCTGGCACAGTTTCCTGCTGGGGAGAGGTCGAGATGCTCGGCGACGGAACGTGGGAGCCGGACCGGCCGGCCGGCCCGGAACAAGTGGAGCAGATCATCGACGCCACTGCTGTTTCAGTCGGCGACAAGCATGCGTGTGTCCTTCTGGCAGACGGGACCGTTTCCTGCTGGGGAGACAACTCGGATGGCCAATTGGGCAACGACGCCGTCGGAGACTTCGAGCGTATACCTGTGCCGGTCGAAGGCATCACCGACGCAACGGCAATCGCCTCAGGGACGAACGACACCTGCGCACTCCTCGCAGACGGCACCGTCTCCTGCTGGGGAATGATTGTCTTAGGGAACGTGACCGGAATCCAGCCCACACCCGTTTCCGTCAACGGCGCCCCCGATACCGACATTCCCGGCGCCAGGGCGACCTCGGAGTCGTGCGCCGTTGTAAAGAACGGGGCCGTGGGTTGCTGGTCGTGGACGGAGTACCCAGGTGTCGCGGTCAACCTCGTCGCCGGTGCAACGGCGATCTCCTCAGGGGCGGGCGGCAACTGCGCACTCCTCGCAGACGGCACCGTCTCCTGCTGGATTCAAGGCGACCTTGGATATAGGACGCCGGCGCGAGTTCCGGGCGTTGCTAATGCAACGGCGGTTTCCGGCGGCCCAGACCGTGCGTGCGCGATTCTCGCCGATGGGACTGTGTCCTGCTGGGACGGCGAAGACAGCAGCGCAGGTTTCGACTGGAAGGTTCGACCCGCGCCGGCAATATCGAACGCGGTGTCGATCGCGGTGGGCGCGGCGTCTTGCGCAACCCTCGCCGACGGGACCGTCTCCTGTTGGGGAGCAAACGAAGGTGGCCAGCTCGGTGACGGCACGTTCGCGCCCCGGTTAACACCCGCGACGGTACGGGGGCTGCCCGACGCTGTGGCCGTCTCGACCGGCGGTGGCTACAGCTGCGCTCTGCTGGCCGACGGGACCGTCTCGTGTTGGGGCGAGATGACGCCCCGACCTGGCTGAGATCGGCCGTTCTCCCGTCGGTCGGGCCTAGTCTGAGCGCTTCGGGTTGGAGCAGACCAGAAGGGGCCGACGGGTGAGCACTCAGGAGATCGAACAGCGGGGCGTCGACGTCATTCGCGGGTTGTCGATGGACGCCGTGCAGAAGGCGAACTCCGGGCACCCCGGCACGCCGATGGCGCTCGCTCCCCTGGCACACGTGTTGTGGACGCGTCATGAACTACGGCGCGTCGGATCCCGACTGGGTCGACCGCGACCGCTTCGTGCTGTCGTGCGGCCAGCGTCGATGCTCCTCTACTCGGTATGCACCTCACCGGCTACGGCGTGAGGCCTCCACGACATCGAGGAATTCCGCCAGTGAGGCTCCATCACGCCGGGTCACCCCGAGATGCACGACACCCCCGGTGTCGAGGTCACGACCGGTCCCCTGGGTCAGGGTTTCGCCATGTCGGTCGGCATGGCGATGGCCGAGCGGCGCCTGCGCGCGCAGTTCGGCTCGACCGTGTGCGACCACCACGTCTTCGTGATGGCCTCCGACGGCGACTTCATGGAGGGGGTGAGCCACGAGGCAGCGTCGCTCGCCGGCCATCTCGACCTCGGCAAGCTCGTGGTCGTCTACGACGACAACCACATCACCATCGACGGGCCCACCGAGCTGGCCTACACCGACAACGTCCCCGAGCGCTTCGCCGCCTACGGCTGGGACGTCGTGGAGCTCGGCGAAGTGGCGAACGACCTCGATGCCCTCGAAGCCGGCGTGCGGCGCGGCATGGACAACGAGCACCACCCGAGCCTCATCGTGTTGCGCAGCCACATCGGCTACCCCTCGCCCGAGTTCACCGACACGGCGGCCGCACGGCAGTCCCCTCGGTGAGGACGAGGTGAAGCGCGTCAAGGAGATCCTCGGCCTGCCGCCCGACGAGCACTTCTACGTGCCCGACGACGTCGCCGAGATGTACCGCGCCGCGGGTTCCGCGGCGTGGGCGAGCGCAGCGGCACGCCACGCGTACGTGAGTGGCGTGAGAGCGACGCCGATCGCGCGGCGAAGTACGGCGCTGCCTCGCCGCCACCGGTCTCCCGGGCTGGGAGAAGAACCTCCCCGAGTGGAAGCCCGGCGAAGGGCCGATCGCCACGCGCGCGGCAATGGCCGACACCCTCAGCGCCGTGGCCGACGACATCCCTCCGATGCTCTCGGGCGCCGCCGACCTCCTCGGTAACACCGGCACCAAGATCGCCGACGCGTCGGCGATCACGCGTGAGGAGTTCACCGGGCGTCTCGTGCACTACGGAATCCGCGAGTTCGGCATGGCCGCCGCCATGAACGGCATGGCTGCCTCGGGCGGGGTGCTCCCCTTCGGCGGCACCTTCTTCATCTTCAGCGACTACATGCGCGGCGCCGTGCGCCTCGCCGCCCTCCAGGGCACGAAGGTGGGCTTCATCTGGTCGCACGACTCGATCGGTCTCGGCGAGGACGGCCCCACCCACCAGCCGGTCGAGCAGCTCGCCTCGCTGCGGGCGATGCCCGGCCTCACCCTGATCCGCCCGGCCGACGCCAACGAGGCGGCTCAGGCGCTGAAGGTCCACGTCGAGGGTGACGGGCCCACCGGGCTCGTGCTGACACGCCAGAAGCTGCCGATCCTCGAGAACAGCGCGCAGCGCTCGGTCGACGGCGTGCCGCGGGGCGCCTACACGATCGTCGACGAGGACGCCGACGCCCCCCACGTGATCCTCGTGGGCACAGGCTCGGAGGTGTCGCTGTGTGTGGAGGCCCGCGAGCTGCTCACGGCCAAGGGGCACACCGTACGGGTCGTGTCGATGCCGTCGTGGGAGCTCTTTGCCGACCAGAGCCCCGAGTACCGCGACTCGGTCCTGCCTCCGGGTGTGCCGACCGTCGCCGTCGAGGCCGGATCGACCTTCGGGTGGGAGCGCTACGCCGACGACGTCATCGGCATCGACCGCTTCGGCGCCTCCGCGCCGGGCGCCACCGTCATGAAGGAGTACGGCTTCACACCCGAGAACGTGGCCCGGCGCGCCGAGGACCTCCTGGGCGCCGTCTGAGGGCGGATCTCCCCTACCGGCCCTGCGCCCCGAGTTTCGCCGCCGCGCGCAGGTGGTCGGCGCAGTCGTCGACCGTCGTGTGCGCGTTGAGGCCGCTCGTGGAGCCCATGACGTAGACCGGCCGTCCCCCGAGGTCGGAGGGCTGGACCCCGGCGGTGGCGTGGCGATCGACGGCTGCGCGCCAGCCGGCGAGGCCGACGAAGCACACCGCTCCGGGTTGCAGCCAGGCTGTGAGGCGCTCGACGCGGGCGAGGCCGTCGCGGTACTCGTCGGCGCTCAACTCCTCCGCCTTCGCCGTCGCCCGCTTCACGAGGTCCGTCATGCCCACACTCCGGTCGAGTGCGGCGAGAGGATCACGATCGTCGGTGACCAGGCCCGACGCCAGCGCCGCGGGCCAGAAGCGGTTGCCCGGTCGGGCGAACCCGACTCCGGCGTCGGCTGCGTAGAGGCTGGGGTTGAGGCCGCACACGAGCAGGGACATGCCGGGACCGACGGTGTCGGGGAGGCTGCGCACCCGTGTCGCCGTGGCCGGCTCGTCGGTGTCGGCCCCGGCGGGCTCGAAGCCTGCACCGACGAGCAGATCGGTGAGGGACGGCACGCCGCCGGGATTCTCCCTGGCCGATTCGGCCTCGACGACGGCGACGTCGCCGGGTCGCGTGTCGTGGTGGATCTCCGCCAGCCGGCGTGGCCACGTCACGGCGAGACCCTCGAGGCGGACACGAACTGGTTCCGAGGAATCGGTTCGCCTCCCGGCCGCGCTCATGCGCCCCTATCATCGCCCACGATGAGCGACGAACGCACCGCCCCCAACGCCGCACTCGTCGTCATCGGCGCCACCGGAGACCTGGCGAACCGCAAGCTCTACCCCGCGCTCGGCGCGCTGGCCGCCGAGGGACGCCTCCCCGAGCGTCTCGCGGTCATCGGCTCGGCCCGCACCGTGATGGGCGACGACGACTTCGAGCAGCGTGTGCGGGAGGCCGTCGAGACAACGAGCGACGGCTACGGCTGGGAGGAGCTCGCCAAGTGCGCCACGTTCCGCTACGTCGCCGGAGGCATCGGCGACCGGGAGGCCCTGGCCGAGCTGTCGTCGGTCCTCGAGGCGTGCGCCGACGAGGGAGTCACCGACGGCAACCACATCTACTACCTGGCCACCGTCCCCCAGCTCTTCGAGCCGGCCATCACGGGACTGGGCGAGGTGGGGCTCCTCGACGAGAAGGAGGGCTTCCGCCGGATCGTGATCGAGAAGCCGTTCGGCCACGACCTGGTGAGCGCCCGCGAGCTCAACGAGGTCGTGCTCTCCCAGGTCGCCGAGCACCAGGTGTACCGGATCGACCACTACCTCGCCAAGGACACCGTGCAGAACATCCTGGCGCTGCGCTTCGCCAACGCCATCTTCGAGCCGTTGTGGAACCGGCGCTACGTCGACAACATGCAGATCACCGTCGCCGAGCCGCTCGGTGTCGGCCACCGCGGCACCTTCTACGAGCAGTCAGGGGCGTTGCGCGACATCCTCCAGAACCACGTGCTCCAGGTGTTGGCCCTCACCGCGATGGAATCCCCGGCGGCCTTCAGCGCCGGCTCCATCCGCGACGAGAAGGTCAAGCTCCTCCGTTCGATCCGCCCCCTCGACATCCACGACCTCGCCCACACGGTCGTGCGCGGGCAGTACTCCGCCGGCGTGATCGACGGCGAGCCCGTTCCCGGCTACCGCGAGGAGGAGGGAGTCGCCGACGACTCGACGGTCGAGACCTATCTCGCCGTACGCCTCGAGATCGACAACTGGCGCTGGGCGGGTGTCCCGGTGTTCCTCCGCACCGGCAAGCGGCTCCCGAAACGCGTCACGGAGGTGGCGCTCCAGTTCAAGGAGGTTCCGCACCTGGCGCTGCCCGGTGAGGTGGAGTCACTCGAGCCCAACAGCATGGTGCTGCGTATCCAGCCCGACGAGGGGATCTGCCTGTTCTTCGGCGCCAAGGTCCCGGGCTCGGCCTTCGACGTCCGAACCGTGTCCATGGACTTCAACTACAACGACACGTTCGCCGAGCGCTCCGGCGACGCTTACGAGCGACTGCTGCTCGACGTCATGGTCGGTGACGCCACCCTGTTCATCCGGGCCGACGAGATCGACCAGTCCTGGCAGGTCGTCCAGCCGCTCATCGACGGCTTCCCCCTCGGTGAGGTCCCCATCCGCTTCTACGAGGCGGGTACGTGGGGGCCCGAGAGCGCGGACGAGCTCCTCGCATCCGAAGGCGACCACTGGAGGGAACCGTGAGCGACACAGCCGGTAGCGACAACCCGCCGAGCACGGTCAGCTACGAAGTCGTCGACGACGTTCCGGCTGCCTTCGCCGCACACGTCGCCGACGTGGCCCCGTCGTCCATCGCCTTCTCCGGTGGCAGCACGGCCCGCGACGCCTACAGCGCACTGGCGGCCCAGAGCTCCCTCGACTGGAGTCATATCGACGTCTACTGGGGCGACGAGCGCTTCGTGCCCGTGACGGACCCCGACTCCAACGAGGGCATGACCCGCGAGATGCTCCTCGACGGTGTCTCGCCCCGCAACGTGTTCTCGATGCGCGGTGACGCCCGCACCCCCGAGGAGGCGGCAGCCGCCTACGACACGATCGTGCGTGACGCGGAGGGCGTCGAGCTCACCCACCTCGGCCTGGGTCCCGACGGCCACACGTGCTCCCTGTTCCCGAACACGGCGGCCCTGGACGTGACCGACCGCTGGGTGACGACGAACGCCGACGACGAGCACCCCCACCCCCGACTCACCTTCACCTACCCGGCGGTGGCGGCGTCGTCGCAGGTCGTCTTCACCGTCGTCGGAGAGGAGAAGCGCGCCGCCTACGACGGCGTCCGGCGCCACGACCACTCCCTGCCGGCCGCCCGGATCCGCGCACCGCACATCCTCTGGCTCACCGATCCCGCCGCCGCCGGATCCTGGGAGTCGGGCGCCGAGATCCTGCGGGACTGACCTCGACCACTCGGGTCGTGGAGGTCATCCCTCGGTACGGACGCCGTCGGCATCGGGGGAGAACTCCGCGGAGAGGATCTTCTCCAACGGTTTCTCCGATGCGGTCTTGGGGATCTCGTCGACGTGCTGGAGGTAGGTGGGCACGAAGTTCGCCTCGAGCTCCGATCGGCAGGTGGCGAAGACCGAGTCGGGATCGAGAGATGCTCCCGGTGCCGGCACGACGGCCGCCACGATGTCGCTCTCACCGGGTGCGCCCGACGCCGCCGGTACGCCGTAGACGAACACGTCGCCCACCGCCGGGTGCTCGGCGATCACCTTCTCCACGAACCCTGCGTTCACGAACTCGCCGTTGCGGCGGATCCCGCCACCGGCGCGGAAGTCGAAGAACAACCAACCATCGGCGTCGCGGTGACCCATGTCGCCGCTGCGGTTCCAACCCGAACGGATCTTGGCCCGCGACGCCTCGGGATCGCCGTGGTAGTCGATCGTCGCCTCACCTCCCTCCGGTCGGCTGCAGATCTCGCCGATCACGCCGGGCGGGCACTCGGCGCCCTCCTCGTCGAGGATCTTCATCTCGACGCCGTCGATGGGCTTACCGAAAGAACCGATCGGGCCCTCCCCGATCGGCTTGTAGGCCACACCGCCACCGTCCATGGCACCGTAGAACTCGAGGTTCCGTACGCCGAAGCGATCCTCGAACGCCTCCCACAGTCCGGCGGGCATTCCGCCGCTGACCACCATCCGCACCGGGTTGTCGGCGTCGTCGGGCCGGGGAGGCTCGCTGTAGATCGCGGTGGCGATACCACCCAGGAGGGAGAACGTCGTACAACCGTGGGCACGACACACGTCCCACAGCTTCGATCGGGTGAAGCGGCGACTGAACACGGCTCGGAGACCCATGTGGAGCGCGGGGGCGAGCGTCACCGACTGGGCGTTGCCGTGGGTGAGCGACAGCCCTGTGTAGGGACGGTCGTCGGGCCCGTAGTCGAAGAGGTGTCCGAGCAGTGCGGCGCCACAGAACCGGAAGTTCGATCCCACGATCCCCTTCGGGTCTCCGGTGGTGCCGGAGGTGAACATGATCTGCAGCGGTGCCTCGGGACCGGGTGTGCGCACGTCGAGCGTGACGCCCTCACGCTCGAGGAACTCCCCCATCGGCCGCACCTCCGGGAATGACGCCACCTCGAGGGTGTCGCGCGTCTCGAAACCCGTGTCGAGGGCGAGCACCCAGCCCAGGTCGGGAAGCCGGTCCCGAACCCTGTCGATCTCGCTCAGGCAGTCGTCGGAGGTGACGAGACCCCTGCAGCCGGCGGTGGCGAGCATGTAGGCGAGCTTGTCCCCGCGTGTCCGTGGGTCGATGGGAACGAACACCGTGCCGGTGATCGACGCTGCGACCATCGTCTCGACGAACTCGGGATGGTTGCGCATCATGATCGCGAACCGGTCGCCGGGCTCCATGCCGAGCTCGACGAGCCCCGCGGCGATGCGGTGGGCGTTTTCGGCGAGATCTGCGTAGGTCCGCACCTCGTCGGAGGTGGCTCCCCCGTCGAGTGAGAGGTGCTCGAAGGTGAGCACGTCGAGATCGGGTTGTTCCTCGGCGCGCAGCGCGATGAGGTCCGCGAGCACCATCTCGTCGCGATCGGGGTCCGGGCTCATCGGCCTCTGCTCCACTCAGGCTCGGAGCACCGTGACGAGCATCGCGGCTGCGTCGTTGCCCGACTTGCCGCCACCGTTGTGGGCCAGGGCGGTTCGGGCGCCCTCGACCTGGCGCGCGCCGGCACGCCCCCGGAGCTGCGAGGTCAGCTCCGTGATCTGCGCCAGCCCGGTCGCGCCGACCGGATGCCCCTTGCGCAGCAACCCACCCGAGGTGTTGACGGGTAGCCGCCCACCGAGGCTGGTGTCGCCGGATTCGACCAGCTTCCCGCCGTCACCCTGGGCGCAGAGCCCCAGCTGTTCGTAGGCGATGATCTCCGCCGGAGCCGAGGCGTCGTGCAACTCGACGACGTCGAGGTCGTCGGGACCCAGACCGGCCTCCTCGTAGGCCTCGGCCGCGCAGAGCTGCACAGTGTCGGGCTCGTCCTCGGTGTGGTTCCAGCCCGAGTGCATCACCATCGTGGCGACCGTGACGGGCTTGTCGACACCGAGCTCGGTCGCCTTCCGTGGGCTCATCACCACGGCGGCCGCGGCACCGTCACCGATCGGCGAACACATCGAGCGTGTCAGGGGCTCGACGATGAGGCGGTCGGCCAGCACCTCGTCGACGCTGAGTTCGTCCCGGAACTGGGCAAGAGGATTGAGGCTGCCGTGCAGGGAGTTCTTGGAGGCCACTGCGGCGAACTGGCGCTTCGTGGTGCCGTAGCGGTCCATGTGGTGGCGGGCGGCCATGGCGTAGATGTCCATGAACATCGAACGGTTCGTACCGGCGCCGCCCCCGTCGGCGCCGCCGCCACCGTTGCCGCGTTCCGTACCGTCCTCCTCCGTGCCACCGGAAGCGCTACCCGCGGGGCTGGAACCGGCGAACAGCGCCATCATCTCGCCCAGCTCGTCGACGTCCATCGCCCCGGCGAACGCGGCGAAGCTCCGCATCTTGTCGGGATGGGTGAGCTTCTCCACTCCGAGAGCCAGTACGACGTCGTGCATCCCCGTGGTGACCATTGCACAGGCCTGGTAGAGCGCCGTCGAACCGCTCGCGCACGCGTTCTCGACGTTGACGATCGGGATCTTTCCCACACCGAGCGGAGAGAGGACCACCTGGCCACGCACCGACTCCTGGCCCGTCACGAGACCGGCGGCGCAGTTACCCACATACGCCGCGTCCAGGTCGTCGAGCGCGACGCCGGCGTCGGACACGGCGGCGTTCACCGCCTCGGCGCTCAGATCCTTGAGGCCCCGGTCGGGGTGCTTGGCGAATCGGGTCATGCCGACCCCGGCGATGACGGCGTCGAAGCGCATCAGAGCAGCCCCTGGCCCTTCAGGTCGAGGCCACGGCGCAGATAGCGAAGCTCCTCCTCGCGCCACGGCAACGGTGCCGGATCCTGGATCATCTTCTGTCGCTTCAGGTCGTCGACGACCTCCTCGGAGCGGGGGAAGGCCTCCCCGTAGGAGTTGAGGTGGAACATCTCGCCGAAGGGCGGACGGGGTCGTTGCCCACCGGCTTCGGGCTGTTCGGCCGGGTAGCCGACCGTCTGCGTGACGAGGACCCGGCACGTGTCGGGGAGCCCCAACTTCTGGCGCACGCCGTCGGGGTCACCCGAACCCAGACAGCAGGTTCCCAGACCGAGGGAGAAGGCCACGAGTGTGGCCTGGGCGATGCCCTGGCCGCAGTCGACCTCTCCGAGGCCCGGCTGGCGCAGGACCTCACTGGCCGCCTCCATCACGGGAATCAGCTGCGTTTCGGCTTCCTCGCGCTTGTCGTCGCCGTAACCGACCGCGCCGACGTCGACCAGCTCTCGCAGACGGTCACCGACCTCGGCGGTGGCGCCGGTCTCGATGTACCACACGATCACCACCGGAGCGAGGGGAACCTGATATCCGCCGACCGGCGACGGCAGCGCGTCGAGCACCTCCTGCGAGGCGTGATCTCGTTCGATCACCAGCGCGCGCAGGCTCGCGACGTTGCCCCAGTGGGAGGCCAGGCGTGCGGCTTCGAGCATGCACTGGATCTTCTCGTGCTCCACGGGCCGGAACGGGAGCAGGAACCGGATGGAACGTCGTCGGCCGATCGTTTCGAACAACTCCACAGTTGCCTCCTACAGCTTCGAAGCCCCGACGAGGGAGAGCACCTCGTTGCAGCCGTCCTCGATGAGCGACGCTCGCGCGTCACGCAGGATCTTCTCGATCGGGTACTCGCGGCTCAGGCCGTTGCCACCGAAGATCTGCAGCGCGGCGGTCGCCACGTCGAAAGCCGTCTGGGTGCAGAAGACCTTCGTGGCGATCGAGTACTGAAGTACCGGTTCCGAGGCGGCGTTGCAGGCGGCAACGCGGCGGGCCATCGCCCGCGCCGCCTCGGTTCGGGTGAACATGTCGAAGACGCGACCGCGCACGCTCTGGTGCTCGAAGATGGGCCGACCCCCCTGCACGCGGTCCTTCGAGTAGTCGAGTGCCAGCTCGTACGCCGCACGGGCAACGCCGACGAAGAGCTGACCCATGGCCGCATTGGCGTAGGCGAGCATTCCCTCGAGGGCGAATGGGTACATCTCGGGGTCGACCACGCGGTGCGAAGCCGGGACACGCACGTCGCCGAAGAAGATCTCACCCTGGTTGAGGGAACGCTGGCCGAGCTTGTCGAGCGGCCGCGGACGTTCGACGCCGGGGAGGTCGAGCGGAACGACGAACACCGAGCCGCCGAGGGTGGCGCGACCGTCGTCGAACGCGCAGAACACCACGGCGAGATCCGCGATCGAACCGTTGGACACCCACGCGGCCTTCTGGCCACTGATCACGTAGTCGGAGCCCTCGGGCCGGGCGATGCAGTTCGGACGTCTCGTCGGGTCGGTGAGGTAGTCCTCGGGAGGACCCACCGTGTCGCTCCCGTGGTCGGGCTCCGTGAGCGCCCAGCAACCGATCGTGGGTCGTTTCGGCGAGCAGTAGCGTTCGATCAGCTCGGAGTCGGCGGACATCTCCACGAACGGAGGGTGGAACCCGCTCAGGCCCAGGGAGATCGCCAGGCCGACGTCGCCCCAGGCCAGCTCCTCGTTGACGATGCAGCCGAGGTGGGCCTGGGCCACGGGGTCGAGCGACGGATCCTGCGCCATGGCGTCGAGACCCAGCTCGCGGTAGCGCCTGAATGCGTCCCAGAGCGGGGAGCCGTCAGCGATGACCTCGGCGGGATCGACCATACGGTCCAGCTCGCGCCCGACGGGTCGCAGGACCTCGGCCGCGAACCGGTGCGCGGTGGACTGCACCGCCCGGTCCTCGTCGGTGAGGCCGACGTCGAGATCACTGATCGCCATGTTCTTGTGCTGCTCCCGAGCTCCAGAGGGAACATAGCTGCGCTGACGCGCTGTGTGCGATCCTGCCCGTGACCGTGGATGACGCCGACGTGTGCCCGAACGCAACATCGGGGGGCATAGGCTGCGGCAATGCTCCAGCCCTCACAGGTGTCCCCGGATCGTGGCCGTGCGGCACGCAGTCCAGCACACGCCGGTGCACCAGACCCCGGTGCCGCGTACGCCCTCGCCGCTGAGACACCCGGGAGCCTGGCGCCCGACGCGGTCCGCGTCCGGGACCGGGCGTTCGGACACCGCATCACCTACTCGCCCAAGGTGTTCATCCCGCTCACGATGCTCTGTCGCGACCGATGCGGCTACTGCACCTTCGCCAAGCCCCCGGCCCGGCTCGACTCGCCGTATCTGAGCATCGACGAGGTCCTCGCGCTTGCGCGCCACGGGGCCGCCGCAGGCTGCCACGAGGCACTCTTCACGCTCGGCGAGGCCCCCGAGGAGCGCTATCCGGCTGCCGCCGACTGGCTCGACGCCAACGGCTATGCCTCGACGGTCGACTACCTCGCCCATGCCGCGGGCGCTGTCGTCGAGGAAACCGGGCTGCTTCCCCACGCCAACGCCGGGGCTCTCTCACAGGACGACCTCACGATGCTGCGGGAGGTCGCCCCGTCACAGGGGATGATGGTCGAGTCGCTCGCCGACCGCCTGTGTGGGCCCGGCGGCCCCCACCACGGCGCGCCCGACAAGACCGCGGCGAGACGCCTCGCCACCCTGGAAGCCGCCGGACGCGCATCGGTCCCCTTCACGACCGGCATCCTCGTGGGGATCGGTGAGACACGGGAGGAACGCATCGACGCGTTGCTCGCCATCAACGACTCCCATCGACGCCACGGCCACGTGCAGGAGGTGATCGTCCAGAACTTCCTCCCCAAGGCAGGCACCGCCATGCAGCGCGCCGAACCGTGTGACGTGGACGATTTCCTCTGGACCGTCGCGGCCGCACGGCTGGTTCTCGACGGTTCCATCCACCTCCAGGCTCCCCCGAACCTGAGCGACGACGCCGGCGCGCTCGTCCGGTGCGGAATCGACGACTGGGGCGGGGTGTCGCCCGTCACGCCCGACCACGTGAACCCGGAACGGCCCTGGCCGGCACTCGACCGCCTCCGCGCCATCACCGAGTCGGAGGGCAAGGCCCTCGCGCCGCGCCTCACCGTCTACCCGGAGTTCGTCGCCGATGCCGACCGGTGGCTGCACGCCGACACGCGCTTCGGAGTCCTCGTACGCTCCGACGCCGAGGGCCTCGCCCGCGACGACGACTGGTCGTCGGGGGGCACGGTGACGCCGCCCGACCTCCTCGTCGGGACGGCCACGGCCCGCGGGCCCGTCGAGGAGGTCCTGGCAGACGTTCGGGCCGGGCGCGAGCCCGATGTCGCCGCTCTCACCACGCTCTTCGAGGCGCGTGGCACCGAGGTGCGTGCCGTGGCCGAGGTGGCCGACGACCTGCGGACGGCGATCTCGGGTGACGTCGTCACGTTCGTCCGGAACCGCAACATCAACTACACCAACATCTGCACCTTCAAGTGCCGGTTCTGTGCCTTCTCGAAGGGTCCTCTGTCGCTGAACCTGCGTGGCACGCCGTACCTGCTCGACACCGGGGAGATCCAGCGGCGCGTCGTGGAGGCCCTGGAGTGCGGCGCCACCGAGGTGTGCCTCCAGGGGGGTATCCACCCCGACTTCGACGGCGACTACTACCGCGACGTCGTCCGCGCCGTTCAGGCCGTTGCTCCCGACATCCACGTGCACGGTTTCACCGCACTCGAGGTCACCGAAGGGGCGAAGCGTCTCGGCGTGTCGCTGCGCGACTACCTCGTGTCGATGAGGGATGCCGGGCTCTCCACACTGCCGGGCACAGCCGCCGAGGTCCTCGACGACGAGGTCCGCGCCGAGCTCTGCCCCGACAAGATCACGACCGACGAGTGGCTCGATACCCACCGCACGGCGCACGGCGTCGGCCTCCGCTCGAACGTCACGCTCATGTTCGGCCACATCGAGAAGCCGCTGCACCTCGCACGTCACCTCGTACGGACGCGCGAGCTCCAGAAGGACACCGGCGGCTTCACGGAGTTCGTGCCGCTGCCGTTCGTCCACATGGCCTCGCCGATCTTCCTCCAGGGAAAGGCACGTCCGGGCCCGACCTGGCGCGAGACGCTGCTCGTGCACGCCGTGGCCCGTATCGCCTACCGCGGCTGGATCGACAACATCCAGGTGTCGTGGGTCAAGACCGGGGCCGACGGCGCCCGGCAGCTCCTCCGTGCCGGGGCCAACGACCTGGGCGGCACGCTCATGGACGAGAACATCTCGCGTGCGGCCGGCGCCGACCACGGTCAGGAGCTCGGCGAGGACGAGTTCCGCAGCATCGTCGAGCCCCTCGGGCGCACCCTCGCGCAGCGCACGACCCTCTATGGACGCGTCCACACCGAGGGACGGCGGCTCCGGACGGCCGGGCCCGATCACGGTGCGCCCTGGTGCGGCGACGCCCCGATTCCCCTCGAGATCTCGCCGGCACCTCTGGAGGCCCTCCCGTGACCGACACGACCCTCGATGTCGTCGCCATCGGCAACGCCCTCGTCGACGTCCTCAGCATGGAGCCCGACGAGTTCGTGGTCCGCCACGACCTGGCCCGTGGCGCCATGACGATGGTCGATCAGGAACGCAGCGAGAAGATCTACGCCGACATGGGCCCGACCACCGACACCAGTGGCGGGTCGGCGGCCAACACCATTGCCGGGCTGGCGTCCTTCGGCTCGTCTGCGGGCTTCGTCGGCCGCGTCCATGCCGACGAGCTGGGACGCTCGTTCCAGCACGACCTCCGCTCACTCGGCGTCCGGTTCAACGCGACACCCACGACGGAGGGGCCACCGACGGGCCGCTGCCTCGTGGTGGTCGCCCCCAACGCGGAACGGACCCTGTGCACCTACCTCGGGTGCGCCGCCGAGCTCGACGCGTCCGACCTCGACGCAGAGCTGCTCCGCGAGGCCCGCGTCACCTACGTCGAGGGCTATCTGTGGGACCAGCCCCCTGCCATGGAGGCGATCCGTGAGGCGTTCACCATCGCCGGTGAGGCCGACCGGAAGGTGGCCATGACGTTGTCGGACCCGTTCTGCGTCGACCGCCATCGGGACGACTTCCAGAGCCTCCTCGACGACGGGATCGACATCCTGTTCGCCAACGAGGACGAGATCCGCTCGCTCTTCGAGGTCGACACCTTCGACGAGGCACTCCAGCAGGTACGCGGGCGCTGCGAGGTGGCCGCTCTCACCCGTGGGCCGTCGGGATCCGTCATCCTCACCGACGGCGAGGTGCACGTTGTCGACGCGCACACCGTCGACGACGTCGTCGACACCACGGGCGCGGGGGACCTCTACGCAGCCGGATTCCTGCACGGTTTCGTCAACGGTGAGCCGCTGAATGTCTGCGGCGAACTCGGATCGCTCGCAGCGGCCGAGGCGATCAGTCACATCGGCCCCCGCCCCATGGTGTCGCTCGCGGAGCTGGCCGCCACGTCACGGCGCTGAGCGTGGAGAAGCTTCCGAAGTACCGAACGGGGGTGGCGTCGATCGACGCCACACTCGAGAGCCTGGTCGACGAGCTCGACGGCGGGAACGACGATCTCGTCTTCGAGCTGATCGCCTCGGCTGTACGCCTGTCCCGCGACGACGCCGGACGCGGCGACCTCAAGATCGCCAGCGCCGCCCTGAAGGAGATGCGCTACGCCTTCCACGTCTTCGCCCCGTACCGCAGTGCGCGCAAGGTGGCCATCTTCGGGTCGGCGCGCACGAAGACCGACGACCCCCTCTACGAGCAGACACGCGAGTTCGCACGACGGATGGCCGACCTCGACTGGATGGCCATCACGGGTGCCGGCCCCGGGATCATGGAGGCCGGCATCGAGGGTGCGGGGCCCGACCAGTCGTTCGGTGTCGGGATCCGTCTTCCCTTCGAGGCCGCCACCACGCAGTTCCTCGACAACGATCCGAAGCTCATCAACTTCCGCTACTTCTTCACGCGCAAGCTCACGTTCGTGAAGGAGTCACACGCCTTCTGTCTCCTGCCCGGCGGTTTCGGCACACTGGACGAGGCCTTCGAGCTGTTGACCCTCGTCCAGACGGGAAAGAGCACACCGGCACCGATCGTGCTGCTCGACGTGCCCGGGGGCCACTACTGGGACACGTGGCGCGACTTCGTGCGCCGCGAGCTGGAGAGCCGTGGGTACATCGTGCCCGAGGACCTCGACCTCGTCCGGGTGACCGACAGTGTTGAGGAGGCGGTCGACGAGATCACCCGCTTCTACAGCAACTACCACTCGCAGCGTTTCGTCGGCAGCCGCCTCGTGCTCCGCATGAGGAAGGCACCCGACGACACCGTTCTCGTCGAACTCGCCCGCGACTTCGCGGACATCATCGAGTCGGGCACGATCGAACGCATCGACGCCACCGAGGCCGAACGGCGCGACGACGACCACGTCGACCTCGACCGGCTCGCTCTGCGCTTCGACCGGCACCACTGGGCGCGCCTGCGCCAGCTGATCGACGCGCTCAACGCCTGAGCCGGGTCCAGCTGTCGTCCCGATCGTCCTCCCGCTGTCGAGCATCCGGCAGCTGCGGCATCAGGAGAACGGGTCGGGCTCGCTCCCGAGAGCCTTGAGCGCACGCGCCACGGCGCGGCGGGCCTGCTCCAGGCGTTTCTCGTCCTCCTTCGCACCGTCCACGCCATCGGCGCGGTCCCGGAGACGGTCGAAGGCGAGGTCACGGAGTTGCTCCTCGATCGACTGCAACTGGGCGATGAGGTCACTGAGATCGGTCACGGCGTGCTCCTCCACGATCAGGGTCGAGGGCGTCGACCACGAGCACCGACGGGTGGGCGACGCGGAGACCACCGCGTCGGAGCTGGAGGATGCACCCGGGGTTGGCAGAGGCCACGACGGGCTCGCCGTGCGCGGCGTCTCCCACGGCTGCCCGGATCGTCGCCACCTTGCGCCGCAGGATCTGCCCCGAGAGGTCGGGCTGCACGACGTTGTAGAGCCCTCCGGCGCCACAGCACAACCCGTCGTCGTCGGTGTCGACGACCGTGTACGCCCCGGCGAGGACGTCGCGCCATGCGCCCGTGAGGCCCTGGACGTGGCGGAGGTGGCACGGCTCCTGGAGCACGACGGCTCGGCCCGTGGGCCGGCACGCCACGTCGTCCGGTCGAAGGATCTCGGAGATGTCGCGGACCCGTGCCGAGAAGCGCTCGGCCTCGGGTGTACCGAGAAGATGTCCGTAGTCCTTCAGCGCGGCTCCGCATCCGGCGCTGTCGACCACGACGGGCGCGTCGCCCGGCATCGAGCGCATGACACGCCGCGCGAGGCGCTGCGCCCAGAACCGGCGCCCGGCGTGCAGATGGAGGGCACCGCAGCAGTCGCTCCCCCGCCCCGGGCGGGACACCGTGGCCCCGGTGTCCTCCAGGAGTCGCCGTGAGGCCTCCTGGGTGGCACCGAACCACGCGTCCATCACGCACCCGTCGAAGAGCCACAGGTCCGGGCCGCCCTCAGGAGCGGAGCCGCGGCGCGCGGCCCGAGCGCCCCGCGGTGGACCGGGAGGAGGGAGGGGGACACTGCGTCCCACGAGCGGCAGCCGCTGCACGAGGCGGATCACGGTCGTGAGGACGCGGAGCACTGCACGGTGCGCGATGACGCCGAGCCCCACCCGCTCCACGAGACGACGCGCTGCACCCGGTCGCGTGGCGGGAGCGTGGCGGAGCGCCGCGCGGGTGGCCTCCATCAGGTGACCGAACGGCACCGACGACGGGCACACCGCCTCGCACGCCCGGCACTGCACGCACGCCTCCATGAATCCGACGAAGGTCGGGCCCGCCTGTTCGCCACCCGACTCGACGGCCCGCATGGCGTTGATCCGCCCCCGCGGTGACGCCGACTCCTCACCGGTGACCCGGAACGTCGGGCAGTGAGGGAGGCAGAGCCCGCAGTTGACGCACGCCTTCAGGGCATCGTCGTCGAGGCCGAGGACGCCACCGCGGCCCGGCTCCGTGGTCGCCGTCGGGGTCGTCACAGCGGCAGGCGCCCGGGTGAGAACTTCCCGGTCGGGTCGAAGGCCGCGCGCACCCGGCGCATCACGCCCGAGGCGGGGAAGTCCGTCCCGAACGGGTCGACCCCGGGCGCACCCGCCACGCGTAGCAGCCACCCGCCGTTGTCCGTCGCCACGCGGCGGGCCGCGGTGAAACCGTCGAGGTCCGTGGTGCCGACGTGCACGGTCCCGACGCCCGTCTCGCTCACAGCCACGACCCCACGGAGGGCGGCGAGCTCCTCCGCCACCCGCTGGAGCCGACCGGGCGGCACCGACATCCGGCCCCGGTGTCGCCCGCTCACCGCCACCGGCGACTCAGGGCTGTCGATGGGAGTGAGGCCCGCCGTGCGGACCTGATCCGTCACGTCGTCGGCGTTCCCCTCGAGCAGCACCCGGGTGTGCGCACCGTCGTGGAGGACGCACGACGGCCGGAACAGTCGACCCAGGACGGGGCCGGGCGCCTCGGTGGTCGTCGCCCACGTGCTCACCGCGGGAAGCGGGGCGCACCGCAGCGTGACCTGCGTGATGAGCCCCAGGGTCCCGAGCGAGCCGACGAGGAGACGGCACAGGTCGAAGCCGGTGACGTTCTTCACCGTGGGCCCGCCACCGCGCACGAGCGAGCCACGGGCGGTGACGAAACGCACCTCGAGCAGGAGGTCGCGCAGCGGCCCGACACGCAGGCGGCGGTGCCCCGACAGGCCCGCGGCCAGGACCCCACCGACGGTCGCGTCCTCGTCGGGTGGGTCGAGCGCGCACTGCTGGCCGCTGTCGGCCAGTGTCGCCCGCAACTCACCGGCGGTGGTGCCCGCTCCCACGGTGACGGTGAGCTCTGCGGGGTCGTAGGCCACGATGCCGGCGGGCGCTGCCACCTCCTCACCGTCGCCGGGGACCCCACCCACCTCCCACTGCGTCCGGCCACCGACCGGCAGAACGGCGTCAGACACAGCGATCCGCTCACACACCTCGTCGAGCCCCCCTGAGGCCGCGACGCCGCGCAGAGCGGATCCCCGGGTCACGGGCCGCGAGTCCCACCGTCGGGACCCGCCCCGCCCGGCACGGGGAGCGGCCGCGCCGCACCGACCTCGGCGCACCGGCTGCCCGACGGGAGCACCTTGCCCGGGTTGGCCCGGGCCTGCGGGTCGAAGGCGTCGCGAAGGCGTGCCTGGGCGTCGAGGTCGGCGGGGGTGAACACCCGGTCCATGAGATGGCGTTTCTCGAGGCCGACACCGTGCTCACCGGAGAGGACGCCCCCGGCGTCGATGCAGGACGTGAGGATCTCGTCGCCGGCGTCGCGCACCCGCTCCCACACACCGGGAACGCGTCGATCGAAGGCGATGAGCGGGTGGAGGTTTCCGTCACCCGCATGGAAGACGTTCAGCATCTGGAGGTCGTACTCGTCGGCCACCTCGTAGACGCGCTGCAGGACGTCGACCAGTCGCGTGCGGGGAACGACGGCGTCGTGCAGGTAGTAGTCGGGCGCGATACGGGCGACGGCTCCGAACGCCGACTTCCGACCCTTCCAGAGCAGCGCCCTCTCAGTGTCGTCGGCGGCGACGCGCACGGAGCGTGCGCCGCTCTCTGCGGCCACCTCCCGGACCGTCGCTGCCTCCTCGGCCACTCCCGCCGCCAGTCCGTCGACCTCGACGAGCAGGACCGCCGCGGCGTCGCGGGGGTATCCCGCCCCGGCGAAGTCCTCCACGGCGCGGGTGATCGCCGCGTCCATCATCTCCAGTGCGGCGGGAACGACACCGCGGGCGATGAGGCCGCTCACGGTGGCACCGGCGTCCTCGACCGCCTCGAAATCGACGAGGATGGTTCGCAGCTCGGGCGGATCCGGTGTGAGGCGGACGGCGATGCGGGTCGCCACCCCCATCGTTCCCTCGCTGCCGACGAAACAGCCGCGCAGGTCGTAGCCGGGGCTGTCGGGCACGACACCCCCGAGCATCTCGATGCCGCCGTCGGGGAGGACGACCTCCACGGCGAGCACGTGTGTCCCCGTGACCCCGTAGGACAGGCAGTGCGGTCCACCGGCGTTGGTGCCCACGTTGCCGCCGATCGTGCACGCCTGCTGGGACGACGGGTCGGGGGCGTAGTGCAGGCCGAGATGCCGCACCTCGCGCGTCAGGTCGAGGTTGAGGACGCCGGGCTCCACCCAGGCGACGCGGGAGGCGGCGTCGACCTCGAGAACCCGGTTCATGCCGGTCGTGACGATCACCAGTGGGTCGCCGACGGGTGTTGCTCCTCCGGCCAGGCCGGTGCCGGCCCCACGCGCCACGAAGGGGCGCTCGTGGTGGTCGGCAACCCGCACGGCGGCGGCGAGCTCACGGGTTGTCCGGGGGAAGCAGACGGCGGCGGCACGCCCCTCCGACATGCCGGCGTCACGGGAGTAGAGGCCGAGCTCGAGGGGCTCACACCGGGCACGTCCCTCTCCCAGCTCGCGCTCGAGATCCTCCACGAGCGCCGCGGGGGACGTGTCGTCGGTCACCGCCTCAGCTTACGAGCAGCCATGTCAGTACCCGGCCTACGGGGGCGCGCCGGTACGATCGCTCCCATGACGGCGAGCACGGGCCCCGAACGCGAGTGGATCGTGTTCTCCGACCCCTCCGACGACAACCACCGCTGGGAAATCGACGTCACGTTCCTGGCGTCGTCGTGGGAGTGCATCTTCGGGTGCGGGTGCCAGGGCGTGCGCGACGAGCCCACACCCGACGACATGGAGGGGTGCTGCTCCTACGGAGCCCACTTCGAGGACACGGTCGACCGCGACCGGGTCGTGAAGGCGGCCGAACGTCTCACCGACGACGAGTGGCAGTTCGCCGCCGAAGGCCGGAAGCGAGGCATCTACGCCACGACGGGGCCGTCGACGTGGCGGACCCGACGTGTCCAGGACGCCTGCATCTTCCTCAACCGGCCCGGTTTCGCCGCCGGACCGGGCTGTGCGCTGCACCTGCACGCCTTGAACAACCCGGCCGTCCACTTCAGCGCGCTCAAGCCCGACGTCTGCTGGCAGCTCCCCCTGCGCATCGACACCCGCATCGAGGAGGACGACGACTCCGAGGTCTCGACGCTCACGGAGTTCGGCCGCGACGGCTGGGGTGAGGGTGGCGAGGACCTGGCGTGGTGGTGCACCGAGGAACCGGAGGCGTTCCGCGGCAGTCGCCCCGTCTACCGCTCGATGGAGACGGAGCTGCGGGCGATGATCGGCGACAAGCTCTTCGAGAGCATCGCGTCGTACCTCGACGCACGGTTCGCACACGCCGACACGGCCCCCGGACGCCACCCGTCGGAGGTGTCGGTCACGATCTCGGGCACGCGTCAGTAGGACGGGACGGTGGGTCGTTCAGCCCCACTCGATCGTGCCGAGGCTCATTCCGCCGTCGATGGTGAGGACCTCGCCGGTGAGCCAGGACGACGCGTCGGACACCAGGAACAGCGTGGCGTGCGCGATGTCCTCGGGCCGCCCGAGCCGCTTCATCGGGTGTGCACCGGCGAGCCCTTCCTCGTCGCTCTCGTAGAGGGCACGCGACATCGAGGTCTTGACGAGGCCGGGCGCGACGGCGTTGACGCGCACGGTCGGAGCCATCTCGAGCGCGGTCTGGCGGGTCAGGTGCACGAGTGCCGCCTTCGAGGTGTTGTAGACACCGATGAAGGGCCCCGGCTGGAGCCCGCCCACCGATGCCACGTTGACCACGGCGCCGCCGTTGTCGGCCATGTGCGCGCGCCAGGCCTCCTGCATGAGGAGGAGCGGGGCCTGGACGTTGACCTGGAGGATCTTCTCGACGGCGGGCTCCGGCGCGTCCATCATCGGTCCGAAGTGGGGGTTGGTCCCCGCGTTGTTGACCAGGATGTCGAGCGCACCGAACTCGCCCATGGTGTCGGCCACCGCATTCCGGCAGACGTCGGGATCCCCCACCGAGCCCTTGACGGTGAGAACACGCGCGCCGAGCGCCTCCAGCGCCGACTTCGTCTCCTCGAGCTCCTCGGGCTTGCGTGCGAGAACCGCGAGGTCGGCGCCCGCCGTGGCGAGAGTCTCCGCGATGGCGCGTCCGATTCCCCGGGTCGCACCGGTCACGAGGGCCGTGCGGCCCGTGAGTGAGGTGGGGAGCCCGCTCACAGGTAGAGGCCCGTCTCCCCCTCGTCGCGTTCCGATGCCAGGGCGTGCACGTCACGCTCCCGCAGGATGAGGTACTCCTCCTTGCGGATCTCGACCTCGTAACCGCTGTCGGGAGCGAAGAGGACACGGTCGCCGGGCTCGACGTTGCGGACCGTCGGGCCGACGGCGACCACCTCCGCCCAGTCGAGCCGACGGCTGCGGTCGGCGGTGGCGGGAATGAGGATGCCGGCGCGGCTCTTGCGGTCGCCGGAGTCCCTGACCGGGGCCACGAGCAGGCGGTCGGCGGTCATGCGCACCGAGTGCTTGACGTCGTCACCGGAAGTCATCGCGCCCGATCTCGTGAGGCATCAGGGCGAGACTACCGGAGGCCCCGGGCCTGACGGGCTTCGTGCTGCTCGGAAGCCCTGCGGTAGATTCAGGTCGTGGCCGCCGCAACCGATGCCTCCGATGCAGTCCTGCGCGCTCGGGGTGCGACGGTGTCACCCCTCCAGAGCATCCGGAACTACTTCCTCCTGACCAAGCCGCGGGTGATCGAGCTCCTTCTCGTCACGACGGTGCCCGCGATGATCCTCGCCGAGGGAGGCGTCCCCTCGCTCCGGCTCGTGTCCTGCGTGCTCCTGGGTGGCGCCTTCGCCGCCGGTGGTGCCAACACGGTCAACTGCTGGATCGAGCGCGACAGCGACACCCTGATGCGCCGAACCCACGGCCGGCCCCTGCCCCGTGGCGCGGTGGAACCGGGTCGCGCCCTCATGTTCGGTCTCACTCTCGAGGTGGTGGCCTTCGCCTGGTTGTGGGCAACCGCGAACCTTCTGTCCGCGACGCTCGCGGTGAGCGCCATGCTCTTCTACGTGTTCGTCTACACCATCTGGTTGAAGCCCCGCAGCACGCAGAACATCGTGATCGGCGGCGCCGCGGGTGCGGTGCCGGCGCTCGTGGGGTGGGCGGCCGTCACCGGCACGCTCGCAGCGCCCGCGTGGGTCCTGTTCGCCGTCGTGTTCTTCTGGACGCCGCCACACTTCTGGGCGCTGGCGCTGCGCTACCGCGACGACTATGCAGCCGCGGGCATCCCGATGCTGCCCGTCGTGAAGGGGGTGGCCGTGGCCACCCGCGACATCCTGATCTACTCGGTGATCGTCGTGGCCGTCAGCCTCACGCTCGGACTCACCACGACCGTCGGTCCGGTCTACGTGATCTCGGCAGCGGTGCTCGGCGTGTGCTTCGTCATCCAGGCCGCACATCTGCGCCGCCGGCCCGAGCCGTCGGCCGCCATCCGCCTCTTCACCTTCTCCAACACCTACCTCGCCCTCCTCTTCGTGGCGGTGGCCGTCGACACGCTCGTCCGCTGACACCCGACCTGCGACGCGGCTACTCCTCCCAGCGGAAGATCCGCACCGCGACGACGGGAGCGGCGACGGCCCACGCCACGAGGACGAGCGCCTCACCCGTGGGGAACGACGCGGAGGTGTCGAGCACACCACGGACGGTCTCGGCGAGTGCCGCGCCGGGCAGGATCCGCGCCACGGCCTCGAAGGCCCCGGGCAGCTTGTCGAGGGGGTAGGCCATCCCCCCCAGGAACAGCAGCACCAGGAACAGGCCGTTCGACACCGCCAGGTTGACCTCGGCGCGCAGCGATCCGGCGAGAGCGAGCCCGATGCCGGCGAAGGCAAGGGTTCCCACGAGCAGGACGAGGAAGGCCGGCAGGAGCATGGGTGTGAGCTCCCAGCCGAGTGCCCAGCCCGTCAGGACGATGAGAATCGACTGCACGATCTCGACCACGAGGACCTGGAGTGTCTTGGCGGTGAGGAGCCCCGCGCGGGACAGCGGTGTGACCCCCAGCCTCTTCAGCACGCCGTAGTGGCGTTCGTATCCCGTGTTGATGCCGAGGCTGACCATCGCCGTCGACATCACGGCGAGTGCCAGGACACCCGGCACGAGGAAGTCGATGGGCTCGGAGACCTCCGACAGCGAATCGACTCGCGCGAAGAAGATCAGGATGCCCAGTGGGATGGCGAGCGTCACGAGGAGACTCTCACCGCGACGCATCGACAGCGTGAGCTCGGTTCGCGCTTGGGCGGTCACCGCCGGCCGGTTCACGGGGCGTCGACCCCGAGGTCGCCCGGCACCACGGCGGGACGGCCGGTCCGGGTGAGGCGGAGGAACACCTCTTCGAGCGATCGACGCCCGGACCGCAGCCCCGTGAGTGTCACGTCACGTTCGGCGAGCCACGCAGCGAGGCCGGCGATGAGCGCCGGGGTGGCGGCGGTCCGGAGGACGTATTCGCCGGGTCGCTCCTCTGCGACGCGGTCGGCGCCGAGCCCCACGTGGCGGGCGAGGGCGGCGGTGTCGAGTGCCGGCGCGGCGGAGAAGCGGACCTCGGGGGGGCCGCCGCCGGTCGTGATGTCGTCGGGTGTCCCGAGCGCCACGAGACGCCCGTGATCGACGATGGCCAGCCGGTCGCACAGCTGCTCGGCTTCGTCCATCCCGTGGGTCGTGAGCACGACGGTGGCTCCCGACGCCCGGAGCTCACAGATGATGTCCCAGGTGTCGGCACGGGCGTGGGGATCCATGCCCGCTGTGGGCTCGTCGAGGAACACCAGCTCGGGTCTCCCGACGAGGGCGAGCGCCAGCGACAGGCGCTGCGACTCGCCGCCCGAGAGGCGCCGGGCCGTGGTGGCGTTGCGGTCAGTGAGGCCCACGACGTCGAGTAGGCGCTCGGGGTCGTCGGGGTCGGGGTAGTAGGCGGCGAACAACTCGAGCATCTCGAGGGGCCGCAGACCCGGGTAGAGGCCACCCTCCTGGAGCATCACGCCGATACGCGCGCGCAGGTCGGTGCCCTCCGCGGCCGGATCGAGGCCGAGGACCTCGACGGAACCGCCATCCGGACGCCGGTAGCCCTCGAGGATCTCGACGGTGGTGGTCTTTCCCGCCCCGTTGGGCCCGAGCAGGCCGAACACCTCCCCTGTCTCGACCGTGAAGCTCAGGTCGCGCACGGCGGTGTGGTCGCCGTAGCGTTTCACCAGGTCGTGGACGACGATCGCGGGACGGGTGCCGCTCACCGGTCGCGCCAGGCCACGAACACGGCGAGCTCCTTCAGGCCGATCCTCGCCTCCTCGGTGACGGGGGCCGCAGCGAGCGCGTCGAGCGACTCCGAGACCAGGTCCTCGATCGTCTCCTCCGCCGTCTGTCGGGCGCCCGTCTCCTCGATGACGTGTTGCAGCCGCTCGATGTCGTCGTCGGTGAGGTCCGGTCGACCGAGCCGGTCGAGCAGGCGCTGATCGGCGACGGAGGCCCGTTCCGCCGCAACGGCGAGCATGGGTGTGGGCTTGCCCTCGCGGAGATCGTCACCCACGGGCTTGCCGGTGAGCGCGGAGTCACCGAAGACCCCGAGGATGTCGTCGCGCAGCTGGAATGCCCGTCCGAGGGGCAGGCCGATCCTGCTCAGGGGCGCCCGCAACACGTCGAGGCGTCCTGCGATCGCCGCTCCGAGATGGAGGGGCCGCTCGACTGTGTACTTGCCCGACTTGAACACGGCGATCCGCTCGGCAGCAGCGTGGTCGCGGGTCCGAGCCGCGGTGCCCGCGAGGTCGAGGTACTGGCCGACGCACAGTTCGAGGCGGAGCTCGTCGAAGACGGCACGTGCCTGCGCCGACACGCCGGCGAGGAGCTGGTCGGAGTAGACGAAGGCGAAGTCGCCGATGAGGACGGCTCCGCCCTCACCGTACCGCCGCGACTCCCCCGCCCACTGCGAGGCGGCGTGCCGGTCCGTGAGGTGCCGGTGCGCCGTTGCCTGGCCGCGTCGCAGCGACGAGCCGTCCATCACGTCGTCGTGTACGAGGGCCATCGTGTGGAGCAGCTCGACCGCCGCCCCGGCGTCGAGGACGGTCTGCGAGGCGGGGTCTCCCCCACCTGCGACGTGGCCCCAGTGGCAGAAGGCGGGACGGAGCCGCTTTCCCCCTGCCTCGACGAGGCGGAGGAGCTCCCGGAGGGGCTCGTCGAGAACGGGATCCACTCCCGACAAGCGCTGTCTCTCGGACTCCAGCAGGTCGATGATCCGGCGCTGCGCGCGCCGCCCGATCTCGCCGAGCTGCGCCGGAAGCCGGTCGGGCGCTGCATCCATCGGCCCACTGTAGGCAAGGCCCCCTCGACGCCGGGACTCTAGGCTCGCGGGTCATGGTCGAGTTCCTGTCGCCGGAATGGGTCGCGGCCCTGGTGGAGCACGCAGGCGACCGGGGCGATGTGTCCGGCGTGTCCGTCGAGCACGTCGTGCCCGATGCTCCGTCGGGACCGGTGCGCTACCGCCTGATCCTCGGCGGCGAAGGGGTACGTGTCGACGCCGATCCCGCCGGGCCGGCGGACCTCACCGTGGAGACGGATTTCGCCACGGCGGTGCGGCTCCACCGCGGTGAGTGGAGCGCCCAGGACGCTGCGACGGCCGGTCACCTGAAGCTCCAGGGGCGGATCTCGGTGCTTCGCGACACCCGTGATCTGGTCGACGGCCTCGGCGATGTCTTCGGCGCACTCAGGACCGACACGGACATGGCGACACCCGACGCGTGACGGGAAGGACCTTCGGTGGTGACGCCCGACTTCGAGGAGCTCAGGATGCTCGCCCGGTGGTCGGGCGACGATCCGGAGGCCCTCGCCGCGGCTGCCGCTGACGCCCTGGTGTCCTTCGCCGTCGATCCTGCCGGCCTCGTCGTGGCGTGCCGCCGTCTCGTCGGCCACAACCGGGCCGTCGCCCCCGTCTGGTGGGTTGCGGCGAGCGTGCTGACCTCGGACGATCCCGCCGGTGCTGCGGGCGAGTGCGCACGTCGACTGGAACAGGCGCCGACGCTGCACGCCCTCGTCGACGCTGCACACGGCGACCCCTCCGACGACGTCGCCGGCCTCTCCCCGATTCTCGTCGAGGTCGAGGCCACCGACGGCGCGGCGGCGCTGCTCACCGGGGCGGCCGTGTCGCTGCTCGACGCCGAGGAACGGACCGCCCCGGTCTGGGCGGTCGTGCGCGTGGGGCGCTACCTGCCGGGCGAGCTGTTCCGTGCGATGTGCGAAACGCTCGCGCCGTCTCCTGGCGACGCCGCCGGACCCACGCTGCGAGAGCTGGACGGCTTCGCCGCCGTCGTCGGGCCACGCGGCCGGGGGACCGCGGAGCGCGCACTGGGCCGGCCGCTGTGCGGCGCACCACCCGAGTTGTTGCGCCCCTTCACGTAGCGCGCGGCGGGAGTCGGGCTACGGCGGGCCTCCCGGGTCCTCCTGTGGTGGTGAGCCCGGCGGGCCCGGGGGCAGGGCACCGGGAGGCGGGCGGCGGTCGGATCCGTCCGCGGAACTGGTCTCCCGACCGGTCGACACGACCGTCCAGGTGCTCGACACGCGCTGCACCCGTCTCCGCCACCGCCGGAACAAGAGGAGTTGGGCACCGGACCGGACCGGTGGGAGCAGCAGCAGGAGCCCCACGGCGTCGGTGAGGAATCCCGGAACGAGAAGGAGGAGCCCGGCGATGAGAACGAGGAGGCCGTGGACGAGATCTCGGCCGGGGATCTCCCCTGCGTTGAGCTTCTCCCGGACCCTTGCCAGGACGGCCAGGCCCTGGCGGCGCGCGAGCCAGGCTCCGCCGATCGAGATCACCAGCAGCAGGGCGACGGTTTCGGCGGCGCCGACCAGCCGGGCGACCTCGACCGCCAGGTAGAGCTCGACGACCGGGAGCGCGACCACGAGGATCACGACCAGCATTCCCATGTTCTGCAAGCGTACCGGCGGTGCCGCGCGACGCTCCGTCACATGGGGGACGGAGCACCGCCGTCGACGTAGATCGTCTGACCCGAGATGTAGCCGGCCTGCTCGGAGACGAGGTACCGCACGACGTCGGCGACATCCTCGGGGGCGCAGACACGGCCGAGGGGAAACCCCTCGTCGAGTGAGCGGATGTCGTCCACCCCCAGGGCGCCCTTGACGAGGCGCCGTCCCATCTCGGTGTCGACCAGACCGGGCGCCACCACGTTCACGTGGACGCCGTTGGCGATCTCCTCCTTCGCCAGTGTCACCGCCAGGGCCTCGAGTGACGCCTTCGCCATGCTGTAGGGCAGCGACCCGGCCGGAAGGAACTTGGTGGCGACGCTCGACACCATCACGACGTCGGAGCGGTCGTGGTTGCGCATCGACGGTACGAGCAGGCTGCTCAGTGAGAAGGCGCCGAAGGCGTGGACCCTCCACAGGTGCTCCACCTCGTCGGGGTCCGTGGCGACGACGGCATTGCCGCGGCTGGCGATCCCCGCCGAGTGGACGAGGATGTCGATCGAGCCGAAGTCGTCGAGGACCTCCGAGGCGATGCGCTCGTTGTCGGTGTGCGACCCGACCGAACCCGAGTAGGCACCCGAACGACGGCCCAGCGACTTGATCTCCCCCACCGTCGCGAGTGCGGCGTCTTCGTCCTTGCGGTAGTTGACGGCCACGTCGGCTCCGTCGGTCGCCAGGCCGAGGGCGACGGCCCGGCCGATTCCCCGCCCTCCGCCCGTGACGAGAGCGGTGCGTCCTTCCAGGGTCATGGCGGTCCTCTCACGGGGCGGTCAACGTGGCGGCCAGGGCGTGGGCCCGCTCGGCGAGACCGGGCGCGTCGAGCGATGCGGCAACCTCGGCGAAATCCTCGCGCGGGCCGTTCCAGCGCCAGGACTCCACCGACCCGATCTCGACATCGGCAGCGACGTCGGTCCGCAGACGAGCGAGGTTCCGGAACGCCTCGGCGTCGCCCATCTGGTCAGCCAGCGTGGCGGCCAGTCGCCGGGCACCGCGGACCTGCACGGACCAGTCCTCACCCAGGCGCGGAATCGCCTCGAGGTGCCCGTACTCGGCGAGAACGGTGGACGCCGACTTGGCGCCCCAGCCCGGCAACCCCGGGAAGCCATCGGCCGAATCACCGACCAGGGCGAGGTAGTCGGGAATGGATGGAGGATCGACGCCGAAGCGCTCACGCACACCGTGGGCGTCGTCGATCCTGTTGTTCCGTCGGTCGAACTGTACGACCCGGTCGCCGCGAACGCACTGGGCCAGGTCCTTGTCGGGCGTGCAGATCAGGACGGTGTCGACCTCTGGGGTCGCGTCCGCCACGGCGGCTCCGGCGGCGAGGCCGTCGTCGGCTTCGAACTCCACCATGGGCCAGACGGTCACGCCCGCGGCATCCAGGGCATCCTCGAGGGGCCCGAACTGGGACCAGAGGTCGGGGTCGATCCCCTCACCCGTCTTGTAGCCGTCCCAGAGATCGTTGCGGAACGACTCGACGACGTGGTCGGTGGCGACACCGACATGCGTGGCGCCGTCTTCCAGGAGTGCAAGCACGGAGCCGACGACACCGCGTGTCGCCGACACCTCACGCCCGTCGGCCGTCACGTGCTCCGGGAGCGCGTAGTAGTGGCGAAAGAGCTCGTAGGTACCGTCGACGAGATGGACGCGGATTCCCACAGCCGGGACGCTACCGCCCGGCACCCGTGCCCGTGAGTGCCCTGTCCCGGAACTGCTCGAAACCGGTCCGCACGATCCGGTCGTGGCCCCACAGCATGAGGGGGCGCCCGACGACGGCGAGCCGTCGCAACATGGCGGCGCGAAGCTCGAGGTCCCAGCTCAGATGCAGGCTGGTCCCCCCGGACCGCTCGGCGAGTTCCAGCCGGGCGGGGCCGGCGAGGTCGCCGTCGATCACGGCGTCGAGCCGACGGCCCGGCACGACAGCGCCGATCCGGATCTCGACGGTGAGTGTGTAGGGCAGCGGTGCCTTGATGACCCCGCGGGCACTGCCACCGGGCGTCAGACCGTCCTCGGTGTCGAGTGTGCGCAACCACGGCCACCAGTCGGTGTAGCGGTCGGTGTCGGACAGCGCCTCCCAGCATCTCTGTGGTGAGGCCGCGACCGTGAAGGCGTCGTCGAACGGGAAGCGATCGCTCCGGGCCGTCACGGCGCCGGCTCGCGGGTGAAGCACCGTTCGTGCAGGAAGACGGCCGTACTCCAGATCGCGACCGCCCCCGCCACGTGGATGCCGACGAGCACGGGTGGGAGCTCGTTGAAGTACTGCACGTAGCCGACCGTCGCCTGCGCGAGGAGGAGCAGCAGGAGGGTGCGCGCCGCGGGAACGAGGCGTTCCCGCCCGCTGTCGCGGGACTCCAGCCACGCGGTCGTCAACAGCACGATGACGAGAAGAATCACCGCGCCGGCGTGGATCCGGGTGACGTCCGGGAGTTCGAAGGAGAAGCGCTGAGCATCCTCGTCGCCGCCGTGTGGCCCCGACGCGGTGACGACGGTTCCGGTGAACACGACGACAGCGGTCAGCGCCAAGACCACCCGGGCGCGGGTGAGGAGCCGCCCTGAGACAGCACGTCGGGGTGGGCCGTCGGGCTTTCCCGCCCGGTAGTGCAGGACGACCGCGTTCCACACGAGCACCATGGACAGCAGGAAGTGCCCCATCACGAAGGGCGGTCGTAGCTCGAAGAGTACCGTCAGGCCTCCCAGGACGATCTGTGCGACCACACCGGCCACGAGGCCGAGCGAGAGGTACACGAGGTCGCGCCGTCGTGGTCGTCGCAGGATGCTGCCGAGCACGGCCGCGATGACCGCCATCGACACCAGGCCGGTCACCATCCGGTTCACGAACTCGATCATGGCGTGGTACTCGAGGGGCGCCACGAGCGATCCGGGCTCACAGTTGGGCCAGTCACTGCACCCGAGCCCGGATCCCGTGAGGCGCACGGCGGCACCGGTCACGATGATGAACGCCAGGGCGAGCAGGGCGAAAAGCGTCACCACGCGGTAGGTACGGGGCGAGATCGACACGGTGCGGGCTCGTGCGGTCGTTCTCACCGGGCAAACCGTACGGGAGCCTCCGCAGGCCGGTCCCATCGGTCCTGCACCGCCGGGCATTGCGTGTCGTCGGCTGGTCAGGGGAGACTCTCCCCGATGACCTCCTTCACGCGCATGGACGAGAGCACCGCCGAGCAGTGGGCGACAATCGGCGGGGAGACCCTCCGCAACCAGCCCCGTGTGGCCGAGGGGATCCTGGCGATGCTGCGCTCACTCGCCGCCATCACCGACGGTTTCGCCGTCGACCAGCTCACGCACTCCCTCCAGACGGCCGCACTGGCGGAGGCCGACGGCGCATCCGACGAGATGGTGGTCGCGGCCCTCTGCCACGACGTCGGCAAGGCCGTGTCGGTCCCCAACCACCCCGAGATCGCCGCTGCGATCCTCACTCCCTACGTGAGCGACGACGTCTCCTGGGCCATCCGGGTCCACCAGGACTTCCAGACGCGCCACTACAACCACCACTTCGGCGCCGACCGCAACCTCCGCGACAACCACCGCGGCCACACGGCCTACGAGATGGCCGAACACTTCGCCGACGACTGGGACCAGGTGGCCTTCGACCCCGACCGTCGCACTCCCCCACTGGAGCGCTACGAGGATCGGGTCCGCGAGGTGTTCGCGTCGCCTCGCTACTGAGTCAACACGTGCTGAAAGAGCACGTTCAGTCGATACGCCGCAGCTCCCGCCGGTAGCGGCGTGCATTGTCGACGTAGTTGGCCGCGTTCGCAGCGATCTCGTCGGCGTCGACGCTGTTGGGCCGGATCGTTGCCGGGACACCCAGCGCCATCGCCCCCGACGGGACGACCGTGTCGTTCGGCACCAGTGCTGCGGCGCCGACGAGCGCTCCCGACTCCACCGTGACCCGGTGCAGCACGATCGACCCCGAGCCGATCAGGGAGCCATCGCGGATCGTGCAGCACTCCATGTGCACGAGATGCCCGACGACGCAACCCTCGCCGACGAGGGTCGGGTGTGTCGCGGTGGCGTGGATCACCGAGCCGTCCTGGATGGAGGTACGCGCGCCGATCTCGATTCGCCCGTAGTCGCCGCGCAGGACGGCGCCGGGCCACACGCTCGCGTCGGCGTGCACCGTCACGTCCCCGATGAGCGTGGCGTCGGGATGCACGAAGGCGTCGGCGTGGACAGTGGGCTCGACGTCGCCCAGCGCGTAGAGGGTCATGGCCCGAGTCTGCCCTCCCTGAACGCTCGGGGTGCAGCCGGGGCGGGGCAACGAATCCGGCAGGCGGTCACATGGGATGGGTGGCCGCCCGGCGAGGCACCGCTACCCTGCCCTGTCCGTGGCCAACCACCTCCTCGATCTCGCCCTGTGGCCGCTCCGAACGGCCCGGCGCCTCGGCGCCCGCGCGCTCATGGACGTGCTGGACAGGCGCCGGCACCCCATCGTCCTCATGCACGGCTTCATGGGCTTCGCCCGCATGGGGCCCCTCGAATACTTCGTGGGCGTGAAGGAGGCGTTGGAGCTCGAGGGGTTCCGTGTCCACACTCCCACCGTGGACCCGCTCAACACCTTCGAGTACCGGGCCTACGAGTGGGTCTACGGGCGACCGCCAGGCACCGACGACGTTGCGAACGCCGAGCGGGTGTTCCGGCCCCGTGGCCGCGGGTACCGCGTGCTCGACCATCGATTTCGGCCGCATCTCGCCGACATCTACCTGCACACGCGGCGCCCCGTTCACCTCGTGGCCCACAGTCAGGCCGCCGTTGACGCGCGCTACGTGGCGTCGCCCGACGGGCTCGGCTCCTGGCGGCTCTTCGACGACCCCACATTCGATGAGGAGCTCCGTGATCTGACGGTCGCCGACTGCATCGCGTCGGTCACGACGATCGGTGGGCCCCACAACGGCGTTCTCGTCGCCGACGACACGGAGCTGGTCACAGATTTCGTGCAGAACGTCCTGCTCCCCGACATCGACCGTGTCATCTCGCTGTTCAGCCACGACGAGTCGGCGCTGTACCGGGCGGCGCGCGAGTTCGGACGGGCCTACATGCTCGGCGAGTTCAACCAGCGCTACGCCGACCACGACGACGTCGACTACTTCTCCGTGGCGGGAATCACCAACGAGTACCAGGTCACGTTGTTCCTCAAGCCCTTCTACGAGCTCACCCGATACAACGAGAAGTTCGAGAAGGACGACAACGACGGGTTCGTGCCGGTAGCGAGCGCGAAGTGGCCGGTCCTGTCGGTCGACGACATCACGACCGGTTCCGAGCCCTCGATGCACGGGTTCGCCCTGGATCGGCCCCACCAACCGGAACGGCATGGTCGATGGCAGTTCCTCGGCCTCGTCTACGCCGACCACGTCAATCAGATCGGGTTCCCCCTCAGCTTCCCCCGCAACCACATCTTCCACCACCTGAAGTTCTACGCCGGCCTGGCCCGGCACCTGACCGGTGAGCACCCCGACGGGACCCGCCTCCGCCCCGACGGGGCCTGGGGCCCGTCCCCGACCCCCTGACCCGCCGGGATGGTGCGTTCCCGTTGCGTATGGCAACACGAACGCACCATCTCGGGCAGGGGCGGGATGCAGCACGCGCTCAAGAATCGCTCCGGGTGTGCCGAAACGGTGGAATGCGTAACCATCCGATGCGCTTCATCGTTCCGGTCGCCGCCGCTCTCTTCGTCCTGAGCGCGTGCGTGCCACCCGATCCGCTCCCGCCGGGGACGAACCCGAGCCCGGGGATGCGCTGCCCCGTCACGGGATCGATCAGCTTCAGCAACGACTGGCATGCGCCCCGCGGCTCGTCGTTCCACGAGGGCAACGACATCTTCGCCGCCTACGGTCGGCCCAATGTCGCCGCCGTTGCGGGCACGATCGACCAGCGATGGGGATCCCGACAGGGCAACGCCATCTGGCTGCACGGTGATGACGGCAAGCTGTACTTCTACGCCCACCTGGCGTCGTGGGTCGGTCCCGACAACCGCCGGGTCAAGCCCGGCGAGGTGATCGGCTACACCGGCAACACCGGCGACGCCTCCGGCGGTGCGCACCACACCCATTTCGAGATCCGCCTCGACTGGGACAGGATCGTCAACCCGTACCCCGCTCTCACGGCGGCGTGCGGCTGACAGTATCCACCGGTCGGCTGTCGCCGAGCGCTCTGCGTCACCGCGCTAGCGTCGCAGCGATGCAGCACACCACCGGCACGACGACCCCGCCGGTCGTCGTCCACCCGCCTCGCGCTGTCGGTACGCCGTGAGCGAGACGGGTCCGGCGACGGGCCCGGGTGCCGTCGCCAAGGAGGCCGTCGGTCGTCATGCGGCCGGCCTCGTGTCCGACGGGATGAAGGTGGGCCTGGGAACCGGCTCGACCGTGTACTACACGATCCTCGAACTGGCCGAGCGCGCCCCCGACATCACCTGTATCGGAACGAGCGACAAGACCGAGGCGCTGGCGCGGGGCAAGGGGCTCACTGTCGTGACCCCCGGAGAGATCGGCACACTCGACATCGCCATCGACGGGGCCGACGAGGTCGATCCGTCGACCAACCTCGTGAAGGGTGGTGGTGGGGCCCTGACCCGGGAGAAGATCGTGGCGGAGCTCGCCGATGAGTTCGTCGTGGTCGTGGACTCCTCCAAGCTCGTCGACACGCTCGGCGCCTTCGGGCTGCCCTTCGAGGTCGTCGAATTCGGCGTCGAACCGGTCCGTCATCGCCTCCTGGGCCTCGGAGCGGCCACTGTCACCGTCCGCGAAACGACGAGCGACAACGGCAACCCGCTTCTCGACGCCGACTTCTTCCCCATCAGCGACCCGGAGTCGCTGGCGCGCGAGTGTGCCGACATCCCCGGCGTCATCGAACACGGGATCTTCCCGGCGCGGATCGTCGAGCAGGTCCTGGTGGCCGGCGACGGCACGGTCGAGCGCATGGACCGCAGGGGATGACCGGTCCGCGCTCGACCCTCGGCCCGAAGAGCGGACCCACCCGGAAGGGACAGACACGATGAGCATCACCACCTCAGCGGAATGGCAGGCACTCGCCGACCACTTCGACACCGTCGAGGACCTCCACCTGCGCGACCTCTTCGCCGATGATCCCGACCGCGGCACCACGATGAGTGCCGAGGCCGGCGACATCTACCTCGACTACTCGAAGAACCGGATCACCGCCGACACCCTGCCTCTCCTCCTCGCCCTCACCGAGCGCGCCGGCCTCCGCCGGGGCATCGACGCCATGTTCGCTGGAGAGAAGATCAACGTCACCGAGCGCCGCGCCGTCCTGCACACTGCCCTGCGGGCACCCCGCGGCGCCGTCATCGAGGTCGACGGCCACAACGTCGTTCCCGATGTCCACGCCGTCCTCGACCGCATGGCCGACTTCGCCGAGCGCGTACGCAGTGGCGCCTGGACCGGAGCGACCGGCAGGAGGATCCGCAACGTGATCAACATCGGGATCGGTGGCTCCGACCTCGGCCCGGCCATGGCCTACGAGGCCCTCAAGAACTTCTCGGACCGGGACATGACGTTCCGGTACGTGTCGAACATCGACGGTACGGCTTTCGTGGAGGCGACACGGAGCCTCGATCCAGCCGAGACGCTCTTCATCGTGTGCTCCAAGACGTTCACGACACTCGAGACCATGACGAACGCCCACACGGCGCGTGACTGGGTCGTGGAGGCACTCGACGACTCGGCGGTGGAGCACCACTTCGTCGCTGCGTCCACCAACGAGGAGGGTGTCGCCGAGTTCGGGATCGACACCGACAACATGTTCCCGTTCTGGGACTGGGTCGGCGGTCGCTACTCCTACGACTCTGCGATCGGACTCTCGCTCATGGTCGCCATCGGCCCCGAGCGATTCCGCGACATGCTCGCCGGATTCCACGCCATGGACGAGCACTTCCGCACCGCGCCCTTCGAGAAGAACCTGCCCGTGCTCCTGGGCCTGATCGGCATCTGGTACAACAACTTCTTCGGCGCCCAGACGGTGGCGATCCTCCCGTACGACCAGTACCTCTGGCGGCTCACGTCGTACTTCCAGCAACTCGACATGGAGTCCGACGGCAAGTCCGTCGACCGCAACGGTGACCCGGTCGAACTCCAGACCGGCCCGATCGTGTGGGGGCAGCCGGGGACGAACGGTCAGCACGCCTACTACCAGTTGATCCACCAGGGCACGAAGCTCATCCCGTGTGACTTCATCGGTTTCGCCCGCTCGGCCCACGACCTCGGCGACCACCACAACCTCCTGATGGCCAACTACTTCGCACAGCCCGAGGCTCTCGCCTTCGGCAAGACCCGCGACGAGGTCGAGGCCGAGGGCGTGCCCGACCACCAGGTGCCCCACCGGGTGTTCCGGGGGAACCACCCGACCAACTCGCTGCTCGTATCGGAGCTCACACCCCACACCCTCGGCCAGCTCATCGCCCTCTACGAGCACAAGGTGTTCACGCAGGGTTGGATCTGGAACATCAACTCCTTCGACCAGTGGGGCGTGGAGCTCGGCAAGGTGTTGGCCAACCGGATCATTCCGGCCCTCGACGCCCCCGAGGAGCCTGATCTCGACCACGACAGCTCGACCAACGAGCTGATCAGGCGGTTCCGCCGCCTCCGGTGACACCCGCGACCCGATGTCGCCGACCCGGTCTCGGTCAGCGGAGCGCCTCGGGGAGAGGCTGCGAGTGGATCACCGTGAGCGTGCTCGTTGCACGGGTCAGGCACACGTAGAGACGTCGCAGCCCGGCGCGACGGTCGTCCCCGACGATGTCGGAGGGCTCGACCAGGATCACGTGGTCGAACTCCAGGCCCTTCGCCTCGGTCGGCGTCACGAGGGCGATCGGGGCGTCCAGCGCGTCGGGTGAGCCCCAACCCGCTGCGAGGTCACCGAGCGACGAACCGAGTGCGACGCAGAGGCCGCCGGGGGCGATGACCGCGACAGTGCCATTCCCACCGACGCTCGCGCGGGCCGCCGCGTCCGCACTGCGCACGCGGTCGTGCAGGTCGACCCGGTCGAAGCGAGGGTGCGTCCCGGTGTGGCGCACCGCCTCGGGCGGCGTGAGCCCGGGTCCGCTGGCGCGCAGCAGTCTCACAGCGGGCTCCATGATCTCGGCCGGTGTCCTGTAGTTCACCGTGAGCGTGGCCGTCGTCGAGGAGCGCGCGTCAACGACGTCGAGTACCTCCTCCCACGACCCGGCGGCTCCCGGTCGGGACGCCTGACCGAAGTCGCCGACGAGGGTGAGCGATCTCCCCGGTGCCCGTCGCCTCACCATGCGCCACTGCATGGGTGACAGATCCTGGGCCTCGTCGACGAGGACGTGGCCGTAGCCGGGGACGTCGTCGTCGGGAGCGGACGGCGGCGTGCCGGCGCCGTAGCGGCGCGCGATCTCGGCAGCGCTGACCATTCCAGAGAGCCCGAGCTCCTCGACGACGCGTCCGGCCACCTCGAGCGAGTCCTCGTCCTGTGCGCGACGTGGTCGCCAGGGACGTGCATCCGTGGTCGGGCCGAGCAGTTCGTCGGCCTCGTCGATGAGTGCGACGTCGGCAACGGACCAGTGCATCGACGCCAGGTCGGGGCCGCGGTCCCGGACGATGAGCTCCTGCTCGTCGCGGGTGAGGATCCCGGTCGCGGCCGACTTCACGAGCTCCGGGAAGCCTGACATCTCACGAAGTAGCTCGGCTCCGGAGAGCACCGGCCAGATCCGTTCGAGTATCTCCCGCGTCTCGGGGCGCTCCCGGATCCGCCGGCGCAGGTCGTCGGACCACTCGCGCTCGGGCTCCTCGCCACGGGCGGCAGCGGAGGCGGCCGACCGGTCATCGACCGAGAGATCGTCGCGGCCGGCGAGAACCCGGAGGTACCCACGTTCGAGATGGTCGAGAACGCGCTGCTCGACATAGGGCCGCCGCGAGTTGTGGGTCCCGCGACGGCGAAGGGCTCTGCGGACGATCTTCCTCGAGGCGCTCGGGGTCATCGTGACGCGGTGACCGTCGACGCGGAGGTGGACCGGCCGGGGCAGGGGTCGCTGCCGGTCCCGGAGGGCGGCGGCGAGCACGTCGGCCATCCGCACATCCCCCTTGAGACGCTCGACCGCCGGAGGGTCCGACGCGCGCACCGCGATCGTCGGCCGGAGGCGCTCGATCGTCGTCAGGCGGGCCTCCCCCTCCCCGAGGCTCGGCAGCACCTCCTCGACGTAGCGCAGGAACACGGGGCTCGGCCCGATGAAGAGGACGCCCCGCCCGGCGAGTCGCTCACGGTGCGTGTAGAGGAGGTACGCGGCCCGGTGGAGCGCGACGGCGGTCTTGCCGGTTCCCGGCCCTCCGTTCACGATGAGGGCACCGGCGAGCGGCGCGCGGATCGCGCGGTCCTGGTCGGCCTGGATCGTGGCGACGATGTCTCCCATCCGGCCCGTGCGGTGCCCCGAGATGGCACGCAGGAGTGCTCCCTCGCCGACGAGGGTGTGGCCGGCGGCCCGGCTCCTGTCGGCATCGAAGACCTCGTCGTCGAGGCCGGTGATGACCCGGCCACGGGTCTGGAAGTGCCGGCGGCGCACCACGCCCAGGGGTTCCAGTGCGGTGGCCCGGTAGAACGGTGCCGCCACCGGTGCCCGCCAGTCGACCACGAGCGCCTCCCGCGACTCGTCGTCGACGCCGACACGGCCCACATAGGCGGGGTCACCGGCCTCGAGATCGAGGCGCCCGAACACGAGGGGGCGGTCGCCGATCTCCAGCGCGCTCAGGCGCCGGCGGGTGAGATCCACCGCAGCGTCCCGCTCGAGGCGGGCCTGGTGCGTCCCGCCTCGCCCGACCTCGCGGTAGCCGTCCTCGACACGCCGGGCGGCCGCGCGCATCGCATCGAGACGTTCGTAGGCGGCGTCGACGTAGCGCTGCTCCGAGGCGATCTCGGTGTCGTGCTGAGCGCCGGTGGCGATCACCGACTCGGCCGGATCTGGGGTGGGACGGGTCACAAGACAGGGCTCCTGGGAGCCGTCTATCGTACGCCAGCGTGACGGCCGACGACCTGATGACAATCGAACGGATCAAGCGGCTCAAGTACCGCTACCTACGGTGCCTCGACCAGAAGCTCTGGGACGACCTCGCGACGTGCTTCACAGACGACGCAGAGGCCTCCTACAGCGGAGGGCGGTACCACTTCGAGGGACGGGAGGCGATCCTCGACTTCCTCGTCCGCTCGATGTCAGCGGAGACGTTCCTATCGAGTCATCGCGTCCACCACCCCGAGATCGACCTCACCGGTCCCACGTCCGCCCGTGGCACGTGGGCTCTCGACGACGTGGTCATCGAGACCGCGTGGGACATCACGATCCGCGGGGCCGCCTTCTACGAGGACGAGTACGTCCTCCACGACGACACGTGGCTCATCGCGCGAACCGGGTACCGCCGCACCTTCGAGGAGATCCAGCCCCGTGCCAGTGTCGAGGGTCTGCAGCTGACGGCCAACTGGTTCGTCGACGGAGGACGCTCCAGCCTCGACGCGGGCTGAGATCAGGCGTTGGAGCCCGACGCCCGCCGTTCCGGGACCGGGGCCGGTGAGGTGTCGGGCATCGTCGGGGACCTCACGTCGGCCACCGGACCGGTCGAGGCCTGAGTCGGCACCGGTCCCTCGACATGCACGTCGGGCCGGTCGGTCCGTGAGCCGACGCGGCGGAAGGCCACGCGGAACGCCGTTCCGCCCGACGGTGACGGCTCGGCCCACACGGTCCCACGACAGGCCTCCGCCAGGCCGCGGACGACGGTGAGGCCACGTCCACGGCCGTGCCCTGGCTCGAAGATCCGCCGACGCCTCTCCTCGTCGAGTCCGGGGCCGCCGTCGCTGACCGTCATCACGGCACGGGTGACGTCCCGTTCGATGGTGCAGCGGATGGGTCCCCGGGCGTGCCTCGTCGCGTTCTCGAGCAGCGACCCGAGAATGCGGTCGACGGCCTCTTCGTTGGCGGTCACTACGCATGGTTCTCCCGGTCGGAACTCGACAGGGGTCCCGGCTGCCCGCGCATCGCGAGTGTGGCGGTCGACCCGGGCAGTGAGGTCCACGGCCCGCAACGGAACGTGAATGCTCCCCGCACGTCGCCATTCCTCGGTGAGGTGCGCGGTCATCTCGTCGAAGCGTTTCGCCTGGGCGTCGATGAGGTCCAGCAGCCCCTGCTGTTCGAGAGCAGCATGGGGATCGGACTGCACGGAGCCCATTCGAGCCGCACCGGCGGCAGCCGTCCGCATCACCGTGATGGGCGTGCGGAGCTCGTGACCGGCGAGCACCATCAGCTCACGACGGACCTTGTCCGACTCGAGCAGCGCCGCGATCTGTTCGGTCTCGAGCGCCCGGAGCCGCGAGTTCGCCATCGCCATGGCAGCGTGCCCCGCGAAGAGGGACAGCGTCGCGATCTCGGAATCCTCGAAGTGCGCGCCGCGTGGTGCCTCCAGGAGCACGACACCGACCAGCGACCCACGATGCAGCATCGGGGCGGCCATGGCCGTTCCGGCCTGTGTCCCCTCCCGCAGCGGGCGCTCCGCCACCCGCAGCGAGCCGAGCGCGGCGTCACGCGTGCGCAGGACGTGGCCGATGATCGAGCGCGCGGCACGGAGGGTCTCGTCGCCGGCGGCGAAGCGGCCCCGCGAGGCCACGATCTCGATGTTCTCGGCGTCCGAGCGCAGAACGGCTCCATCGTCACATCCGAAGAGCTCCAGTGCGGCCGCAAGAATCTCATCGAGGACCTCGCGCGGCTCGGCGACCGAGTTGACGGTCACGGCCGCGCGCAGGAGCGCCGCCGAGCGGTTGACGTCGCGAACGAGCTGTGAGCTGCGCTCCTCCTCGGCCGCGAGCAGCCCGAGGAGCCGGCGCAGATGCGACGCCCGGACGAGTCCGTAGACAGCCAGCACGGCGGACACCAGGAGGAGCGCAGCGGCGACCGGCCCGCGCCCGACGGTCTCCTCCGGGAAGACCTCCGGTGGGAGGAGCATCACGATCGCGACGACGAGCAGCGGGAGTGCGACCAGTGCGACCAGTTCCCACGCCCGCCGGTGGACCGAGCCCCGGACACCGACCGGCGAGAGGCGGACGCCCGCCGCCCGGGCCTCGCGTTCCAGGCTCGCCCGCGTCAGCCTGTCGGGGCGTAGTGGGTCACCCCCGTGGCGCTGTGTCGAACGGGCCGTCATGTGTCCTTCCCTGTCGTTCCCTTATCGGACGGAACCTCTCCGGACCTGAGAAGCCGGGCAACCGACCGCGCCCGTCCTACTGTGGAGAGGTGCCATCCCCCGAGCCGCCCGGTCGCCGCGCCGCGCTCCCGGCCGACGACTCCGACCCACCTGCGGACGGCCCGGCGCCCGTCCAGGGTCGGATCAGCAGGAGGAAGGTGGCTCTCCGGGTCGTGCTGCTCAGCATCACCGCGCTCAGCCTCTACCTCCTGGCTCCGAGCCTGATCCGGGTCTTCGGGCAGTGGCGCAAGCTCGAGGACATCAACCCCGTCTGGTTCCTGGTGATGGCACTCCTCGAGGCCGGGAGCTTCGCCTGCGTCTGGTACCTGTTCCATGTGGCCATCCGCGACGCCGGGTGGTTCGCCATCGCCACGGCACAACTCGCGTCCAATGCCGTGAGCCGTGTCGTCCCCGGTGGGGCCGCCGCCGGTGGAGCGGTGCAGTACAAGATGCTGGCCACGTCGGGGGCCGATCCGGCGGCCGCCGCCTCCGCGCTCACCGCTGTCTCGCTGATCTCCACGGCGACGGTCTTCGCGCTCCCTCTCCTGAGCCTTCCCGCGATCATCGGTGGGACGCCGGTCCCCAACGGTCTCGCACAGGCAGCCTGGATCGGCGCCGGTGCCTTCCTCGTGATGTTCGCTGTCGGCGTCGTCGCGTTGCGCACCGACCGGCCGGTCCGGTTCACCGGGGCGTTGATCGAGCGGTTCCTCGCCTTCGTGCGCCGCAGTGGGCCTCCTGCGGGAACCCTCCCCGACCGTCTCGTCGTGGAGCGGGACAGGATCAAGGTGTCGCTCGGCAGGCGCTGGGTCCGGGCCGTGGCGGCGGCGGTCGGCAACTGGGGTCTCGACTACCTTGCGCTGCTCGCCGCCCTCACGGCGGTGGGCGCACACCCCGACCCGTCGCTCGTCCTGCTCGCCTTCACCGCGGCGGCCGTCCTGTCGATGATCCCGATCACGCCCGGTGGGCTGGGTTTCGTGGAGGCGGGGCTCACGGCCACGCTGGCCCTCGCGGGTGTGAGTGCCGGCGATGCCGCCGTCGCGACCCTCGCCTACCGCCTCGTCTCGTACTGGCTTCCCCTCCCCGCCGGGGCGGTCGCGTACTGGTTGTTCGCGCGCCGCTACCACGTCCGCGATGACGGTGGCACCCTCATCGACACCGTCCAGTCGGCGACAGCGTCGCCGCCCGGGCGGTAGCTTCCCCCGAGGAGCCATGCCGACCCACGACTACGACCTCGTCTGCATCGGGAGCGGTCCGGCGGGCCAGCGCGCGGCCGTCCAGGCCACGAAGGTCGGAAAGCGGGCCCTCATCGTCGAGCGTGACCCACCGGTGGGCGGTGCCTGCCTCCAGACAGGGACGATCCCGAGCAAGAGCCTCCGCGAGGCCGTCCAGGCGATCACCGCCGAGAACGCCGGGCGGGGCCTGGTACCCCACGCCGCCCCCGTGCCCACCACCGGGGAGCTCCGCAGCCGTGTGGCCGAGGTCATCGAGGCGGAGGCGCGGGTCCAGGTGGAGCAGTTGCGGCGCAACCGCGTCGCGATGCACATCGGGACGGCGTCGTTCGTGGATGAGCACACACTGGAGATCGCTGCTCCGGAGAGCACCACCCGGGTGTCCGCCGACAACATCCTCATCGCCGTGGGCTCCCGCCCCGCCCGGCCCGACGGAATCGAGATCGACGGCCGCACGGTCCTCGTGTCGGACGACCTCCTCGACCTGGAGAGCCAGCCACAGCGGATCGTCGTGATCGGCGGCGGGGTGATCGGGCTCGAACTGGCGTCCATGTTCGCGACGCTCGGCGCGAAGGTCACCGTCGTCGACCAACGTGAGCGGCTCCTGGAGTTCCTGGACGACGAGATCAGTGACGAGCTGATCTCCCAGCTCCGCCACCAGCGCGTGACCTTTCGCCTCGGCGAGCGTGTCGAGCGTGTGACGACCGTGACCGAGCCACACCCGCAGGGCCTCGTCGAACTCGAGTCCGGCAAGTCCATCGTCGAGGACATGGTTCTCTTCTCGGCCGGGCGGGAAGCCAACACCGATTCGCTGAACCTCGGCGCGATCGGAGTCGGCACCGACACCCACGGCCGGATCACTGTCGACGACGCCTACCGGACGACCACCCCCAACGTGTACGCAGCCGGAGATGTCCTCGGCTTCCCTGCTCTGGCCTCGACCTCCGCCGAACAGGGTCGACTCGCCGCCTGCCACATGTTCGGCGTTGCGTCCCGCCCCATGGCCGACCGTTTCCCGATCGGGATCTACTCGATACCGGAGATCTCGATGATCGGTGCCAACGAAGCGGAGCTGACGAGCGACCGCATCCCCTACGAAACCGGCGTTGCCCGCTACAGCGAGCTCGTGCGCGGTCAGCTCCTCAACGACGAGAAGGGTCTCGTGAAGATGCTCTTCCATCGCGACACCGGTCGGCTGCTCGGAGTCCACATCATCGGCTCCGGCGCGACCGAACTCCTCCACGTCGGCCAGGCGGTGTTCATCCTGGGCGGTGGGCTCGACTACTTCCTCGAGAACGTCTTCAACTACCCCACGCTCGCCGAGGCCTACAAGGTCGCCGCACTCGATGCCGCCAACAAGCTCCAGGCCGTGGCGCGTTTTCGTGAACGCTCGGTCTGAGCGGGTGGCGCGAACGGGCCTCCCTCACGTCGCCACCCGGGTACCACGGCGCTACTGGGTCCGGACGTGGTGGTCGGCCTCCGCGTCGGGGTCCGTGTAGGGAGCGCCACGGACATCCACCACCACCTGCCGGAGACCGGCGGTGAACCGGAATGGGGCTGTGTAGTCGTCACACGGCGGGATTCCGAGGGCGTAGCCCACGGTCAGGCCGTCGCCGGTGATCGAGTAGCGGTTCAGGGTCAGACCGGCGAAATCGGCGCCGGCCACATCACGCCCGTCGACGACGAGCGTGGCCCGGCCGGCAAAATCGGCGCTGCGCTCGAACCGGAAGCCCAGGGTGTGCTCACCCGGCTCCAGATCGATCGACGCATCGAGCCTGCACTCCCTGTATCCCGAGACGTTGTGGACGTAGCTGAAGAGACCATCCACGAGGTGGAGCGACCAGCCGCCGAGCACCGAACCCTCAGCCACGATCACGCCCTCCGGCGAGCCGGTGCCCTCTGCCACGTCGATCTCGGCCGTGATCAGGTACGAGCGGTTCTTCAGGTTGACGGCGACCGGCTCCGGCACCATCGCCGCGTCCGGGTAGTAGACGTAGCGGTCACGCTCGGGTGGGCGCGGCCGGTCGAGCACGAACTCCGAGAACGGCCTGTTGTCGAGCGGGAGCACCTGGTACTTCTCGGCCTCGGCCCACCAGAGATCGACCATCACCTTCAGGCGCTCGGGCTCGGTGTCGGCGAGGTCGTCACACTCCGAGGGGTCCGCCGTGACGTCGTAGAGCTCCCACGCATCGGTGTCGAGGCCCGGCTCCTCGGCCTGGATGGGGTGGTACACAACCGCCTTCCAACCGTCGTGGTAGATCGCGCGGCAACCGAGCATCTCGTAGTACTGGGTGGTCCGGGGCGCGGGAGCGTCCGGGTCGGCCAGAGTGGGAAGGAAGCTCGCCCCCTCGAGGGGTCGTTGCGGTACGCCGTCGATCTGTCGGGGCGCGTCCACACCGACCGCGTCGAGGATCATGGGCGCGATGTCGATGGCGTGCACGAACTGGTGGCGCATCCCACCGCCCGCATCTCCGATCCCTCGGGGCCAGTACACGACGAGCGGGTCGGCGACGCCACCTTCGTGGACCTCCCGCTTCCAGCGGCGGAACGGCGTGTTGCCGGCCACTGTCCATCCCCACGGGTAGTTGTTGTGGATCCGGGGCCCACCGATCTCGTCGAGGCGCTCCGCTGCCTCCTCGACCGTGCGCGGTACGACGTTCCAGGCACGTGCGTCGTTGAGCGAGCCCGTCGGCCCGCCCTCGCTGCTCGCCCCGTTGTCGGACACCGCGATCACGAGCGTGTTGTCGAGATCGCCGGTCCGGTCCAGATGGTCGAGCACGCGACCGATCTGGTGGTCCGTGTGGGACAGGAATCCGGCGAAGGCCTCCATGTAGCGGGCGTAGACACGTCGCGCCCGTGCCGAGAGCTCCTCCCAGGCAGGCACCCACTCCGGGCGCGGCGACAACTGCGTCTGTGGAGGTACCAGGCCCTCGGCGATCTGCCGCTCGAATGTTCTCTCCCTCCAGTCGTCCCACCCTGCGTCGAAGTGGCCGCGGTAGCGGTCGATCCAGTCCGCGGGTGCCTGGTGCGGCGAGTGGCACGCCCCGGTGGCGAAGTAGAGGAAGAACGGCTTGTCGTCGTCGACGGCACGCAGGTCCGTCACGCACCTGACGGCCTGATCGGCGAGGTCCTCCGTCAGGTGGTAGCCCTCCTCGTATGTGCGCGGCGGTGTCGTCTGGTCGTTGTCGCTCCAGAGGACGGGAGCGAACTGATGCGCCTCCCCACCGAAGAAGCCGTACCAGCGTTCGAAGCCGCGACCGAGCGGCCAGCGGCTCCGGGACGCGGCGAGGTGGCACTCGTCCTCGGGGGTGAGATGCCACTTCCCCACGGCCCAAGCCGCGTATCCCCGGGGGACGAGAATCTCGGGGAGGAAGCCGTTCGAGCGGGGGATCCGCGCGTTGTAGCCGGGAAAGCCCGTTGCGAGATCGATGATCCTGCCCATGCCGTTGGAGTGGTGGTTGCGCCCGGTGAGCAGGCACGCACGCGTCGGCGAGCACAGCGCGGTCGTGTGGAAGTTCGTGTAGCGCAACCCCCGCCGCGCCAGACCGTCGAGTACCGGCGTGTCGATGTCCGAGCCGTAGCACCCGAGTTGGGCGAAGCCGACGTCGTCGAGAACGATCAACACGACGTTGGGCGCGTCGGGATCCGCGCGCACATCCTCGGGCCACCACGGTGTCGACTCCCAGTGGTACCGACCGATCTCTCCTCCGAAGGGTTCCGGTTCCATTCGACCACTCCCCCGGGTTGCCGGCGTTCTCAGTGCCCGGACTCTTTCGGGCGGTGTGCCCGCGGTCAAGTGGGACAACGCCGCGATCGGTGTGCCGGGGAGCGTGAGCACTACCATGGACGCCGCACCGCTCGACGCGTGAAGGGCCGGAGCCGGCCGTTTCCGGGCGGGAGAACGCCGGGACGGGCCTGACGAGGCGAGGAGACGACGATGGCCGGGCGCGGCAGACAGACCTTCGAGAAACGCCAGCGCGAGAAGCAGCGTCAGGAGCGCGCTGCGGCCAAGCGCGCCCGCCGCGAGGAGCGCAAGCAGGCCAAGGAGGAGGAAGACCCCGACGAGGTCGTCGACACCGACGACCTTCTCGAGCGGTTCCGCATCCTCAACGAGAAGCACGAGGCCGGCGAGATCGACGACGAGAGCTTCGAAGAGGAAAAAGAAGTCCTCTTCGAGGCCCTGGGAATGCAGTAGCGGCGCTCCCGACCTGCCCGTTCAGCCCGCACCGGGCATGCTGCCCTCGCGAACCGCCATCGTCACCGTCGAGCGGGCGCAGAGCCGCCCGTCGTCGTTGCGGCTCTCCACGTCCCACACCCAGCTCGACCGGCCTGTGTGGATCGGATGCCCGTTCGAATGCAGGGTGTCACCGAGCCGTGCGGCGTGGAGGAAGTGCGTGATGTTCGACTGGCCGACACACCACTTCCCTTGGGCGATCACCGCCAGGCCCGTCGCGATGCTCGCCAGTTCTTCGGCAATGGCGGCGTACATCCCGCCGTGCAGCAGGCCCATCGGCTGACACACCGCCTCGGTCACCGGCATGACACCGGTCGGGTGTCCGTTCTCGTCCACTCCGACGTCGAGGTCGACGGTGGCCGACCACACCCTGTCGAGCGGAACCACCAGGTCGGTCGGCTCGAGCTCGACTCTTCGTCGAGGTTGCTCCGTCACGGTGATCCCTCTCTCTTCTGGCGGAATCGAAATGGTCGCGCGTCGTGAGCCGGGTACTCGACACCTGCTTCGGTGTTGCCTAGGTTGCTCGAACAACTTTGGAAGGATGACGCACGACATGACCAAGGATCTCGGACCTCTCGACCCGGCGCTGATGGACAAGCTCGGGCCACTTGCGGCACTCGTAGGCTCGTGGAAGGGCGACCAGGGGATGAACGTGTCCCATGACCACGGCGTGGGAAAGGTCACCAAGACGCCCTACCGCGAGGAGATGACCTTCAGCGCCTTCGGGCCCGTCGACAACGGTCGTCAGCACCTCTACGGTCTCGACTACCGCACGGCTGCGTGGAAGGCCGGCAAGGAGGACCCGTTCCACACCGAAGTCGGCTATTGGCTCTGGGACAGCGCCACGAGCACGGTCATGCGGTGCTTCATGGTCCCTCGCGGCTCCACGATCCTCGCCGGCGGCCAATGCTCGCCCGACGCGATGACCTTCACGATGACGGCCGAGGCCGGTCAACCCGACTTCGGAATCGTCTCCAACCCGTACCTGGTGGAGAACGCCAACGTCGTCCGGTACACGAATACGGTCACGATCGACGGTGACACCCTGAGCTACGAGGAGAACACGGTGCTCGACATGAAGGAGTACGACGACCTCCTCGACCACCCCGATAGCAACGTCCTCACGCGCGCATAGCCGTCCGGCGTCCCCTCGACCGTCTCTACCGAAACAGGGCCTGGGGGCATCTGCCCATGGGCGAGACGCTGTGTCCGACCAGCGCCCGGCTCAGTCTGCGTCGTGGGGGATCCAGCGGTGGATCCTCCAGGTGTCGGGGACACCCTTGAGATCGACGGTTCTCGGCTCGTCGAACGCGAGGTCGGATCCCATCGTCGCGACGCGCACCGACTCGGACACGAGCACCTCGCCGGGCCCGGCCAGCCCCATGATCCGCGCGGCGGCATTCACGACGATTCCCGACACGTCGTCGCCGCGACGGTCGATGTCTCCTACGTGGACCCCGGCCCGGATCGCCAGGCCGTCGCCTGCGAGCGTCTCCTGGATCGAACGGGCTGCCCGCAGTGAGCAGGTCGCCGACGGCATCACGGCCAGGACACCGTCGCCGGTGTACTTGACGACTCGGCCCCCGAAACGTGTCACCAACCGGTGTGTGACGGAGTCGTGGACGTCGAGGAGCTCCCGCCACCGATCGTCTCCCTCACCGACGGCCCGTTCTGTGGACGACACGAGGTCGGTGAAGAGCACCGCGCCGATCGCCCGCTCCGGCGGCGGTATGGCCGCCGAGCCCGTGACGAAGCGGGAGATCTCGGCAACGACGTCGTCGACGTCCCCCGAGAGTGGGTAGAGATCCCTGCCGGGAAGCTGGACGAATTCGGAAGCGTCGATCGCCGCGGCGACCGCCCGAGCCGCCTCCTCGGCCACGATCGACTCCTGGCGGTGGATCACGAGCGTCGGGGCGCTGATGCCCTCGGGTGTGAGCGTGCCCTGGTGGCTGAGCATGCGGTCCCACAGCCTCCCGGCCGCCGTAGGGCTCGCTCCCACCCGGCCGGCACGCGACAACCATTCGCGAAACGACGGGTCTTCGTAGCGACTGGGAAAGGACTGCTTCTCCAGGGATCCCACCGAGCCGTCCCGGTCGGTCGTGTCGAAGTTCGCGAGGAGATCGTCGAGGTCGACCTCGGGGTTGAGGAGCACGAGTCGCCCGATCCGACTCCCTGGGCGCGATGCCGCCAGGCGCGCCACCCCGAGCGGCTCCCAGGAGACGACGACGGGCTCATCTGCGCCGCTCGCCTCGATGACGGCGTCGAGATCGTCGGCCCAGTGCTCCTGTGCCGAGCGGTCGTCGTCACTCAAGGTGTCGGAGAGGCCGACCCCGCGCTTGTCGAAGGCGATGAGGCGTCCGAGGGCGGCCAGGCCGTCCATGAAACGCCTCGCGACCCGGTCCTCGTGGAGCAGGTCCATGGGAAAGAACGTTCCCGCGACCATGACGACGTCGAGGGTTCCCCGACCCTCCAGAACCCGGTAGGCGACATGACCGTCGCCGACCGGAGCGTAGGTAACCTCGTCCATTCGTCCTCCCCGACGGCGACGCTATCCGAGCCGAGCCGGACGATCGCCGGGCACGATCGTCACGGCGCCCGGGGAGGAACGATCGTCACGGTGCCCTGTGCGGCACAGGCGATGTCATCGCCGACGGTGATGTCGATGCGGGCTACGCCGCTGCGCTTCGTCAGCGCGAGCACGTCGGTCGTCGCGAGGCACGTACCCGCGGTGACGGGCTTCAGCAGATTGAGCTTGAACTCTGTCGTGGCCACCCATGATCCGCGTGGTATCAACGGATAGAAGACGAGGCCAAGACAGTGATCGACGAACGCCGAGAGGCAGCCGCCGTGAAGTGATCCGAACGGATTCTTGAGGTCGTCGCGTACATCCATCTCGGCGAGAAGATGGCCCGCCGTCATCTCGACGTGACGAAAACCGAGGAATTCGCCGATCCCTCCGCCGGAGTCGGCCGACTCCAGCATGACGTCGGCCACCCTCGCATCGAAACTGCCGAGGCTCGCTTCGCTCATCGTCGTGATTCGGACTCGTCCGCCCGCCGACGAAGCAGCCACCAGACGACGAGCAGCGCGACGACCACACCGGCGATCGGTACCAGCCGTTTCGCCAACGACCCGCCGGCGATCTCCATCAGATCCACGGGCTCGGCCTCGGGGGCCGGTTCAGGATCGGCTGCGGAGGCAGCGTCCTGCTCGAGCATCGTCTCGAGGTTCCCGGCGAACTGGCCCATGAGCTTCTCGCTCACGTCGGCCAGGACACCCCGACCGAACTGCGCCACCTTGCCCGTGACGGTGAGATCGGTGCCCACCGTCACGCGGGTCCTCCCGCCTGCTGACTCGGTCAGAGTCGCCGTGATCACGGCGTTGGCGGTTCCGGCTCCCCTGCTGTCGCGACCCTTGGCAGCGAGGCGCACCTGGCGGGACGCGGCATCCTGCTCGGTGAACGACGCTGCACCCTTGTACTGAGCGGTGACCGGGCCGACCTTGACCTTCACGACACCGCGGTACTCGCCTGCTTCGTCGTCGATCTCCTGGAGCTGTGCCCCTGGAAGGCACGGTGCGATGCGTTCGACATCGTTCACCGCCTCCCACACAGTCTGGATGGGGGCGTCGATCTCGACCTCGTTGCTCAGATCCATTCCGTGCACGCTACAACCCGCCCGCCGATGCGTCGGACGTACTGCTATCGGTGGATCGGGCCGGTCCCATCGGTGAGTGCCGGCGCGTCCGTCCCCGTTCGAAGGGCGATGATCTCGGCGCAGATCGACACAGCCGTCTCCTCGGGTGTCCGGGCACCGATGTCGAGGCCGATCGGTGCGCGGAGCCTCGCGAGCCCGGCGTCGTCGACACCCGCATCGCGAAGGCGAAGGACGCGGTCGTCGTGCGTTCGGCGACTTCCCATCACTCCGATGTAACCCACGTCCGTCTCCAGCGCGGCGACGATCGCCGGGACGTCGAACTTGGCATCGTGGGTCAGGATGCACACGGCGTCGCGCGGACCGAGGGCCGTTGCGAGCTTTTCGATGACAGCCTGGGGCCACGACACGATGACGTCGGTCGCGCCGGGAAACCTTTCCGGTGTCGCGAACACCTCCCGCGCGTCGCAGACCGTCACGACGAAGCCGAGGGTCGACGCGACACGGACCAGCGCCGCCGTGAAGTCGACAGCGCCTGCGATGAGCATGGTGGGTGGCGGCGCGAACGACTCGATGAACACCGACACCTCGGTCTCGCCGGCCTCGCCGTGCTCGCCGTAGTGGCGGACCAACGAGCGGCCGGCCTCGAGCTCACCCCGTGCGTCGCGGACAACGACACGGTCGAGATCGGCGTTCCCGAGCGTGCCGACCGTCTCGCTGTCGGGCGACACGAGTGCCGTTCGGCCCGTGCCGGGTCCCGAGATGGCGGTGGCGAGTGACGCTGGCAGCCGGTTCGCGATTCGCTTCTGGAACTCCTCGAAAACGGTGCCGGTGAAAGGCTCGACGTACAGACGAACCGTGCCGCCGCAGGTGAGACCGACGGCCACGGCATCGGCGTCGCTGTAGCCGAAGCTGACGACGCGGCGCTCTCCGGTGGCCATCACGTCGAGTGCCTCGCTCACGACGGCGCCCTCCACACAGCCTCCCGACACGGACCCGACGACCTCGCCGTCGGCCGACACGGCCATGGCGGCACCGGGATCGCGCGGCCCCGAGCCCTCGAGGTCGACGACGCGGGCCACGGCGCATGACATCCCTTCCGACCGCCACCGCAGGAGATCGTCGATGATCTCTCGCACGTATGCCTCCAGTCAGCGGCCGGCGTCGACGAGCCCGCGCTGCACGAGGACCCGGGCCAGGTGCCGGCGGAACTCCGCGTCGGCGTTCAGGTCCGACGGCGGTTCCATTCCGTCGGCGGCGAGGCGCGCCGACGATGCGGCATCGGCGCCGCTTCTGACGGCCTCCTCGACGCCGGTCGCGCGTCGCGGTCTGCTGTCCATGTTCACGAGTCCGACGCCGCATTCATCCCCGTCGAGGTGTATCGCCGCACCCACGATGGCCCAGTCCTGAGCCCGTCGGTTGAACTTCTGGAACGACCATCCCGCCGTGGGGGCCTTGGGTACCCGGATCTCGGTGAGCATGTCGGTTTCGGTGAGTGCCGTCTCGAGAAACCCGGTGAAGAAGTCGTCGGCCACGATCTCGCGTCGTCCGTCGGTTCCGCTGACGACCAACGTCGCCCGGAGCGCGAGGAGGACCGCGGGGATGTCGGAGGCGGCGTCACCGTGGGACGCCGCACCACCGATGGTTCCGCGGTGGCGAACCTGGGGGTCACCCACCCGCGACGTGGCAGCCGCGAGCAGCGGCGCCTGCGATCGCACCAGAGGATGCGCTTCGACATCCCGATGGCGCGTCAGCGCGCCGATGGCGAGTTCGTCACCCGCGTCGCGCACGTACGAGAGATCCGCGAGCCGGCCGATGTCGACGAGGACCGACGGGGTGGCCAGGCGGAACTTCATGAGTGGCAGGAGAGAGTGGCCGCCCGCCAGCAACTTGGCGTCGTCGCCGTGCTCGGCGAGGGCCTCCAGCGCGACTTCCGCCGAGTCGGCACGGAGGTAGTCGAACGGGGCGGGGATCACGGAGCGGTCGCTCCCGCGCCCTGGAGAACGGCCCTCACGATGTTCTGGTAGCCGGTGCACCGGCAGAGGTTCCCCTCGAGGCCCTCGCGCACCTGCTGCTCGGTCAATTCGGGGGTCTCGCTCACCAGTGAGGTCGCCGCCATCACCATCCCCGGGGTGCAGTAGCCGCACTGGAGGCCGTGGCACTCCTGGAACGCCTCCTGCATGGCGCTCAGCGTCCCGTCGGCATCCGCGAGTCCCTCGATCGTGGTGACGTCCTGACCCTCGGCCTGCACCGCCAGGACGGTGCATGACTTCACCGCCTCGCCGTCGAGGTGCACGGTGCACGCCCCGCACGACGACGTGTCGCACCCGACGTTGGTTCCCGTCAGGCCCAGGTGGTCGCGCAGGAGGAACACGAGGAGAGTGCGCGGTTCCACGTCGACGGTGTGCGAGGTGCCGTTGACCTTGACAGTGACGTCCACGAGACTCCTCGGACCACTCCGCTGCGACCTGCGCCGTCCACTCTAGGTGAGCCCCAGGGGCATGCAGCTCAGAAGTGGACCTCGGCGACGCCGACCCCTACCGCAGACAGGGGCTGTCATCCGACCTCGCCGAGCGGGTCGGAGGTCAGTTGGCCACGCTTCCCGGCTCGGGCCGCTGGTGGATGCTCGAGGATCCGGTCGCGCCGGCGGACGCCATCCGGACGCATCAAAATCGAGAGGCCGATTCGTCGGCCCACCTGGCTGCCTGCTGGAATCGACGCCACTCGAAAGGACGCCTTCTGACCGTCAGGGGCCATCGCACATGACAGCACACAACCTCCTCGACCCGCCTCTTCTCGAGGGCAGTGTCGGGCTCCCCGACGGGCGCCAACTCGGGTTCGCCGAGTACGGCTCGCCCCACGGACGGGCCGTCTTCTGGTTCCACGGGACGCCGGGGGCCCGGCGCCAGATCCCGCCGATCGCGCGGGCCCTGGCCGCCGAGCGCGACGTGCGCCTGATAGCACTCGAACGGCCCGGTGTCGGCGACTCGACGCCTCACCTCTACGAGGCGGTCATCGACTACGCGGCCGACGTCGAGGTCGTCGCGGACCGGTTCGGGATTGGTCGCTTCGGTGCCATCGGGCTCTCGGGCGGCGGACCCTACGTCCTCTCCTGCGCGGCCGCGCTTCCCGACCGCTTCACCGCCGGCGCGATTCTCGGTGGTATTGCACCCTCCCAGGGTGACGACGCGGTCGAGGGCGGAGCCATCGGATTCGCCACACGCCTCGCCCCCGTCGTCGAACAGCTGCGCACACCCCTCGGACACGGGCTCTCCGCAGTGGCCCAGGTCCTGGCACGGATCAGCTCGCAGGTCTTCGACCTCTACATGCACGTGTCGCCCGAGGGGGACAAAGCCGTGTTCCGGCGACCGGAGATGAAGGAGATGTTCATCGACGACCTCTCGGGTGCCATCGCACGTGGCGGAATGCGGTCGCTCTTCTCCGACATCGTCCTGTTCAGTCGCCCCTGGGGCTTCCGGTTGGGCGACGTGTCGGCACCCATCCGCTTCTGGCACGGCGATGCCGACCACCTCGTCCCACTCGCGCACGGCGAGCACGTCGCCGCACTCGTTCCCGACAGCGACTTCTCGGTCCGGCCCGGTGAGAGCCACCTGGGGAGTCTCGATGCGGCCGAGGAGATCCTCGACGCCATCTTGTCCCTGTGGCCCGACGAGGACGCCGAGCGCCCGGTCGTCGCACCCCTCACCAGCGCGGAGGACTCGCCGGCCTGAGCCTCAGCCTTCCCCCGTCTCTGTCTCCTCTGCCGTCGCCTCTGCTGCCTCGGCGAGATTCTCCAAGGTGGTCTGCATCGTCGATCTGTTCCGCGCCGCCCTGTCGGCGACCCCCGTGGCGAGGCGCGCGATCGGTTTGAAGAACCCCGGGCGCAGGTCGGTCCACCACTCGGTGACCCGGCAGCCCGCGTCGATCGGCTCGATTGTGTAGCCCCAGTCGGCGACCGTCAGGGGGCCGACACTCACCCGGAAGGAGAACCGGCGGCCCGGCTCGGCGTCGGTGACCGTCGCCGTCGTCTTCCATCTCCTTCGGCCGTTGTGGTTGGCGCCGCGAAACCGGGAGCCCGCCGTCGGGCCGGTGGCGCCCTTCAGCCACTCCCCACCGTCGTTCTCGGGAGACCACTCCCCCATCCGCGTGACGTCGGACACCATGTCCCACACAGCATCGGGTGACGCCCCGATGTCCCGACTGACCTCCACACTGTCGCCCATGATGCGCCTCCGTTCGACAGGGGTGCGGGCCGGCACGTGACCGCCCGCTCGACGATCCATGGTGTCGCAGTCAGCGGATCGGCGCCATGTACGGTTCTGAGCGACGGGCCCGGTAGGAGTTCTGCGATGGGAACGATGTGAGCGTGAAACCTCAGGTGGAAGTCTTCGCCGACATCACCTGCCCGTTCACCCATGTCGGGCTGCGGACGGTGGCCGGTGCCGTCGCCGACATCGATCCCGACATCGAGCTGCGGATGCGCGCGTGGCCTCTCGAGTGGGTCAACGCCAGCCCCACACCGGCCGACATGGTCGGTGCCGAGATCCTCGCCCTCAGAGAGCAGGCCGGCATCGACGCCTTCGAGGGCTTCGATCCCGACACGTGGCCGACGACGACCATCCCGGCCCACAACCTGGCCGCCGCAGCCTACGACAAGGATTCCCGCACGGGGCTACGGGTCAGTCTCGCCGTACGCGACGCCCTGTTCGAAGACGGTCTCGACGTGAGCGACGTCGACGTCCTGGCCCGACTCGCCGCCGACCACGGTCTGGAGACCCCTTCCCCCGAACCGGTGGCGTCCGTCGAGGCCGACTACGCCGAAGGCACCCGACGGGGGGTCCGGGGCTCACCCGACTTCTGGGTCGGCTCCGACGAGTTCTTCTGCCCCGCCCTCACGGTGGAGCACGACGAGTCGGGATTCACCGTCGGGTTCGACAACGACGGCCTCCAGAGGTTCCTCGCGCGTCTCGGAAGCCTCTCGTAGTTGGGCCTGCCATGGTCGGTGACGCTCCCTCTCCCGTGCCCGACCCGGTCGGAGCACCGCGTCCGTTGGCGTACTTCGCCTACGGGTCCAACATGGACGCGCGACAGATGGCTGTGCGGTGCCCGACGGCGCGCGTCCTCGATCCGTCGGTCGCGAGTGCGAGCTGTCAACGAGCGGAGACCGCGTACGTGCGACGGCGACCGTCGATCCCCTTGAATCGTGTTCGGCGTCGGGCACGGAAACACAGATCGCCTTCAGCACCGAGTCGATCGAACACCACCTCGGAAACGAGCACCTCGCCGCCGTGAGCGTATTCGGCGACTCGTGCGGCAAGCGTGACGTTCATGCCGTGGTAGTCACCTCCGTCACTGATGACGGATCCCGTGTGGATGCCCATCCGCAGATCCAGCGTGCGGCCGATCTCATCGCTGTGTGCCAGCGCGGGGCCGATGGCGAGAGCGGCGTCGACGGCCTGCCGCGGTGTGCGAAACGCAGCCATGAAGCCATCACCCTGGGTCTTGACCACGCTTCCACCGTTGCTCGTCACCACCGATCTGACGATTGCGTCGTGAGCGCGCAACAGGCGCACCCAGGCATCGTCGCCGAGCGCACGGTTCAGGGACGTCGAGCCGACGATGTCGGAGAACAGGAGGGTGACCGTTCCGTCGGGTCCGGCGAGTGACTGGAGGCTCGCGAGCCCCTTCTTGGCCATATCGAGCAGGGACCCCAGCGGCTGCGCAACCAGGGGCACCAAGCTGGCCAGCGCGTCCGGCAGAGCACGAGCGCGGCGCTTACGGTCGCGGTTTCGACGGATGCGGCGGACAACTGCGACGGTCAGCCAAGCGAGGCCCACCGAGAACGAGTACTCCAGCGCGAGGAGCCACAACCAGTACTCGTCCACGGGGCGGGAAGCCTACGGCCGCGGCACGAGACGGCTGGTCAGACGTCTACAGCTCATGCCCTGGCCGCCGCTGGTGGTCTCGCTCGCGGACGAATGCCCCCGGTCGCTGACCGATTCCCGGGTCCGGTCTTGGTTTGTCGAGAGGGCTACGAGGTGGAGGTCCATCAGTGCCGCCGACTCGACCGGATCCTCGAGCTGTTCAAGAGAGCTACGGGACCCGCCCGACTAGACACATGGTGTGAGCTTCGGGGCTGCCGCCGTGTGCTCCGATGGTTGGGCGGAGGGTGGAGCGGCGACGAAGCGATTCGTAGTGCTCGGAGACGTTGGAGAACCGAACAGGAAGGTGACGAGCCGAGACCGAGGTGCCTTCCCTGAGCGGAGCGGTCGTGTCTCAGATGATGAGCGTGCCTCGATGAGGGGAAGACCGCCCAGCAGCAGTGGAAGCGTTCGCAGAACTGCGCGAGGAGCAATCCAAGCTGCTCCAGCTGTTCTACAAGGACCTCATCGACGAGGATCTATTCGCCGGGCTCTGGCCGCACGCCACCGAGACAGAACGCCGCACGCTCCTCGTCGACCTCGTCGACCTCGTCGAGCACGTCGAAGTACACGAGGACCGTCTCACCGTCGCCCTCCACGAAGCACCACCGCTCAACGTGGCCTTCTCCGAGGTCGGACTCGAGGACTCGGATTCGAGTCGTGTCGGAGGGGGGATTCGAACCCCCACACCCTTGCGGGCACCAGCCCCTCAAGCTGACGCGTCTACCAGTTCCGCCACTCCGACGTGAACCGTCGATTGTAACGGGCGCGCCGTTCTCTGAACGCCCCGAGATCACGGGTCGAGCGTCACTGTCAGGATCCCGGAACTCGCAACCTCTACGGTGGCTTCACCTCCAACTTGCCCTCCGGCGTCAGCTCCGCCTGCCAGTGGCGCTCGTGGAGCAACGTGTGATGTCCTCGGCATACGAGAACGAGATTCTCGAGCGAGGTGTCGCCTCCATCGGCCCAGTGCCGGACATGGTGGGCGTCGGTCCACTCCGGCGGACGGTCACACCCCGGCCACGCACATCCCCCGTCGCGAGCGACGAGGGCGTGGCGAATCCCGATCGGCACGATCCTGGTGCGCCGACCCACGTCGAGGACCCTGCTCGGCCCGTCGGTGATGATGCGGCACAGCCCCGCATCGCAGGCCAGGCGGCGGGCCATCTCACCACTCACGACACCTGCACCCTCGAGTTCCGCTGCCGTGGACCCTGTTTCGTCCCTCGAGGGTCTCGAGTGGGACGGTCAGCGCCACATGGGGTCGCTCCCCTCCCGACAGTGGGAGCTCACCTCCATCGAGTGCCCGGCGGGCAGCTCCACGAGCGTCGGCTCGCTTCCTCGAGCCGGTCCGCCGCCGTGGGCCGACGAGGCATCGCCACTGTCGGGCGCCATGAGCCGTCGAGGGCCGCCGCGACGACGGCACCACCTTCGCGTCGCTCACCGTCGAGACGGTACCGACCCGTGCAGCGTTTTCGACAGATGCACTTTCCGCGGCGGACGGACTCGACCTCGTCGGACACGACGAGTTCCGGTTTCGACGACGTGCCGCCAGTGCGTGACGACCCGTCGCAGTCCCGTGGGATCCACCACGCATGCCGCCCGCGCGAACTCGACATCGGCTTCGACCGCTGCTTCCGCCGCACGGGCCTCCAGGAGGTCGGCGTCGATACCCGCTGCGGCGCAGTCGAGCCGGTCGATGTCGTCGGTGAGATCAGTGCCACGGCCGATCACCTGAGCGTGGTCGCGGGAAATGTCGCCGGCGGCGAGTGCCTGCCGTGTCGCAGGGAGGTCACGGAGGCGCCGGGCGGTCCGAACCCGTGCGGACGCCGCTTGTGCCGTCATCCGACCGTGCGATCGGACCCACGCCTGGCACGAGAGCGACCCGTCGGCCCGCCATGCACCGGATGAGTCGAACTCGCCCAGCAGATCCAGCGCCTCGGCCTCGAGTCGGTTGATCTCGCGCAGTTTCGCCAGGTACCGGTCGCCGAGGGTTTCGTGCGGACCAACGGCGGATCTGCCATTCCCGAGGTCATGCTTCTCAGCGCGCACGTGATCACCTCCTCCCGTTCCGTGCCGGCGACGACACCGCGGAATTCAGTGCGCGCCGAGCCAAACGTCGGGGGAAGAGGTCGGATGCGGCCGACGAACCGGCCGGGCGGAGACGGCAACACGGCTCCGACCGACGAGAACAACTTAGAACCCGGGTGTGACACCTACGACCGGAACCGGGCCCTCCAGCGCAAGAAATCCCGACACTCCAGTCACGAGCGCCGGTGGGCCGGGCCCCCGCAGGGCGGGCTCAACCCTCCTCGGACGCGTCGGGTGCCACGTCGACGGCCACGCCGTCGAGGGCGCCCAGGGCGTCGACCGCCAGGTTCTCGACGCCGTCGGCCACGAGGAACCGCGTCTCGAACTGGATGAGCGGCAGCACCGAGAAGGTCCCGAGCACGGCACGCTCGGCGTCGCGGTAGAGGGACTCCCTCTCGAGCGGATCGGTGCTCGCCTGGGCGGCATCCAGGAGTTCGTCGACCTCCGGCTCGTCGACACCGATGACGTTCTCCGGCGAGGTGGAGCGGAACAGGGGTGAGAGGAACTGGCCGGCGGTCGGTGCGTCGCCGACCCAGCCCAGGAGGAAGAGCTCGGCGTCCCCCTCGGCCAGGAACGTCGCGTAGTCACCCCGGGCGTGGGGCCGGGCCTTCACGGGGATGCCGACCTCACCGAGCTGTTGGGCGATCCTGAGCACCAGGGCGTTGTTGACGGGGTTCTCGAAGTAGTCGAGTGGGAGCTCCGGCACGTCGCCGTCGGGGAAGGCCTCCTCCAGGAGGTCGCGGGCCGCCGAGACGTCCCTGGTGCAGACACCGCTGCAGGCGTTGTCGGACGCGCCGGGAACACCTGCGGGGATGAGGCCACCGAGAGACCGGACGCCGGCGTCGGCCGCAGCCGCGGCCAGTGCTCCCCGGTCGACGGCACGAACGATGGCCTCCCGGAAGGCAGAATCGTCGAAGGAGAAGCCGCGAAGGTTCAGCGCGAGGAGGGTCTCTGCCAGGTACGGCACGGACCCGGGTCCGCGCTCGACCAGCGGTGCCTCGTCGGGCTCACCACCGATGGGACCCGTTGCCAGGTCGATCTCGCCCTCCTCGAAGGCCGCCGTGGTTGCGCCCGTGTCCTCGAAGTGCGTGACCTCCACCGAATCCACGAGGGCGGCGCCGGGCATGTGATCGGCGAAGCGCTCGAGCACGAGAGGGCCCACGTCATCCTCGGGGCTCCCGGTGACACTGAACGGTCCCGAGCCCACGGGGTCGGCTGTCGGGTCGCCGTCGGTCGCGATCGCCGCCGGGAGGATCCCGAAGGCCGGGTGTGCGAGAACGACAGGCAACTCCGCGAACGGCGACGACAGTGTGATGACGAGCGTCGAGGGATCGGGCGCCGACAGGCCGCTGAGTTCCGTCGCCTCACCCGAGCGCACGGCGTCGTAACCGGCGACCGGGATGAGCTGGATGGCCAGGGGCGAGTCGGTCCAGGGGTTGGCGACACGGTCGAGTGTTGCCTTCACGTCGGTGCTCGTGACTGGCGTGCCGTCGTGGAAGGTGGCGCCGTCGGTCAGCGTGAAGGTGAACTCGGTGGCGTCGTCGTTGGCGGTCCACTCGGCGGCTACTCCGGGTCGCGGTTCGGAGGTCGCCGGATCGAGGTCGACCAGGCTGTCGTAGACGAGGTCGGCCACGAGGACCGAGTCGGGAGCGACCGACACCGCGGGGTCGAGGCCTCCCTCGTCGAGAACTCCGATCCGCAGGACCGACCGCGACGCTTCCGGGTCTCCGCCCCGGCTGTCACCGGCGGCGTCCGTCGACGATCCGCCGCCCGAGCAGGCGACGAGGCCCACGGCGAGCACAAGGGTCAGCGCGACGACTCGGGTCGTGGCACGCGAGGGGTGACGCAGGTTGCACATGCGCCGCCTCATCGGACGGTGCGCGCTCCGCTTCAGGAGCGAGGGGCTGAAAACCCGTCACGATCCGCAAAAGAAGGATCTGTCGTCACCATGTGTGGGAGCCGGCACCCCACAGACCGCGCTGGGTGGCAGCGGCGTGGGTCAGGTGAGGCGCAGGCCGAGCAGGATCGTCGTGAAGGTGAACACGACGGCCGCGGCGATCGTGAGGCGGTCGAGGTTGCGCTCCACGACGGTGGAGCCGGCCATGGCGCCGCCCATCTGGGCGCCCCCGAACATGTCGGACAGGCCTCCGCCACGCCCGGCGTGGAGAAGGATGAACGTGATCAGAAGCAGTGACATGAGGATGTGCACGACCATGAGGGCTGCGTTCAGCACGACCCACTCCTGGGGAGACTCGGACGACTCACGACGAGGCGCTCATGCTACAGGACGGCCCGTGCTGCGGCCGACACGCCCTCAGCGGCCGAAGGCCACGATCCGGGCGAAGTCGTCGGGGTCCAGCGAGGCGCCGCCCACGAGAGCGCCGTCGATGTCGGGGGTGGCCATGAGCTCCCGGATGTTGCCCGGTTTGACGCTGCCGCCGTACTGGATGCGCATGTCGTCGGCGGTGTCGCCGTAGAGGGCGCGTAGCTCCCCACGGATCATGGCGCACACGGAGTTGGCGTCGTCGGGCGTGGCGTTCTTTCCGGTGCCGATGGCCCAGATCGGCTCGTAGGCCACCACGCAGCGGTCGGCCTGTGTGCGCGCCACGCCGTCGAACGCGGCCCGCACCTGGGCACCGACGTGGTCGTGGGTCTCCCCCGCCTCGCGTTGCTCCAGCGTCTCGCCGACGCACACGATCGGCCTCATCTCGTGGCGCAGGACCGTCGTGGCCTTCCGGTTGACGTCCTCGTCGGTCTCTCCGAAGTGCTGGCGGCGCTCCGAGTGCCCGACGATCACGTACGACACGTTGAGCTTCTGGAGCATCCCGGCACTGATTTCGCCGGTGTAGGCCCCTTTGGCCTCCCAGTAGACGTTCTGCGCGCCGAGTTCGATGGGGATCTCGTCGGCCTCGAGAACGGTCTGGACGGACCGAAGCGACGTGAAGGTCGGGCAGACGACGACCTCGACGTCGCGGTAGTCGTCGTCCCTCAGGCGGTAGGCGGTCTTCTGCACGACCTGGATCGCCTCGAGGTGCGTGTAGTGCATCTTCCAGTTGCCGGCGATGATCGGCTTGCGGTCTGCCATGACGTCCTTCCGGTACTCGGGATCTGCCTAGTCGTTCGATCCGCCGTGGTGGGCCGCGGCCTCGCGCAGGGCGCTGAGCCCGGGGAGGTCGCCGTGCTCGAGCAACTCCAGTGACGCTCCCCCGCCGGTGCTCACGTGATCGACCCGGTCGGCCAGGCCGAACTGGCGGACCGCCGCCGCGGAGTCGCCACCGCCCACGATCGCGAAACCGTCGGAATCCGCCACGGCCTCGGCGACCGTTCGTGTGCCCGCGGCGAAGGGCTCCACCTCGAAGACCCCCATGGGGCCGTTCCACAGCACCGTGCCCGCTGCTGCCACGGCATCGGCGTACGCGGTGGCGCTCGCCGGGCCGATGTCGAGGCCCATCCAGCCGTCGGGGATCCCGGCAGCGGGGACGAGACGTGTCGCGGTGTCGGCGTCGATCTCGCGGGCGATGACGACGTCGGTGGGCACTTCGATCTTCCCGGCCGACAGCAGCTCGCGGCAGTGATCGACCCTGTCGGTCTCCACGAGGGAGGTGCCGACGTCGTGGCCCTGCGCAACCAGGAACGTGAAGGCCATCGCCCCGCCGATGAGAAGCGAGTCGCATCTCGTGAGCAGGGCGTCGATCACGCCGAGCTTGTCGCTGACCTTGGCGCCACCGAGGACGGCGACGAACGGCCGGGCCGGATCCGCGAGGATGCCGCTCAGGACCTCGACCTCGCGCGCCAGAAGCCGTCCGGCCGCCGAGGGAAGGCGGGTCGGGGGCCCCACCACCGACGCGTGCTCCCGGTGACAGGCTCCGAAGGCGTCGTCGACGTAGGCATCACCGAGGCGGCTCAGGCGGTCGGCGAACGCACTGTCGTTGGAGGTCTCGCCCGGGTCGAAGCGCAGGTTCTCGACCAGGAGGACGTCTCCCGGATCCAGTGCCTCGGCACGCCGGAGGGAGTCGTCGCCTGCGACGTCATCGGCGACCGGGACATCGGTGTCGAGCAGCGCGCCGAGCCGCGCGGCGACGGGCGCGAGCGAGAGCTCCGGTACGGGCTTTCCGCCCGGGCGACCGAGATGCGAGCAGAGAACGACAGCGGCGCCGCGGTCGCGCAGGTACCGGATCGTCGGAAGTGCCGCCGTGATGCGCAGGTCGTCGGTGATGGTCCCGTCGTCGAGCGGGACGTTGAGGTCGGCGCGCACGAGCACCCGGGCGGCGCGTTCGCCCCCGAGTTGCTCGAGTGGGAGGTCCTCGAGACGCGGCAGTGACGCCGCGTCGGCACCGTCACCCATGGCCGGCCCGCGTGTCCGATCCCGCTGCGCTACTCGCCGAGGAACTTCACGAGGTCGACGAGACGGTTCGAGTATCCCCACTCGTTGTCGTACCAGCCCAGGATCTTCACAAAACGCTGGTTGGTCATCGTGTCGACAGCGGAGAACACACACGACGCCGGGTCACCGACTATGTCGGCCGACACGAGCGGTTCCTCGGTGTGGCGCAGCACGCCCCGGTAGCTCTCGTCGGCGGCGGCCTTCTCGAAAGCTGCGTTCACCTCGTCGACCGTGGCGTTCTTCTCGAGGGTGGCCGTGAGGTCGGTGATCGACCCCGTGGGTGTAGGCACCCGCATGGCGAGGCCGTCGAGCCGTCCGTCGAGGGCGGGGATCACCTTGCCGATGGCGCGGGCTGCCCCGGTGCTCGACGGGATGATGGACAGCGCGGCGGCACGCATGCGCCTCACGTCGGCCTTGCCCTTGCGGCTCGTCTTGGCGATGTCCTGGAGCGACTGGTCGCTCGTGTAGGCGTGCACGGTCGTGACGTACCCGGTGTCGATTCCGAACGCGTCGTGGAGGACCTTGACCATCGGGGCGAGGCAGTTCGTCGTGCACGAGGCGTTGGACACGACGTCGTGGTTCGCGGCGTCGTAGACGCCGTCGTTCACGCCCATGCAGATCATGGCGTCGGCGTCGCCGCTCGGAGCCGAGATGACGACCTTGCGGGCGCCACCCTCGAGGTGGCCGGCGGCCTTCTCACGTGCGGTGAACAGGCCCGTCGACTCGATGACGACATCGACGTCGTGTTCGCCCCACGGGATCTCTGCCGGGTCCTTCTCCTCCAGTTTCAGGACCTCTTGTCCGTCGACGCTGAAGCCGTTGTCGGTGACCTGGACGTCGTTCGCCAGCACTCCCCCCACGGAATCGTGCTTCAGGAGGAACGCCATCGTGTCGGCGTCGCCGAACGGGTCGTTCACCGCCACGAGCTGCACGTCGGGCTTCTTGATGCCGACCTCCTCGGCGATGCCGGAGAGTGAGCCCACCCCGCCCGTGCGGTCGAGGACCGCCCGGTAGAACGAGCGCCCGATCCGTCCGAATCCGTTGACTCCGACCCGTACCGTCATCGACGATTCCTTTCGCGTGTGAGCCGTCCTCCGACCCTACCGCCTGCCCCGTCGGGCGGGCGCAGCGAGGTGCTCTCAGACGAGGTGCCCGAGCGCGGCGGCCAGGAGTTCCGGATCGTGTGCCAATCCGTTCGGCCGGGCGACCGGGGCGGCGACAGGTTCCGCGCCGAGACCGCGCACGTCGGAGGCACCGGCTGCGTCGAGCTCGTAGTGCCCGTCGGCTTCGTGCAGGAAACGGTCGACCCGACCGCCGTGGTCGAGGATGGCCCGGAGATGGTCGACGAGGGTCAGCTCCTCGGTCTCGGGGATCTGCGGCCCCAGGTTGGCGACCTGCACCACGACTCCAGGGGTGTCCCGCACAGCGGCGGCGACCTCCGGCACACACAGGACGGGCAGCACGCTCGTGTAGAGCGACCCCGGCGCCAGCACCACCTGGTCGGCCTGCCCGATCGCCTCGACGGCCTCGGGGCACGCGGCGGGAGCCGATGGAATCAGCTCCACGCGTGTGATCATCCCGGGAGCGGTGCTGACGGCGACCTGACCCTCGACGGTGCGGCCGCCGACGTCGCCACGCAGCTCCACGAGCTCGGTCGTGGCGGGCAGCACCGTTCCGGACGCCCCGATGATCCCGCCCGCCTCCGCCAGGGCCCGGGTGAAGTCACCCCCGAGTGTCTGCGTCAGCCCGAGCAGCACGAGGTTGCCCACCACGTGTTCTGCCAGCTCACCCGTCTCGAAACGGTGCTGGAAAGCACGCACCACCGGCGATCCCCCATCCGCGAGCGCACACAGCGCGCGGCGTAGGTCACCCGGTGGCGGAATCCCGTACTCCCGCCGCAGGCGTCCCGACGATCCCCCGTCGTCGGAGGTGTTCACCACGGCCGTCACCGCGCCCGCGTAGGTGCGGATCGCGCTCAGCGCCGCGGCGAGGCCGTGCCCTCCCCCGATCGCCACGACGCGCGGTCCGCTGTCGGTCATCACCACCCGGCCCGTGCGTCAGTCGCGGTCGACGTCGCGATGCCGAACTTGTGGCGTGAACCCCTCGGACCGCAGAAGGGACCCGAGTTGCTCACTGATCGCGACGCTCCGGTGGCGGCCTCCCGTGCACCCCACGGCGATCGTGAGATAGGCCTTGCCCTCGCGGACGAAGGCCGGGAGCAGCAGCACGAGCATGCGCCGCAGCTCCTCGAGGAACTCCGACGCCTCGGGCTGTTCGAGCACGTAGTCGCGGACTGGCTCGTCGAGACCCGACTGCGGCCGCAGCTCCGGGATCCAGTGGGGGTTGGGGAGGAACCGGCAGTCGAAGACGATGTCGGCGTCGAGCGGCAGGCCGTGCTTGTAGCCGAAGGACACCACGCTCACCTGGAGCGCCACGTCGGAGGAGGGATCCGCGAACAGCTCGTGGAGCCGGTCGCGTAGTTGATGGACGTTGAAGTCGCCGGTGTCGACGACGATGTCGGCGTGTTCCTTGAGCTCGTCGAGGAGGGCGCGCTCGTTGCGGATTCCGTCGCTCAGGCCCTCGGTTCCCGCCAACGGGTGACGCCGGCGTGTGGCCTCGTAGCGGCGGACGAGGGCGTCGTCGGGAGCGTCGAGGAACAGGATCGTGGTGCGTCCCCCACGGCTGCGCAGGAGCTCGAGGGAGTCGAGCAGCTCGGCCATGAACTCGCCGGAGCGCACGTCCACCACGAGGCCGTAGCGCGTCGGGCGTCCTTCACCGCCGGCGAGGTCGGCGACCTTCCCGATGAGCGCCGGCGGCAGGTTGTCGATCACGAAGTAGCCGAGGTCCTCGAGGACGTTGGCGGCCTCCGAGCGGCCGGCCCCGGACATGCCGGTGATGATGGTGACGTCCAGGGGTTGGGTCATTGCTCGTTCCGGTCTTCGGGCCGGTCTTCGGGCCGGTCTTCGTTCTGGACGTCGGGCCGGTCTGCGGACCGCTTCTCCGTCCTTCTCTCCCACGATGGCACGGCACCACCATGGAGGTGGGCATACAGGGCCCGACCCACGGCGTCGGGGAGCCAGCCGAGCCCGAGCAGCTCCTCCTCGGAGACCGCCCGGAGCTTCTTCACCGACCCGAACTGTCTCAGTAGCCGCTTCCGTCGCTTCTCCCCCAGACCGGGGACGTCGTCGAGCACGGACCGCGTCATCGTGCGGCCGCGCAGCTTGCGGTGGTACTCGATGGCGAAGCGGTGTGCCTCGTCGCGCACCTGTTGGAGGAGGTACAACGCCTCGGAGTCACGCGGGATCCGCACCGGCTCGTCATCACCCGGCACGTAGACCTCCTCGAAGCGTTTGGCGAGCGCCACCACGGAGAGATCCTCGAGGCCGAGTTCCTCGAGCACGCGCACGGCAACGCCGAGTTGGCCCTTGCCACCGTCGACGACGACGAGGTTGGGCGGGTACGCGAAGCGCTTCCCCCTGCGCGCCCCCTCGTCGCGTTCGCTCAGGTAGTTCGAGAACCTCCGGGTGAGCACCTCCTCCATCGCGGCGAAGTCGTCCTGGCCGTCGGTGGTCTTCACCTTGAAGCGTCGGTAGTCGCTGCGCTTGGCGAGCCCGTCCTCCATCACGACCATCGAGCCGACGATCTCGGTGCCCTGGAGGTTGGAGATGTCGTAGCACTCGATGCGGAGTGGGGCCTCGGCGAGATCGAGCTCACTCTGGAGCGCCGTGAGAGCACGCGCACGGGCGTTGTGGTCGGTGGCCCGCTTCATCTTGTGCCGGTTGAACGCCTCCTGGGCGTTGCGGGTGACGGTCTCCATGAGGAGGCGCTTGTCGCCGCGTTGCGGGACACGGACCGTGACCTTCGACCCGCGCGCGTCCGACAGGAACTGCTCGTAGAGCGACGGGTCGTCCGGCAGCTGTGGGACGAGCACCTGCCTGGGGATTTCGTCGGCCGAGGCGTAGAGCTGTTCGAGGATCCGGCCGACGAGGGCGGGTGTCGTGACGGGCTCGACCTTGTCGACGGTCATCCCCTTGCGGCCGACCATCCGGCCGCGTCGTACATGGAAGATCTGCACGCTTGCCTCGAGCTCGTCGTCCACGATGCCGACGGCGTCGAAGTCCTCCTCCCGGCTGCCGACGATCTGCTGGCGTTCGATCACCTTGCGGACCGACAGCACCTGGTCGCGCAGACGTGCCGCCAGTTCGAACTCCAGGGCGTCGGCGGCCTCGTGCATCCGCTTGTCGAGCCTGTCGAGGATGGCGTCGCTGTCGCCGTCGAGGAAGCGGAGCAGCTCGGCCACGAGGTCGTCGTATTCCTCGCGGGAGACGCTGCCGACGCACGGCGCCGCACACTTCTCGATGTGTGCGTAGAGGCACGGTCGACCGAGCGCCTCGTGGCGTTCGAACTTCGCCTTGGTGCAGGTTCGGATCGGGAACGTCCGCAAGAGGAGGTCGAGGGTCTCCCGGATGGCGTAGGCGTGGGCGAACGGGCCGTAGTAGCGGACGCCTTTTCGTTTCCTTCCGCGGAGGACCATCGCCCGGGGCCACTCCTCGTCGAGGGTGACGGCCAGGTACGGGTACGACTTGTCGTCCTTCAAGCGGATGTTGAAGCGGGGCTGGTGGCGCTTGATGAGCTCGTTCTCGAGGAACAGCGCCTCCACCTCGTTGCGCACCTCGATCCACTCGACGGTGTCGGCCGCGTCGACCATCTGCCGGGTCCTGTCGGGCAGGGCCGACCCCGTCTGGAAGTAGTTCGAGAGGCGGGACCGCAGGTTCTTGGCCTTGCCGACGTAGATCACCCGGCCGTGAGCGTCGAGGAACTGGTAGGAGCCCGGCGTCGTCGGGATCGTGCCGCGGGGCGGTCGTGTGATCACACCCCCATTGTGACCGCCCGTCGCGGTAGGATGGCGGTGCCGGGCCCGGACATCCGGCACAGATCAGGCTCCGAGGCCGACAACCCCGCGGCGAGGCGACCGGGCTGCCCCCGCCGGCCACATCGGAGCCATACATCGCAGGAGGCACACCATGCTTCGGCTCCAGGCTCCCCTGCCGGACCTCTACACCCTCGCGTCCGCCGAGGAGCTCGACGCCCGGATCATCGCGGCACGCGGAAAGCTCGGCGACCGGCTGCTGATCCTCGGGCACCACTACCAGCGGCCCGAGGTCTTCAAGTTCGCCGACGCCCGCGGCGACTCCTTCAAGCTGGCACGCTTCGCCGCCGAGAACTCGCAGGCCACCGAGATCGTCTTCCTCGGCGTCCACTTCATGGCCGAGTCGGCCGACGTGCTCACCGGCCCCCACCAGCGTGTGGTCCTGCCCGATCTCAACGCGGGCTGCTCGATGGCCGACATGGCCGACCTCGACCAGGTCGAGGAGGCCTGGGAGTCCCTGGCCGACGTCACCGACATCGACGCCGTCGTTCCCATCACCTACATGAACTCCTCGGCCGCCATCAAGGCCTTCGTCGGCGAGCACGGAGGAGCCGTCTGCACGTCCTCCAACGCCCGGGCCGTTCTCGAATGGGCCCTCGATCGCGGCGAACAGGTGATCTTCCTGCCCGACCAGCACCTCGGACGCAACACCGGCTTCGACATGGGTTACACCGACGCCGACATGTCCCTGTGGAACCCGCGCCTCGAGCTCGGCGGTCTCGACGAGCGCGCCGCCAAGGAGTCGACGCTGCTGCTCTGGCAGGGCCACTGCTCGGTGCACCAGCGGTTCCTCCCCGAGCACATCGACGCGTTCCGGAAGGAGCATCCCGACGGGGAGATCGTCGTGCACCCCGAGTGCATGCACGAAGTCGTGGAGCTCGCCGACCACGTGGGCTCCACCGAACGGATCCTCACCTACGTCACCGACGCGCCGGCCGGTGCCGTGATCGGTGTCGGCACCGAGATCCACATGGTCCAGCGCCTGGCCGAGGAGAACCCCGACAAGACTGTGCTCTCGCTCGACCCGCTCATCTGCCCGTGCTCCACGATGTTCCGCATCGACGCCCCACACCTGGCCTGGTGCCTCGACGAGATCGTGGCGGGCAACCCGGTGAACGCCGTCAGCGTCGACGACGACACCGCCGAATGGGCCCGCGTCGCCCTCCAGCGGATGCTCGAGATCACCTGACCCTCCGGCCCCCGACACCGGGAGCCGGATCAAGCAGACTCACCAACAATCAAGTCATAGAAATCGACGAGTCGCACGCCCTCGGGGTCCCAACTCCAGCGCTCGTCGACCAGGACCCTCCCCCGTCGCCCCATTTCTTCCGCCTCCTCCGGATGGTCGAAGATCCAGTCCACAGCCTCCGCGATGGCCGCGGGATCCAGGGGATCTACGGCGATGCCTGTCCCGGCATCCTCGACGTACTCACGCCACATCGGAAAGTCGGATGCCACGACTGGCACACCGGCCGCCATGTACTCGAAGAGCTTCACAGGCATCGATGGCAGGTGGCTGGGGGTAGGGTGAAGGACGACGAGGCCAGCCCGCGCATCAGCCAGGAGATCAGCCACGCCGGCGCGGTCTGTCCGACCGAGAAGGTCCACCCTTTCCGCTCCGCGACGTTCCTCCATCTCGCGTTCGAGTCGTGGCGGGTGAATGGGTCCGGCGATTCGGAGACGGGCACCGGAGTGCGTGACGTGACCGAACGCATCGACCATCTCCCTCGCTCCGCGCTCGGCAGTCACCGAACCGACGTAGACAACGCTGTTGCTGTCGCGGCTGTACGAGGATGTGCGGGAGAACTCGTGTAGGAGTGGGTAGTTTCGCACGACCGCCGTCCGGCTTTGCGGAAAACGGCGAGCGACCGTCGGTGTCGCCGCTACGACTCCACTGAGCGGCCTGACGAAGAGACGCATCGCCAAGCCCATCAGCCGGCCAACGGGTCGACGGAGGACAGCGGGAATCCAGTCCTTCGTGGCGATTTGATCCGGCAAATCCTCGTGGGCGTCGTAGACCACAATCTTTCCTCCGAGACCGAGGAGGAAGGCAAGCGGTAGGAGTTCCGGATCGTGAAAGTGGTACACAACGCCGCGTTCCCTCAGGGCTCGGATGACAACGGCCCACGTCGTGACCAACATTCGCGTCAATCGATTTCGCGGTCGCGCAACGCTGACGATGCGGATGTTCTCTCTGGGTTCCGACGCGCCCGGAGCCACCAGTACGACATCGAACCCAGCGGCTGCGAGTGTTCGACACTCCTTCTCGAGAATACGGACGTCCAACGCGGAATGGACCGACGTCACATGCACGACTCGACCGCGGGATCGGTTGCCTGCGCGGGTCATCGGGCCAGCAGTTGCCAATATCCATCGCCATGGCTCGGTCTGATCATCGCTACAGTCTTGCGGATGGCCAGCGTGACGGCGTTGACAGTGTGACCATCCAAGCGCACGAGGACGCAGCCGTTGAACCCGGAGCACAGATCGGTGCCGGAACCTCCATCTGGGCTCATGCTCTTGTCCGCGACGGGGCACGTGTGGGCGAGGACTGCGTGGTCGCTCGAGGGGTCTTGATCGACCGGAGCGTGGTAGTCGGCAATCGCTGCAAGCTTCAGGACGGTGCGCTCCTGTACCGGCCGGCGGTACTGGGTGATGGCGTGTTCGTAGGACCCGGCGCCATCCTGACCAACGACCGTCATCCGCGCGCTGTCGCACCCGACGGACTCCAGCTCGGTGGAGACGACTGGAAGCCCCAGCCAGTTCGTATTGGCGACGGGGCCTCCATCGGGGCAGGTGCAACCATCGTCGCCGGTGTGACGATCGGCGCCTGGGCGATGATCGGCGCCGGGAGCATCGTGACTGACGACGTGCCGGAGTTCGCGCTCGTGTACGGCGTGCCGGCGGTACACCACGGGTGGGTCGGCCGATCGGGTCGGGTGTTAACGGAGGAATCCGGCGGCCGTTGGCGCTGCCCGCTAACCGGAGAACGATTCGTCGAGACCGACGGCCACGTCCACATGGCTCCATGATTCCACTCGTTCAACCCATGATCGATCAAGCGGACCGCGGGCGAGTCGACGCCGTCCTCACATCCGGGAACCTCGCCCAGGGCTCCGAGGTTGAAGCCTTCGAGACAGAGTTCGCCGAGGCTCTCGAGAAGCGTCCCACCGTGGCCGTGAGCTCGGGTACGGCCGGCCTTATCACCGCCTTGATGGGACTAGGGGTATCGACCGGCGACGAAGTGATCGTTCCTTCGTTCACCTTCGCCGGAACTGTGAATGCCGTCACGCTGGTCGGCGCCCGTCCGGTGTTCGCCGACATCGAACCGGCGAGCTACTGCCTCGCGCCTGCCTCCGTCGAGCAGTGCATCACCCACCGAACAGCAGCGGTCATTGCTGTCCACCTCTACGGCCACACGGCTCCGATGACCGAGATCTGTGAGATCGCCACACGATCCCACCTTGCAGTCATCGAGGATGCGTGTCAGGCACTCGGAGCGACTCTTGACACTCACCCGGTCGGAACTCTCGGCGATGCCGCTGTCTTCAGCTTCTACGCGACGAAACACATCACAGCCGGCGAGGGAGGAGCGATCACGTGTCGTAGCGACGATGTCGCTCGGCGCTGTCGCACGCTCCGGAACCAGGGTTTCAACGACGAAGGTGCGGCAGTGGGCGTGGGATACAACTTCCGGATGACCGACATCGCAGCATCGCTCGCACGTTCGCAACTCGAGCGCGCGGAGGCCATGCTCAGGACGCGCCGTTCGCACGCGCGCCTGCTGGACACGAAGCTTCGAGGGGTCACGACTCCGACCGTGGCTCCGGGTGTCGAACACGCCTACGGCAACTACACGGTTCGCTGCGAACGGCGCGATCAGGCGCTTCGAGGCATCCGTGATCGAGGAGTCGACGCTCGGGTGTATTACCCGATTCCTGTACATCGGATGCCGGCCCACTCTTCCGAACTCGAGACCGGCGTTGATCTTCCGGAGACAGATCGGGCTTCAGCAGAGGTGCTCTCCTTGCCTGTCGGCCCTCATCTTTCGGCCGATGACATCAATCGCGTTGCCGCCGTCGTGAACGAGGTCACTGATCCATGAGTTCCCTCTTGCGAGCATGCGTAATCGGAATGGGCGTCATGGGCCGGCACCACGTGCGCGTTCTGGGAGAGCTCACGGGTGTCCAACTCGTCGGTGTCGCCGAACCGGAGGGACCGCATGATGCGCCACCGCTGACGTGCCCGATCTTCCGGGACCTCGATGAGCTGCTCGACCAGCGTCCGGACATGTGCGTCGTGGCAGCTCCGACAGTCGACCATGTCGAACTCGGGATGCGCCTGGCTGCGGCGGGGATACCCACGCTCCTCGAGAAGCCACTAGCTGCGACGACCACCGACGGGATGCGCCTCGTGGAGACGTTCGAGGCTGCCGGGGTTCCGGCGGGTGTCGGCCACATCGAGCGCTACAACCCCGCGGTTCAGGCACTCCATTCACGCCTGGCGGCCGGCGAGCTCGGAGAGATCTACCAGGTGGTCACGAGTCGACAAGGACCATTTCCCGACCGAATTCGCGATGTCGGTGTCGTCAAGGATCTCGCCACGCATGACCTCGACCTGACCCCGTGGGTCACGGGATCGACCTATGACACCGTGTCGGCGCACATCCTGCACCGCTCCGGTCGGCCACATGAGGATCTCGTGGCCGTCGCTGCAACGCTGTCCGATGGAGCCGTCGCCAGCCACCTCGTCAACTGGCTCACCCCCACGAAGGAGCGATACATCGCCGTGACGGGAGAACGCGGGCGCTTCGTCGCCGACACGCTGACGGCCGATCTCACCCGCTTCGCGAACGCCAGCGTCCCGGCTCGGTGGGACAACCTGGCCGGGTTCCGCGGTGTCTCCGAGGGCGATGTCCTACGTTTCGCCATCGACAAGCCGGAGCCGCTCGTCAGTGAGCTCTCGGCCTTTCGCGACCTGGTTCGTGGGGAGTCGGCTTCAGTCGTTTCGCTACACGAGGGCTTGGCAGCACTCGAAATGGCCGAACGCGTTCTCGAGGCAGCGGACTCCGACAGCGTCATCCGTCTCCACCCGATTCCGTGACCGTCGCAGTCATCGGTCTCGGCAAGATCGGATTGCCTCTGGCCGTCCAGTTCGCAGGCGCGGGCAACGAGGTGGTGGGCATGGACACTGATCCCGCCGTCGTCGTGTCCGTCAATTCTGGCGATCCATCCTTCCCCGGCGAACCCGGGCTGCGAGACGGTCTGAGAGCTGCGATCAATGCGGGTGTCTTTGCGGCAACGGTGTCAGCGGACGAGGCTGTCGCCGGAGCAACAACGGTCGTCGTGGCCGTCCCCCTCGTCATCGACGATCGTCAGGAGCCGCTCTTCGACCAGCTCGACAGCGCCACTGATGCAATCGGCTCCGCCATCCACGCGGGGACACTCGTCTCCTATGAGACGACACTTCCCGTGGGGACGACCCGACGTCTCGCAGCCGATCTCGCCGAGACGTCGGGCCTAGAGCTCGGAGTCGATCTCTTCGTGTGCCACAGTCCCGAGCGCGTCTCGAGTGGCAGTGTCTTCGCCGATCTGCGTCGTTATCCCAAGCTCGTCGGCGGAGTCGACGCCGCGAGCGGCGCGCGCGCGACAGCCTTCTTCCAATCTGTCCTCACTTTCGACACGAGGTCCGATCTTGCTCGGCCATCAGGGGTCTGGGATCTCGGTTCATCCGAGGCAACGGAGCTCACGAAGCTGATGGAGGTCATCTACCGCGACGTGAACATCGCTCTCTCCAACGAGTTCGCCGTCGCAGCGCAGCGCCTTGATCTGGACATCGAACGGCTCATCGAGGCAGCGAACTCGCAGCCCTTCAGTCATCTCCACTCGCCGGGAATCGCCGTGGGCGGCCATTGCGTCCCCGTCTATCCCCATCTCTACCTGTTCGGTGAGCCCGACGCCCGCCTTCCCCGAGCCGCCCGCGCCGTGAACGACGCGATGCCCGAGTACGGCGCCCGACTCCTCGAGGAGGCTCTGGGCGGCCTGATGGAGCGGCGCGTCGCGGTCCTCGGGCTCGCGTACCGGGGCGGTGTCAAGGAATCAGCCTTCTCCGGGACCGGACCACTCGTAGAGGCGCTCTCGGCTCGGGGCGCGAACGTCGCTGTGCACGATCCTCTCTACACGTCGGAAGAGATCCGCGCTGCCGGCTTCGAGCCCTACGCACTCGGCGAGCGATGCGACGCCGCCGTCGTTCACACCGATCACACTCAGTACGCCGAGCTGGGTCCAGCCGATCTCCCCGGAATCGCCGCCCTGGTGGACGGTCGCCGCCTGACGGACCCGGAGAACTGGCCGAACGTCACATGGCGAGCCATCGGAGGCGGCTCGCACGCTCCCGGTTAGGTCGTCGCCGTCCCCAGGCCTGAGCCACAGAGAGTCTTCATTTGTGCGACAACCACTTCCGCGGGACCAGCGAGATCAATGCTGTCGACAGCCGACGGATCCAACGATGGTACGGCGACCTGCGAGATCAGTGGGTGTGACGGCCGCTGGTCGAGCTCCTCTTCACCCCACAGGACCTCGTGGAGCTTCTCGCCGGGACGCAGACCCGTGTAGACGATCTCCACGTCTCGGTGTTTGATCGCCGCGAGTTGCCGAACCACCTCCTCGATCATGACCGGCTCACCCATGTCGAGGACGAGCACCTCACCCGGTCGCCCGATCGCTCCCGCTTGGACCACGAGCTGCACAGCTTCCGAGACGGTCATGAAGTAGCGGGTCACCTCAGGATCCGTCACGGTCACGGGCCCCCCGACGTCGATCTGCGACTGGAAGCTCTCGAGTGCGGACCCTCGGCTTCCCAGGACGTTCCCGAAGCGCACACTGACGTACCTCCGACCCGACGCAGCCGCCGCGCCCGAGGTGAGCCTCTCGGCGATGCGCTTCGAGTACCCGAGGACGCTGACAGGGTCGGCCGCCTTGTCGGTCGAGATGTTCACGAACGTGTCGACACCCGACGCAGTGCAGAGCTCGAGCAGCGTCTGCGTGGCGACGACGTTCGTTCGGAACCCTTCGGCGGGATGCCGTTCGAGAAGTGGGAGGTGCTTGAGCGCGGCGGCGTGAAACACGACGTCGGGCCTGGCCTGCTGCATGGCGGCCTCGAGGGCGTCCCTCTCGCGGATGTCGGCCAGAATCACACTCTCGTCGTTCAGGAGAGCCTTGCCGGTCAGGGAGAGCTGGACGGCGTGAAGAGCCGACTCGTCGCGGTCGAGCATCGTGAGAGCACCAGGCGCGAACCGGTAGATCTGACGGCAGAGCTCCGAACCGATGGATCCCCCGGCACCCACGACCATCACGCGCGCCCCGGTCACGTACTCCGCGATCGACTCGACGGACGTTTCGATTCCCCGTCGACCGAGGAGGTCACCGGGCGTGACATCACGGATGTCGCCCACTCCGAGGCCACCGAGTAGCTCACGTGTGGACGGAAGGACCTTGACGGCGATGTTCGCCTCGCGGGCGAGCGCCGAGAGTTCGGAGACGAGCGTCCTGTCGGCGCTCGGAATGGCGATCACGAGGGCATCGGCCCGGTGCTCCTTGGCGACGTCGACGATGTCGGCGCGTGTGCCGACGACAGGAATCCCCGAGATCTCGAGGCGTTGGCGGTGGGGAGCATCGTCGAGAAGGGCGACCGGGAGATAGGGGCTCTCGGAATCGCGCAGCATCGACGTCACGAGTCGGGTGGCGCCTTCGCCGCTCCCGAAGACGAGGACACGGGTCAGGTGCTCACCGGTGGGTCGCTTGCGACGTTCCAGGACCAGACGGGTCGCGTAGCGTGTCCCGGCCATGAGCACGAGAGCCAGGATCCCCCCACCGACCACGGCTGTCAGGGGAACCATCCGGGGGTGCGAGGCCATGAAGTCGACAACGAGGACGACGGTCGTCGCCAGGGCCGTCGTCCTGACGAGAGCGGCCACCTCGTCGAACGATCCGTGGTGCCAGCGACCGGCGTACAGGCCGAAGAGCAGCGCCGACGACATGTGCGCCGCCGCGACCACGGGCAGGATGAGCACCTGTCCGCCGGCACTGAGATCCGACAGGTTGAAATCGACGCGGAGGAACGACGCTGTGGTGATCGCCAGCATCCACGCACACACGTCGACGACCGACCACCGGAGCTGGCGGGGCGCGATCACCCGCCATCCGGCGTGTCGCCGTTCTGCGTTGTGGGCCATGCACACCCTCGATTCGGATTCCCCATACTATTCGTCCCGTTCGTTCCCCTCTTGAGGACCCGCATGACATTCGAGGCGGTCGCCGCACGCCGTGACGTGACACCGGTGACTGTGATCGTGCCGCTGTTCAACGATCGCGAGGGCATCGTGCGCTGCTGTGCGAGCCTCACAGAACAGCGTTCGGAGGTCTCGACCATTCGCGAGATCCTCGTCGTCGACGGTGGCTCCACGGACGGATCGCGCGAGGCCGTGTCCGCCTGCGCCGGTCGGGACCCGCGCGTTCGACTTCTGGACAACCCCGACCGGTACGTCTCCCACGCGCTGAATCTCGCAGTGAGCGAGGCGTCGACCGATGTGTTCATCCGGGTGGACTCACATACAACAGTCGCCGACGACTACGTCGACACCGCCGTCGCAACGCTCGAGACGACGGGGGCCGACGTCGTGGGTGGCCCGATGCGGCCGGAGGGGCGAGGGGACTTCGGAAAGGCCGTGGCCTGGGCCCTTCAGTCGCGGTGGGGAATCGGGGGTTCCCGGTTCCACCGGGACGACTACGAGGGCGAGGCCGACAGCGTCTACATGCTCGTCTGCACCCGGGCCACGTTCGAGAGGTTCGGGCCGTTCGACGAACGCCAGGTCCGGAATCAGGACGACGAGTACACGTACCGCGTGAGAGCTCGGGGGGGACGTGTGTGGCTGACCCCGAAGCTGCGTTCCACCTACGAGCCGCGCTCCGACCCCGCGGGACTCGCGACGCAGTTCTTCGGCTACGGCCGCTACAAGCCACGGGTTCTCCGGAAGAACCCCAGCGGCCTGCGGTTGCGCCACCTCGCGCCTCCCGCTGCGACGCTCGCGTGGTGCGCGTTGCCCCTGGGCCGTCGCCATCGCTGGATGGCGGCACCGGCGGTGGCACACCTCGCCGGGATCTCCCTCGCCGCGGCCACCGAAGGCCCGGCGGGATGGCGCGAGCGCGTCCTCGCACTCTGGATCATGCACGTGGCCTACGGGGCCGGGTTCCTCGTCGGGCTTCCCGACGCGTTCGAGCGCACCAGCACACCTGCGTAGTGGGTCCGCAACGATCGGAAGCCTTCGAGGAACCGGGCCACACGCGGAAGGTGTTCGAGGCGCCGCGCCAGCGGTGGGGCGAGGACCGCCCTCTCGAGGTGCCGATCGAAGCCCGGGAAGAGGCGGGCCAGGTCCGCGTCGGTGATCGGGCGGACGTGCCGGTTGCGCGGGTTGTCGCGAAAGAAGTCGAACCACACGATCGCGCCGTCGGTGCGCAGGACCCGCGTGATCTCCGACGCGATCCGGCCCGCCACACTGTCGTCGAGAACGGAGCTGAACAGCGTCGAGCAGATGACCGTGTCGACCGAGCCCGGGCGAAGGGGCAGCTGCTGGCCGTCGCCGCGTACCGCGAGGATGCTCGGATGCGAACGGGGCACCTCGCCGATCCGATCGGCGAGAACATCGATGCCAACGGCGGCGGATGCTCCGGTGTCGATCGCCCAGCGGAGAACGTCGCCGGTGCCGCAGCCGACCTCGAGGGTGGTGCCGAGCACGTGCGACACTCCACGGAGAGCCCGGCGCCATGCCTCCGAGCGCGCGGACGCGCGGGCTCTGACATCGGAGCGTGACGGGTCATAGAGGTCACCGGGCCGTCGCGCGCCGTAGACGCGTTCGACCCGCTTCCTCTCCTCCGACACGGGATCCACGGAACTACGGCACCCGGCCGTCGGCATCGGGGAGCAGCCCCTGGGCCCGCAGACGCTTCTCGATGGGGGTGGTGGTGCCGGGTGCCAACGCCCGGAGCACCAGTGAGATGAGAACCTCGGCGTCGATCCGCGGGGAGGCGTTCTCGACGTACCACGCGTCCAGCGCCACCTTGGTCGGGAGAATCCGCTCGCGGTATGCAGCGACCGGGTCCGACGCTCTGAGGGCGCGCCGTTCGTCGTCCGCGATGGCAACCTGGGTGGGCCCGCCGATGCCGGGGCGGGCCTGGAGGATCAACCGCCACCGTGGATCGTCCACGTCGACGAGCTCGGGGACCTCCGGTCGCGGGCCGACGAGTGACATCTCCCCGGTGGCGACGTCGATGAGTTGCGGGAGCTCGTCGAGGTGGGTGGCCCGGAGCCAGCGGCCGACACGCGTGACCCGCTCGTCGGAGGTACCCGTGATGCGCGCCCCGGCGGCCTCGCCTCCCGGTTCGTCGGCCGTCATCGAGCGCAGCTTCCGCATACGGAAGACCCGTCCGCCCTGTCCGACACGTTCGAGGCGGATCACCGACGGTCCCGCCGAGTCCCGGCGCACGACTATTCCCAGCGCCGCTATCACAGGAGCGGCGACCGCGGCGAGAACCGTGCCGAAGAGGCGATCGACGCACTGGCGCCACCGAAGCCATGCGCTCATGGAAGGGCGTCCGCCAGTGCGGCCACCACGCGGTCGACGTCGACGTCGGAGAGACGCGGGTGGAGCGGGAGGCTGAGGGCCCGGTCAGCGACCGACTCGGCGCCGGCCACGCCGGACGGGCCGACCGTTGCGTTGTCGCGGAACCAGCTCAGCCGGTGGAGCGGCGGGAAGTGCACACTCGTCCCGATCCCGGCTCCGCTCATCGCCCGACGCACCGCTTCGCGGTCGGTACCGGCCGGCACCAGCACCACCATCAGATGGTCGGCTCCCCCGGCCGCCAGCTCCGGCGGGACACACGTCACCCCGTCGACCTGCCGTAGCGCAGCGCGGTAGCGAACGACGATCTCGCGCCGTCGGCGCTGCATGTCGGGGAACCGTGCCAGCTGCGTGCGGCCGATCGCCGCCAGGAGGTCGGGGAGGTTTCCCTTGATCCCGGCCATGGTCACGTCGGGAACGTCCAGGGACCCCGGTCGATACCGGCCCTCGGCGCCTTCGCCCAGCCCGTGGAGCCTGTACCGCCGGGCGAACGCCGCCGTGTCGGGATCGGTGGTGGTGAGCGCTCCCCCCTCGCCGCAGGGCAGGTTCTTGGTGGCGTAGAACGACAGGCACGTGAGGGGCCCGTGGCCTCCCACTGCACCGCGGCCGTCCGTGGCACCGAACGCGTGGGCGGCGTCCTCGATCAATGGCAGGCCCGCCGCTGCGCACACCTCACGAATCGTGCTCGGCAGCGGCACACCGCCGACGTGCACACCGACGACGGCGTCGAGGCCCTGGTCGATCGCCCTCTCGAGTGACTCCTCGGCCAGGTTCAATGTCGTCGGATCGACGTCGAGGAGCACGATCTCGGCGCCTCGGCGCGTCACGGCGAGGGCGCTCGACGGAAACGTCCACGTCGGGACCCCGACCCGCGCTCGGGCGGTCACGGGCACGGAGGCGGCTGCGATCTCGAGTGCGGCGGTGCACGACGACGTGGCGACGACGAACGCCCCGTCGAGATGTGCCGCCAGCTCCTTCTCGAAGGCCTCGCACTCCGGGCCCGTCGTCCACCATCCGCTCCGGAGAACAGTCGCCACCGATGCGAGGTCCGCGTCGTCGGCAGCGGGCGGAGCGAAGTCGATGTGCCGTCCGGAGGCCTGCGCGTGATCCTGGGACACGGTGTGAGGATAACGACCACCCGCAGCGGCGACGCTCACCCCGATGGCGGGTCAGCCCACCGCCTCGTAGTGCGTGATGGTCACGTCGACACCGGGGAGGAACTGCGCGGTGTCGACCGCGTCGGGCTCGTACGGACCGACCGGCCCGACCGGAGGGCGGCCGTCGTCGATGTCGACCAGTGCGAACTCGTCGACGTCGAGCTCCTCCAGCACATCGGCGAGCTCCGTGACCAGGGAACGCCGGGGCAACGTGAGGTAGCGACCATCCTCGTAGAAGGCTCCGGCCTCACGCAGTTGGTACGGCGACGCCGAGATCACGACGGGCTCCGGGCGTTCCTCGAGGACCCGGCCGAAGTCCGCCAGGGCGTGCGACCGCTGGACGGTCCATGCAAAGCCGAAGACGGTGACGGCGATGGCGGGCCCGACGAGCAGGGCCGTCCCGACACGGCCGAGGTCGCGGAGTGCGACGGTCGCCACGACGAGGAGAAGCAGCCCCGACAGGAGGAGGTAGCGGCCGCCCCACTGGGGGCCGGCGCCTCCGACGTACGCCGTCAACAGGACGCCGGGAATGGCCAGGAGCGCTATCGCCCCGATCATCCGTCGGTCCGGTGTTTCCCACATCGCCACCACGCCGTACGCGGCGAGCGGGGAGGCGATGAAGAGCCCCGGCAGGAAGCTCAGCCGATCGGCGAACACGGCGACAAGAAGCGTCCACGCGGTGAGCATCATCGCCACGGGGACGAGACGGCCACCCCCGCGCCGCCGCAAGAACGCCGCCCCGCCGACGAGTGTCACCACGATGACGAACCCGATGGCTGCGTCGAGCGCAGGCTCCTGGATGCGGTTCAGCCCGAGCAGACTGCGGAAGGTTTCATCGATTCGCTGGGCGGAGTTCTCCACGGCGTCCCCCGCGGCGCCGGTCGCTCGCCCCGATCTCAGCGAGGCACCGAGCCACGCACGTTCGAGGAGGTCGTTGGCGAGCAACGGGAGGGCGACACCGACCAGTGCGGCACAACCCGCCGCGAGGCCCCGACGGGCCGCAGCCGTCAGCTTCCTGCGACTCGTTCGCGCATCCACGAGCAGCCGCACGAGAACGACGACGGTGGCGACGGCGCCGAAGAGAAGGGCCTCCGTGCGCATGGTTCCTGCCACACCGAAGAGGAGGCCTGCGACGCCTGCCCGCCACCACTCGCCGGAGTTCCGGAAGGCATCCACGAGGGCCACGACCGCCCACGCCATGAGTGCAAGGCCCACCGAGTGCTCCCAGAACACGAGTGCGTACAGGGCGACCGGTGACGCCAGTCCCGTGAGCCAGTAGGCGCTCCAGCCCGTGTGTGCTCCGAGCCGCATGGCGAGCGAGCGTGCAGCGAAGGCCGTTGCCACGGATCCGAGCATGGCGAGCAGGACGACCGCGCGGTAGCCGCCGACCCACCACAGCGGAATCGCAGGGCCGAGGAACGGAAGCGTCGTGACGGGGACCCACGCGTCGTCGACCCGATGCGTCTGGTACAGCGCGTGGAAGGACCCGTCCGGGTCCGCCTCCTCCGCCCAGTACCCGACGTCGATGTCGACGCCGCCGTTCTCCTCGGCGGCCCGGACGGCGGCGACCTTGGAACCGACGTCCGAGCTGAGGGAGCCACCCGGGTCGGTGACGAACGAGCCTGCGACGTAGACGAGGAAGAGCACGATCCCGGCCACGACGGGGCGGCGGAGGGCGGACGCAACGCGCGTGGAGGCGGACGGGCGGTTCCCCGTACCGGGGTCCCGCCCGATCTCGGGATCGTCTGCTGTCATCGACGGTGGAACCGGCACGGGGGGTCGCGGGTCAGCCGAGGCCCAGGATCGGTGCCAGGAAGCGCCCTGTGTGGCTCTCGGGAACCTTGGCGACCGCCTCGGGTGTGCCTTCGGCGACGACGGTGCCGCCGCCGTCGCCTCCCTCGGGGCCGAGGTCGACGAGCCAGTCGGCCGACTTGATGACATCGAGGTTGTGCTCGATCACGAGCACCGTGTTGCCGGCGTCGACCAGGCGGCCGAGAACCCCGAGCAGGCGCCGGACATCATCGAAGTGCAGGCCGGTCGTGGGCTCGTCGAGCAGGTAGATCGTGCGGCCCGTCGAACGCTTTCCCAACTCCGTCGAGAGCTTCACACGCTGCGCCTCGCCGCCCGACAGCGTGGGCGCCGGCTGGCCGAGGCGCACGTAGCCGAGACCGACGTCGACCAGGGTCTGGAGCCGTCGGGCGATGGCGGGCTGGTTCCCGAAGACCTCGAGGGCGTCCTCGATGGAGAGGTCGAGCACCTCGGCGATGTTGCGGTTCTTCCAGGTGATGTCGAGGGTGTCGCGGTTGTAGCGGGCGCCCTTGCACACCTCGCACGGCACGTAGACGTCGGGGAGGAAGTGCATCTCGATCCTCAGCGTGCCGTCGCCCGAGCAGGCCTCGCAGCGGCCACCCTTCACGTTGAAGGAGAAGCGGCCCGGCTGGTAGCCGCGCACCTTCGCCTCGTGGGTCTTGGCGAACAGGGCGCGGATCTTGTCGAAGACACCGGTGTAGGTGGCCGGATTGGAACGGGGCGTGCGGCCGATCGGCGACTGGTCGATGTTGATGACCTTGTCGAGGTGCTCCTCGCCGTCGATGCCCTTGTGGCGGCCCGGCACCTCGCGGGAGTTGTAGATCCGCTTCATGAGCGCCCGGTAGAGGATGTCGTTCACGAGCGTGGACTTCCCCGAGCCACTCACACCCGTGACGCAGACGAAGCAGCCGAGGGGGATCTCCACGTCGAGGTCGTGGAGGTTGTGCTCCCGGGCGCCCCGTACGGCGAGCCACTCCTCACCCGGGGCCCGGCGCAGCTCGGGGACAGCGATCTCCCGCTCCCCCGAGAGGTACTGACCGGTGATGGACGCGGGTGTGGCGGTCAACTCGTCGACGGAGCCCGACACGACGATCTCGCCTCCGTGCTCACCGGCGCCCGGACCGATGTCGACGACGCGGTCGGCGACACGGATGGTCTCCTCGTCGTGCTCCACGACGAGGACGGTGTTGCCGAGGGAGCGGAGGCGGAGCAGCGTGTCGATCAGTCGCCGGTTGTCGCGCTGGTGCAGGCCGATCGACGGCTCGTCGAGCACGTAGAGCACCCCGACCAGCCCGCTCCCGACCTGGGAGGCGAGGCGGATCCGTTGCGCCTCACCGCCGGCGAGCGTTCCCGACGAACGGTTGAGGCTCAGGTAGTCGAGACCGACGTCGAGGAGGAAGCGCAGCCGCTCGTTGACCTCCTTCAGCACCCGTTCGGCGATCATCGCCTCGCGTTCGGACAACTGGACCTCGGCGAAGAACTCGGCGGTCCCGCGAATGGACATGTCGCCGACCTCGTGGATGCCCTTGCCACCGATCGTGACAGCGAGCGACGCCGGTCGCAGGCGGGCACCACCACACGCCGGGCACGGAACGAGGCGCATGTAGCCCTCGATCTGCTCACGCGACCGGTCGGAGTCGGTCTCCTCGTGGCGACGCTCGAGCCAGGGGATCACACCCTCGAACCTGCTCGAGTACTGACGCTGGCGCCCGAAGCGGTTCCTGTAGCGAACGGTGAACTTCTGGCCACCGGCTCCGTGAAGGATCGTCTTCTTCGCCCTCTTGGAGAGTCGTTTCCAGGGCTTCTCGGTGGAGAATCCCTCCTCCTCGGCGAGCACTCCGAGGACGCGGCTGAAGTACTCGCCGCGAAAGCCCGCCCACGGGGCGATCGCTCCGTCGTCGAGGCTGAGATCCTCGTCGGGGACCACCAGTTCGGGATCGACCTCGTAGCGCGTGCCGAGCCCGTCGCAGGCATCACACGCTCCGTAGGGAGAGTTGAACGAGAAGTTGCGCGGTGCGAGCTCCTCGAAGGAGATCCCACAGTGGTCGCACGCCAGGTGCTCCGAGAAGGTGAGGAGCTCCGGTTCCTCGTCGTCAGGAGCGTCGCCGTCGGTCTGGCGGGGCACGATCTCGATCTCCGCGACGCCGTCGGCGAGACGGAGTGCGGTCTCGAGGGAGTCGGCCAGGCGGCGCTCGATGCCCTTCTTCCGCACGAGGCGGTCGACCACGATTTCGATCGTGTGCTGCTCGTAGCGCTCCAGCTCAGGCTGGTCGCCTCTCGTCTCCGACAGGTCGATCACCTCGCCGTCGACGCGCGCCCGGGTGAATCCCTGCTGCGCGAGCTCCGCGAGCATGCCGTCGTACTGGCCCTTGCGGCCCCGCACGACCGGCGCCAGCACCTGGAAGCGCGTCCCGTCGGGCAGCTCGAGGACCCGGTCGACGATCTGCTGGGGGGTCTGGCGGGTGATGACCCTCCCGCACTCCGGGCAGTGCGGCACACCGATGCGGGCGTAGAGAAGGCGCAGGTAGTCGTAGACCTCGGTGATCGTGCCGACGGTGGACCGTGGGTTGCGCGACGCCGCCTTCTGGTCGATCGAGATCGCCGGTGACAGGCCCTCGATGAAGTCCACGTCGGGCTTGTCCATCTGGCCGAGGAACTGACGTGCATACGCCGACAGGGACTCCACGTAGCGTCGCTGCCCCTCGGCGTAGATCGTGTCGAAGGCGAGGCTCGACTTCCCCGAGCCCGACAGGCCCGTGAAGACGATCAGCTCGTCGCGGGGAACGGTGAGATCGATGTTCTTGAGGTTGTGCTCACGCGCCCCGCGGATGACGAGGGAGTCGGTCATCGGCCCAGTGTAGCCAGGTCGGCACGTGGATCGAACGGATGTTCGGGGTGCGGTGAACCGGCTCAGCCGACCTCACGGAGCTCGCGCTTCAGGTCGGAGAGCTCGTCGCGCAGCCGCGCCGCCTCCTCGAAGCGGAGGTCGCGGGCGGCCTCGTGCATCTCGGCCTCGAGGGCCTGGATGAGGCGCCCCAACTCGTCGTCGGGCAACTCGGCGACGTCTTCAGCGAGCCGGCGCCGGCGCCCCGACCGGTCGCGGCTGCCGGCCGTGGCGTCGCCGTCTCGGGCCTGGACCATCTCCAGGATGTCGACCACCTTCTTGCGGATGGTCTGGGGATCGATGCCGTGCTCGGCGTTGTACTCGAGCTGTCGCTTCCGCCGACGCGTCGTCTCGCCGATGGCCGTGCGCATCGAGTCGGTGACCTGGTCGGCGTACATCACGACCTGCCCGTCGACGTTGCGGGCCGCGCGGCCGATCATCTGGATGAGCGACGTGTCGGAGCGCAGGAAGCCCTCCTTGTCGGCGTCGAGGATGGCCACGAGCGACACCTCGGGGAGGTCGAGGCCCTCGCGCAGGAGGTTGATGCCGACGAGCACGTCGTACTCCCCCAGCCGGAGGCTCCGCAGGAGATCGACCCGCTCGAGGGTGTCGACCTCGCTGTGGAGGTAGCGGACGCGCACACCCAGCTCGAGGAGATAGTCGGTGAGATCCTCGGCCATCTTCTTCGTGAGCGTCGTGACGAGAACTCTCTGGTCGGCCTCGGCCCGTTCGGTGATCTCGGAGACGAGGTCGTCGATCTGGCCCTTCGTGGGGCGCACGATGACCTCCGGGTCGACGAGACCCGTGGGGCGCACGATCTGCTCCACGACGCGATCTGATCTTTCGATCTCGTAGTCACCGGGTGTGGCCGACATGAAGACGACCTGGTTCACGCGCTCCTCCCACTCCTCGAAGCGCAGCGGGCGGTTGTCGAGAGCGGAGGGGAGCCGGAATCCGTGCTCGACCAGCGTGTCCTTGCGCGACTTGTCGCCGGCGAACTGGCCGTGGAGCTGCGGGACCGCCACGTGCGACTCGTCGACGACCATGACGAAGTCGTCGGGGAAGTAGTCGAGCAGCGTGTAGGGCGGCTGGCCGGCATCACGCCCGTCGAGATAGCGCGAGTAGTTCTCGATCCCCGAGCACATCCCGACCTCGCGCAGCATCTCGATGTCGTAGGTGGTGCGCATCCGCAGGCGCTGCGCCTCGAGCAGCTTGCCCTTCTTCTCCAGGTGTCGGAGCCGGTCGACCATCTCGAGCTCGATGCCCTCGATGGCGTCGCGCATCCGCTCGTCGGAGGTGACGTAGTGCGAGGCCGGGAAGACGACGAGACGGTCGAGGGGCTCCATCACCTCGCCTGTGAGGGGGTCGAACGCCACGATCCGCTCCACGTCGTCGCCGAAGAGCTCGATGCGCACGGCGTGCTCCTCGTAGGCGGGGAAGACCTCGAGCGTGTCGCCGCGCACACGGAACTTGTTGCGGGTGAACTCGTAGTCGTTGCGCTCGTACTGGAGGTCGACGAGCTTCGTGAGGATGTCGCGCTGGTCGTGGCTCTCCCCGACCCCGACCATCAGGAGCTGGCGGGCGTACTCCTCGGGGGCCCCGAGCCCGTAGATCGCGGACACCGACGCCACGACGATGACGTCGCGGCGTGTGAGGACCGCAGCCGTGGCCGAGTGGCGCAACCGGTCGATCTCGTCGTTGATCGAGGAGTCCTTCTCGATGAACGTGTCGGTGGCGGGAACGTAGGCCTCCGGCTGGTAGTAGTCGTAGTAGGAGACGAAGTACTCGACGCGGTTCTTCGGGAAGAACTCGCGGAACTCGGCCGCCAACTGGGCGGCGAGGCTCTTGTTGGGCGCCAGCACGAGCGCCGGGCGCCGGAGGCGCTCGAGCATCCCGGCGATCGTGAACGACTTCCCCGATCCCGTGATCCCGAGGAGCGTCTGGAACCGCTCACCCGCCTCGACACCCTCGACCAGACGCTCGATGGCCTCCGGCTGGTCGCCCTCGGGTGCGAAATCGGCGATGAGCTCCAGATCGGCCATGTGGCCACTGTACAGACCGGGTGTGACGACGAACGCGGCTTGTCAGTCCGCGTGCCGGGCCCGCCGGGCTGCGTCGATCTCGGCCCACAGGCGGTCGACCTCGCGCTCGAGGTCCTGCTCGTCACCGGAGTTGTCGATGACGGCGTCCGCCACGGCGCGCCGCTCCCCGTCGGTGGCCTGGCTGGCGATCCGGGCCTCGGCGTCGGCCTGCCCGAGCCCACGCCCCTCGAGGCGTCGCAGGCGCGTGTCTCGAGGCGCCTCGACGACGACGACCATGTCGTAGGTGCGGAAGCCCTTCTCGACGAGCAACGGCACCTCCATCACGATCACGGCATCCGCCGGGGCAGCGGCGACCCTCTCGAGGAGAGCCTCCCCGATGGCCGGGTGCGTGATCGCCTCGAGATCGGTGCGCGCGGCGTCGTCCTCGAAGACGAGTGCCGCCAGGGCGGGGCGGTCGAGAGACCCGTCGGGGCCCACAACCGCCTCCCCGAAACGTTCCACGACGGCGTCGAAGGCCGGGCGTCCCGGCTCGACGACCTCACGGGCCAGGGCGTCGGTGTCGATCACGATCACGCCGCGGCGGGCGAGCAGGTCGGCCACGGCCGACTTGCCGGACCCGATACCCCCCGTGAGGCCGACGGTGAACATGGGCCGGCAGTCTACGGACGTCGCTGCCGCCGGGGTCGTGGTGTCGTTCGCTCCCGCTGGTCACCGGGACGGCGACGGCATGGCATGGCGCGGCGTGGGCGGCGGCCCGTGGGACAATCGGGGGGTGAGCGTCACGCCGGGCCCCGTATCGACCACGTCGGCGCCGATACCCCCACTCGGCCGGGCGCGTACGGCGGCCGGCGACGCCTACCTCTCGGAGATCGTGCGGGACCGGTCGTTGGGTGTCCTGGCGACCTTCATCCGCTGGACGGCACTTCTCATCGCGGGCGCGCTGCTGTTGCTGCGTGTTGCTCCGCGTACGACCGGCACGGTCGTGGCGGCCGTCGCGCTCGTGGTGATCGCCACGTGGCGCTCCTTCGTCCCGATCAGGGTGGAAGGTCGCCCGGCGGGCCTCGGTGCCATCGGGATCGAACTGCTCCTGACGGTCGTCGCGGTGTCCATCAGCGGCGGATGGGACAGTGCCTTCGTCCTCACGCCCGCCACGCCCGTCGTGATCGCCGGGCTCGGCTCGGGCTATGTGGCCACGATCGGAGCAACGATCGTGGCCATCGGGGGGATCATCGTCGGTGAGCTGATCACGGGCGGCGTGAGCGACCACGCCCGATCAGGTGCGCAACTGACGCTCGTGTACGCGACGATTTCCGCGGCGTGCGGGTTTGCCCGCGGCCTCGCGCTCGACATCCAACGGCGCCAGGCCCGCGAGGCCAGCGACCTCCGGCGCCTGGGCGAGGTCAACGACCTGCTCCGGGCGTTGCAGAGCCTCAGCCGCTCACTGCCCGCCCGCCTCGATCTCACCGACGTCCTGGCGTCGACCCGCGACCAGATCCGCCGCATCACGGAGTACCACGCCCTCGTGGTGCTCCTGCGGAGGGAGGCGACCTCCGACTGGTCCGTCGAGATGGCCGACGGCACCTCCCTGCACCGAACCGTCGACGACGCGGCTCTCCCGCCGGCCGCTGTGATCGCCCTGGCCGACGACCGTGTCGTTCTCGAGACCGACCTCCTCGCCACGGGCCACACCGGCCTTTCCCCGAGCGCCCGGAGCGCGCTGTACATCCCGCTCATCGCGGGCGAGCGCACGACGGGGCTCCTGGCGCTGGAGCACCGGAGGCCGAGAGCGTTCGGAGCCGACGAGGTCCGGATCCTGAGCGGGCTCGCCACACCCGTCGCACTCGCTGTCGACAATGCCGTGATGTTCGCGAGCATCCGCACGCTGGCGGCCGAAGAGGAGCGCGCGCGCATCGCGCGTGAGCTCCACGACGACTTCGCGCAGTCGCTCGCGTACGTCTCGTTCGAGCTCGAGCGGCTCGGCGCCGAGAACGACGACCCGCAGATCGACCAGCTCCGCGACGTCGTGCACGCGCAGATCTCGGACCTGCGCCTGGCGCTGTACGACCTGCGGGTCACGGTCGACGACCGACGGAGCCTCCGAAGCGCCCTGGAGGACTACACGCGCCACTGGGCCGCCCGGACCGGTATCCAACTCGACCTCCGTCTCCCCTCCTCCGACCGTCGGCTCCCCCTCCCCGTCGAACGGGAGCTCCTCCGGATCGCCCAGGAGGCTCTCACCAACGTCGAACGGCACGCCGACGCCTCCGAATGTCGGCTGTCCTGGGAGCAGACCGGCAGCCGAACGCGACTCGAGGTCGTCGACAACGGCCGGGGCTTTCGCGGTGATGCCGAGCGGGACGGCCACTACGGTCTCACCGGCATGGACGAACGTGCCGCCGCCATCGACGCGCACATCACCCTGTGGAGCGCTCCCGGGCGCGGGACACGGGTGACCGTCGAGGTCGAGTGCCCGCAATGACGCGCGTGCTACTGGCCGACGACCACACGCTCCTCCGTCATGCACTGCGGTCGGCCCTGGAGGAAGCCGACTTCGACGTGGTCGGAGAGGCGGGCGACGGCGGTGAAGCCGTCCGGCTGGCGCTCGACACCGCGCCCGACGTGATCGTGATGGACATCACGATGCCGGTCCTCGACGGCGTGGAGGCGACCCGCCAGATCACCGCAGAGCTGCCCGATGTCAGGGTGGCGGTCCTCACGATGCACGGGGACGGGCGGCTCCTGGCCGATGCCGTCCGGGCCGGCGCCGTCGCATTCATGGGCAAGGACTCCGCCATGTCCGACGTCGTGGCAGCCGTGCGGTCCGTGGCGGCCGGAGAGGTTGTCCTCACCCCCGAGATCGGCGCCGGGATGCTCGGTGAGCTGCGGACGCCCGAACCGGGCGGCGACAGGGCGTCACCGCTCACGGGCCGGGAGGAGGAGATCCTCCAGCTCGTGGCCGACGGGCGCTCCACCGCCCAGATCGCCGAGGAGCTCTTCATCAGCACGAAGACCGTCAAGAACCACCTGGCGTCGGTGTACGCCAAGCTCGACGCCAGGGACCGCACCCAGGCCGTTCTCGACGCCGTCCGCCAGGGGATCGTGCAGCTGCGCTGACGGCGCCTCCGACACCTCCTGTTACCCGGCGGGCACCGGCACGGCGGCCGGCGGCCATCGCGCCCGGCCCGGGCCGTACCCGGCGACAGCGTACAGGTACTAGTCATTTCGAGCTAATGCGCCATCCTCACACATCGGGCACAATGGGCCGCACGACCCATACCATCCACCACGCTGCGTGTCGATAATGAGGTTGACACCCGGGAGCTCCCCGGGTTCCGTGATCCGGGACCCCCGGTCGAACAGGAAAGGCACAATCCATGAACCTCCTCTACGTGAAGGCTTGGCTCCAGACCCGCTTCGCCAACGACGAGCGTGGTGCGACCATGATCGAGTACGTGCTCCTCGCCGCGCTCATCGCCGTCGTCGTCATCGCCGCCGTGACGCTGGTCGGGAACGAGACCAGCGAGACCTTCAGCACCGTCGGCAATGAGCTCGACAAGGTCAACTAGCGAGGTCGACTAGCGGCGTCGGCGACGACGCTCAGGGCCGCCGCTCGGCGCCGGGTATCCGTGCCCGGTGACTTGGCCGGCGGCCCTGTCGCGTCTCGCCCGGCGACGGGTCGGGGGCGCTACTCCTCCCGGACGTACACAGCGGTTTGGTCGTCCTCGTAGGCCACGACCCATTCCGGATCGATGTCGAGGACCTGGTTGAGTGCCTCGTCCGTCGGCCACAGCACGACCTCGACGTCGCGTCGGTCGAGGACCTCCTCCCACCCCGAACCGACGGTCGTGACCTCGACGTAGTCGTCGAGAACCTCCCGGGGGTACATGTCGACGCGGTCGTCCATGAAGACCTTCTGGGACGGCCATTCCTCGAGAATCAGGTAGCCGGCCCACCCGTCGGTCGTGAAGATCCGGCTCCCGGTCAGGCCCTCCCCCTCGAGGAACTCGACAGCGTCGACCGGGTAGCGATCCAGGGCGAAGTCGTCCTCGGCCGCTGCCCCGGCTGTGAGCACGACGAAGGCGGCGGCCAGGACCGCCAGGAAGCCCCAAGCCGGGATCATCGCCATGGGTCGGGCTCGCCCGGCCGCCCGGTCGGTACCCACGGCCACGGCCCGTGCGGCGATGGGAAGGGTCACGAGGGGAACGACGGCGATGTTCCGCTGAGCCCAGAGTGCCATCAGGACGAACGGCACCAGGACGACGAGATCACGTCGGCTGATCCGGTGGACCCCCCGTGCGATCACGACGAGCAGGACGGCGAGCCACAACCCGAAGAAGAGGCCTGTCGGCTCCCGGAAGTCGGGGGACGCCCATTCGACGACTCTGCGGAACATGTCGCCGCGGTCGAGGACGCGCACGGGGAAGAGCACGAGCTTGTACCCCAGCGGTGTGAGGAACACTGCGACACTCGACAGCGCCGTGGCGATCAGGAGGCGCCGAGGCTCTCCCTCCCAGGGTCGGCGACCATCCCACCACCCACCGGCGAGGTGGAGCGCGATGTAGAGAAAGCCCAGGGCGAAGCTCCCGTGAACGTTGACCCACAACCAGAAGAGGAGCGGGAGGAGCCACAGCACGTGGCGCCGGGCCCGTGAGTCCCGGACCTCCACGATCCACACCAGGGCGGCGAACAGCACCAGCCCGAACGCCAGCGGGCGGACCGTCCAGAGCTGGCGAACGGTGAGCGCGGCGACGAGCGTCAGGCCGGCAGCCCGCCAGGTCTCCTTCGCCAGCCGTAGAGCCAGGCGGAACAACAGCACCATCAGGGCGGCGCCCGCCAGCGCACCCAGGAGACGGATGCCGAACGGGCCGACCGCGCGGTCGATTCCGGCATAGACCACCTCGGCCAACCAGGACTGCACGACCCACTCCGTGCCCGCGGCGGTGTACGAGTACGGGTCCGCCCGTGGGATGCCCCCGGAATCCAGGATCAGCTCGCCTGTACGCAGATGCCAGAGGAACGAGTTGTCGAACAGGCGCTGGAGCCCGAATCCGAAGCCGGCGAGCGCGAACACCACCGTGATGATGGCGTCGAAGCCCGGAGCACGAATCCGCCCACGGCCGTCGGAACCAGGGCTTCGACCGTTCTCCGCCGAGGTGGCGGGCGTCGACCCCTCGGACGACGACAAGGGGTACTACAGCGCGTCGAGGAGGCGGATCATCGCCGGCCCGATGATCACGACGAACACGGCCGGGAAGATGCAGAAGACGAGGGGGAAGAGCATCTTCACCGGCGCTTTCTGCGCCTCCTCCTGGGCACGGAACCGACGCATGACCCGCATGTCGGCAGCCTGCGACCGCAGGACCCGGGCGATCGACACTCCGAAGGTGTCGGCCTGGAGCATGGCGAGGATGAATGTGTGGAGCTCGGCAACCTGCGTGCGCTCGTCGAGAGCGCGCAACGCGTCGGCTCGCGACGAGCCGATCCGCGTCTCACGGAGCACCCGGCGGAATTCGTCGGACAGGTCACCGGGAATGGCCTGCGTGGTCCGGTCGAGCGCCTGCTCGAACCCGAGGCCCGCCTCCACGCTGATGACCATGAGATCCAGGAGGTCCGGCAAGCGTACTGCCATGGCGTGCTTGCGCGCCTCGACCGTACGGTTGAGGATGGCGTCGGGCGCCACGAACGATGCGAACCAGAGGAGCCCGACGGCGATGATCCCGAAGAGCCCATCGAGCCCGATCAGCAGCAGAAGCAGCGGCGCCCACACGATCACCGAGAGCGCCCCGAGCACCTTGTAGATCAGGAGCCGGTCGCTCGTCAGTGCCGGCGGACTGCCTGCGAACACGATCTTCTGCTCGACCTGCTCGACGTACCCCTCGGGCGTGAAGCGGCTACCGAGACGCGCCACGGCGTCGGCGAGTGGCTTGGCGACACGGTCGGTGAAGCCCTCGAGCATCTCCCGGTCGCGGGCATCGGTGACCTGGTAGCCCTCGAGCTGCTTCAGGGACTCGCGTGCCTCGGCCCGTTCACCGACCAGCGATCCGACGTACCAGACAATGGCGACGACGGACACCGCGAGGAGCCCGATGGCCAGATAGAGCATCTCAGACCTCGATCGCGACGATCTTGCGGAGCCAGAAGAAGCCGAGCACGGCGGCGGCTCCGGCAACGATCATGGCGATGATGCCCGCGGTGTTCTCGAAGAGTGCGTCGAGATACCCGGGGGACACCAGGACGAGTATGCCGGCGAAGGCGAAGGGGAATATCCCGAGCACGATGCCCGACAACTTGCCCTCGGCGGTCAGGGTCCGGATCTCGGCGCGGAGGCGCTCGCGCTGGGCCATGGTCTCGGCCACCGTGTCGAGCAGCTCGGCGAGATTTCCGCCGGCCTCACGTTGGATTCTCACGGCCAGGACGGCCCACTGGAGGTCGTCGCTCTCCATCCGGTCGGCGGAGTCCTCGAGAGCGTCCTCGAGCGTGCGCCCGAGCTGGACCTCGTTGAAGACCCGTCGGAGCTCCTCGCCCATGGGCCCCGACGCGTCGTTGGCGACGGCCTCCAGCCCCTGTTGAAAGGAGAACCCGGCACGCAACGATCCGGCGAGAAGGCCAAGCGTGTCGGGGAGTTCGGCCTCGAACCTCTGGAGCCGCTTGGCCCGTCGAGAACGGACGACGGCGATGGGAACGAGGATGGCGACGACCAGCACGATCAGCGCGGCCACCCATTCACCCGAGATGACGAAAGCCAGCACCGTGAGCACGAGCGCGCCTGCGACGTAGAAGAACAGCGCTTCGGCCGCACGGAGCGGGAGATCCGCCTGTTCGAGTTCGTTCTCGACGCGGTCCAGGAACCCGGCCCGCTCGGCGAACCGTTCGGTCGCGTCGACGGCGCTCCGCATGACGCCGGTCTCGGCGAGGTGGTAGTCCGCGTCGTCGGGGATCCTGCCCTGGAGTGCGGCGCTCTGGTACTCGGCGAGTTGCTCGGTGGGGTCGTCGCGCGTGAAGACCAGCACGAGGCCGATCGCCAGCGACACCACGGCGATGCCCAGGAGGGCGGCGATGAGGATCTGCATCGGGGCCTACCGGATCCCGACGACGCGCTGCTTGTAGGGCTGCTGCGTGAAGAGCTCGGGGGCCATCTCGAAGCCGTGGTCGGAGAGGCGCTCACTGAAGCTCGGGCGGATCCCGTTTGCCTTGAGGTGGCCGGCGAAACGGCCGTTCTCGTCGACACCCATCGAGTAGTCGTAGAGGTAGATGTCCTGGAGCACGACGACATCGCCCTCCATCTGGAGTACCTCCGAGATGTGGGTGACCCGGCGTGTGCCGTCGCGAAGACGCGACAGGTGGACGATCACGTCGAGCGCCGACGCCATCTGCTCCCGGATGGCCCGCATCGGGAGCTCCATACCGGCCATCAGCGACATCGTCTCGACGCGCGCCAGAGTGTCGCGCGGTGAGTTGGAGTGGACCGTCGTGAGCGAGCCGTCGTGGCCCGTGTTCATGGCCTGGAGCATGTCGAGCGCCTCACCACCGCGAGCCTCACCCACGACGATGCGGTCGGGCCTCATCCTCAGGGCGTTGCGGACGAGATCACGGATGGTGACCTCCCCCCTGCCTTCGATGTTCGGAGGGCGCGACTCGAGCGAGCACACGTGCTCCTGGTGCAACTGGAGCTCCTTGGCGTCCTCGAGTGTGACGATCCGCTCGTCCTCGGGGATGAACGAGGACAGGACGTTCAACAGCGTGGTCTTCCCGGTGCCGGTCCCCCCGCTCACGATCACGTTGAGGCGACCACGAACACACAGCTCGAGGAACTGCGCGGCCTGGGCGGTGAGAGTGCCGAACCGGATCAGGTCATCGACCTGATAGGGATCGGCCGCGAAGCGGCGGATCGTGAGGAACGGCCCGCCGATGGCCAGGGGCGGCAGGACGACGTTCACCCGAGACCCGTCGGGAAGCCGCGCGTCGACCATGGGTGTCGCCTCATCGACGCGACGGCCCACCTCGGAGACGATCTTGTCGATGATCCGTCGGAGGTGACCGTCGTCGATGAACCGTGCGTCGGTGCGCTTGATCTTCCCGTCGACCTCGATGTAGACCTCGTCGTGGCCGTTGACCATGACCTCGGTGAGCTCGGGGTCCCGCAGCAACGGCTCGAGAGGTCCGTAGCCGAGAACGTCGTCGGTGATGTCGGCGACGAACTGGGTCTTCTCCTCGGCGGACAGCGCCGCCTTCTCCAGCGCGAGGGCGGCGTGAACCTGCTCGTGGACCTTGCGCTTCAGCTCGAGATCGGAGAGCCGCTCGTCGTTGAGAGCGGGCCCGAGCTCCTGGATGACGAACTGGTGGACCTTGAGCCGCATCTCCTCGATCTCGGAGGTGCGGTGCGACACCGGCGTCTTCTGGAACTCCTGCCAGCGGTTGTATTCAGCCATGGGTTCTCCCGTGGACGTGGGGGCGCGGCGCCGGCTCAATCACGGTCCTTGCGGCGCCGGCGACGGCGCTTCTCCTTCTTGTCTCTCGTCTTCCGCCCGCCGCCACCGTCGGGCTCGCTCGACTCCGCAGGATCGGCCCCTTCGCTCGCGGTCGGCCCGTCGGGGCGCTCGATCGAGGGTGCGCCGTCGGTGTAGAAGTCGACGATCTTGACGAGTGCCTCGGCGGCACCCGACTTCGGGCTGTCGAAGATGACGGGAACGCCACGGTTCACGGCCTGGGGCACGGCGATGTCGGAGGGGATCGGGAACTGCACCTGGAGGTCGAGCGCTCGTTCGATCTCCTTCAGGTCGAGGCGGACCTTGGCGTTCGCCCGGTTGAGGACGAGCTTCAGCTTGGGCCCGGCGAGCGACAGCAGATCGAGCGTCTGCATGCCGACCTTGAGGTTCTTGATGCTCGGGATGTCCATGCTGGCGACGAGGAGGACCTCGTCGGCGGCCTCGATCGTGGCCAGGACGACGTCGTCGAACTGCGGGGGGAGGTCGACCACGACGTAGTCGGACATCGTCTGGAGCAGTGAGAGGATCTGGATGAACTCCGCCGGACGGATCTGGTCGGCGGCCGAGGGCTCGATCGGCGCCGCCAGGACCCGGAGGCCCGACGCAGGGTGTTCCACCGACAGGCTCTCCATGAGGCTCTCGTCGGCCGTCTGCACCGAGGCTGCGGCGTCGATGACGCTGTGCTTCGGCGGAACCCGGAGCATGACGGCGACGTCGCCGAACTGGAGGTCGGCATCCACGAGGAAGACGTTGCCGTCGGTACGCCGCGCCAGGTCGGCGGCGACGTTGACCGCGACCACGCTCTTGCCGACACCGCCCTTGGTGGAGAACGAGGCAATGAGCTTGCCGCGCTTCGAAGACGTGTCGGCCGCGACCGCCCGGGCGGCCTCCTGGACGAGTACGTCGCCGACCCGGGCGACGGCTTCACTCAGCTGGGCGTCGTCGGCGAGTGCCACGACGTCGCGCACTCCCGAGCGGAGGGCCGACTGGAGCAGCTCTGTCGTGAGCTCCTCGACCGCCATCACGACACCGGTGTTGGGCTGCGTCCTCGCCAGCCACTGGACCTGGTGGAGAGCACCGGCATCGCCGAGGCCGGGACCGAACACGACGACGGTGGGCCGGTCGACGCTCAGGTCGTCGGCCATGGCCTCGACCGTGTCGAATGTCGCCGACGGTGAGCCGCCGGACAGCTGCACCGACAGCCGCATGCGTGCCCCGGGGTCGGGGTCGACGATTCCGACGTCGTAGCGCGCGGGGCCCGGCTGGGTGTTCAGAGCGTTGTTCCCTTGATGTTCCACGGTGACCTCATCGTCGCGCGGTGGTTCGGTCGGTTGTCGGTCGGTTCAGTTGAACAGGTTCTCGTTGGTGACCTCCGGCGTGAGGGGCTCGGGCTCGAAGTCGGTCGGGGCCAGGCTGAGGTAGATCTGCCCACCGCCGAGGCTCGCCTGGGCCAGCTTCAGCGCCTGCGTGGAGGTGCCCTCGAGGGTGAAGAGACCGCTCGTGGCAGGAGCCGCCGGCTGCTCTTCGGCGTTGGCGTTGGCGTCGGCCGCGACCTGCTCGGGGAGCCCCGTCGACGAGCCGAGGGCGAGCACGTTCATGTTCTGGAGCATGAACTGCGTCCCCCCGTCGAGGAACACCATGACGTTGACCCGGTCACCGACCGATACGAGCCCGGCGACACCGCGCTCCGCGCTGGCGGAGATCGTGACGGCCTGGAGTTCCACGCCGGCATCGTCGCTGTCGTTCCGGAGGCGGTCGGCGAGCAACCCGCCACCGGGTGTGATGTCTTCGGGAGGGGCGAAGTTCGTCGGCGTGATGAACTGACCCTGATCGATGTCGGTCACGGCGACCGTGTCCGACACGGAGTTGATGTCTGTCAGTGCGTCGGGTGGGGCCTCGTCCTTGAGCGCGTCGGTTTGGGCGACGAGGCCGGACTCGGCAGCCTCGTCGCCGGTCGTGCCTTCGGGGATCGGAGCCACGGCGCGCAGGACCTTGACCGTTTCGACCTTGTCCTCCGCGCGCTCGTCGGCATTGCTGAGGTAGAGGAAAGCAAGGACGGCGGCAACAACACCGAGCCCAATGCCCACCAGGAGCAACACTGTCCGCCTGTTCTGCACTCTCTCAACTCCCGTCTCATGCGCCGAGCGCGTCGGCCGGTCCCCCCATGTATCGGATCCGGCGCCGCCGGCGTGAGGGAAGTCCCGGGTTTTTCGGCTGCGCCGGGCACAGCCCCCCGGGGCCGCCTAGTTTGCCCTATCTGTCCGGCATCCGGCAAGGACCGGCCCCCGAGGCACCCGCGCCGGGGCCGGAGCCGATCTGGGCCGTTTTCCTACGGCAGGCCCTGCCGGTGCCGACCGGAACACTGTGCGCTGCTGCCTAGACGGAATGTCACACTCCGTGTACCCTGATCGCCACGTCCGAATCGGGTCGTTTCGCGATTCGACCGTTCCTGCGGGGCGTCAGGGTCGTCGATGCGGCCGGGACGAACATCAGCGTGACGGACGGTGGGGGATCATGTCGGTGTCGACAGAGGAACGGGTGTGGTGAACGGCTCACGGCGGCGCATCTCCCGTCGGCGCGCCACACGCGGGACCGACACGCGTTCTGGCGAGCGCGGCGCCGTGGTCGTCGAGGCGGCCATCTTGCTTCCCGTCATCACCCTGCTTCTCTTCGGCCTCGTCGAGTTCGGGCTCCTCTTCAAGGACGAGCTCACGGTGTCGAGCGCCGCCGGGGCGACCGCCCGCGAGGGAGCCGCGATCCCCAAGCAACCCGACTACCAGGACGACATGATCGAGGAACTCAACAGGCGCCTCACCGGCACCGGGCTCGGCTCCGGCGACCAGTTCGTGATCTACAAGGCCGACCCCGGCCAGGACAACGGACTACCCGACGGTGCCACCAGCGAGGGAGAGATCTGGGACGCCTGTGAGGCGGCGACGGCCGATTGCACCCGGTACGAGTACAACGGCACCGACTGGGTCCAGAACGGCGCGGCCGACTGGACGGCCGCGGAGCAGTCGGCGTGCCGCGACGGCGAGCTCGACCAGCTGGGCGTGTGGGTGAACATCACCCACGACTACATCACGCGGTTCATCGGCGTGGGGTCCCGCCAGGTCACCAGCCGGTCGCTCTACGCCCTCGAACCTCGCCTGCCCGGTGAGTGCGAGGCAACCTAAGGGCTGACAACCTAAAGGCCGATACGTGTCGAAGAGAGACCGTCCATCCGGCAGCGTGCGCCGCCAGCACGGCTACATCCTGGTGTGGTTCGCCGCCATGATGGTTGTGCTGCTCGTGTTCGCGGGCTTCGCCGTCGACCTCGGCTTCTGGTACCTCACCGGCCGCAACGCCCAGCGCACCGCCGACTCGGCAGCACTGGCCGGTGTCGTCTACCGGGAAGGCGACGTCACCAACAACGACACCGCACGCGACGCCGCATTGGCCAACGCCACCGAGAACGGCTACACGACCGGCGAGGACGACACCACGGTCACCGTCCACTTCGACGACGCCGGGGGCACGACACTGCCGCTCAACCAGCTCCGCGTCGAGGTGGAACGCAAGGCCCCCAGCTTCTTCACCCGCCTGCTCGGCTTCAACGGCGTCGACATCAGCCGCGACGCCGTCGCCGAGTACGAACCACCCCCACCTCTGGGAAGCCCCAGCAACGTGCTCGGCAACGAAGGCCTGCTCCTCGGTGAGGCGTCGTGGAACTCGCTTCCGTCGGGCGACCAGATCCAGCAGTCCCTGTGGCTCGACATCCACGGCACCCGTACCCAGACGGCCCACGGCGACCAGTACCAGACCGACAACTGCCAGCCGGCCTGGGTGCCCCAGGGCGGTGGTCCCCTCTTCTTCTACGCCCAGCCCTGTGAGGCGAGCCCCGATGACACGGTGAACCAGGACTACGTGGGAGGGGGCCTGGGAGGAGGCGTCCCCGGCAAGGACGGGTACTTCTACGTGGTCGAGGTCGACGAACCGGAGGTCGGAGAAACCGTCGATATCCAGATCTTCGATCCCACCTTCATGGATCAGGGCACCGACTGCCGCGAATGGTCGATGCGGGAGGCCGCGTCGCCGGCAATCCTCTACAGCACCCCGATGGGGAAATTCGCCATCCCTCCCGTCGCCGACGGCCTGTGGGACCTGGGCCTCAAGAACAACCCTGTCCCGCTGAGGTACAACGGGTTCAACATCAGGGCGATGCCGAAGGTCTCGGGCAACGCCAGCCAGGTGGCGCAACTGGCGCTCGACCTCCTCCGGGGCCCGGCACCGCCACCGCCGACGTTCTTCTCCCCCACAGAGGTCGTGACGAAGTACAACTTCTGGGCCACGCTCCAGAACTACGGTGTGAGCGAGGCACAACTCCAGGACGCCATCGAACGCTTCAAGTCCGGCCCCGACCCGGGGCCGACGGCGCCGGCCGCCGACCGTCGTCCGACCTGCACCGGCGACACCCGTCTCCTGGCCAACCTCGCGCTCTTCCCGTGCATCTTCTGCGGCGGCGGTGGGGGTGGCCTCCCGCCGTGGGTCGGCGGCTCGACCGAGGGTCAGGGCGGCGTGACCCCTCTCCCCCCGGCAACCCCGGGCGAGGTCGGTACCGGGCCGCCTGGCTCGTTCGACTCCCCCGACCCGCCCCCGGCCGTGCCTTTCGCGTCCTCGTCGTCGGTTGCGGCGCGCCCGGAGATGGCGGCAGCCACTACCCCGCTGCGACCCGCGCGCAGCGACATGAGCGGTTTCGACAGTCTCCCCGAGACCCGCTACACCGTCTACGACAGCCGCGGCACGGTCGGCCAGCACGCCGACGACATCGCGGCCACCGAGGCCACCTTCCCGGGCGGGTCTGTCCCCGACTGCGCGCAGACGTACGGCTGGTACTCCACCTATCTCCCCAACAAGCCCGGGGTGGACCCGTGGAGCGAGTTCAATCAGAGAGAGGGCTACTGGTGGAACTGGCTCTTCAAGGGCCTGCACTCCCAGTACATCGGAAACGTCTTCGGCGTGAACTTCGGAACGGTGACCTACGGTGTCGATATCTCGTCGCCGGGTCCCTACGACTCCGGCGGAGTCCAGAATTACGGCCACACGTTCCGCGACACGGCACGCAGGTGGGTCACGCACTGCTCGGTGACAATCAGCAACGATCTGATCCACAACGGGAAGGTCCAGCTACTGGTGAAGGCGCAGACCAACTACCGCGACGGTGGGGTCACCACGGCGCAGTGCAACAGCCCGAGTTCCACCTGCGGAAAGGGCGCCAACCGGTTCTCGCTGCGGGCGCAGCGAAGTGGCGGCTCGCTGGGCACGACCGGGACGGACGTCAGCGTCTTCGCCGACCAGCGCATGGCCGTGATGGGGAACTTCCTCGATGCCTCGGGCGGCGACTTCTGGCTCAGCAAGGTTCTCGAGAACGCGTCGCGCGACCGCGCCCTGAAGGCGAGTTTCTTCGATCCCGGTGACATCGCCGTCTGTGCTGATGCCGACGGTGACGGTGTGCCCGACAGCGCCAGCGGCGACGACTGCTCACCCGCCGGCTACGGCAACAACGTTCACGGCACGCTCAGCATCATCCAGCCCGACGGGAGCGTGTTTCCGGGTTGCTCGTACGCCGTGTACGGACAGGCTGAACAGACCGTGTCGCCGTGTTCGATCGACGTCCTCGACAGCGACCTCAACGGGAAGGTTCTCGACCTCAAGATCCCGATCCCGGCCGGCGGCTACGACTGCAACGGCGACCCCGAGACCGACCCGACCGCGTGTTGGATCCGGGCGCGCTTCAACTGGAGCGACCCCGACCCGGGCTTCGTGATCCGCCCCGAGGACGTCACCACGTGGACGGTGGAGCTCGAGGGCGTCCCGGTCCGCCTCGTCGAATAGCGCCCGGGGGCTCGGGCCGAGGCCCCGGGAGGTTCTTAGTCCTTGAATGCCCGATATGTGTTATTCTCTAAGTCGGTACTGTCAGGACGTCGGCCCTCAGGCGCTGCCCCGGGCGGCCGAGTAGGGGAAATCGTGGACAGCGACCGAAGCCGACCATTCCGAAGTGGGCGCCGCCAGCACGGCTACATCCTGGTGTGGTTCGCCGCCATGATGGTTGTGCTGCTCGTGTTCGCGGGCTTCGCCGTCGACCTCGGCTTCTGGTACCTCACCGGCCGCAACGCCCAGCGCACCGCCGACTCGGCAGCACTGGCCGGTGTCGTCTACCGCGAAGGCGACGTCACCAACAACAACACAGCGCGCGACGCCGCCCTCGCGAACGCAGCCGAGAACGGCTACGTCACGGGTGAGGACGACACAACGGTCACTCCCCTCTTCGAGGATGCTGAAGGCGTCGAACTGCCGCTCAGCCAGCTCCGTGTCCAGGTGGAACGGAAGGCCCCCTCCTTCTTCACCCGGCTCCTCGGATTCGACGGCGTGGACATCACCCGCGACGCCGTCGCCGAGTACTCGCCCTCGCCTCCTCTGGGAAGCCCGAGCAACGTGCTCGGCAACCAGCCGATCATCGGCAGCGACACGTCGTGGATCGACGACTCGAGCCTCGACCTCGGCCAGAGCTTCTGGCTCGACATCCAGGGGCCCCGCACGCCGACGGTGGAAGGCGACCAGTACCAGACCGACCGGTGCAACAACATTCGCATCCCGCAGGGCGCACAGGGTCAGCCTCCGCCACCCCTCTTCAGCTGGATCGGGCCCTTCGACCCGGAGGCCTGCAATCCGGTGACCGGCACCAACGAGTACTACGAGGACGGCAGCGGAAAGGACGGCTACAACTACATCGTCGAGGTCGACGACGTGGACCCCGACAACCCCGGCACCATCGATCTCGAGATCTTCGACCCCGCCTTCCTCGACCAGGGCGTCGACTGCCAACGCTACACGATCGACGGCAACGCCGCGCTCGCCTTCGGCGCGATGAACCCCAGGAACCCCTTGGGTATCCCGTACGACGTCGTGAGCCAGCTCGGGATCTTCACCGAGGTCCCCATGGCCACTCCACTGAGGTTCAGTCTCGCAACCTGGAACCAGCGTGCGCTTCCACGGGTCATCGGCCCGATCGGTGCCGTGGCCCAGGCGATTCTCGACGACGGGATGCTCAATCCCGCCACACGACCCACCGACCCCAACATCTCCCATCCCCCGTGGCTCGGTATCTACCCCGCTCCCGTCTACAACGTCACCCGGTGGAACCTCTACGCAACGCTCTCCAATTACGGAATCACCGAGGCCATGCTCCAGGACGTCGTCGAGCGCTTCGCCCCCGGGCCGTTCGAGCCCGGCTGCACCGGCGATGACTCCAACGGCGCCAACCTCGTCCTGTCGCCCGGCCTGGCGTTCTTCGCCTGCCTCTTCGGGGGATGCGGCGGAGGTGGCTGGGGCGGTGGCACCGCTCTCGACCAGCCCGCCGACATCACACCGATCCAGCCGGTCGACCCCGGCGAGTCGCCGCCGATCGGGATCCCGGGCTCGCCGTCGTCGGAGTCGACGTCGCCGGATCCTGCCATTCCGTTCTCGGGCGATTCCGTCTTCGCTTCACCCGTGGTCGGCTCCTCCGCCACACCGCTTCGTCCTGCCCGCACCGACATGACGCAGTTCGACGGCCTGCCCGAGACCCGCTTCACCATCTCCGACGCCAACAAGACGCTGCGCGAGCACGACGACAACGTTCCCGTACCCTCTTGCCCCGGCGCCGGCGACGACGCCGCGACCTATGGCTGGTACTCGCCCTTCGTCCCCACCGCAGCCGACCTCGCCACGCCCTGGGACGACGGTGGGAGCGGATACTTCTGGAACTATGTGTTCAACGGGCGGTACGCGGCGAACGTGCCGGCGCTGTTCGACATCACATTCGGCAACGTCCGTTACGGCGAAGACCTCACCTCGGCGGCCACCTTCTGGGCCGGCGGAGTCCACGAACTGGGCCACGACTTCCGCAGCACGGCGCGCCAGTGGGTGAAGCCCTGCGGCGGGGAGATCCCCATCGATCCGAACTGGATCACCGGCGACGGCAAGGTGCAACTCGTGATCAACGTCGACACGGGGATCCGCGACGGCGGGACCACCACGCAACTGTGCAACTCCGCCGCGACGACCTGCGGACGTGGTGGGAACAGGTTCTCCATTCGGGCACGGCACAACGGAGCAGCCGACGGTGTCAACGTGTTCGCCGAGGGCAGGCTCCAGCTACTGGGTAACTTCCAGGGATCAACTGGGAACTTCTGGCTGACCGAGCTCGCCGAGAACGACACCCGCGACCGCGTGCTACGTCTCACCTTCCACGACCCCGGTGACATCGCGGTGTGCGATGACCTCGACGGCGACGGCAAGGTTGATCCCGATCCGAACCCTGACGACACCATCTCCGACGTGCGCTGCTCACCCGCCGGCTATGCGGAGGGTGACGCCGACGTGCCGAACGACGTCATCGGCACGTTGCGGATCCTCCAGCCGGACGGAACCGTGTTCCCGGATTGCGAGATCGCGAAGGTGAGCGACCCCGACACGATCCTGAACCCGGGCGACGACTGCGAGATCACAAACCTCGACTACAGCTTCAACGGCGATCTCCTCGAGATCCGGATCGACATCCCTGCCGGGGGTTTCCACTGCGACGGCGACCCCGACGTCGATCCGAGCGCGTGCTGGGTAGTCGCTCAGTTCGAGTATCCGGCTTCCTCAGCAGGCCAACTGGTGAAGCCCTCGGATGCCACCACGTGGAGCGCGATTCTCGAAGGAGTCCCCGTTCGACTCGTCGAATAACGCCCGGGCAAAGGCCCCGGCCCCCGGTGATTCCTACTCCGTGGCAGGTTCGGCGTGCTCTGGCTCGGACCCTGTGGGGACGGCACCCGGCTCGACCCCCGCAGCGTCGTCGGGTGCGGGTACTTCCGCCTGTGAATCAGCGGCTGACGACTCGGCGGGCGCGGATCCATCGGTCGGCGATACGGGTTCGGTGGTCGCAGCGTCGGTGGTGACGGCGCCGGACTCAGCCCCGTCAGCCACCTCGCCTGTCTGCTCCCCCGTGGCGGCGTGCTCCTCGACACCGGGGCCGACGTAGTTGCCCTGGTCGTCGTAGGCGTGTTCGCCGTAGAGGTCGCGGTACTCGGCGGCCACCTCGCCACCCTCGGCGGCCTGCTTGATCGACAGGGAGATACGGCGCCGGTCGAGGTCGATGTCGATGATCTTCACCCACAGCTCCTCGCCGGGGGTCACGACCTGGTCCGGGGCCTCCACGTGGTGGCCGGCCATCTCCGAGATGTGCACGAGGCCCTCGATCCCCTCGCCCACCTGCACGAAGGCGCCGAAGGGCACGAGCTTGGTGACCCGGCCGTAGACGAGCTCACCCTCCGTGTGGCCGCCGGCGAACTCCGACCACGGGTCGGCCTGGGTGGCCTTCAGGGAGAGGGAGATTCGCTCGCGCTCGAGGTCGACGTCGAGGATCTGCACCTTGACCTCGTCGCCGACGGTGACCACCGAGCTGGGATGGTCGACGTGCTTCCACGACAGCTCCGAGACGTGGACGAGCCCGTCCATGCCGCCGAGGTCGACGAAGGCGCCGAAGTTGACGACCGACGAGATGGTGCCGTCGCGGATCTCGCCGGGCTTGAGGTTGGCGAGGAACTCGTCGCGCTGTTCGCGCTGGGTCTCCTCGAGATAGGCGCGGCGTGAGAGGACGACGTTGTTGCGGTTGCGGTCGAGCTCGATGATCTTGCACTCGAGCTCCTGGCCCACGAACGGCTGGAGATCACGGACACGCCGAAGGTCGACGAGCGACGCGGGGAGGAACCCCCGCAGGCCGATGTCGAGGATGAGACCGCCCTTGACGACCTCGATGACCGGCCCCGTGACGACGCCCTCCTCCTCCTTGAGCTTCTGGATGTTGCCCCACGCGCGCTCGTACTGCGCGCGCTTCTTGGAGAGGATGAGCTGGCCCTCCTTGTCCTCCTTCTGGAGGACGAGCGCCTCGAGCTCGTCGCCGATGGTCACGAGCTCGGACGGGTCGACGCCCTGGCGGATCGACAGCTCCTTCGACGGGATGATCCCCTCGGACTTGTATCCGATGTCGAGGAGCACCTCGTCACCGTCGATACGGACGACCGTTCCGGTGACCAGGTCCCCGTCGTCGAACTCCACGATCGTCTGGTCGATCGCTTCCTCCATCGACATGCCACCGAGGTCGTCGTCGACGACCGTCGTGAGGGGCTGGATGGCGGCCGAGGCCTCGGAGGTGGGGGGCGGAGGGTCGGCGGGCGCCGGTGGGGGGCTCGGAGGTGTGGGGGGTGGCTCCGGGGGCGTATCAGGCGCTTCGGCGGGGGCGTCGGAGGTCTGTGGGGAGGTCGGGTCGTCGGACAACGTCGGGCTCGTTCCTGGTCGGTTCGCGTCCGTGGTCGTTCACGGGCCGCGGCACCCCCATCGTGAGAGTGCGAACGCACAGGCTAGTGGTGGGAACCCGTCGGAGGCGAGGCCACTGCCTGCTGACTCGATGCGTCACACGCGGTGTGCCAGGAGGAGGAGCTCGGGGTCGTCGAGCGTCGGTGGCGCGTTTCGGTACCGACCCGGCGTGACGCCGTGGACACCGTCGACCACCAGGCCCGACCGCTCGGCAAGCAGACGCAGCTCGCGGGCGGTGAAACCCGTGGTCCACAGCTCGGCGGGTCGGGTCGCACCGTCGACGTCGCGCAGCTCCGTGTGCTCGTGGAGCACGCCTGTCGACGGGTCGAGATGCTCGGACTCCTCGAGGTTCCGGGCCATGAACACGAGCGAGAAGGCGCTGAGAGCGAGTCGGCCACCCGGCCGAAGCGACGTCGCCAGGCGGTCGAACACCGCTTCGTCGTCTTCACCTCCGAGCAGGCCGAAGCCGCCCTGGCACAAACAGACCACGGCGTCGAACGCCTCACGGCGTTCGAGGTCGCGGAGATCCTCGATCTCGAAACCGGCGGGGAGGGCCTCGTCGACGGCCGCGGCCCGCGCCATGCGAATGAACTCCGCAGAGATGTCGAGACCGAGCACCTCGATCCCGCGACGGGCGAACTCCAGCGCGTGGCGCCCGGGGCCGCAGCCGGCGTCGAGCAGCCGGTCGCCGGCCGAGAGGCCGAGCGCGTCCATGAGGACGTCGACCTCGGCAACCGTGCCCTGCGTGAACGAGTAGCGCAGGTACGCCGGACCGAGGAAGCGTGCGACCTCCTCGAACCAGTGGCGGTCGCCCGGGCGTGGTGCCGGCGCGCCCGGGCCGCCCGGCTCGGCGCTCACGCCTTCGCCTCGGCCCAGTTCCTCCCGTAGCCGGTGTCGACCACCAGCGGGACCTCCAGCTCGTAGGCCGACGACATGGCGTCGCGCACGAGCTCCTCGACCTGGTCACGTTCCTCGTCGGGCGTCTCGAAGACGAGCTCGTCGTGGACCGTGAGGATCATGCGGGTTCCCAGGTCGGAGGCACGGAGTGCCGTGTCGACGTCGATCATGGCGAGCTTGAAGATGTCGGCCGCCGAGCCCTGCACGGGGGCGTTCTGCGCCATACGCTCCCCCATCTGACGGATCCGGAAGTTGCCCGACGAGAGCTCGGGCAGTTTCCGACGCCGCCCGAGGATCGTCGTGGTGTAGCCCTTCGTGCGGGCGTCCTCCACGGTGGTCTCCATGAACTCGGCGACGTTCGGGAATCCCTCGAAGTAGCTGTCGAGGATCTCCGCCGCCTGGTCCGTGGGGATGTCGAGGCGCTGCGCCAGTCCGTAGGCCTCCATGCCGTAGGCCAGGCCGTAGTTCACGACCTTGGCGAAGCGGCGCTGGAAGTCATCGACCTTCTCCTCGGGAACGTCGAAGACCGTGGCGGCCGTCGTGGTGTGGACGTCGGCACCGCGGGCGAAAGCGTCGATGAGGCCCGGGTCCTCCGCCAGGTGTGCGAGCACCCGAAGCTCGATCTGCGAGTAGTCGGCCGTGAGGAGGCCGCAGCCCTCGTCGGCGATGAACGCGCGGCGCATCTCGCGCCCGTCCTCGCTGCGCACCGGGATGTTCTGGAGGTTCGGGTGGACGCTCGAGATCCGGCCGGTGGTGGTGGCGGTCTGGTCGAACGTGGCGTGGATGCGCCCGTCGTCGGCCACGAGGGGCGGCAGCGCATCGGCGTAGGTACTGCGGAGCTTCTCGAGCTCCCGGAACCGGAGCAGGTCGGCCACGATCGGGTGCTCGTCGACGAGCTTCCCGAGCGAGTCGGCGTCGGTGGACGGTCCGGTCTTGGTCCTCTTGACCGGTGTGAGCCCGAGGTCCTCGAAGAGGACCGTTCGCAACTGCGGGGTGGACTTGATGTTGAACGCTCCCCCGGCGTGAGCGTGAATCGACGCCTCGAGCTCCGCTATCTGGTCGGCGAGCTCCCCGCGTAGTTCGTCGAGGAAATCGACGTCGATGCGGACTCCGCACTCCTCCATCGCCGCCAGCACGGACACGAGCGGGCGCTCGACGTCGGTGTAGAGGTCGGTGAGGTCCGCGCGGTCGAGTGCCTCGGCCAGCACGTCGCCGAGTTGGAGGGCCGCCGCCGCGCGGCGCGCCGTCGCCTCGATGGCGGCCCCGGCATCGAGATCGAGCGTGCCCTCCTCGGCGTCGGGTGAGCGCACCTCCACACCCAGGTGACGCAGCGCCAGGTCCTCCAACCCGTAGGTGTCGGCCGCCGGGTCGAGCAGGTACGCCATCACCTCGGTGTCACGGTCGAGGGCGCGCAGTGGTCCCCTGAGGCCGTGCATCAGCGTCTTGGCGCCGTGGACGACGAGCCGTGGCGTGTCGTCACCCAGGAGTGCGTCGAGTGCGTCGGCGGAGACACCCGTGAGGGCGTCGGCACCGATGTAGACGACACGTGGCGTCGAGTCATCCGACGCCGAGGCCGCGTCGTCGGAGAGGAAGGCGAAGCCCGCGGGCGCACCCCGGCCCGGTAGACCGTTCCAGTGGGCGTCGACAACAACACGCCCGTCGCCGGCCCGGAACCCGTCGAGGTGCTCGCGGGCAGTCGCGACGTCGCGCACGATCTCGGTCTCGAGCTCGAGCGTCGGGATGTCGTCGTCGACCTCCACGCCGGTGAACTCGACGAGCCTGTTCCACAGCGAGCGGAACTCCAACTGCTCGAAGAGCTCCCGCACGACGTCGAGGTCCCACGCCTCGGCGAGGGTCGCCACGTCGTCGGACAGAACATCCTCACCCGCGAGGTCGACGTCGCGGCGCAGCGTCATCATCTCCCGGTTCTTGAAGACCCGGTCGCGGTTCTCCCCCAGGTTCTCGCGCTGCTTCGGAGGAAGATCGTCGAGGTGCTCGTAGATGCCCTCGAGGTCGTCGAACCGGGCGATCAACTTGGCGGCGGTCTTCTCCCCGATGCCGGGCACACCCGGCAGGTTGTCGCTCTTGTCGCCCCGCATGGCGGCGTAGTCGACGTAGCGCCCCGGCGGGACGCCCGTGCGCTCCTCGATGCCCGCCTCGTCGTAGAGGACGTAGTCGGACACACCCCGCCGGTTGTAGAGCACACGGACGTGGGGGTCCGACACGAGCTGGTAGCTGTCGCGGTCGCCGGTGACGATGATCACGTCGTCCCCCGCCGCCGCGGAGCTCTCCGCGAGCGTTGCGATCACGTCGTCGGCCTCGACACCCTCGACCTCCAGGACCGGGATGCACAACGTGTCGAGAACCTCGCGAACGAGAGGAAGCTGCTCGGCGAACAGGTCGGGAGCCGACTCCCGCTGCGCCTTGTACTCCTCGTCCATCTCGTTGCGGAACGTGGGCTTCGGTGTGTCGAACGCCGCCACGATCCGGTCGGGCTCCTCGTCGGCGAGCACCTTGATCAGCATCGACGTGAAGCCGTAGACGGCGTTCGTGACCGTGCCGGACGCGGTGGCGAGGTCGGTGGGGAGTGCGAAGAACGCCCGGTAGGCCAGCGAGTGCCCGTCGAGCAGGAGGATCTTGCTCACCGGCGCGGGGCGACGACAGGCTGGGTCAAGGCGCCAGGTCGCCGGCCACGACCTGGTCGGCGACGTCGTGGATCTTGGCGCGCCGGTTCATGGCCTCCGTCTGCAGGAAGCGCCACGCTTCCTGCTCGGTCATACCCCGATCGATGAGCTTCCCCTTGGCGCGGTCGATGACCTTCCGGGCGTCGAGGCGCTCCTGGAGTTGGCCGACGTCGGCCTCGAGCGTCATGAGCTCCCGGAAGCGACCGAGTGCGATCTCGATGGCGGGCATGAGGTCGCTCTTCTGGAAGGGCTTCACGAGATAGGCGGCGGCCCCGGCCTCACGCGCCTGTTCGACCAGGTCGCGTTGCGAGAAGGCAGTGAGGATCAGCACGGCGGCGAGGCGCTCGCCGGTGATGTGCCGGGCGGCGGTGAGCCCGTCCATACCGGGCATCTTCACGTCGAGGATCACGAGGTCGGGGGCGAGCTCGCGCACCAGCTCGATGGCTTCGTCGCCACGGGCGGTCTCACCGACGACGTCGTAGCCCTCCTCTTCGAGCAGCTCCTTGAGGTCGAGGCGGATGATTGCCTCGTCCTCGGCGACCACGACACGCGTGCGCTCCACGTCGGCTGAGGTGCCGTCGTCACTCGCGGGAAGAGGATCGCCGGCTGTGCCGGGTGCCGACGCCGTCATCGCTTCGTGGTCTCCTTGTCGGGGGTCGCGTCGTTCGGATGGACCGTCGAGTCGCCGGGCTGCCCGGTGACCGTGTCGGGAGCAGTGTCGGCCGCCAGCCGGTCGAGCAGGGAATCCTGCTCCCGGACGAGCTCCTCGATGGCCTCGGCCACGGCGTCGCGGTGCCGACGGAGTGCGTCGGCATGACGGCGGGCGTCACGGGCTTCGACCTCCGCCAGCGGGGTCTCGGACACGAGCGCACGCAGGCGGGCGTCCTCTGCCTCCTCCTCCAGGAAGAGGACCTGTTCGTCGGCCACACCCAACTCGCTGCGCCGGCGCTTGAGGCGCTCGGCGATGTCCACGAGACGGCGCTGGAGGATGGAATCGGACACGGCGCCATTGTACGGGCCTTTCGGCGGGAGCCACCCACATCTAGGCTCCCGTGCGGGCAGCCGGGTTGCCCGTCCCGTCGAACCGAGGACTCATGATCGACGCCACGCATGGCGCCACTCCGATCTCGGAGTGGACAGCCGACGACATCCCCGACTGCACCGATCTCACGTTCGTGGTGACGGGGGCCAACAGCGGACTGGGGCTCGAAACAGCCCGGCAACTCGCCCGTCACCGGGCGTCGGTGATCCTGGCCTGCCGCAACACCGACAAGGGCCTCGCGGCCCTCGATGTCCTCCGAAGTGTCGACCCCGGAGCCCACGCCGAGGTCCGCGAGCTCGACCTCGCCGACCTGGGCTCGGTCCGTCGGTTCGCCGATGACCTCAGGCGCGACCGCGACAGCGTCGACGTCCTGGTCAACAACGCCGGAGTCATGGCCATCCCCCGCCTCGAGACGGCCGACGGATTCGAGATGCAGTTCGGGACGAACCACCTCGGGCACTTCGCCTTGACGGGACGCCTACTCCCGATGCTGCGCCGCGGAAACCGGCCCCGGGTCGTGACCGTCAGCAGCGGTGCCCATCGCGTCGGGACGATGAACTTCGACGACCTCCACGGCGAGGCTCGCTACCGTCGCTGGGGCGCCTACGGGCAGTCCAAGCTCGCCAATCTCCTCTTCACCTACGAGCTCGCGCGACGCATCGACGCCGCGGGCGTCGACCTCGTCGCCGTGGCCACCCACCCGGGCTACGCCGCCACGAACCTCCAGGGAGTCGGCCCGACCATGAGCGGGCGCCGGGTGAGCGAGCTCCTGGCGTCGGCGTCGAACACCCTGTTCGCGCAGAGCGTCGACCGGGGGGCGATTCCCACGCTCTATGCCGCAACCGCCGGCGACGTCGTGAACGGCGACTACTTCGGTCCCGACGGCCTCGGCGAGCAGCGTGGCCGCCACCCGCGCCGGGTGGGGAGCTCCCGTCGCTCCCGCGACGTCGCCGACGCACAGCGGCTGTGGGACCTGAGTGAGGAGCTCACCGGCGTGTCCTTCGACCTGGCGCCCTGACCCCTCACTGCACCGGGCCCGTCGACCCGTGGTCGGCCGGAGGTGCGGGCCCGACCGTCGGCCAGGCGGCACCCGCCTCACCGAGAGCTGTGCTCGGCGGTGTGTCGAGGATGTACTCGTCCATGATCCCGGCCCAGTCCCCGGTGGCGCCGAGGCGGGCCAGCAGGGCGCTGAGCCCGAGGTGGATCCGGTTGAGGAGCACCTGCTGGGGCGGCAGCGTGAGGTAGCGCACCACGTCGCTGTAGGGGCCCGACACGACGAGTGAGGCCTGGACCACCGACGCCACGTACTCCCGGGTGAACGTGAACGGCCCGGGCCCGATGGCCGAACGCAGCGCGAGCTCCGCCAACTCGGCGACGCGGTCCTGGTCGACCGGCGCGTTCTCGCGGAGCCAGCCGAAGCGGACCATCACGTCGAGGAGCTTCGCGGGGTCGCCGCTTCGAAGCGCCAGGATCTGCTCCCGCAGGGCGTCGGTGTCGCCCGGGGAGAAGCGCTTGACGAGACCGAAATCGAGGAACCAGATCGGGGTCGGGCCCGAACGGCCGCCCGCACCGAAGAAGTAGTTGCCGGGATGCGGGTCGCCGTTGAAGAGCCGCAGCCGGAAGACGGCGTCACACCAGAACCGGAACAGCTCCTCACCGACGAGGTCCTTCTCCTCCTGGGAACGGTCCAGGATCTCGTAGAGCGACTCCCCCTCGGCCCACTCCGACGTGAGCACGCGGGCGCTGGAGAACTCGTGGAGGACCTCGGGGATCCGGACCCACGGGTGGTCCAGGAAGGCCGCTCCGAACTCGTCCTGGTGGGCGGCCTCCTTGCGGTAGTCGAGCTCGTCGCCGATGCGGGCGCGCAGTTCGTCGACGAAGGGCCCGGGCTCGATGCCCGGCGCGATCGCCTTGGCGAGGGTCGTGAGGAGCAACGCGTTGTCGAGGTCCGCCCGGATGGCGACGTCGACGCCGGGGTACTGCACCTTCACCGCCACCGGCGTGCCGTCGAAGAGCCGCGCGCGGTGCACCTGCCCGATCGAGGCGGCCGCCACGGGCTCGGCGGAGAACTCGTAGAAGACGGCTTCGGGCGGACCACCCAGTTCCTCCTCGACCACCTGCGAGACGAGGCCCGGCGCCATCGGAGGTGCCGCCTGCTGGAGCCCCTTCAGCCCCTCGGCGTAGGCCTCGGGCAGGCCGTCGGAGAGCAGGGAGGCCATCTGCCCCAGCTTCATGGCCACACCCTTCATGTCGCCGAGAAGCTCGAAGGCCTGCTCGGCCGTGTGGACGTGGAACTCGTCGAGGCGCCCCCGGTCGGCACCCCCCGGCAGGCCGAGGCGCGCGGCGGCCGCCGCGCGCCGAATGGCGAGCCAGGTGAGCCGCCGGGTGCGGCGCACACGTGCCCGTGCCACCCCCCATCCGGAACGGCGGACCTCCCGGGCGGCGAGCACTCCCCCAACCGCCAGCCCGCCCAACACGCCGAGAGCTCCGGTGACGGCCAGGGCCCTGACGCTGCGCCGCCCGCGTGGTGGTGCCATGGCCCGGTTACGCTACCCACTCGCCTCCGACGCGTTGCCCTCAAGTGGCGGCCTGGAGGTCCGATGAGGCAAGGCCTTGCGCCGCAAGGGACTCCGGCCGGCACCACGCTTCGTGAACCTCTTGTCCGTTATGGGGAACCTCGCTACACTCTCTGTGGTCATGAACGCTTTCCTCCGCTCCTTCCGGTCTGCACGCGCGCGTCGCCTCGTCATTCCCGCTGTCGCGGCCGCCCTCGCGGCGGCACTGCTCGTCCCCGTGGGCGCCGCCGCGGGCGCCGATGGCCCCGACGCCGACAAGCCCGCGCCGGCCCCCGCCGACGAGCAGGCCCAGCTCTCGCCCGAGAAGCTCGACGAGCTCGAGAAGCTGCCCGACGTCGCCACCGCACGGCTCCTGGTCGAATCGACGATCGACGGCGCCTTCGAGGCGGCGGCCGATTACGACGAGCTGGCCGCGGAGGTCCGCGCCGCCCAGCAGGAGATCCGTGAGCACGAGGCCGAGATCCCACGCCTCGAGGCGGAGGTGCAGCTTCTCGACGACGTCGTGCGCGAAAGGGCCGTGCAGGCCTACACCGGACGCGACAACGAGACCGCCAGCATTCTCGATGCCACGAGCCTGATCGACGCGACCCACCGGGCGCACCTCATCGACGTGATCAACAACCGCGACGAAGACGTCGCGGAGACGCTCGAGGCCACACGCACCCTTCTCGAGGCCCGGCGTGAGCAGCTCGAGGAGCAGAAGGCCGAGCACAGCGAGCGGATGAAGGAACTCCTCGAGCTCCAGGCCACGCTCGACGAGCGCCTGGCCGAGGCCGAGGAGATGCTCAGGAAGTCGCAGGTCCTGGAGGTCTGGGAGGCCCTGGTCGACAACCGGGAGGCCGATCTCGCAGGGCCCACGCCCGAGGTCGCCGGCGAGAAGGCGACCGCCGAGCCCGACCCTCAGCCCTCAGGATCCGGCGACGTCGACGCACCCCCCTTCATCGCCGAGATCGAGCTGTGCCCGATCGACGCACCGGTGTTCTTCACCAACGACTGGGGGAACGCCCGCTCCGGGGGTCGCACGCACAAGGGCACCGACGTCATGGCCGAGTTCCTGACGCCGAACGTGGCGGTGGCCGACGGCAGGATCAGCAACGCGAGCGGCGGCCTCGGCGGCACCGCCCTCAACCTCGTCGGCGAGGACGGAACGAAGTACTACTACGCGCACCTCGCCAAGATTAATCCCGAGCTGCTGGCAGGCGACGGAACCGTCGAGGCCGGCGACGTGATCGGCTGGACCGGCGACACCGGGAACGCGAAGGGTGGTTCCCCGCACACGCACTTCCAGATCCACCCCGACGGCGGTGCACCCACCAATCCCTACTTCACGCTCTTCGTGGTCTGTCGCGACAACTTCGAGCTTCCCGGAAGCTGAGCCGACGACTCTCACCCGGCGTCGGGCGGGTCGTCGGCCGCCCGACGTAGTGCCTCCAGCCCTTCCTTGACGCCGTAGCCGATCAGCACGACGCCGCCGGCGAGGTCGGCCCACCACCACCCGAGGGCTGCGTTCAGGACGAGCCCGACCAGGATCGCCAGAGCAAGCGAGCCGTCGACGAACGTGACCTCCGCCTCGGTGAGGAGAACAACGTTTTCGGTCTCGCGGCCGGTGCTGCGTTTGGCGGCGGCGAGCCCGTACATCGCCACCACTGTCACCGAGAGCCAACCGATACCGAGCGCCGACGAGTCAGGACGGATCCCGGCCGCCAGAGTCGCAACGGTCTGCGCTGCGATGAAGGCCGCCAGGCCCAGGAACGCGGTGCCGATTCGGCGGACCGCGCGATGTTCACGCTCGGCGTCTGCGGACCCTCGCAGGTGCCACACGACGATGAGCGACGCGTAGATCTCGATCCCCGAGTCGAGAGCGAAGCCGGCGAGGGCGACAGAGCGCGCGCTGACCGCAGCAGCGACCAGGACGATGACTTCCCCGAGGTTCCAGGCGAGAGTGGCGTACTCGAGGCGGAGCCCTCGCCGCGTGAGCACCGCCGCACGATCCATCTCGCCGAGTGTCTAGCCGCCACCGGGCTGCCCATGCAGCCCGGGCGTCGTCCCGACGTGGTCCGCGCACGTGTCGTGCCCGGGGTGGGAATCGAACCCACATGTCCTCGCGGACAGCGGATTTTGAGTCCGCCGCGTCTGCCGTTCCGCCACCCGGGCCGGGGTGGGTGATCGTACCGATACAATGCGCCCCCGTAGCCATGAAACGTCGGACCCTGCGCCTCCTCGTTCTCGTGTTCGCCGCCACAGCCGTCGCCTTCGCGTTCGAGGGCCGGCGGCGGGCCCTCGACCGTAACGGCGATCCCGCCCGACGGGAGCACCTCACATGACCAACTTCCTCGTCGGCATCGTCGTCGGTCTGTCGGCGGCCGCCATCGTCGTGATCGTGTGGGCTCCCTGGCGCAAGGTTCGGGAGGAACCGCCCCTCGACGAGACGGTGGAGAGCCGGATCCTCCTCGGCGAGGATCCCGACGAGATCGCCCGCGAGATCGATGCGCAGAAGCGCCCCACGGAGCACGACGAGTGGAACACGGCCGAGATGGACGCCCTCCGCTCGCTCGACGATCCCGGCGCCTCCGGTAGCAGTCCCGGCAGCATCTGACGATCCGCGCCCGTCAGGAACCTGCGGGCCCTTCCGCACCGGCGGGTGCGATCACGAACAGGATCCGGGCCTCACATGCGAGCCCGCCGTCCACGCAGGCACGTCCGATGCCCTTTCCTCCCCGCGCACTGAGGCGCTCGAGCGTGACCTCCAGGCTGAGTTCGTCGCCGGGACGGACGAGGCGGCGGAAGCGGGCCTTCTCCACACCTCCGAAGAGGGGCAGCGACCCCGCGTAGCGCTCGTCGGCGAGTACGCCGACGGCACCGGCCTGGGCCAGCGCCTCCAGTTGGAGGACGCCCGGGAACACGGGGTTGCCCGGGAAGTGCCCGGCCAGGAGCTCCTCGTCGCCGCGCACGAGATAACGCGCCTTCACCGACTCCCCCGGCACGAGGTCGTCCACGGCGTCGACGAACCGGAATGGGGGCCGGTGAGGGAGAAGCGACACGGGATCGTTCGTCATCACCTCATGTAACCCGCCGCGCGGGTGCCCGGTCGAACGCGCCAACGGGCAGCCGGGAGACCCATGAGCGTCGCAGCGATCTTCCCAGGTCAGGGAACGCAGCAACACGGAATGGCCGCGTCGTGGCGCGACGATCCCGCGTGGGAAGCCGTCGAGCATGCGGAGGCGGCACTCGGTGAGCCGCTCGCGCCGCTCGTACTCGACGCCGATGCCGACCTCGGGCGTACACGCAACGCGCAGCTCGCCGTGCTTCTCACGTCCCTCGTCGTGTGGCGGGCCGTGACGAACCGAAGCGACCTCGCGCCGGGCTGCTTCGCCGGCCACAGCCTCGGGCAGGTGACGGCACTCATCGCCGCGGGGGTCCTCGGCCTCGACGAGGGCGTCCGGTTCGCAGCCCGCCGGGCGGAGCTCACACAGGCTGCTGCCGACGCTCACCCGGGCCGGATGGTGGCGTGTATCGGGGCCGACCCCGAGCAGGCCGCCGCCGCGTGCGACGCCGCCCCCGACGCCTGCTGGGTCGCCAACGACAACGCTCCCGGCCAGGTCGTACTGGCGGGAACGCCCGAAGGGGTCGAGGCGGCGACCGCCGCAGCCCGTGACTCGGGGATCCGCCGGGTGCTGCCGCTCGATGTCGGGGGTGCCTTCCACACGCCCCTCATGGACGACGCCCGGACAGGCCTCGTCGAGGAGTTGTCGACCATGACGTTCCACGACGGCACCGCACCCGTCGTCAGCAACGACGACGGCGCCGCGTACCGCGACGGCGAGGGATGGCGTTCGCGGCTGGCGGAGCACGTCGTTCGGCCCGTCCGCTGGCGCACGGTCATGGAGACGCTGGTCAGCGTTGGGAGCGACCCGTGGCTCGAGATCGGCCACGGCTCGATGCTCGCAGGACTGGCCAGGCGCGGCGCGCGCGACACGACGGTGTACGGGATCGCCGAGCCCGACGACGTCGACCACGCCGACGATCTCGGATGGACGACGTGAGCTCCGCCGACGTGGACCACACGCCGGGGGAATCCCTCTCGATCGAGGGGCGCATGGTCGTGTCTCCCGGGATCGGCACATTCCGTGCCGAGACGACCATCGGTGTCGGGACGAGGGTCGAGGCGGGCTCCCCCATCGGCTTCATCGAGGCGCTCGGCGACACCGTCGCTGTCGACAGCCCGTTCCGGGGCCGCGTCGAGCGACTCCTCGTCGAGCCGGGTGAGCGTCTCCGGAACGGTCAGGGTGTCGCCTGGTTGCGTCTCGAATGACGCATGCCCTCCGGGCTGCGATCGCCGGGACAGGGATATCGCTACCCGATCGCGAGCTGACGAACTCCGCACTCGAAGAACGCGTCGACACGACCGACGAGTGGATCGTGTCCCGTACGGGGATCCGGAGCCGACGCGTTGCCGCCGCGGGCGAGACAACCGCGTCCCTCGCCGTGGCGGCCGGCGCAGCCGCTCTCGACGACGCGGATCTCGCACCCGGCGACATCGACCTCCTCGTCGTGGCGACGGCCACCCCCGAGCAGCCGATCCCGCACACGGGTGCCTTCGTGGGCCACGAGCTCGGTCTGTCCTGCGGCTCCTTCGACGTGGCGGCGGGATGCGCCGGCTTCGTCACCGCGCTCATCGCAGGATCGGGGTTCGTGGCCTCCGGCGGAGCACAGCGCGTGCTGGTCGTCGGGTCGGAGACGCTCTCCCGGGTCGTCGACCCTCTCGACCGCTCCACCTGCATCCTCTTCGGCGACGGCGCCGGCGCCGCCGTCCTCGAGCGGTCCCCCGCCGACGGTCCCGGCGTGTTGACGTGGGACCTCGGGTGCGACGGGTCCGCGACGGGCCTGCTCCAGATCCCGGCCGGAGGAAGCCGGAAGCCGACCACAGCCGGCACCGTCGGCCGCGGGGAGCACGTCATCCAGATGGAGGGCCAGGGGGTGTTCCGGCGTGCCGTGCGCGCCGTGGTGCGGTCCGCTCAACTCACACTGGAGCGGGCCGGTGTGCAAGCCTCGGACGTCGCGTGGTTCGTGCCCCACCAGGCCAACATCCGGATCATCGACGCTGCAGCTCAACGACTCGGTATCGGAGACGACAGGACCGTGGTGAACATCGACCGGTACGGGAACACCTCGGCGGCATCGATTCCCGTGGCTCTGCACGAGCATGCCGCTTGCGACGGCTTCCGCGCCGGCGACCTCGTTCTCTGCGCCGGGTTCGGTGCAGGAATGACCTGGGCGAGTGCCCTCGTCCGGTGGGGACGACCGTGAGCCGGGTCGCCCTGGTGACGGGAGGCTCCCGTGGCATCGGGCGCGCGACCGCACGGATGCTCGCCGACGACAGTCACCGCGTCGCGATCCTCTACGCCGGGAATGACAGTGCGGCCCAGGAGACCGTGGGGCTCCTGGAGGAGGCAGGTGCGGAGGCCGTCGCCGTCCGGGCGGACGTTGCCGACACCGGCGCCGTCGACGCCGCTTTCTCGGAGGTCGAGGAGAGTCTCGGGGCCGTCGAGATCCTGGTGAACAGCGCCGGCATCACCGCCGACGGACTGATCGCCCGGATGTCCGACGAGCAGTGGGACTCGGTGATCGGCACCAACCTCACGGGCGCCTTCCACACCACACGCCGGGCGATTCGCCCGATGATGAAGGCGCGTTTCGGGCGGATCGTGAACGTGTCGTCGGTAGGGGGGCATTTGGGCGGGCCCGGACAGGCCAACTACTCCGCCGCCAAGGCCGGCCTCCTCGGACTCACGCGCTCCGTGGCCCGGGAGCTCGCAGGTCGCGGGATCACTTGTAACGTTGTCGCACCCGGCCCCATCGACACCGACATGACATCCGACATGCCCGACCAGTGGCGCGACGCCGCCACCAGCGCGGTTCCGATCGGTCGCTTCGGCACGGCCGAGGAGGTTGCGGCGGCGATCACCTATCTCACCGGCGAGTCCGCAGGGTACGTGACCGGGGCGCTGCTCCCCGTCGACGGCGGTCTGGGAATGGGCCACTGAGGCCCGGCCGCCCGTCACCGCTGCGCGATCGAACAGAAGCAACTCAACAGAGAGAAGGCGAGAGACACATGGAACGCGACGAAGCCCTCGGAGCCATTCGCGACGTTGCGGTGGAGGTCCTCAACGTGGAGCCCGACGTCATCGTCGACAGCGCCCGCTTCAAGGAGGACCTCGACGCCGACAGCCTCGACCTGGTCGAGCTGGTGATGGGTCTCGAGGAGCGCTTCGAGATCGACGTTCCCGAGGGCGACCTCGAGGGTGTCGACACGATCGGCAAGGCGGTCGATCTCGTCGTGGCAAAGGTCGACGCGGCCGGATGACCGCGGCCGTCGACCACCGGGGGCGTCCCCGGGTCGCCATCACAGGGCTCGGTGTGAAGACGCCCGCCGGATGCGACCTCGGCACGTTCTGGTCGACGGTCGTCAGCGGACGGTCCACCGCAGACCGGCTCACACTCGTCGACCCCGAGCCGCTCCCCGTGACGTTCGGCTGCGAGGCGTCCGACTTCGACGTGTCGCCCTACCTCGGGCCCAAGGAGGCCCGGAGGCTCGACCGCGTCACGCAGTTGGCGTGGGCCTCGGCGGCCGACGCCTTCGAGGACGCCGGCAGGCCGGCAGGAGACCCGGCCGCCAACGCGGTCGTCGTCGGCAGCGGCGTGGGGGGCCTGCGCTCGATCGAGGATCAGATCGGCGTCTACGCCGAGAAGGGCGCGGCGAGGGTCAGTCCCTTCCTCGTCCCGATGATGATGATCAACGCGTCGGCCGGTGAGATCGGCATGCAACTCGGGTGGACCGGCCCGACCTTCGTCGTGGCGACCGCGTGCGCCGCTTCCACGAACGCCCTTGGTGAGGCGGCCCGCCTCATCCGCGACGGAACCTCCGACAGGGTGATCGCCACCGGTACCGAGTCGTGCATGACGCCCACCTCGATCTCGGCCTTCGCCCGCATGGGTGCACTCAGCAGGAGGAACGACGACCCGGCATCGGCGTCCCGACCCTTCGACGCCGATCGCGACGGCTTCGTGATGGGCGAGGGCGCAGCGTCGATCGTCCTCGAACGGTTCGACCTCGCCGCAGAACGGGGCGTCGACATCTACGGGGAGGTGGCGGGTTACGGCCGTACCGCCGACGCGCACCACATCACAGCCCCCGCACCCGGTGGCGCCGGTGCCGCGGCCTGCATGCGGGAGGCTCTCGACGATGCAGGAGTGGACGCCGCGGCGGTCGGTCACGTGAACGCACACGGCACATCGACACCTCTCAACGACGCGGCCGAGTCCGAGGCGATCACCAAGGTCTTCGGCGGCCCCGGCCCGCCCGTGACGTCCACCAAGGGGGTCGTCGGCCACATGATCGGTGCCGGGGGCGCGGTCGAGGCCGTCGCGGCGCTGCTCGCGATGCGTGAGGGTATCGTTCCCCCCACCGCCAATCTCGAGCGGCCTGGCGACGACATCACCGTCGATGTCGTCGTAGGAGAGCCTCGCCGGATCGACCGGGCTCCCGCGGTCTCGAACTCCTTCGGCTTCGGCGGCCACAACGCCACCGTGATCCTCACGCCGCCCGACTGACCCGATGCTGCTCGACGGCAAGCGACTCGTCATCACCGGCGTGCTCACCGACTCCTCGATCGCGTTCGCCGCCGCCCGCCATGCTCAGGAGGAAGGCGCCGAGATCGTCCTCACCTCCTTCGGGCGCGCGGCGCGCCTCACCGAACGCGCCGCCCGGAGACTCCCCGAGACGCCCGACGTGCTCGAGCTCGACGTCACCGAGCCCGAGAACCTCGCCGCCCTCACCGACGATCTCGGCGAGCGCTGGGGCTCGGTCGACGGCGTGTTGCACGCTGTGGCCTTCGCGCCCGAGACCTGCCTGGGGGGCGGCTTCCTCGAGGCGCCGTGGGAGGACGTGAGCACGGCCCTGCGGATCTCGGCACACTCGCTCGCGGGGCTCGCCGGATCCGTCCGACCGCTCATGCAGGGAGGCGGCGCGATCGTCGGTCTCGACTTCGACAACTCCTCGGTCGCCTGGCCCGTCTACGACTGGATGGGTGTGGCCAAGGCCGCCTTCGAGTCCACCGCGCGCTACCTGGCGCGCGAACTAGGGCCGGAGAACATCCGGGTCAACCTCGTCGCTGCCGGGCCGTTGCGGACCATGGCCGCCAAGAGCATCCCCGGGTTCGAGAGGTTCGAAGAGGTCTGGGCCGAGCGCGCACCCCTGGGATGGGACGTTCGCGACCCCGAGCCCGTGGCGCGCGCCGTGACCGCCCTGTTCTCGGACCTCTTCCCCGCCACCACCGGAGAGGTCGTACACGTCGACGGCGGCTTCCACGCCGTCGGAGCCTGAGGGCGTTCCCCCACCCTCAGGGCTGGAGATCCTCGAGAACCGAAAGGACCTTCGTGACGGTCTGCTTCGGCGACACCTTGTAGAACGCCCCGGCGATCTTGCGGGAGCCATCGACGACGAAGGCCGACCGGATGATTCCCTCGTACTCGCGGCCGTACAGCTTCTTGGTGCCCCACACGCCGTACTTGTCCGCAATGGCGTGGTTCGGGTCCGAGAGCAGCGGGAACCCGAACTCGTGCTTGTCGTCCCACTTCTTCTGGGCCTCGGGCCGGTCCGGAGAGATCCCGACGACTGACGCCCCGAGCGCGCTCAGGCCCGGCTCGGCATCGCGGAGGTTGCACGACTGCGTGGTACAGCCACCGGTGTTCGCCTTCGGGTAGAAGTACACGACGACCGGAGATCCTCCATAGGCAGTGAGCCTGACCTTCTCGCCGTCCTGGTCCGGCAGGGTGAAGGCGGGGGCGCGGTCTCCCACCTCGAGCGTCGCCATGGGTGACCTCCGTGGTCCGGGGCGTCCGGGATGAGGCCGTAGCATGCCGCAGGTGCGGCGTCGGATGCTCGTTGGACTCGACGCGTCGGTCGACGACGCCGCCACCGCCGCGCGCCGGGCCCTCGGCCTGACGGGCCCGGCGCACGAGCTCACCGGACCGCTGACCGTGCAGATCGCCGGGCCGGCCGCGCTGGCGGTACGCCCGGAGGACGACCCTGGGCACGCCGGCTGCACGGTGACCCTGGAGGCCCGCAGCGACGTCCCCGTCGCCTACTTCCGTTGGTTCTTCCACCCCCTCGTGTGGGTGCTGCTGGGGCGGGCCCTGCGCCACGCCGCTGCCTCCCTGGAGGCCGCCGTCGCCGGCGTGCCCGCGCCCCCGCCGCCCGCACGAAGCCCCATCACACCGCCGGTGGCGTTCACCGCCGACCAGGCGGTGCTCCTCAGCGCCGTCGCCTGGGTCGCGGCGCTGGCCAGCTTCGGGGGTGGCCTGTTCGGCCAGAACGCCGGCTTCATCCAGGATGCCTTCGGGACCTCCGACAGCGGCCTCACGGTGTCACTGGCGTTCACGCGTGTCGGGGCGCTCGTGGCGATCGTCGCCGCCGCGCTGGCCGACCGGCGCGGTCGCCGGCGGATCCTTCTCGTGTCGCTCATCGGGATCGCCGTGGCGAACGGTGTCGCAGCCGCCGCACCCGGCCTCGGTGTCTTCACGGCGACACAGGTGGTGACGCGTGGCCTCGTGAACGCGGCCATCCCGGTCGCTGTCATCGCCGCTGTGGAGGAGGCTCCCGACGGGGCGCGGGCCTTCTCCGTGGCGATGCTGAGTCTGGCGGGCGGCGCCGGCTTCGCCGTGACCGTCCTCCTCCTCCCCCTCAGCGACCTCGGCACCGAAGCGTGGCGCATCGCGTTCGTGCTCAGCGCGCTCAGCATCGTGTTCCTCCCCCGGCTGTCGCGGGTGCTCGCCGAGACGACGCGCTACCGGGATCTCGACCTCCCGCCCGAGGAACGCGGCCAGGCCGACGAGGTCGTGTCGGGACGCTTCGGCAGGCGGATCCTCGTGTTGGCCCTCTTCACGTTCCTCACCTCCGTGCTCGCCGCCCCCTCGTCGCAGCTCATCAACGTCTACCTGGAGGACGACCGGGGGTTCTCCGGAGCGGGGATCACGCTGTTCCGTAGCGTCACACAGGGTCTTCCCGCCCTGATCGGCGTCCTGATCGGCGCGCGGCTGGCGGAGACGCGTGGGCGCAAGCCCCTGCTCAGCATCGGCCTGGCGTGCGCCACGCTCTTCACCGTCGCCTTCTACCTGTCCGACGGCGCGGCGTTGTGGATCACGTCGGCCGTGGGCATCGTGATCGTGGGTACGTACGGCCCCGCCCAGGGAGCGTTCTCCACCGAGCTGTTCCCCACGGAGGTGCGCGGCACATCCTCGGCGATGCTTCTCGTCTGCGGGGTGAGCGGGTCGATCGTCGGGCTCGTCGCCGCAGGGGCTCTCTCGGGTCCTCTGGGTGGCATCGGCCGCGCCGTCGCCCTCCTGGGGATCGCCCCCCTCGTGGCTGCGCTCGTGCTCGTCCCGTTCCTGCCGGAGTCGGCACACCGGAGGCTCGACGATCTCAGCCCCTCGCGCCGACCGGGAAGGTCCTGAACGCTCGCGTGTTCGTGCCCGGCACCGCACGCGGCAGGGGCCGCTAGCGTGGCGGGCCGGACCCGACACGGAGGAGCACATGGCCCCGGCCCCCACACTGGCGATCCTCGGCGCATCAGGCGACCTCACGGCCCGCCTCCTGCTCCCCGCTCTGTTCCGCAATGAGAAGCGCCGACAGCTGGGCGACCTCACGATCGTCGGCTACGCCCTCGAAAACTGGGAGCCCGAGCACTTCCGCGAGCACGTCCGCCAGGCCCTCGACGACTTCGAGTCGCCCGTTCCCCAGGACGCGTGGAACCGCTTCTCCGCTCGCCTCGACTACCGCTCGGGCGACATGACCGGACCGAAACTGGCGGTCCTCGACGACCTCATCGAGGGGCCGGCGGTCTTCTACCTCGCCCTCCCGCCGGGGGTCTTCGCGCAGGCGGCGCAGGGCCTGGGGGACGCAGGCCTCCACGACGAGTCGGCGGGCCCGCGTCGCCTCGTGATCGAGAAACCCTTCGGGACCGATCTGGCATCGTCCCGCCGGCTCGAGGCCGACGTGAGCCGCGACTGGACGGAGGACCAGATCTTCCGGATCGACCATTTCCTCGGCAAGGAGACGACACAGAACATCCTCGTGTTCCGGTTCGCCAACCGTTTCCTCGAGCCCGTCCTGAACTCACACCACGTCCGCCAGATACAGATCACGGCGTCGGAGCAACTCGGTCTCGAGGGCCGCTACAAGTACTACGACACGAGTGGCGCGATGCGCGACATGATCCAGAACCATCTCATGCAGCTGTTCACGATCACGGCGATGGAGCCACCGCCGCTCTGGGACGCCCGGGTGCTGCGCGACCACAAGGTCGAGGTCCTGAAGTCGGTCAAGCCCTTCGATACGCAGCATCTCGAGCACCGGGCCGTCCGCGGGCAGTACACGGCGGGAAGGGTCGGCAACGAGACCGTTCCGGGCTACCTCGAGGAGCCCGACATCCCGGCCGACTCCACGACCGAGACCTACGCGGCCATCCGGTTGGAGCTCGAGACCTGGCGGTGGAAGGGCGTGCCGTTCTACCTCCGCTCGGGCAAGCGGCTGCGCGGTGGCGTCACCGAGATCGCCATCGAGTTCGAGGCGCCGCCGAGCCAGCTCTTCCGTGAGACGGAACTGGCGGTGTGCGAGCCCAACTGGCTCGTGTTCCGCATCAAGCCCGACGAGACGATCGAGCTCGTGGCCCACGCCAAGAAGCCCGGGCTCGGCCTCGAGGCACATCCGATCTCCCTACGCACGCAGTACGCCGCCGACCGCTCCTCGGAGTACGACGCCTACGACCAGTTGCTGCTCGACGTCCTGGAGGGTGACCACACGCCGTTCCTCCGCTACGACGAGGTCGAGGCGGCCTGGGAGGTCGTGCAGCCACTCCTCGACGCGTGGTCGAGCGGTTCCCCCGAGGCGTACGAGGCCGGGTCCGACGGTCCTGCCGGTGCCGGCAGGCTCCTCGAGAAGGGCGACCACTGGCGCCCCCTCGTTCCGTGACGGGCAGCACCCCCTCCACCGACGGCGCCGTCCTGGCGGACTTCGACTGCACCGCCGAGACGTTCGACGGTGTCACCCGCGCCGTCTACCGGAAGGGCTCGGGCCCCGCCGTCGTGATCATGCACGAGATCCCCGGCATCACGCCCCAGGTGGCGGATTTCGGGAGGCGGGTGGCAGGCGCCGGGTTCACGGCGGTCATGCCCTCGCTCTTCGGGGAGCCCGGCCGCCCCCTCAGCGCTCCGTACCTCGCGAAGAGCGTCCTGTCCCTGTGCGTGTCGAAGGAGTTCTCGTTCCTCGCGACCGGCCGCACGAGCCCGGTCACGACGTGGCTGCGCGCCCTGATCGACGTGGCACACGACGAGTGCGGAGGCCCCGGCGTGGGTGTCGTCGGCATGTGCGCCACCGGGGGCTTCGCTCTCGCGCTGGCGACCGACCCGGCGGTGCTGGCCCCCGTGATGAGCCAGCCGGCGTCGCCGGCACCGCTCGGGCGTGAACGGCGCCGTGGCCTCGACATCGACCCCGACGACCTCGCCGCGGTAAAGGCCCGGGTGAACGACGAGGACCTGTGCGTTCTCGGTCTGCGTTTCACCGGCGATCCCGCGGTGCCGGCGGAGCGCTTCCGGCGCCTTCGCGAGGAACTGGGCGACGGTTTCGTCGCCGTCGAGATCGACTCCTCGCAGGGGAATGCCCACGGCATCAAGAGGACGGCCCACTCGGTGCTGACGAACGATCTCGTCGACGAGTCCGGTCACCCGACCCGCGACGCGCTCGACAGGGTCCTCGACCTCTTCGCGGAACGACTCTCCCCCCACAGCGGCCGCCACGCACCGGGCGGTTAGCCTGCGCCCATGGCTGTCGACGAAGAACGCATCGCCCTGCTGCTCGACTACGAGAACCTGGCACTGGGTGCCAAGGATCAGCTCAACGGAGCCGCCTTCGATCTGGGGCCCGTGGCTGACGCCCTGGCCGAACGCGGCCGGGTGGTCGTGCGGCGTGCCTACGGCGAGTGGAACTCCTTCGAGTCCGATGCTCGCATGCTGACGCGCCACCACGTCGAGCTCATCGAGATCCCCCAGCGGATGGGCATCAGCCGCAAGAACGCCGCCGACATCAAGATGGTCGTCGATGCGCTCGAGATCTCCTTCGAACGCGACTACATCTCGACCTTCGTGATCGGGACAGGTGACTCCGACTTCACGCCACTCGTCCACAAGCTGCGTGAGCGCGACAAGCGCGTCATCGGGCTCGGCGTCGGCGGCTCCACCTCGGCGCTCCTGCCCCCCGCCTGCGACGAGTTCCTCTTCTACGACCGTCTCGAGGGCGTGGAGGCCGGCCGGAAGAAGGCGTCGGGTCGGTCGCGTTCGCGCACGAAGGACGACACCGGTGACGACTCGGGCGACGACTCGGAGGCCACGGCCCGACCCCGCGGCGACCGTCCCGAGGACGCCGAACGGCTCGTGACACGCACCCTGTCCGGTCTCCAGCAGAACACCGGCGGGGCCGTGCAGGCGTCGATGTTGAAGAGGGCGATCCTCCGCAAGGATCCCACCTTCTCGGAGTCCGACTACGGCTTCCGCAGCTTCAGCGAGCTCCTGGCCAACCTCGAGAACCGCGCCGTGATCGAGCTGTCGCCGGGTACGGCGGCCGGGGACCCCGAGGTGCACTTCCCCGACAGCGCCGGCGGCGAGGAGGAGCAGGCCTTCGAGCTGTTGCGCACGGTCGTCGGCGGTGTCGAGAAGCGCTCGGGAGCTCCGGCGCTGTCGGGCCTGAAGGACAGGATGCGAAAGCGCGACGCCGACTTCTCCGAGAAACGCTTCGGCTACAGCGGGTTCCTCCAGTTCGCGAAGGCCGCCCGTACCCGCGGCGTCATCGAGATGGACTGGGACGACGACGCTGACGACTACGTGGTTCGCGTCGCGGGCTAAGGACAGGTTCTCTTTCCTCGGCTCGGGTGACGCTCAGCCCCGCCTCGGATCTCTGGGACCGAAGAAGCCGCCCTCGGGGCGTGCATGCATGTGGAAGTGGTCGGGGATGTTGCGCATGTTCCCGTCGAGGTAGTGCGCGCCGAGCTGCTCGTCGGCAACACGGTGCAGCGCATCGGTCATGTGCTCGCGAGCCTCGGGGGGCGGCTCCGTGCCGTGGTCGCGCCACACGACCATCGGCACGGAGCAGATCTCACACTCGGCGATCCAGCACACGTCGTCCTCGTGGTACCAGGGCGTGATCCTGGCGGCCTCGCAGAGCTCACACTCCGGCCCGAAGCGCCCCGGAGGGACACGACTGCTCATGAGCGCCTCACCGGGGTGCGGCGTCGAGCGCCTGGCGCAGCTCGCGGACGAAGTCGGCCGCCGCGTCGACCCCGCCACCCTCCAGTAGTCGGCGAACGAGAGCGCTTCCGACCACGACACCGTCGGCGTGTGCAACTGCCTCGGCGGCCTGCTCGGGTGTGGAGATCCCCACGCCCAGGAGAACGGGCGTGTCGGTGTGTGCGCGACACCGCTCACCGATCGTGGACGCCGGTGTGGCGAGGTCCGAGCGCTCGCCGGTGACGCCCAGGAGCGACACGGCGTACACGAAGCCCTTCGAGCGAGCGCAGATCCGGGCGAGGCGCTCGTCGGAGGTGGTGGGTGCGGCCAGAAGAACCGTCTCGATCCCGGCGGAGTCGGCGGCGGTTGCCCAGTCGTCGAACTCGTCCAGCGGGAGGTCCGGAAGGATCGCCGCGTCCACCCCCGCCTCGACGAGCGCCGCAGCGAAGCGCTCGTAGCCTGCGTGCATCACGAGGTTGACGTAGGTCATCACGGCGAGGGGAGCCTCCACATGGAGCGATTCCACCTCTCCGAGGATCGTCGTCGGTGTGGCGCCGGCGGCCAGAGCCTGCTGCGAGGCCGCCTGGATCGTGGGGCCGTCCATGACCGGGTCGGAGAACGGGATCCCGATCTCGACCGCATCGGCACCGGCGGCGACGACGGCCTCCACGACCTCGGTCCAGCCGTCGTGCAGCCCTCCGGTGACGTAGGGGACCAGCAGCGGCCGCCCCTGCGACCGGCGCTCCCGGAGTGTGGACTCCAGTGTCACGGCCGGTCGCGGCCCGCGAGCGCCTCGGAGACCTGCGCGGCGTCCTTGTCGCCGCGGCCCGAGAGCGTGACCAGGACGGTGGAGCCCGACGGGACCTCGCCTCCAGCCTCACGGGCGACCCAGGCGACGGCATGGCTCGACTCCAGCGCGGGCACGATGCCCTCGGTCTCGGCGAGGAGCCGGAAGCCGTCGAGGGCCTCGGCATCGGTGATGCAGCCGTAGTCGGCACGTCCGGTCTCCGCCAGGGCAACGTGTTCGGGGCCCACACCGGGATAGTCGAGCCCGGCGCTGATCGAGTGCGCCTCGCGGATCTGGCCGTCCTCGTCCTGGAGGTAGCGGGAGCGGGCGCCGTGCAGGACGCCCGGGACTCCCCGGTTGATCGAGGCGCCGTGGCGGCCCGACTCGAGGCCGTCGCCGGCCGCCTCGACGCCCACGAGGCGGCTGCCGGCGTCGAGAAACCCGGCGAAGGTGCCGATCGCGTTCGATCCCCCACCCACGCACGCGACGACGACGTCGGGGTCTTCGCCTCCCAGGATCTCGTTGCACTGCGGGCGCGCCTCGGCGCCGATCACGCTCTGGAACTCGCGGACCATCCACGGGAACGGGTGAGGACCGACCACCGAGCCGATGCAGTAGTGGGTGTCCTCGACCGTCGCCACCCAGTCGCGCAATGCATCGTTCGTGGCGTCCTTCAGCGTGGCGCTGCCCGACGTGACCGTGCGGACCTCTGCTCCGAGCAGCTGCATGCGCCACACGTTGAGGGCCTGTCGCTGCGCGTCGACGGCTCCCATGAAGACCACACAGTCGAGCCCGAACAGCGCGCAGGCCGTGGCCGTGGCGACCCCGTGCTGACCGGCGCCGGTCTCGGCGATGACGCGTCGCTTGCCCATACGCCGGGTGAGCAGCACCTGGCCCAGCACGTTGTTGATCTTGTGCGAGCCGGTGTGCGTGAGGTCCTCACGCTTGAGCAGGACCCGCACGCCGAGGCGATCGGAGAGGCGGTGGCACTCGGTGACAGGTGTGGGTCGGCCGGCGTATGCGCCGAGGAGCCCCGAGAGCTCCGACCGGAAGTCGTGCGAGCCCCAGGCGTGGCGGAACCCGTCCTCGAGCTCCTCCAGGGCGGGCACCAGCGTCTCGGGGACGAAGCGGCCGCCGAACCCCTCGAAGCGCCCGAGACCTGACGGCTCCGGGCCCGGCTCGGGCAGGACCACGGCGTCACCCCGTCGGGGTGCGACGCTCACAGGTAGTCCTCCCAGTCGAAGGGCCCCGCCCGCTCGGTGCCGGGCTCGGTCGCGTGGAAGGCCTCCTTCTCCTCGATCTCGGTCTCGGTGGCCTTGGCCTCCTCGATGAACCGGCGGAGCTTCCGGGGGTCTTTGCGCCCCGGGCCGCTCTCGACACCGGTGGACACGTCGACGCCCCACGGGCGGACACGACGGACCGCTGTGGCGACGTTGTCGGCGTTCAGGCCGCCCGCGAGCATCAGGCGCACCCCGCTCCGGACACCCTCGGCGAGCGACCAGTCGAAGATCCGGCCCGACCCGGGATCGGGTGCGTCGATGAGCAGCACATCGGCCGGTCCGTTGCCTGCCGCGGGGATCGAGTCGTCACCGGCAGCGAACGCCTGGATGACCATCGGCACCCGCTGGCGGACGTAGCGGACCTCGCTCAACGGCTCACGGCCGTGGAGCTGGGCCCCCTTGAGGCCCGCGGTGTTGACGACCTCGACGACCCGCTCACGGCGCTCGTCGCGGAAGACCCCGACGGTCAGGATCTCGGGTGGGAGGCGACGCGCGATGTCGCGGGCTGTCTGCGGGCTCACCTGACGGCGGCTCGGGGCGAACACGAAGCCGATGGCATCGGCGCCGAGCGCCACGGCGAGCAGCGCGTCGTCCTCGGTGGTGACACCACAGATCTTCACGAACATCGGGGGCCTACGGTGTCCCTGCCGGCACGACACCGGCCAGGCGCGCGACGAGTGCCGCAGGGTCGTCCGCGCGCACGAGCGCCTCCCCCACCAGAGCCGCGCGGTAGCCCGCCCCGGCCACGGTGGCGGCATCGTCAACGGTGCGGATAGCGCTCTCGGCGACGGCCAGCACCCCGTCGGGAATCGCCGTCGCCAGGTGTCGGGTGGTCTCGAGGTCCTCCTCGAACGTGGTGAGATCCCGGCTGTTGACCCCGAGGACCTCGCAGCCTGCTCCCAGCGCCCGGTCGAGCTCTCCGGCGTCGTGGACCTCGACGAGGGCCGTGAGCGCATGGTCGGCAGCCACGCCCGACAGGTCGCCGAGCTGCGTGTCGGAGAGTGCCGTCACGATGAGGAGGACCGCGTCGGCGCCCACGGCGCGGGCCTCGGTGACCTGGAGGGGGTCGATCACGAAGTCCTTGCGGAGAACCGGCAGGTTACAGGCGTCGCGGGCGGACACGAGGTCGTCGAGCGAGCCACCGAACCACTCGCGGTCGGTGAGCACCGACAGCGCCGACGCCCCACCGGCGGCGTAGGTACGGGCCGTGGCCGCCGGATCGAGGTCGGGCGCGAGGTCACCCTTCGACGGCGAGCGGCGCTTGAGCTCGGCGATGACGGCGAGGCCGGGTGCCGAGCCCAGGGCTCCCGCGAAATCGCGGGGTGGGGCCGCATCGGCGGCCAGCGCCTCGATCTCCCGGGCACGCGCGCGCAGTCGCCTCACCTCGTCGCGTTTCGTCGCCAGGATCCGGTCGAGGAACGTCACGGTGCCGATTCTACGACCCGCCCTGCACCATCCCGGGGAGCGCTGCGACGCGTGCGACCACGACGTCGCCGTCTCCGGCCGCCACGTGGCCGGCCGTTTCGGCGGCGGGCGCGACCGTGATCTGCACCGGGCCGGGCGGCTCGACCCGTCGGTGGGTGTAGCCGAGAGCCACCGGCCCGACAGGAGCCGCGGAGACGCTCGTGACCTCGCCCGCCCGCTCGCCGTCGTGGTCGAGGATCTCGGCCCCCACCGCCGGGGCGGGCCCGTCGGGTGTGAGACGTCGGAGGAACCGGTTGACCCGTCCGCGGCTGTCGATGCGGCAGACGAGCTCCTGGCCGAGGAAGCAGCCCTTCGTGAAGGACACGGCGTCGAGCTCGAGGCCCGCCTCCTGGGGAATCGTCCGCTCGTCGATGTCGTGGCCCTGCCGCGGGATCCCCGCTGCGATCCGGTGTGCCTCGGAGGCGCTGCGGCCCACGCGCACCGCCCCTGCCGCCGTGAGGTCCGCCCACGCCGCGGTGAGCGCCGCCAGAGGGCCGACGACGTCGACCCCAGCGTCGTCGGGACGCGCGACGCGGGCGATGCGCACCTCCCCCCACGCGACGTGGGCATGGGCGCCCGTCGGCGGTCGGGAAGCACCGGCGCCGGCGAGGACATCGTCGACCGCCGGCCCACGGAGCTGGAGGACGCCGAACTCGTCGGAGCGTTCCGAGATCTCGACATCGACGCGGATCCGGTAGCGATCGAGCGCGGCCACCAGGTCGGGGGCCACGCCGGGCTCGGTGTCGATCCACGCGGTGTCGCCGACGCGGAGAAGGCGGAAGTCGGCGACGAGCTTTCCCTTCGGTGAGAGGAGCAGGCCGTGGACGCCCGCGCCGTCCTCGAGGTCGGCGACATCGGCCGAGACCAGGCTGTCGAGGAAGCTGAAGGTGTCACCACCCGAGACGAGCGCCGACCCTGCGTCCGAGCGGTCGACGACACCGGCCCCGGCCTCGAGTGCCTCCCACTCGGCGGTCGGGTCCCCGTAGTGCGCCGCGACCTCGACACCCAGGTCGCTCGTCGTCGCCTCCCCGGGCTCGATCACGGGACCGGCGGGTCGTGGACGATGGGGTCGAGATCGCGTGCGGCGGCGGCGGCCGTGAGCAGCGCCCGGGCCTTGTTGTGGCACTCGAGGTCTTCGAGCTCGGGATCACTGTCGGCCACGATCCCCGCTCCGGCCTGCACGGACGCCCGCCCGTCACGCCACAGCATCGTTCGGATGGCGATGGCCGTGTCGAGGTTCCCCGAGAAGTCGATGTATCCGACGACCCCGGCGTAGGGGCCCCGCTTGGTGGGCTCCAGGTCGTCGATGATCTCCATGGCCCGCACCTTCGGCGCGCCGCTGACCGTGCCGGCGGGAAAGGTCGCACGCAGGACGTCGACGGGGCCCGTGCCGTCGGGCAGGTCGGCCGACACCTGGCTCGTCATGTGCATCACGTGGGAGTAGCGCTCCAGGGTCATGAGTTCGTCGACGCGCTCGGTCCCGAACTCGGCGACCCGCCCGACGTCGTTGCGCGCCAGGTCGACGAGCATCACGTGCTCGGCACGCTCCTTGGGGTGCTCGGCGAGCTCCGCGGCCATCCGCCGGTCGGCCGCATCGTCGGCTCCCCGCCGGCGCGTCCCGGCGATCGGTCGGCTGATCACGCGGCCGTCGAGCACCTGCACCATCGGCTCGGGTGACGACCCGGCGATCGTGAGCTCCTGGTCGTGGACGAAGTACATGTAGGGCGACGGGTTCACCTGGCGCAGGACGCGGTAGGTCGAGAAGGGGTCGACCGGCTCGTCGATGTCGAAGCGCTGGGCGAGAACGACCTGGAAGATGTCGCCCTCCAGGATGTGCTCGCGGGCGACGTCGACCGCCCGGCGGTAGTCGTCGGCGCCCATGGTGGACGTGAAGGCCGGGAGGTCGACCAGGGGGTCGGGCGGCGGGGGCGACGGGCGGACCACCAGGGGCGCGGCCAGCGCCGCCACCCTCTCGTCGAGACGCTCGGAGGCCGCTCGGTAGTGGGCCTCCAGGACCGTGTCGTTCGCGTCGGCGTCGACGAACACGTTCTCGATCAGGAACAGACGCTGTCGGAAGTGGTCGAACGCGGTCACGTGCCCGGTCAAGGACAGGACGGCGTCCGGCATGCCCTGGTCGTCGGGTGGCACACGGGGGAGCCGCTCGATCTCGCGCACGATGTCGTAGCCCAGGTAGCCGACCACCCCACCGTGGAACGGAGGCAACTCCGGAATGGCCGGCGCGGAGTAGCGGGCGAGCAGCGCGTCGAGGGCGTTCAGGATGCCGTCGCCTGTCGGGATCCCGGGGGCGTCGCCGACCGCACACGAGACGTCGGTGCCCCGGGCGACGAGGGTGACGGCCGGATCACTGCCGAGGAAGGAGAACCGCCCCCACCGGCGGCCGTGCTCCACCGACTCGAGGAGGAATCCCGGCTGCGCCCCGACGAGCTTGGCGTAAGCCGAGACCGGGGTCTCCACGTCGGCGAGGATCTCGCGCCACACCGGTACGACGGTGTGGCCGCGCGCCAGTGAGCGAAACTCCTCGAGCGACGGGCGCGGCCCGGCTCCGTCGGTGGTCACCGCGAGGCGGTCACGGGCGGTCGGGGGCGCCGAACGGGCGGAAGAAGCAGCTCCACTCGCCCGTGTGGCACGCACCGTTGCCCTCCTGCTCCACCTGGAAGAGGAGGGTGTCGCCGTCGCAGTCGTAGGAGGCCGACCGGATGTACTGGCGGTCGCCGGAGGTCTCCCCCTTGCACCAGTACTCCTGGCGACTCCGGCTCCAGAACCAGGTGCGGCCCGTCTCGAGGGACCTCCGCAACGATTCGTCGTTCATCCAGGCCATCATCAGGACCCGGCCCGTGCCGGCCTCCTGCACGATCGCCGGGACGAGCCCGCGGTCGTCGAAGGTCACCTCCGACAACTGGTCCTCCGTGGCGTCGATGGGCGTCACGTCAGGCGGTGTCACGTCGGGCACGCGGCGATGGTACCCGTCCCCCCTCCCCGGGTTGGTGCGATTGATGTGGCCACAGCCCAACAACTGCACCATCCGGGGAGGGGTCCGGCCGGGTTAGCGTGCACACGATGTCCGAGCCCACAACCCTCACGAGTCGCGGCGGGCTCCGTCTGGAAGCCGAGGTCGCCCGGGCCGAGCACCCACGCGCCGGCGCCGTGCTGTGCCACCCCCACCCGCAGTTCGGCGGCTCCATGCGCTCGCTCGTCGTGGGCGAGTGGTTCAACGCCCTCCCACCGGCCGGCGTCACCTGTCTCCGCTTCAACTTCCGCGGCGTCGAGGGCAGCGAAGGGGGCTTCGACGACGGTGACGGGGAGCGTCATGACGCCGAGGCGGCGCTCGACCACCTGGCGGCGCTCCTCCCGCCCGGGTGCCCGATCCTCATGGCCGGATGGTCGTTCGGCGCCGACATCGCCCTCGCGACGGCCGACGGCCGTGTGTCGGCCTGGGTGGCGGTGGCGCCACCGGGGCGCTACGCCCCCGACGCCGTCGCCGACGACCCGCGGCCGAAGACGATCGTGTTCGGGGACCGGGACGACCTCGTCGAGAGCGACGCGGGACGCGCCAGGGTCGCAGGATGGAAGAACACGGTCGTCGAGGTCCTCCCTGGCGCCGATCACTTCTTCGTCGGTAACACGGGGTTCATCGTGTCACTCACCGTCGACCTGGTGGACCGCGTGGTTCGCGAGGCCCGGGATTCCGGGGGGAACTGAGCCCGGCGCGGCCTGCCTTCAACGCGCCGAGCGCGCGCATTCGGTCGGATTCTTCTCAAGATGAGCACGCTCCGTGGTCGATAGACAGGAGGTCGTCGCCCCACATCCGGAGACCACGTGCCCACCCTCCTCGGAACCGCCCATCGCACCGGACTCCCCGCAGCACCGCGTCCTCTCGGTGACCTGGAGGTGCCCGCCACGCCGGACCTCCGCTCCCGGCTCGCGCACCTCTACCGGCGCGTCGGCTTCGGCGCGACGAGCGCGCAGCTCGATGCGGCGGAGGCGCAGGGCTACGAGGCGACCGTCGAGGAGCTCCTGACAGCACCCGACCCCGCGGCCGAGGCGATCCCGCCTCCCAGCCTGATGCCCCCCACCACGATGGGCCCCGACCAGGAGGTGGCCCAGCTGGAGACGGCCGCCCTCGTGACGTGGTGGCTCGAGCGGATGGTGGCCTCGCAGGTCCCGCTCCGGGAGAAGCTCCCCTTCTTCTGGCACGGGCTCCTCACGTCGTCGGTCCAGAAGGTCGGGTGGCCGTCGCTGATGTTCAGACAGCACCAGCTGTTCCGCACGCTCGGATGGGGCAACTTCGAGGACCTCCTCCAGGCCGTCACGATCGACCCGGCCATGCTCATCTGGCTCGACGGGCTCTTCAGCCACAAGAGCTCCCCCAACGAGAACTACGGACGGGAGGTCATGGAGCTCTTCGCCCTCGGGCGCGGCAACTACACCGAAAACGACGTGAAGGCCGCAGCACGGGCCTTCACCGGCTACACGGTGAACACCTCGAACCCGCTGAACCCGACGATCGTGTTCGACCCGTCACGCTGGGACTCGGGCTCCAAGACCCTCCTCGGCCAGACCGGCAACTGGAACACCCAGGACGCCATCTCGATCATCACGTCGCACCCCGCCTGTGCGCCCTACATCGCCTCGCGGGTGTGGAGCTTCTTCGCCTGGCCGATCCCGCCGGACCACCCGATCGCGGTCGAGCTGGGCTCCTCGTTCGCCGTCGACCTCGACATCACCGGGCTCCTGCGAGCGACGTTTCTCCATCCGCAGTTCGACTCCGCCGACGCCCGACAGGGGCTGGTGGAGTCGCCCGTCGAGTGGGTGGCCCGCTCCCTGCGCGCCCTGAACCTGCCCGCCAACGTCCTGACCGCACAGTCGCTCGTCGGGCTCCAGCAGGTGCCCTTCGTGCCACCCCACGTGGCCGGATGGGCACCGAACGGCTACTGGATCAACACCGCCTCCGAGCTCGAGCGGGTCAAGCTGGCTCAAACGGCCGTCATCCTCGGCAACACCTCCAGCGTCGGCTGGGCAGCTCCGGTGGAACGGCCGGCCGCCGCCGCCGAACTCCTCGGCGTCGATGCCTGGAGCCCCCGAACCGACGCGGCACTGGCCAACGCGTCCGACAGTTCCCTGGCCGTCGTCGCCCTCGCACTCGGTAGCCCCGAGTACCTGCTCGGATGAGGAGCCATCAGCCATGACGGTGTCCCGCAGGAAGTTCCTCACCGGCACGGGCTCCGCCGCGGCCCTCGCCGGGATCGCAGCATGCAAGCCGCCCGTTCCGGGGCCGCCGCCCCCACCACCACCGCCGCCACCACCGCCGCCGCTCCCGGGGGCGGAGATCCTCGTGCTCGTGACCCTCTACGGCGGGACCGACGGGCTCAACACCGTGGTTCCCCACGGCAACTCGGCGTACCACGGCGCCCGCGGGGCGCTGGCGCTCTCACCCGCCGACGGCGTGCACGACCTCGGCTCCGGCATCGGGCTGCACCCCAGCCTCGAGGGACTCGTTCAGCACTGGCGCGACGACGACCTCGCGATCATCCAGGGCTGCGGATACCCCAACCCCGACCTCAGCCACTTTCGGTCCCAGGACGTGTGGGCCTCGGGTGTGGCCGAGAGCGTGGAGAACACGGGCTGGATCGGGCGCTGGATGGACCAGGGCATCGATGACCCCCTCACCGCCATCGTCATCGGCAACTCGCTGCCGATGGTGCTGCGCGGCGAAGCGCAGACCGGAATCGCCGTTCCGAACGGCGGGTTCAGCATCCCCGGCAACCAGGTCTTCAAGAATGGCTACGGCTGGCTTGCCCAGCCCGAGCCGAGCGAGGGTGTCTGGGCGTCGGCGATCACGCGCTCGAAGGAGAACCTGATCCGCGCCGAGGAGGAGATCAACTCCGCTCTCGACGGTGAGGACGTGGATGGCGTGAACAACGCCACCAACCAGTTCGTGGCAGCCGAGGGCGTGACAGCCGCGGCGGGCCTCCCGACCTCCCTCGACGGGGTGGGCGGCCAGCTGGCGCCCCAGCTGCGTGTCGTCAGCAAGCTGGTGCGGGCAGGGCTGCGGACCACTGTCTACAACGTCAGCATGGGCGGCTTCGACACCCACACCAACCAGCTCCCGACGCAGGAGGGCCTGCTGCGCCAGCTCGACCAGGCTCTCCACGGGTTCCACGCGGAGCTCGACGGTCACAGCCGCGGGAAGCACGTCGTGACGGTCGTGCAGTCGGAGTTCGGACGGCGCTTCCGTGCGAACCAGGGCGGCGGGACGGACCACGGCACGGCTGCACCCGTGCTCGCTGTGGGGAACCCCGTCCACGGCGGCTTCTACGGGGACCATCCGAGCCTGACGAACCTGGACGGCAACGGCGACCTGAAGGCCACGACCGACTTCCGCCGCGTGTACGCGACCCTGCTGGAGCGCGCGCTCGACAGCGATTCCGCATCGGTGCTGGGCAGCGGTTACGCCCCGTTGAACTTCCTCGCCGCGTAGGCCGTACCGCCCGCAGCGGCGGGCGTCGTGGCCGGTGCGCTAGGACGCCCCCGTGGTGGCCGGGCTCTCGCGACTTGCGACACCGTGACGTTCGAGGAACGTCAGCCGGCGACTGACCGACGACCGCCACCTGTCGATGTCGGAGTCGAACACGGCCCGGTTGCCGTCCTCGTAGGCGTGCTCGAGGTCGTCGAACGCCTCGTCCTCGGCGTCGAGCAGCTCCCGGTACCGCCTCAGGAATCCCTCGTCGACCACAGCGCCGTCGCTCATCCGTGCTCCCTTCTGAAGGACAGGTCGTCGGTTCCCCGACGGTACCCGAATTCCGAGACGGGCGCCGCGGGACCGCGAGCCCGCTCAGACCGGACGCACGGTGACGCCCCGGGCTGCGAGATACTCCTTGGCTGCACCCACCGAGTGCTCGCCGAAGTGGAAGATCGAAGCAGCGAGGAGGCCCTCGGCGCCTCCGGCGGCCGCACCCTCGTAGAGGTGCTCGAGCGTCCCCACGCCTCCCGAGGCGATCACGGGGACCTCCACGGCATCGACCACGGCGGCGGTGAGGTCGATGTCGTAGCCGTCGCGTGTGCCGTCACGGTCCATCGACGTGAGCAGGATCTCCCCGGCGCCGAGATCGACGACCCGCCGCACCCACGCGATCACGTCGAGGCCCGTCGGGGTCCGCCCCCCGTGGGTGACGACCTCCCAGCCGCCCGTGCCACGTCGACGCGCGTCGACGGCGACGACGATGCACTGGGCACCGAAGGCGTCGGCGCCCGCGCGCACCAGATCCGGCTCCGCCACGGCCGCCGTGTTGAGCGACACCTTGTCGGCCCCGGCGCGGAGCAGTCGGCGGATGTCGTCCTCGGAGCGGATACCGCCGCCGACCGTGAACGGCATGAACACCTGCTCGGCCGTCCGTGCGGCGACGCCGAGGATCGTGTCGCGGTCGTCGGAGGACGCCGTGATGTCGAGGAACACCACCTCGTCGGCCCCCTCGGCGTCGTAGCGCTTCGCCAGCTCGACCGGGTCGCCGGCGTCCTGTAGGCCGACGAAGTTGACGCCCTTCACGACCCGGCCCCGATCGACGTCGAGGCACGGGATCACACGTGTTGCGAGCATGCGCCCAGCGCCTCCTCCACGGTGAAACGTCCCTCGTAGAGGGCACGTCCCACGATCACACCGTCCAGGGTCGGGTGCCGGACCGCCAACGCGGACAGCTCACGGATGTGCGCCAGCGTCCCGACTCCCCCGCTCGCCAGGACCGGGGTGTCGGTGGCCGCCAGCACACCGGTGAGCCCGTGGATGTCGGGGCCCTCCATCGTCCCGTCGGCTTCGATGCGGGTGACCACGAAGGCGTCGACCGCCCGGGCATCGAGGTCGGCAACCAGCTCGGCGGGGCTCCGCCCGCTTCCCTCCGTCCATCCCCGGACCCTCACCTCGTCGCCGAGCACGTCGAGCCCGACGGCGACGGGAACACCCACCGCTTCGTTGATGTCGTCGACGAGATCGGGCCGGTCGACGACCGCCGTGCCGACGACGACCCGCGCCACCCCCGCCTCGTGCAGACGTCGTGCGGCGTCGAGGCTCCGTATGCCGCCACCGACCTGGACCCGAACGTCGACCACCGAGCAGATCTCTGCGACCGTGCCTGCGTTGGCGGGCTCGCCGGTACGCGCCGCATCGAGATCGACGACGTGGATCCACGACGCGCCGGCCTCTCCGAAGCGCCGTGCGACCGCGACCGGGTCCTCGTCGTAGACGGTTTCGGCGTCGTAGTCGCCGCGCATGAGACGCACGCACCGACCGCCGCGGATGTCGATCGCGGGGAAGAGCTGGAACGGCATCAGCCACTCTCCGCGTGCTGCGCGGCGGCCGCCACGAAGTTGGCGAGCACGGCGAGCCCGCAGGCGCCGCTCTTCTCGGGGTGGAACTGCGTCGCCCAGACCGCCCCCGCCTCGACGGCAGCCACGAGGGTGCCGCCGTGGTCCGTCGTGGCGGACACCACCGCCGGATCGGTCGGGACCGCGCTGTACGAGTGCACGAAGTAGCACCACCGCGGTTCGGGCACACCGGCGAACAGGCCCGACCGGGGAACGGCGTCGACGGTGTTCCATCCCATGTGCGGGATCGTGACCGGCCCGTGCAGGCGCTCCACGACGCCGGGAACGACGCCGAGCCCCGGCACACCCGGGGATTCGGTGCTGGACTCGAACAGCATCTGCATTCCCACGCAGATACCGAGGAAGGGCCTGCCCGACGTTGCGGCGTCGAGGGCCGGCGTGTCGAGCCCGTGCGCGCGAAGCTCCTCCATGCAGCGACCGAAGGCACCGACGCCGGGGAGCACGACCGCTGCCGCCGACGCCACGGTGTCGGGATCAGCCGTGAGGACGGCATCGGCTCCCAGGTGTGCGAGCGCCTTCTCCGCCGACCGGAGGTTCCCGATTCCGTAGTCGAGAACCGCGATGCGGGCGGGGGTGCTCAGAGCGTCCCCTTCGTGGAGGGGACGACCTCGCCGTCGATCCGGGTTGCATCGCGCAGGCACCGCGCCGCAGCCTTGAACGACGCCTCGAGGACGTGGTGGCCGTTGCGGCCCGAGATGCTCCGCATGTGCAGGGTGACCGCGGAAGCCACCGCGAAGGCGCGCCAGAACTCCTCGGCGAGCTGCGGGTCGAACGTGCCGACCCACTCGGCGACCGGGTCGATGTCGTAGCTGAGGAACGGGCGACCGGAGAGATCGAGCGCCACGGCCACGAGAGCCTCGTCGAGCGGTACCTCGATCGACGCGAAGCGACGCACCCCGGCCTTGTCGCCGAGAGCGCGGCTGAGGGTCGTCCCGAACACGATGCCGACGTCCTCGATGGTGTGGTGGGTGTCGATCTCGAGGTCGCCCTCGGCGCGCACGACGAGATCGAACCCGGCGTGGCGCCCGAGCTGCTCGAGCATGTGGTCGAAGAACGGGATGCCGGTCTGGGCGTCCGCCACCCCGGTGCCGTCGAGGTCGAGGTCGACGGACACCTTCGTCTCGTTGGTTTCCCGGTCCCACCGGGCCGTTCGTTCGGCCATCAGGCCGCCACCTCCTCGATCGCCACCGGAAGGGCGGCGAGCAGTGCGTCGTTCTCGTCGGGGGTCCCCACCGTGATCCGCAGTGTCCCATCCAGGCCGGGCCGGCTGGTGAAATCGCGCACGAGAACGCCGTGGCCGAGCAGTCTCTCCCACAGCGAGTGGGCATCCACATCCGGGCGGATGAGAAGGAAGTTGGCGCCGCTGTCGTAGACCGTCAATGAACCGAGGTCGCGAAGCGTCCTGACGAGCCGGTCGCGCTCGCCGCACAGAATCGCGACGCGCTCGGCCATCTCGTCGCCGTGGCGCAGGGCCAGGAGCCCGGCCGCCTGGGTGGCCGCCGAGAGGTTGTAGGGCAGCGCGACCGCGTCGAGGTTCCGGACCACGGGTGCCGGTGCGACACAGAAGCCGAGGCGGAGTGCGGCGAGCGACCACACCTTCGAATAGGTCCGCACCACCACCACGGCGGCGTCGTCGGTCACGTTGGGGATCTCGGAGCGCTGCGCGAACTCGCCGTAGGCCTCGTCGACCACGACGAGCGCACCGGGGGCGGCGCCGCGCAGTCTCCCGACGAGGCCCGGCGGGTCGAGTGTGCCGGTCGGGTTGTTCGGGCTGCACAGGAAGATCACCGACGGGCGCTGCTCCTCCACGAACGTGGCGGCGGCATCGGGGTCGACGGAGAAGTCGGCGCGTCGCTTGCCGGCCACGACCTCGGTCCCCGTGATCGTGGCGATGTGGCTGTGGAGCGCGTACGTCGGCTCGAACGTGACCGCGCGGCGCCCCGCTCCGCCGTAGGCGAGGAGCAGCGACTGGAGGACCTCGTTGGAGCCGTTGCCGCAGAACACCTGTTCGGCACGGACGCCGAGCCGGTCTGCCAGAGCAGCGCGCAGCTCCCCGGCACGCCGGTCCGGGTACCGGTTGAGGGGGATCGTGCGGAGGGCGTCACACCACTCCTCGACGAACTCGTCGGGTGGCGGCACGGGGCTCTCGTTGGTGTTGAGCCGCACGGGTACGTCGAGCTGCGGCGAGAAGTACCCCGACAGGGCGGCGATGTCGTCGCGGGCGGAGGGCAGCCCGGGGCCGGTCATGGCACAGCCCCCTTCCCGTTGGACGCCCGGACGGCGACCGATGCCGCGTGGGCATCCAGACCCTCGGCACGTGCGAGCGCCTCGATGTGGGGACGCACGTACTCGAGGGCGTCGGGGGTCGCGTCGACGACGTGGATGTGCTTCAGGAAGTCGGAGACGCGCAGTGCGTCGGCGAACCGGGCGGTGCCGCCCGTGGGGAGCACGTGGTTCACGCCGGCGACGTAGTCGCCCACGGCGGCGGGGCTGGAGGCGCCGCAGAACACAGCGCCGGCGTTGCGGACCAGCGCGAGCAGCTCCGCCGGTGCCTCCACCATGAGCTCGAGGTGCTCGGGGGCCACGGCGTCGGAGACGGCCACCGCCCGGGTGGCGTCGTCGACGAGGACCGCCCGCCCACCCTCGGCCAGGGTGGCCCCGATGTCGTCGGAGCGGGTGGCGGTCGACGCCCGGCTCTCCAGCTCACGGTCGACGGAGTCGGCAACGGCCGGGTCCCAGGTGACCAACGCGGCCAGTCCCCCGGGCCCGTGCTCCGCCTGGGCGAGCAGGTCGGTGGCGACGTAGGCCGGATCGGCCGATCCGTCGGCGATCACCACGAGTTCGGACGGCCCGGCGAAGGTGTCGGTACGCACGCGACCGGCGACCTCCCGCTTGGCGAGCGCCACGAAACGGTTTCCGGGGCCCACGATCACATCGACGGCAGGAACCGTGTCGGTTCCGAGCGCCAACGCGCCGATCGCCTGGGCACCGCCGACACAGAAGACGTCGTCGACCTCGGCCAACGCCGCGGCCGCCAGCGTGGCGTCGGGCACCCGGCCGTCGGGGCCGGGCGGGACGCACAACACGACCGTGTCGACACCTGCAACCCTCGCGGGCAGAGCTGTCATCAGAACGGTGGACGGGTAGGCGGCACGGCCGCCCGGCACGTAGCAACCCGCGATCCCGAGCGGAACGACGACGTCGCTGATCGTGATGCCGAGATCCGATTCCACGGGGTCGGGGGCGACCCGCTGGTTCTCGTGGTGCGCCGTGATCCGGTCGCGGGCGAACTCCAGGGCTGCTCGAAGCTCCGAGGAGGCCTCCGACAGCGCCCGGGCACGTTCGGAGACGGGAACCCTGAGATCGGTGGGTCGGCACCCATCGAAGCGCTCGGTGAGGTCGCGCAGCGCTTCGTCGCCGCCCCGGGCGACCTCGTCGAGGATCTCCCGTACCGCACGCAGGTCATCGTCGGGCTTCGAGGAGGCCCTGCCCGCTGAGGGCGCGACACGGGAGCGGAGGTCACCCTCAAAGCCGCGGAGATCCAGTCGTTCGAGCACGGGATTCCCATCGTACCGGCCGCCTGTCCGCGCCTCGTGCCGATTCGGGCATCGATCACGGGCAGGCGCAGCGACGGACCGGCATCTACCCTCACACGGGCCACGACACGGGGGGCGGGTCACCGATGGGCAGCGAGGCACGGGCAGGGCGTACCGCAGGGTCCGCGATCCTCGTGATCCTGTCGGCTGCCATGTTCATCTACGTGATCGACACCACGATCATGAACGTGTCGATCTCCGACGTGGTGGCCGACCTCGACACCGAGGTCACCAAGGTCCAGGCGGCCATCACCGTCTACACCCTCACGATGTCGGCGTTCATGCTGACGGGCGGCAAGCTCGGCGACCGCTGGGGCTCCCTACGGGCCTTCCGGATCGGGCTCGTCGTCTACGGCATCGGGACCGTCACCACGGCCCTGGCGGCCAACATCGCCATGCTGATCATCGGCTGGTCGATCCTCGAGGGGCTGGGGTCGGCGCTCATCGTGCCCGCCATCAACACGCTGATCCGCACCAACTTCCCCGGCGACGCGCGTGCCCGGGCCTACGGGGTGGTGTGGGGCGTCGCCGCAGCCGGCGCGGCGTTCGGCCCGATCGTGGGTGGTGCCATCACGACGGCTGCGACCTGGCGCCTTGCGTTCGCCCTCGAGGCCGTGATCGTGGTCGTCGTGCTGATCGGGTCCGGAAAGCTCGCCGACAGCCGACCCGACGAGCCCGTCGACCTCGACTACGTGGGTGTGCTGCTCTCCGTCGTCGGGCTCGGCCTCGTCGTGCTCGGCGTCCTGCGCACCTCGACGGCGGGGTGGGACGACGTGGCGACCTGGGTCATGATCGGCGCCGGCCTCGCGGTGCTGGGCCTCTTCGTCGTGTGGCTGCGCCACCGGGAGCGGACAGGGACGTCGCCGCTGCTCCACCTGTCGATCTTCCGCCACCGGAGCATCCGCGAGGGCCTCCCGGTCCTGGCCACGCAGACGTTCATGCAGGCGGGCATCCTCTTCCTGGTCCCGCTCTTCTGCCAGTCCCTGCTCGGCTTCAACGCCTTCCGCACGGGCGTGACGCTTCTCCCACTGTCGATCGCCGTGCTGGGCGTCTCCTCGCTCTCACCGCCGCTCGGTCACCGGTTCTACCCCCGGTCGATCGTCGCCGGGGGCCTCGTCGTGCTCGCCGTCGGAGGTGTGCTGCTCTCCCGATCACTCGACGGTGCGGAGTCGGGATGGGACCTCGCACTGCCCCTCGCCGTCATCGGGGTCGGTATCGGGCTCGTCGTCGCGCAGCTCCCCAACCTGATCCTGTCGGGCGCCGACAACGACGAGGCGAGTGAGGCCGCAGGGCTCCAGGGCACGTCACAGAACCTCGGGATGGCGCTCGGGACAGCCGTCGTGGGGTCAGTGATCCTCTCGGTGGGCTTCGCCGCCGTCGCCGACGAGGTCGACTCGAGCACGGTCCTGGCCGATGACACCCGAGCCAGGGTCGAGGCGACCATCGACGCCGGCACGCAGTCCGTGACGAACGAGAAGGTGGAGGACTTCGCCGCCGGTCTCCCGGCGGAGGAAGGCGACGAGATCCGTCGCATCGCCCGGGACTCCCAGCTCGACGGGTACCAGGCCGCCCTCCTGGCCGGCGCCGCCGTCGCGCTCCTCGGCTTCGTGCTGGCGCTGCGGCTCCCCAAGAGGAAGCTCGGCGGTGACCGTCTCGAGGAGTCGGCCCGGGCCGGGTCGAAGGCGATCCCCACCTTCGACCTCGAGGTGCGTGACCTCGCCACCGAGGGTCCGGGCGAGAGTACGGACGACGACGCGGGAAGCGAGACAGGTGACCAGACCCGAGACCGGACACGGGAGGACCCGACGCCATGACCCGGCCCACCGACAGCTCCACCGCCGCCGAGCTCTCCACGGTCCGGTCCCAGATCGAGGACCTCGTCCGCCGGGTGACGGCCTGCGCCGAGGACTACGCCACGACGCCCGGCTCCACCGTGGCCGCCGAGTGCTTCGCCGCCGAGCGGGCCCTCATCACCGCCGGCCGCGCCGTCGACCGTGCCCGCGCCCACCTCGCCTGACCCGGGTCCACCTCAACCCCGCCAGGTTGGTGCAAGAACCCGGTCCATGGCCCGGAAAACGCACCATCTCGGAGTGGCGGAGGGCGTTACGAGAACGTGAAGGCGGAGGGGCAGATCCCGGCGAGCACGCAGGCGTCGCAGCGCGGCCTGCGGGCGTCGCACACGTTCCGGCCGTGCAGGATCAGCAGCAGTGAGAAGTCGCCACGCAGCCCGGCGGGCACCATGGGGTCGAGGTCGTGCTCGATCTTCACGGCGTCCTCCTCCTTCGTGAGTCGGAGACGTCGCGCCAGACGCGTGACATGGGTGTCGACCGGTAGCCCGGGAAGCTCGAACGCCACCGACCGGATCACGTTCCCGGTCTTGCGCCCGACCCCGGGGAGCTTCACGAGGTCGTCGAGGTCGCGGGGAACCTCACCCTCGAAGCGGTCGACGAGGCCCTGCGCCATCCCGATGAGGTTCTTCGTCTTGGAACGGAAGAAGCCCGTGGAGTGGATGAGCTCCTCGAGCTCTGCAGGGTCGGCGGCCGCGAGGTCCTCGGGGTCCGGATAGCGGGCGAACACCGCCGGCGTGACCATGTTGACGCGCTCGTCGGTGCACTGCGCCGAGAGGATCGTCGCCACGAGCAGCTGGTAGGGCGAGTCGTGGGTCAGGGCGCAGACGGCGTCGGGATACTCCTCCTGGAGCAGGGCAAGGGCCTGCTCGGCCCGCTGGCGGGAGCCCCGGGGACGTGCCATGCGGGCACCTTAGGTGGGCGGCCCCTCGACGGCCCGGGTCGGCCGGTCTCGGATCTACGCTCCGGGGGTGATCGAGCACCATCGGCTCGCGGCACTCCGCGACGACGACCGCCACGGGCTCGAGGCACTGTGCCTCGTCGCCCAGGCCGCCGACGGCCACGCTCCCCTGAGCGACGACCTGTGGCACGAGCTCACAGGCCCGCCGACGGCCGGAGCCCAGATCGTGCTCGACCGTCGCGAGGGCCACATCGTCGGTGCCGCGCACGTCTCCCATGCTCCCGGGCACTGGCAGCTGGAGTTCGTGGTGCACCCCCGCCACCGGCACGCGGGCGTCGAACGGGGCCTCCTCGAACGAGCCGCTGCGGAGATCAGCTCCGACGGCGGCGGTGAGGTCGTGCTGTGGAGCCACGATCCCGACGACACGACCGTGGCGATGATCGAACGGCTGGGCTTCGCCCCCCAGCGGGAGTTGCTGCGGATGGAGTGCGCCCTGCCGCTCGATGCCGCTCCGGCGTGGCCCGACGGGATCAGCACGCGTCCGTTCCGCCCCGGGGACGACGACGCCGACTGGCTCGCTCTCAACAATCTCGCCTTCGCGGACCATCCGGAGCAGGGCGCCTGGTCGCAGCACACCCTCGACGAGCGGATGCGCCAGGAGTGGTTCGACCCCGGCGGCTTCATCGTGGCCGAGGACGACCACGGCATGGCCGGCTCTTGCTGGACGAAGCTCCACGACGACGAGCAGGCCGGGGAGATCTACGTGATCGGCGTCCATCCCGACCGGCAGGGCACCGGCCTCGGGCGGGCCCTCGTGGTGGAGGGACTCTCGAGCATCGCCGAGCGGGGCATGCCCACCGGAATCCTCTACGTCGACGCGTCGAACGATGCGGCCGTCGGGCTCTACGAGTCGCTCGGCTTCACGACGGCACGGACGAACCGCGCGTTCAGCGCCGATCTCGACGACAGCAACGACGTGTCGTGAGTGAGCGGACGCGGTACGGCATCTCTCGGGACGGCCTGCACGACCTGCTCGAGTCGTGGGGTGAGCCGCGCTTCCGTACCGACCAGGTGTGGGCCGGAATCCACTCGGCACGCCGCCTGGAAGACTGCACCGACCTCCCGACGGCACTCCGGTCACGGCTGGCCGCCGAGCTACCGGAGTCGCTTCGAGCACTCACCATCGCGCACGGCGACGACGGCATGACGCAGAAGTGGCTGTGGGCGGCAGGTGACGACGGCGCGGAGATTGAGACCGTGCTCATGCGTTACCCGGACCGCGCGACGGTCTGTGTGTCGTCGCAGGCGGGCTGCGCCATGGGGTGCACCTTCTGCGCCACCGGTCAGGCGGGCTTCGACCGCCATCTCGACGTCGGCGAGATCGTGGAGCAGGTCGTGCGTGCAACCCGTGCCGTGCCCGAGCGCGTCGACCACGTGGTGTTCATGGGAATGGGAGAGCCGCTGGCGAACTACGACGCGACGGTCGACGCCGTGAGGCGACTGCACGACGACGTCGGCATCTCGGCCCGCAGCATCACCGTGTCGACGGTCGGCGTCGTTCCCGGCATCGTGCGCCTGGCCGACGAGCACCTCCCCGTCACGCTCGCCGTGTCGCTCCACGCGCCCACCGACGAGCAGCGCGACCTCCTTGTGCCGCTCAACCGTCGCTATCCCATCGCGGAGGTGCTCGAGGCCGCGGAGACCTACCAGCGCGCGACGGGTCGGCGGGTGAGCTTCGAGTACGCGGTGATCGCCGGTGTCAACGACGACCTCGAGCAGGCAGCGATCCTGGCCGGGCTGCTGGGCGACCTCGGCCCCCCGGCCGTCCACGTCAATCTGATCCCGCTCAACCCCACGCGCGACTACCGGGGCCATGCGCCCAACAGGGCCCGGATGGACACCTTCGCCCGGCGTCTCCGGGCTGCGGGGCTCCACGCCACCGTGCGCCGCAACCGCGGCACCGACATCGACGCGGCATGCGGCCAACTGCGCTCCCGCCACGTGGAACTGCGCCGCTGACGGCGATCTGGGCCTCGCGGTGCCCCCAGGGGCGCCGAGCGGCCACAATGGTGGTTCCACCGACGGGGGCGAGACCACCACCCGGTCGGCCCGACCCGGAGGTCCCGTGAACGAACGCAGGTTCCTGAACCAACAACAGCCGCAGACGCTCGTGATCGCGACGTTGCTGCTCTACCTCAACGGGTTCTTCAACGGATTTCGCGGTCTGAGCTGGGGCTTGCCCGTTCTCGTTGCCGTCGCGGCGGCAATGATGGCGGGTGGCTTCGGAATCGCCAACGAGAAGAAGTGGGGTTACGGCCTCGCCGTCGCGGGCGCCGTCATCAACGTCCTTCTCCTTTTCACGCTCTATGTTCGAGTTGACTTCCTGAGCCTGATCTTCGACGTCGCCCTCGTCCTCCTGCTCGTCCATCCCATGAGTCGCGACTACCAGCGGATCTGGTTCAACTGACCCACGCGGCGCCACGGCCGCACCGCTACTCTCCGGGAGCAAACGGGGAGACGGCGTGGATCTGGGCCTGGGTGGACGTGCGATTGCGGTGGCCGGCGGCACACGCGGCGTCGGGCGTGAGACAGCCGGCCTCCTGGCCGCGGAGGGATGCCGCGTCGCCGTCCTCGCACGGAGCGAGGTGGTGCTGCGCGAGACCGAGGAGGAGCTCGCCGCCGCGGGTGCCGCCGACGCCATCGGGCTTCCGTGCGACATGCTCGACACGGGAGAGGTGGAGGCGGCCTTCACGTTCCTCGACGAGCGCTGGGGGGAGCTGCACGCCCTCGTGAACGCCATCGGTCCTCCCGGTACCGGTGACCTCACCGAGCTCACCGACGACGACTGGATGGAGCAGTTCGACTCGGGCGTTCTCACGATGGTGCGTGCTGTGCGCGCGGCGCTCCCCCTGCTGCGCAAGGCGTCGTTCGGTCGCGTCGTCAACCTGGCCGCGGCCTCGATCCGCCACCAGAGCCCGGCGCTCATCAGCTACTCGGCGGCACAGGCCGCCATGGCCAGCGCGGGGAAGAACCTGGCGCGAAGCCTCGCCGGCGAGGGCATCCTCGTGAACACGGTGTGCCCCGGGCTCCTGATGACACCCGCTGTCGCCGACCACGTGGAGCAGTCCGACCCGGACCTTCTCCCCGAGGGCCCCCTCGAGGCCGCCTATGAGGTCCTCGAACGCGACTTCGGAGCCGGCAACGACCTGGGCCGGATCGGGCTCCCCGAGGAGGTCGCCCCCGTGGTCGTGTTCCTCTGCTCCGAGCGCGCCAGCTTCGTGGTCGGGGCGTCCCTACCGGTCGACGGCGGAACCGACTTCTGAGTTCACCCGAGCCGGTCTCCGAGCTCGTGCAACTCCTCCTCGGTCACGGCCAGGAGACGCCGCCCGAGAACGATCCCGACGACGATGGCGCCCACCACGAGCCACGACGACAGGCCGAGCTGGGCGACGCCCGAGAGCCCGTGCCCGAGATTGCAGCCGCCGGCGATCTGCCCTCCGAGGCCGAGGAGAAAGCCCCCCACGACGAGACGCGCGAGACGCCCGGCATGGACACGCGTGAGCGCCCACACCGATGTCGTGAGAGCCGCGACGGCGGCGCCCGGGATGAGAGCGAGCACGAAGGCACCCTCCCACCTGTCGGGACGCCCCCGCAGGAGGCTCGACACGGCACCCTCCGTGTTGGGCCCGAAGTCGTGACCGCCCAGCCCCGCCAGGACCCACGACCCCACGAGGGCCACGCCGAGGACGACACCGCCCACGACCCACCCCAGCTGGTCGCGCACGCGAGTGGACTCCTCGCGCACCGGTACGCGCGCCAGCACCACGACCGTGACCGCGGCGAACGGGACGGCCACGGTCCAGCGGGGAACGTCGAGCACGCCCGGCAGGGTGGCCCCCTCGCCCGCGGCGATGACCCCCGCACCCGGGAGGTCGATCCATCCGCCGACGGCGTCGCCGACCACGAACCCGATGAGCCCCGTGAGGCACGTCACCGTTCCGGCACCCAGGTTGTAGAACAAACCCGAGGCCGATGTGACCGCGAGCACCATCCCGAACCCGAGGACGATCCCACCGATCGTGTTCGCCACCGGCCGGAAGGCGAGACCCTCGTTCAATTCCGGCCACCAGTCACCGGCGTAGATGACCGTGAGCCCGACAGCCCCGATCGCAACGGCCAGGATCCACGTGCGGAAGACACGTGGGACGTGGTCCGGCCATCCGACGAAGCTCCCGTGAAGCGCCAGCTTCGTCCGCTGCAACGCGTAGCCCATGGCGAGGCCGGCCAGCACTCCGGTGACAACGAGGCGCACGCCGACATTGTGGTGCGCCACGACATCCCGGTCGGTGACTGCGTCGCTTACCCTGCGCAGCGTGAACCGCCTCGCCGCCGAGACGAGCCCCTACCTCCGTCAACACGCCGACAACCCCGTCGACTGGTTCCCATGGGGAGATGACGCCTTTGCGGCGGCACGCGAGCGCGACCGCCCCGTGCTGCTGTCGGTCGGGTACTCCGCCTGCCACTGGTGCCACGTCATGGCCCACGAGTCGTTCGAGGACGACGTCACAGCCGAGGAGATGAACCGGCTGTTCGTGAACGTCAAGGTCGACCGTGAGGAACGCCCCGACGTCGACGCGCTCTACATGCAGGCGGTGCAGGCCCTGACCGGCCACGGCGGGTGGCCCATGACGGTCTTCCTCACGCCCGACGGCCGGCCGTTCTTCGGGGGCACCTACTTCCCACCCGACGACCGACCCGGGATGCCGTCGTTCCGACGCCTCCTCGCCGCCATCGACGAGGCGTGGAGGGAGCGTCGTGATGATCTCGACGGCCAGGCCGAGCAACTCACCGACGCACTGGCTGCCGCCGCCACTCCCGACCCTGCTCAGGACCTCCCCGGTGCCGAGGTGCTCTCTGCGGCCCGGGCCGGGCTCGGCAACGTCTACGAGCCCATCCACGGGGGGTTCGGTGGGGCACCCAAGTTCCCGCCCTCGATGGTGCTCCGCTTCCTCCTGCGCGACCACGCCCGCACCGGGGATCCCACCTCTCTCGACATGGCACGAACCACTCTCGACGCCATGGCGGCCGGTGGCATCCGTGACCACGTCGGTGGCGGGTTCCACCGCTACTCGGTCGACGCCCGGTGGCTCGTCCCCCACTTCGAGAAGATGCTCTACGACCAGGCGCTCCTCCTGCGCGCCTACACCCAGGGGTACGTCGCGACGCGAGAATCGCGCTGGGCGACCGTCGTCGAGGAGATCGTCGACTACCTGATGCGCGACCTTCGCGACGACGCCGGCGGCTTCTACTCCGCCGAGGACGCCGACTCCGAAGGTGTCGAGGGCCTCTTCTACATCTGGGACGACGCCGAGCTCCGTTCCCTGCTCGGAGCCGATGCCGACGACGTCGTCTCGTACTTCGGTGTGACCGCCGGCGGTAACTTCGAGGGCGCCAACATCCTGAACGTCGTGGACCGCACTGCCCCACGCTCCGAAGCCGTCACGAGGGCGCTCCCCCTCCTGCGGGAGGCACGTGCCCGGCGGACCCGACCCGGCCTCGACGACAAGGTGCTCCTGGCCTGGAACGCACTCCTCGCACGCGCCCTCGCCGAGGCCGCGGCGGTCTTCGAGCGTGCCGACTGGATGGTGACGGCTCGCGACCTGGTCCGCTTCCTCGGCACGGAACTCCGTGGAGAGGACGGTCGGCTCCTCCGTTCCTGGCAGGCCGGCGTTCCACGCCACAACGCCGTCGCGGAGGACTACGCAGCCCTGCTCGGGGCACAGCTCACGCTGGCCGAGCTCGACGACATCGCGTGGCTCACCGACGCGACGCGCACCGCCGGGGACCTCATCGAGCTGTTCCACGACCCCGACGGCGGCGGGTTCTTCACGAGCGGGTCGGACGCACACGACCTCCTCGTTCGCGGCAAGGACCTGTTCGACAACGCCACACCGTCGGCCAACTCCCTCGCTGCCGACGGGCTCCTGCGCCTGGGCGCCCTCACCGGCGACCCCCGCTGGCGCGAGCCCGCCGTGGGCGCGGTGTGCCTCGTCGCCGATCACCTCGCGGCGACACCCGCCGGCTTCGGCGAGATGCTGGAGGCCCAGGAGCGCATCGTCCTCCCGTCGCGCGAGATCGTCCTGACAGGTGACAGGGACAACCCGGACTTCGAACGGCTGCGCCGTGTCGTACTCGACCGGATCCTCCCCGGGTCGATCACGGCCCTCGGTGCTGCGGGGCCAAGCGCAGGCAGCCCGCTCTACGAGGGGCGGGCGACGGGCGGGACGCCGACGGCCTACGTCTGTGAGGGGTACGTGTGCCGGGAGCCGGTCACGAGCGTCGAGGAACTCGAGCGGGTGCTCGACACCCTCCAGGCATCGCGCTAGCGCCGACTACTTGCGGCCAGGGCTCAGCCCGTCTTCGAGCGCCTCGGCCGATGCCCATCCGAAGACGATCATCGCCTCACCCGCGGCGGGATCGGGTGACCCGAGCATCTCGGCCGCCTTCGAGGTGGACGACACCTTCATCGTGCGCGTGTCGAACACCCGCGCCGGCTGTTTGCCGGGCTTCAGGCGGAACGCCTTGTCGTCGTACCTGGCCTTCGAACCGAAGCGTTTGGCGAGCCGACGGCCCCACGCGCGTTCCTCACCCGTCGGCGAGTAGCCGGGCCGCGGACAGATATCGCTCAAGCCACCGAGCAGGGTGTAGCCGGCCGGATGGGCGATCTGGCCGGCCACGAGGACGTCCTCGTCGGGGAAGGAGATGGCGGCGCGCCGGTAGAGCTCGCCGACCAGGGCCTTCAGTGACGGCCCGGCGTTCTTCCCCTTCCGAGCCGCCCCCGCACCCCACAGGACGCACGGTGTGCCGCCGATCCTCTCGAGGGACCCGAACAGGAACCCGTGGAGCTCCTCGTCGACCGACGTGAGGCAGATGAGGGGGAACGACTCGATCTGCTGGTCGAGTGCCTCGTCGTCGAGCGTGGAACCGACGTGCGTGAGGATCTGGCCGAGCACGTCGAGCTCGGCCGGCTTCACATTGACGGAGTCTCGGGATTCCAGGTCCATCGGGGATCTATTGTGCCCGATGGAGGCACCCCGACAAAAGTCGGACGCCCCGGCCCTCACAGCTCCCTGGCGTCCGAAGGGTCCCAGCAGGCCTTGGCACGGGTGACCCCGGCGTCATCGGCGAACTCGAAGTCTCCACGACCTCGAACCCCATCGCACCGTCACACACCCGGGCGCGAAGCGAGCACCCTACCGGCGCCGACGACCGCGGCGGCGCCGGCTGAACCGCACTCCTCCGGTCAGGAGCGCACACTCGACGCACAGGCTGCGCGGCTTCGAGCCCGAGCCGATCTGCACGAGGCAGTCGTCGCAGTACGGAACGTGGCACTTGGAACAGCGGGTCGACGAGCGCCGGTGGTGGTGGTTGACGCAGACAGCGACGACCGCTTCGGGGTCGGGTGCGCCCGGTGGCGCCGACCGAACCTCGGCAGGCTCCACGACCTGAGGCTCAGTGACCCCGACCTCCGGCTCCGGCTCGGCGACCACCACCTCGGGCTCGGCGATCTCCACCACCGCTTCGGGCTCCGGAACCTCGGGCTCCGGCTCCGGCTCAAACTCGGGCTCGGGCTCGGGCTCCACGACCTCGGGCTCGGCGATCTCCACCACCGCTTCGGGCTCCGGAACCTCGGGCTCCGGCTCCGGCTCAAACTCGGGCTCGGGCTCGGGCTCCACGACCTCGGGCTCGGCGATCTCCACCACCGCTTCGGGCTCCGGAACCTCGGGCTCCGGCTCGGGCTCGGGCTCCACGACCTCCGGCTCGGCGATCTCCACCACCGCTTCGGGCTCCGGAACCTCGGGCTCCGGCTCCGGCTCGGGCTCGGGCTCCACGACCTCCGGCTCGGCGATCTCCACCACCGCTTCGGGCTCGGCCGGTGCGGCGGGCGCCCGGCCGGTCCACATGCCGAGGTCGGGCAGCGGTTCGGGGTCGAGGTCGGGAACGTCGTCGTCGCTGTCGACCTCCTCCACGAGGAAGGAGTCGATCCCGCCACCGGCGCCGTGCGTGCCGTCAGCGCTCCCGGAGCCGGGGTCGTGCTCGTCCTGCTCGTCGGCGTCGTCCGCGACGGGGGTCTCCGGACAGGCCTCGGCCACGGCCTCGGCCCACCGCCACACGCGACCCCGGTCACCGTGACGGGCCGTGAGCCAGTCGTCGGCGAAATCGGCGACATCGGCATGGCCGACGACGACGACCTGACGGGTCTCCGTCTCGTCCATCAGGAAGCCGAACGCGGCCGGGAGGCACGCAGCGGGCAGGTCGTCCAGGGCCCCGTCGAGCACGACCGGCGCGTCGGCGTCGGAGCCCGGCACCAGGGCCTCCCGCATCACCGCAACGGTGTCGGCCGGGTCCATGTCCACGATGTCGGCAATGATCGGCTCGGGGCGACGGTCGAGCGCCGCCAGCTCGGCATCGAGCTCCTGCACGGGGACCGCCGAGGCAGCAGCGTTCTCTTCGAGGACGGCGATCTCCGCATCGAGGGCAGCGAGCTTCCTCTCGAGAAGACCCCGCTCGTTCTCGACAACGGGTTCGCCCATCGGGTCGTCCGCCACCGTGCGGTCGGGAGCTGTCTCGTCGTCGCCGCGATTCTCGTCGAGCCATGCCCGGGCACGATCCGGAACGTGCTCGGAGTCGCCAACGTCCACCCCGACGTTTGCAAGCGCCGCTGCGAGCTCCGCGCGCGCCGCGATGAGCTCCGGGTTGAGGACCACGCGGTTCCTCAACGCCTCGAGTGGATCACCCGACACCTCCTCTCCCAGGAGGGCGCTGATGTCGGTGCACAGGGCGTCGAGATCGCGCTGGAGGCCGGACCACCTCTCGTCGTCTGCAAGCTGGACTGCGTCGCCCGCCACGACACGTTCCTCGGCGACCTGTGTGGCCGACGCCTCTGCCTGGTCGAGGGTCGACGACTCGGTGCTGAAGGCCACCGACATCAGGTATTCCGTGTAGTCACCGAAACCGACCGACGCGAGCATCTCGCTTTCCGCGTCGCGCGCCTGCGCGAGCGCACGCCTGGCTCCCCGACCCGAGAGGGAGCTACCGGCGTGCTTCTCCGCACGCTCCACGGCACGGTGGAGCTCGAGCAGCTTCTCGGCCACCTCGGGACCGACCTGGCCGAGGTGGGTCCGCTCTTCCTTGGGTCTCGCGCCCGTGACGGCCGCAGCAGCCTGCTCGACGGTCATGCCGTTCGGCTCGGCGTTGCTGAGGAAGGCGATGCTGGTCGTGAGGTCGAGCCAACGGTCGATGAGCTCGACGGATCCGTCCTCGGGAACAACGGGCTCACTCATCTCGATCTGCTCGACCTCGGCGAGTGCCTCGCTCACGGCATCTCGTGCCTCTGAGGAGGGCGCGCCGCCTGGACCGTCGGGTGGCTCCTCGGCAACCGTTCCGTGGCCGGGCGCATCCGGGGCCCGGCCCTCGAGCATGGCCAACTCCTCACGAAGGCTCGTGCGCTCCGCCTCGCGCGCGGTGAGGCGCTCGAGTGCCTCCTGGTGGGTTGCGTCGGCTTCGACGCGGCTCACCGCCAACTCGATTCGCCGCATGTCGGCGTCGTTCTCGGCACGGCGGCGGTGCAGCGCCTCGTGCGCAGCTCGGAGGTGAGATGTGTCGACACGGAGCACGCTGCGTGCTGCGTCCTGTGCGGCCGCCTCGACCGGTCGTGAGGTGTCGAGGCCCTCGACCACCGCCTCGACATCGTCGCCGGCCTCGTCGAGGGAGGCCAGCATCTCGCCGATGCTCCCGAAACCAGCGAAACCGTCGTCGGGGCACGGGAAGTCGGCCACCACCGTCAAGTGCGGGTCGAAACGTACGACGCCGGGCGGTTCTGTTGACCACCGAATGTCGACGAATCGCATCTCCACTCCCACGCTCGCGCGCACGCACCGAAAACCGGCGTCCGCTGTGTGACCACTCTGTGCGTCACACATGCCGCCGAATATCACGTTCCGTACAAAAGGATACCTGGAACATCTCTCGGACGGCCAGTGCCCGGACTTAGCGGAACCCACACCCAACGCTCCGCGTCCCGGGAAGGCGGGCGGGTGGCCACGAACTCAGCGGAACAGGAGCAAGGCCAGGATCAGGATGAGCGCCCCGAGCGCCGCCCACAGACGCCGTACCATCGCCTCGAGGTGGCGAATCCGGCCACAGGTCGGGCAGTACCGGTGGCGGCCGACGCGGGCGAAGGCGTCGTCACCGCCGAAGGTCTCGGTCCCGCAGCGCGCACACGGCAGCTTCACGGAGGTCACGGGATCATCGTGCGGGCGCCGGCACATCTCCGTCAAGCGCTCGTCCCGAAGCCCTAGTCTCGGGGCCACGCTCGACCGACGATCGGAGTGACACTCCGTGGGACTGCTGAGGCGCCGGGCCAAGCGCCCCACCCGCGCGCAACAGGACGCCGCTGCCGCCGCGCTCAGGTCCTGGGCGGAGTCCACGCGGACAAGACTCGTGTCCCGGATCTCCTCACTCGATGGCCCCGACCGGGCCAAGGCCGTCGGGGGCGCCGACGCGCTCGAGGTCTTCGCACACGAGGAGCCGCCGGCACGGGCCACGTTCGGCCCTACATCGGTCGACGAGATCTGGCGTGACGACTACCGCGCGGGCTACCTGGAGGCCTTCGAGATGGCTGAAACAAGGAGAGCTGAGCTCTCACGGTGATCTGACGGGATGCCCGCGCGATCCGGGTGCTACCAGGCGTCGGAGGCCGGATCGGCGACGAAGCAGGGAAGGACGGCGACCCGTGACGCCACCGGGGCGTCGGGGGCGACGCGAGGTCCTCGTCGCGCGGAACTCGCGGGCGCGGGCGCACGGAGCCTGTCGAGCGCCGCCGTGTCGAAGCTCTGGTGGAGGGTCTCCCGATCTCCGTCGGGTGGCGCGCAGGCCCCACCGATGAATCTCATGGGTTCTGGCGTGTCGGTGATCGTTGTGCGAGTCATGTCGTCCTCCGACGAACGTGCGGCGGTGCCGTAGCAGCTGCGGCCGGCATGTCGTCTTCCGAGTCTCCCCCAACGATGACGAACGCTTCGCCTCCGGTCCAGCGCTTTTACCCGAATTTACGGAGACGAAACCTGCCGTTGGCACGAAGCGTTCCGGCGTCTGGATGCTCCGACCGTCGGCGACCCGTGTGGGTTACACGCGGGGTGATCGGCTCTCAACAGGTCGCCGGGACACCGGGTCTCGTGACGCTGTCGGCAAGGGCGCCGTCGAGGTAGACGTCGAGGCGCAACTCCGTCGGCGCGCACTGGCGGGGTGCTGCGAGGGAGTTCTCGAGTGTCCCTTCCCCCGTCAGTTCCCCGAACACGGCGAACTCGAACGGCTGAACCCACGCTCCCGCCTCGATCGGACGCTCGAAGAGGTACGCCGAGACGCGCGTGTCCGGAGGAAGGCCCTTGTAGCCGACCGCCACGTGCAGCTCACCGTCGTCCCACTCCAGGGTCGGCACCTCGACTGTCGCTCCGTCGGGCGCTGTCCCGGTCACAGATCCGAACGAGAGCCGTGCCTCCGCGAGCGCGATCCGCCGTATCGCGTCATCGACCGTGTCCGCCAGCTCCGGAACGGCGTACCGGGCCTGTTCGAGCTGGTTCGTGAAGTCGGCGATCAGGATCCGGTTCGCCTCCGATGCCTCGGTGGGGTCGAGAACATCGACCCCCGCCTCGTACGAATTCCGCGCTGCACCGTCGTTCCCCCGAGCGAGCTCGGCCGCGGCCTCGAGGAAGTAGACCTGTGCCGCTTGCGGGTTGATGGCGAGTGCCTGTTCGGAGGCAGCCACGGCGTCGTCGTAGCCGCCGTCGTAGAAGCTCGTGAGCGCCTCCAGGTAGAACGCCAGAAAATCGCGTCCGTCGCTCAGATCGACGGCTCGCCCTGCATCGTCCACCGACTGCTCGAACACGTCGCTGTCGACGTCGGTGACCGCGCCGGTCGTGAGATAGTCGGGGTTGGCCGCGAGGAACCCCGCTGCTGATCGTCCGCTGAACGCCGACGCATATCCGGAGTCGCGCGCAACAGCGGCGTCGAACTCGCCGAGTGCGCTGTCGTAGGTGCCCGCTGCGACGGCTGTGTTTCCGGCCGCCGTTGCCTCGATGGCGGCGTCGGGGGTATCGGGGATCTCGCGCTGCCAGATCCACGTCGTCCAACCGAGGCAGTAGATCGTCAGCAGGATGCCCGGTAGCAGGATCGGTGGCCGGACCCTCCGGCTCAGAACGAGCGTGAAGCCGACGAGGAACAGGGCCACGCCCAGGGTCGTGATCACCGTCCCGTACTGCGAGGCACGGTTGTTCCACGTGACCCGCGTCTCGGCCTGCGCCGCCTGTTTCAGGGTGAGGCGCTGGGCGTCCAGCGTGAGACGGTCGAGCTCCGGCTGCACGGCGAGGTTCTCGACCTCGGCTTGGGCGAGATCCGCGGCGCGCTCATCGGCTGAGAACAGTGAGGATGAAGCGAGAGCGGCCTGGCTCGCGTCGAGGTCCGTGTTCACCCCGACGGCCGCGGCACGCGTGACGTTGGCGGCCATGGCCTCGACACCCGTGCGGGTCGTTTCGCGTGCGTACCACGACTCGTTCGTGGACGCACGTGTCTCGACAGCGCCGACGAGCGCCGTGGCGACCGCGATCAGAGCGAGCAGGACCCCGATCCGGCGCCGGTAGCGCGCGTCGGCGGCCTCGGAGGCCTCAACGGCGTCGGCCCGTGCGACGGCCCTCTCGGCGCGCGCGGTTGCCCGGTCGGCGCGCGCCGTGGCCTCTGCGTGGGTCTCGTCGGACCCTCGCTCCGGCGGCTCTTGGGTGGGGGGACGCTCGTCGTCAGCCACGGGCCGGGCTCTCCCGACGCATCAGGACCACGCCTCAGCCGTCCCGGTGACGGCGGCTGTGAGAAACATGATGAGCCCGAGCCCCGCGGCGCCGATCCGCAGGCGGCGGCTGACGGTGAGCTCGGCTGTCGTGAAGAGGGCCACGGCACCCAGAAGGACGACGACCCACAGACTGAACGTCCGGACCCGTGACCGGATGTCGTTCGCCTCGTCGGCCCATTCGTCGGGGTCGAGAACACCCGGGGAGAGAAGCGCGGTCGCCTGTTCGGACGAGAGCTCCTCGATCCGGTCGGTGAGGTCGAACGGCTGGGGCTCCACCCCCGGCTCCTCGAGGTTGGCGCCGAGGACATTGAGGCCGAACACCCCGGCACGCGCTGCACGAAGTGACGCGGTGGCTCTCGTGGACTCGGCCGCCTCGGCCAGCTCATCGGCCTCAGCGTCATCTCCACCGGCGCGAGCGGCACCGGCCTGCGCGTCGAGCTCCGTGGCGACGGCGTAGTCGGAGAGATAGGTGTTGTACTCGTCGGCCTGTCGGACCGCCTCGACCGCCACGTTCACGTTCTGCTGCTCGACCTTGATGGTCTCGCCGACGGCCTGACGGTCGTCGAACGCTGCAGTGGAGCCGATCTGCGCGGCCCGCCAGGTGAAGAGCCCGGCGCACACCGTCGTCAGGCCGATCAGGAGTGCGATGAGGCGCTTCTGGTTCTCCTCCGACACGGCGCAGATACTAGGGGGCACCGGGCTCGGGGCCGGGACGGTCGCGGGGCTGGTTCAGGACACCTGGACCAACGGTGCCGCGACGCCCCTGGGGTCCGGGGGCGCCCGCCCGCCGCCACGTGGCGTCACATCGCGGCGCGCGCCACACGGCCCTCCTCGCGTCGACGCCGGAGTGCCCGGCCCCGACTCACCGCCACAGGGTCCCAGTCGGGCGCATGCTCCGGAAGATCCCCGGACTCCACGAGAACCGTTCCGCTCGAGATCTCGCGCATGAGGTCCCGATCCGCCACAGTCCCCGCGCACAGCACCCCGCCGACCATTGTCCCGGCAATACCGTGGCCGGCGGTCGTGCTGGCACCGACGAGGTAGAGCCCCTCGATCTCCGTGCGGTACCCGGGTCGGAGCGGGCCGGTCTGGTCGGGCGAGAAGCGCAGCCCGTAGGACGTTCCGTCCGTGGAGAGCGTGTAGCGCTCCTGCGTGAGCGGGGTGGCTGTCTCGAGATGGACGATGTGGTCCCGGAAGGGCCCGAGGACCCGCTCGGCCTGTTCGATCAGCTCGTCGGTCATCGTCTCCTTGCGCTCCCGGTACGTGGCGTCGCGCCGGTACTGGCCGCCGTCGGCGGGGCCGGCGTCCACCCCCCACGCGCCGGGCCCACGGGGGCCGAGCGTCATGATCTGGAAGTTCGAGTATCCGGGTGGGCAGAGCGCACCGTGGTCGGGATCCTTGACCGACGCCAGCGACACGTAGGAGAACGGGACCCGTCCCGGCTCGCCGGCCTCGAGTCGCTCGTACTCGCCACCCACGTCGTAGGTCGGGAACACGAAGTAGTTCGTGTTCGGCACCCGTTCGGTGAGATCGATGTCGACGATGACGTACGCCACGACGAGCGGCAGCGACATCACCGCCGACTCCGCCCGTTCGATCGTCTCGGCACTGAGGACAGACCCGTCGATGAGCGAGAGCATCGTGCGCTTGTAGTCGGCGTTCGAGACCACGACGGGAGCCTCCAGGGTCTCGCCCGACTCCAACCGGACACCGGTCACGGTGCCGTCGTCGATGACGATCTCGTCGACCTTCGCGAGCGTCCGCACCTCCCCGCCGAACGATTCGATGACCTCCACGAGACAGGCCGGGATGACCTGGCCCCCACCCTCCGGGTAGCAGGCGCCGCGCATGTAGTGGTCGGCGATGATGGCGTGCATGACCGCCGTGGAGTCGCGGGGTCCCGATCCGTAGAGACCGCTCCAGTGGTCGAGAACGGCGATCGCCTCCTGCGAGAGGCCACAGTGGTCGAACAGGTCCGCCACCGGCCGCAGCCCCCATTCGAGGAGCAGCGGTGCGTCGGTGTTGCTCCCACTCATGAGAGCATTCGCCTCACCGGGTAGGGCTCGCAGGATGGCGAAGTAGCGGTCGATTCCCTCCTCTTCGTCGGGGAACCGGGCGGTGACCCTGTCGCGGTAGGCATCCCAGCCCACAGGGATCCGGACCGTGAAGTCGGGGAAGACGAGCGTGTCGAAGCCGTCCGGATCGAGAGGGCGGAAGGTGACGCGGTTGGTCAGACCGAGACCGCGCAGCACGGTCGGGATGGAACCGTTCGGGCCGCTGTCGCCGATGTAGTGGAGCCCGACGTCGAACTCGTAGTCGTGGCCCTCGTGGTGCCGACGGAACACCTGGCAGTTACCGCCTGCGAGATCGTGCTGCTCGAGCACGATGACCCGCCGGCCCGACGCCGCCAGATACGACGCGCAGGTGAGACCTCCGGGCCCCGAGCCCACCACGATCACGTCCCACGTGCCCGTCTCAGTCATGGCGCGACGGAGGCTAACGCCCGGCCACCCTGCAAGCCACGACGACGCGCCACGGTCACTCGTGGGGAGAGCGGTCGTTTCGCTAGCTTCTTGCCCCGTGTCAGGTCGAGTCACCGTCTCCGAAGTCGAAGCGTCCGACGACGGCGCGTGGGCCACGGTCGCGTTCGGGTCCGAGGAGCACCGGGTCGGCGTCTGGGATCTGCCGGCACCTCCGCCCGTTCCGGCCGACGTCTTCGTCCTGCCCGCCGCGCTCATCGGCAGCTACCGGCACGAGGCGGTCCACATCGACGGTGCTGTCAGCCGGCCGTTACTCGACACGCTGCCTGCCGCGCTGGGGCGCTACGCACGGTGGTTCCCACAGCTTGCGGTGACCGACCTCACCGTCGAGTCGACGACGCCGAACCCCCCGTCCCGGTCCGGCCGCTCCGCCACGATGTTCTCGGGCGGGCTCGACTCCTTCCACACCGCCGTCACCCATTCGGAGCTCGACGCACTCGTCTTCGTGCGGGGCCTCGACATCGGACTCGATGACACCCCGGTCATGGACCTGGCTGTCGAGCACATCCGCGCCGCAGCGTCGGCGCTCGGCAGACCCCTGATCGAGATCTCCACCGACATGAAGCGCCTGATGTACGCCGTCAACCAGGAGTGGGGCTGGTTCTACTACGGACCACTCGCCGGGGCGGCGTTCGCACTCGGCGGTGAGCTCGGTCTCGTGCTGCAGAGCGCGTCCGTTCCCGATGTGCTCCTGACCGGGGAGTTCGCACCGCTGCTCGAGACGGCAGACCTGAGCACCGGCTACACCGACTGCGTGCGGACCGGCCAGGAGGTGACGCGCCCTGACAAGGCCCGCGAGGTCTGTGACAACGATGCCGTCCGGCGTCACCTGCGTGTCTGCTGGCAGAACCTCGGCGATCAGCTCAACTGCGGCGTGTGCGAGAAGTGCATCCGCACGGCGGTCGGTTTCGAGCTCGCCGGCTGTCTGTGCAGGATCGAGACGCTCCCCGACACCGTCGACCTGGCGGCTGTCGCGACGCTCCCGGTCGCGACGCGCAGCGACCGCTGGTTCGTCGAGGAGAACCTGCTCGTGGCACAAAGGGAGAACAGGGCCGGCATCGAGTCGGCCCTCCGTGCCGCCCTCGCACAGGGCTGCTCCGACGGGACACTGGAGCTGCCATGAGTGCGACCGGGCTCGAGGACCTCGACGACGTACGGACCCAGGATCCGATGCGGGCCTTCGACGTGCTCTGGGACTTCCTCGTCCCTGCGGCGGAGCCCCGCCCGAACGACCTGATCTTCTGCTTCGGCAGCCGCGACCCCGCCGTGCCCCGCCGCGCCGCCGAGCTACACGCGCAGGGGACAGCCGCCCCGATCGTGGTGTCCGGGGGCGTGGCCCACGAGAACGGCGTCACCGAGGCGGCGGGGTTCGCGTGTGCGCTCACCGACCTCGGCGTGCCCGCCGACCGGATCGTCACGGAAAGCGCCTCCCTCCACACCGGCGAGAACGTGACGCTCGGCCTGAGCGCAGCCCGCGACGCAGGCTTCACGTTCTCGCGCGTGGCCCTGGTGACATGGCCCGTTGCCACACGCCGCTCCCTGGCGACGTTCCGCCATCTCGAGCCGGACCTCGAGGCGTGGAGTGCCCCGACGACGAGGCGACCCGACGTCCGACACCGTGGATCCGCGAAGACCGCCCGGTCCTGCGTCGAGGAGCTGGAGAAGATTCGCCATCACGCCGAACGTGGGTGGATCGTCCCCCAAACCATCCCCTCAGCCGTGGACCGGGCCGCAGACGTTCTTCGGCTCCACCACGACCTCTGAGCGCCCTGTCGCGTCAGTCGACGACCCCCCGGTGCGGGGTCACGATGCGGCACCCGGCAACGTCGAAGCGTCGTGGAGTGGCGTCGTAGCCGAACAACCGACGGCGCTCGGGCGACATCGCTTCGGAGATCTCGCCGGGGATCGTGCGGGGAAAGTCCCAGTGCGGCCGGGCCCATGCCCGCGCGTAGAAGGCGTGGATCGCCCGCCGGGAACGACCGTCCCTGTTGGCGCTCCCCGCGTGCCAGAGTCTGCCGTCGTACGCGATGACAGAGCCGGCGGGTGCGGTCACCGGGACGGCCCGCTCCTCCAGCCTCTCGGCGTCGTTCGGATCGTGAATGATTCGGTGACTACCGGGAACGATGCGAGTCGCGCCGTTCCCCTCGTCGAAGTCGTCGAGAGCGCAGACGGCGTGGAGGTACACGGCGGGCCCCGCCACACTCTCCTCCTGGTCGATGTGGAGCCGCTGCGCCCGACCACCGGGGGTCATGGCAAGTCCGTTGCACGAGGCCACGACGGCCTCCGAGCCGAGGGCGGACCGTGCGAGATCGAGAAGAACATCCTGAGCGCAGAACTCGACGAAGAAGGGGTCCTTGGCCGGCAGCGCGTACGCGACGCGGTACCGGTCGTTGGACCATCCCCGTTCCTCGGCGACGGGTGCCTCGGCGGCGAAGATCCCGTCGAGTCCCTCACGTGCGCGAGCAACCGCGTCGGGGGGAATCACGCCGGAGAGCACGCAGTAGCCATCGTGCTCGAGATCGGGAACAGCCACGGGTCGACGGTATCCCAGCCCTCGCCGCCCGCGACGCGACGGGCAACGAGCGGCGTGGGTCCAGAGGTGAGTGGGCGATACTGGTTTCGAACCAGTGACCTCTGCCGTGTGAAGGCAGCGCTCTCCCGCTGAGCTAATCGCCCGGAGCCCGCAGGATACCCGCGTGCGTTCGCCGCTCCTCCATGGTCCGCGGGCGCCGGGTCGAGGGCAGCTCGGGCGTGACAATGGCCGGCATCTCGCGCGAGGCTCGAGCCATGACTGACACGAGCGAGACCCCCGACAACGGAACACCCGACTCCACCCCGACCGAGCCCGGGTGGTACCCCGACCCCTACCGGCGGGCGCAGCAGCGCTACTTCGACGGCTCCGAGTGGACCGCCAAGATCTCCACCAAGGGCAAGGAGTCGGTCGATCCGTTCGGAACCGACGAGAAGGCCACGTCGGGGATGAAGGACATGATCGTGGAGGGGGCCAACGCCGCCAAGTTCACGGGCACCGCCGTCGAGTGGGAGGGAACCGGGACGCTGCTCGACGAGCCGGTTCTCCTCGTGGAGCAGTCGGCCGGTCTTCTCGAGACCGGCTCCGACTACGAGATCAAGAGCAACGACGGCAAGGTCCTCGGCACGGTGAAACAGACCGGCCAGAGCCAGGCCAAGCAGCTCGTGCGGGCGTTCACGAAGTTCGACAAGTACATGACCCACAAGTTCGAGCTCGTCGACGCCGACGGGAACGTCGTGCTGCGTCTCACCCGTCCGTCGAAGATCCGCAAGTCGAAGGTGATCCTCGAGGACGGCGACGGCAACGAGATCGGGGCGATCAAGCAGGAGAACACGATGGGCAAGGTCCGTTTCGCCCTCGAGGCCGACGGCAAGAAGGTCGGCCAGCTCAAGGGCAAGAACCGCCGCGACCGCCAGTTCACGATCTTCGACGCCGACGACAACGAGATCGGCAAGGTTACCAAGAGCTTCGAGGGCCTCAAGAAGGCCTTCATGCAGGGCGGCGACAGCTACGTCGTGGCCATGAACAAGCGCCTCGAGGACCCGCTACGGCTCCTCGTGATCGGTACCGGGGTCTGCATCGACACCGCCCTGCACATCGAAGACTGAGTCGCTACGGCGTCCACCAGCCCGTGCTGTTGTTGGGCGGAGCGAACGCCTCCATCTGAGCGATCTTGTCGACCCAGCTCTGGGTGCACGCATTGCCACCCCAGTAGCCGTTGAAGGCCGTGTTCCCCCCGTGGAGCTGCGCGAAGCAGTCGGCGAACTTCTCCGCGTTGTTGATGGGGCCCTGCGCCCACGTCGACCCCACCTCGACCAGCCTCTGTGCGTAGACATGGCCCATCTCGTGCATGTAGACGGTCCCCCGATGCGCGTTCGAGGTCGGGAGTCCGAGCGTGTAGCAGACCGTGAACGGCCCCTTCCACACCCCGTGCTCGTCGGCCGTTCCCCAGTGATTCACTCCGGCATGATCCGGGCAGGCTTTCGTCGTGCCGTTTGCGCGTGGCGCCACGTTGGCGTTGAGTCCGATGGCGTAGCCGCCTGCGGTCGCTTCGAGAAACTTGTTACGGTCCTCGGTGCCCGGGTTGCCTGGTGGGACACATCCGACCACCACGGTCACGATTGCCACGGACACAATCAATAGCCACCGAACGCGTCTCACGGACTCAACCTCCCACTCTGCGTGAGTAGGTGTCTACCGTATGAATCGTTCGTTGTCTACTGTTGCGGCTGTTTTTTTCTCAAACAAGGCGGGCCGTGGACATAGTGGTCGGATCAGCACTGGAGTGCTCCGAGAACCTCCTCGGCGGCGGCCGCGGCGGCCATCAGGTCGAGATCACCCAGGCGGGGTCCCGCCAGCTGGAGCGCCACCGGGAGCCGGTCGCCGTCGTCGTCCACGAGACCCACCGGCACGACCGCCGCCGGCGAGCGTGTGAGGTTGAACGGCATCGTCATGGTGGCGGCCCAGCCCGGGCCGTAGGGCGACTCCTCCCCTACCCGTGGGGGAACGGTGAGCGTGGCGGGGCACGCCAGCACGTCGAAGCGGTCGAAGACCGCCGCGAGGGCGAGCAGCACTCCGTGGCTCTTGGCCTCTCCGTCGAAGAGCATGTCCATGTCGACGAACTCGGCCATCCCGGCGAGGAGTAGCGACGCCTCGTCGAAACGCTCGCTCCACGCCATCTCCCGCTGGTTGAAGCGGTGCCGCGTCCCGGGCGCCGACCGCGCGCCCCACGCCGTGAGCGGGTCCTCGTCCAGGACCGCGCCGATGTCCTCGACCTCGGCGCCCGCTCCGGCAAGCTTCCCGATCCCCGTCTCACAGAGCGTGGCGACCCGGGAATCCACGTCGGCCACTCCGAGCGTGGGTGACCACGCGATCCGCACGCCCCGGAGTGACCGGCGCGCGACGGCGTCGCCGAAGGAGCCGGGAATCTCCACGGAGAGGATGTCGCGGTTCGACACACCCTTGACGACGTCGAGAGCCACGGCGATGTCGGCGAAACTGCGCGCCATGGGGCCCCGGGTCGAGAAGTGGCCCCATGCCGGCGCACCCTCGTCGCCACCGGGGACGACGCCGTGAGTCGGCTTGAAGCCGGGGAGGCCGCACACCGCCGACGGGATGCGGATCGAGCCGCCTCCGTCGGATCCCGTCGCCAACGGCACCAGGCCCGCTGCCACGGCAGCGCCCGAGCCTCCGCTCGAACCGCCCGAGGTCCGCGACGTCGCCCAGGGGTTCCGGGTCGGACCGAAGACGCGGTTGTCCGTCTCCGCGCGGACGCCGTGCGGCGGTGTGTTGGTCTTGCCGACCACGACCGCGCCGGCCGACTTCAGGCGCGCCACCTCCAGGGAATCGTTCGCAGCGGGAGGGTCGTTGGCGTAGGCCGGATCGCCGTGGGTCGTGACGAAGCCCTTCGCATCCTCGAGATCCTTGACGCCGATCGGCACCCCGGCGAGCACTCCCGGATCCTCGCCGGCGGCGACGCGGGCATCGACCGCTGCCGCCTGCGTGCGCGCTGCATCCTCGTCGATGGCGACGAAGGCATTGAGCTCCGCGTTCCCGGCCCCGATCCTGGTGAGAGCCTCCTCCAGGACCGCCACCGCCGATCGGTCGCCCCTGCGGACGGATGTCGCCGTGTCGATCACACTGTCGGTCTCGTGGGTCTTCATCAGGCCTCCCCCGGGGCGGACCCGTGACCGTAGCGGGCACAGCGGCAATCCGTCCCTCATCGGGTCGCCGGACGTGCGAGACTGGTGGCGTGTTCGGAGTCGGCGCCCCCGGGGCGCCTCGTGTGTTCGAGGCAGGTGACGGTCGTGGCCAGGAAGGGACGAGCGCGACGCTTCCGCGAGGCGCGGGAGCTGAAAGAGGGCTTTGACGACGATCTCTTCCGGGAGGGCAGCAAGTCCCTGGCCGATGTCGTCGAGGGCGACGACGAGCCCGACGAGGAGGACGACTGGGAGGACGAGGAGGAGGAGAAGATCCCCTGGGATCCCGACCTCCACCCCGAGACCTGAGAAGCGCTCCCGGCGCTACCTCACAGAGTCAACGGGTCGGGCGCGTCGGCGTCGATGCCGAACCGGTCGATCGCCTCGACCACGACCTCGGCCTTCACGTCGCCCTGCTGAGCGAGCTGGTAGAGCACCGCGACCACGATGTGGGCGGCGTCGATCTCGAAGTACCGACGCAGCGCCTCGCGGGTGTCGGACAGGCCGTAGCCGTCGGTGCCGAGCGGGAGGAACGGCTGCGGTACGAACCGTGCGATCTGGTCGGGCACCGACTTCATGAAGTCGGTCACGCCCACCACGGGCCCACCGGCGTCGCCGAGCGTCTCGACGAGGAACGAGGTCCCCGGTGCCTCCGTGGGATGCAGCCGGTTCCAGCGCTCCACCTCGAGGGCGTCGTCGCGCAGCGACTTCCAACTCGTGGCCGACCACACGTCGGCGGCGACGTCGTAGTCGTCGGCGAGGATCTCCTGCGCGTCGAGCGACGCCAGCATGGCCGTGCCGCTCGTGAGGATCTGTGCGGGCTTCGACCCGCCCGACGCGGCCCGGTACCGGTAGAGGCCACGCAGGATGCCCTCGCGTACGCCGTCGGGCATGGCCGGCATCACGTAGTTCTCGTTGTAGAGGGTGATGTAGTAGAAGTCGTCGACGGGATCGTCACCGAACATGCTCTCCATGCCGTGACTCACGATCGTGGCGAGTTCGTACGCGAACGCCGGGTCGTAGGCACGGCAGTTGGGCACCGTGGAGGCGAGGACCTGGCTGTGGCCGTCGCAGTGCTGGAGCCCCTCTCCGGTGAGGGTCGTGCGCCCGGCCGTGGCGGCGAGCACGAAGCCCCGGCCGCGCTGGTCGCCGAAGCTCCACAGGAGGTCGCCGACGCGCTGGAACCCGAACATCGAGTAGAAGATGAAGAACGGGATCATGGGCTGACCCCACGTCGCGTAGCTCGTGGCGGCGGCCGTGAACGACCCCATGGCGCCCGCCTCGGTGATGCCCTCCATCAGCATCTTGCCGTCGGGCGCCTCGCGGTAGCTGAGGAGGAGGCCGGCGTCGACGGGGTCGTAGTGCTGGCCGAACGGCGCGTAGATCTTCACGTCGGCGAACAGCGCGTCGAGCCCGAACGTGCGTGCCTCGTCGGGGACGATCGTGACGACACGCCCGCCGATGTCGGGGTCCTTGTAGAGGGCCTTGACGAGACGGGCGAACGCCGTCGTGGTCGACGCCTGCACCTTGTCGCCGGTTCCCGACTCCAACTGCTCGAACGTGGCGTCGCCGGGGAGGGTGATGCTGCGGCGGCGCACCACGCGCTGGGGCAGATAGCCGTCGAGCGCGCGCCGGCGCTCCTGCATGTACTCGTACTCGGGTGAGTCCTTCCCTGGGTGGTAGTAAGGCGGCAGCGAGTCACCCTCGAGTTGGTCGTCGGGGATGTCGAGGAACAGTCGGTCGCGGAAGGTCTTCAGCTCCTCCTCGGTCATCTTCTTGATCTGATGGGTGGCGTTGCGGGCCTCGAAGTCGGTTCCGAGCGTCCAGCCCTTGACCGTCTTGGCAAGGATCACCGTGGGAGCACCCCGGTGCTCGGTGGCCACCTTGTAGGCCGAGTAGAGCTTGCGGTAGTCGTGCCCGCCACGCGTGAGCTTCGTGAGGTCGTCGTCGCTCAGGTGCTCGACCATCGCACGCAGGCGCGGGTCGGGCCCGAAGAAGTGCTCCCGGATGTATGCACCCGATTCGACCACGTACTTCTGGAATTCCCCGTCGAGGGTCTCGTTCATCCTGTTGACGAGGACGCCGTCGACGTCGCGGGCCAGCAGCTCGTCCCAGTCCCTCCCCCACACCACCTTCAGGACGTTCCAGCCGTAGCCGCGGAACACCGACTCGAATTCCTGGATGACCTTGCCGTTGCCGCGCACCGGCCCGTCGAGACGCTGGAGGTTGGCGTTCACGACGAAGATCAGGTTGTCGAGCCCTTCACGGGCGGCGAGCCCGAGCGCCGCGGTCGATTCCGGCTCGTCGAGCTCGCCGTCGCCCACGAACGCCCAGACGCGAGCGTTGCTCGTGTCGACGAGCTCGTGTTGAAGCAGGTACCGGTTGAAGCGCGCCTGGTAGACGGCGTTGAGTGGGCTGAGCCCCATCGAGACCGTGGGGAACTCCCAGAAGTCGGGCATGCGACGCGGGTGCGGGTAGCTCGGCAGGCCGGCGCCGCCGACCTCACGGCGGAAGTGGTCGAGCTGCTCCTCGGTGAGGCGCCCCTCGAGGTAGGCGCGTGCGTAGATGCCGGGGGCGGCGTGACCCTGCACGAAGATCTGGTCGCCGAATCCGCCGTCGTCCTTGCCGCGGAAGAAGTGGTTGAAGCCCACCTCGTAGAGCGACGCGGCCGACGCGTAGGTGGAGAGGTGCCCGCCGAGGCCGTCGAAGCGCCTGTTGGCACGGGCGACCATCACGGCCGCGTTCCAGCGGATGAACGCGCGGATCCTCCTCTCCACGTACTCATCGCCGGGGAACCAGGGCTCGGATTCCGGGGGGATCGTGTTGATGTAGTCCGTCGACACCATCGGGGACGTCTGCACACCGGACTGGTGCGCCCGCTCGAGGAGACGCTCGAGGAGATAGCGGGCACGCGCCCGACCTTTGATGTCGACGAGCGCATCGAGCGACTGGAGCCACTCGGCGGTCTCGTCGGGGTCCGTGTCGGGGAGTTGATGGACTGGTCCGTGGCTGATCACGCCGTCTCCTCGTGGCTACTGATGTGTCGGCCCCTTCTTCAGGCTACGACCCACGCGGACGCCGGGACGTCACATGCCGGGAGAACGGGCCGGTGAATTAGTCGTCGAGGAAGCTCTCGATGAGTCCGGCGAGCTCGAGGGGTTTGTCTCCCTGGACGGAGTGGCCCGCTCCCTCGACGACCTCGATTCGCACATCGGGCTTGCGCCGCTTCATCTCCACGACGTCTTCGTCGCCGACCACCCCCGAGAGGGCTCCCCGCACGAGCATCGTCGGAACAGTGAGGGAGTCGACGTCGCCCCACTGGCCCGCGAAGCCCTCGGCCTCGGCGACGCTGTCGGCGTCGTGGCTCCACGTACGGTCGTAGCGCCAGACCCAGGTGCCGTCGCCGTCCTCGTAGGCGTTGTGGAGTATCCCACGCCGTAGCGACGACTCGGTGCGGGTCGGGTTGTACTCCATGGTGCGGGCCAGGATGTCGTCGAAGCTGTCGAAGCGTTCCGGTCCGGCGATGAACGCGATCACCGGCTCGGCCTTGTCCCGGTCGGTGCCGGGTGTGACGTCGACGAGCACGAGGCGTGAGATGATGCGCGGCGCCCGGGCGCTGAGCGCCAGGCACGAGAGGCCGCCGAGCGACATCCCGACCACGAGCCGGGCGTCGGGGGCGAGCGTCGGGAGGGCTGTCTCCAACGCCTCGGCGTTCCGGCGTGGCGAGTAGTCGTGGTCGTCGCGCCAGTCGGAGTGGCCGTGGCCGGGAAGATCGACCGCCACGAGTGGGCGGCCGAGGGCGAGCGCCACCGTGTCCCACGTGTGGGCGTTCTGGGCGCCCCCGTGCACGAGGACGATCTCGGGTGCGTCCGTCCCCCAGCGGAGGGCACTGACCTGCTGGCCACCCCCGACGTCGATGGAGATGCGCTCGACCGTCGGTCGCCTCCAGGTGAGGCCCACCTCGGCCGCGTTGTCGGGCAGCAGCGCGAACTCGTCGTGGGGCGCAGGACCCGGCGCCATGTCAGTCCTCCACGATGCCGGGGCTCGTGTCGGGGCCGATCGTCGTGTCCGGGGCGCCGGGCGTGGCATCGGCAACGCACTCCTTCTCCACGAAGTCGTTGAACCGCGTGAGGGCCGCGTCGGCCTCCTGGAGGTTGCCCGCGTTCTCGGGTGTGGTGCCCGGGCCCGTCGCGGTGGCGATGCCCTCGACGACGAGGGCGAGGTCGTCACGCACCTCGTCGGGCGCGACCTCCTGGATCCGGGCGTAGTAGTCGAGGGTGTCCTGGATCCCCTCGTCGGTCGTCGCATCGAAGTCGATGGCGCCGTCGGCGATCGCGAGCACGAGCTCACAGAAGTCGTCGGGGTCGGGCGACGACGCCCCGTCATCGCTGCCCGAGCACGCCACCGGAGCGGCCACCAGCACGGCAACGGCAGCCGTGGCGGTGACGCGGCGCAGCATGCCCCGAGCGTACCGGCCGCTCACCCACCGTCCCGGCACCCCGTGGGAGACTCGGTGGGTGACACCTCGCTTTCCATCCACCGGCGACGACGCGCGCCGTCCCGCCTCCGGGCTCACGGGCCGTCAGCGATCGGCGATCCGGCTCGCCCGGGCAGCCGGTGCATCGTCGCGCCGCCTGGGAGTCGGCGGTGGCGCCGCGCTGCCCGGACGCGTGGCCGGCCGCCTGTCGCCGGACCTGCTCGAGGCGCTGGTGTCGCAACTGGGTGCCGGCGTCGTGACCGTCACCGGCACCAATGGCAAGACCACGACGTCGCACCTCCTGGCGGCACTGGCCACCTCCGCCGGAGCCGACCCCGTCACGAACCGGACGGGGTCCAACCTCGAGCGGGGTGTTCTCGGCGCCCTCATGGACGCCGTGGGCCGCAAGGGGGTCCTCCCCCGCGCGCCCGACCGGCTCGGCGTGTTCGAGGTCGACGAGGCGGCGCTCGTCGGGATCTTCCCCCGCGTGCGGCCGCGTGTCGCCCTGTTCCTCAACCTGTTCCGCGACCAGCTCGACCGCTACGCCGAGGTCGACCGGGTTGTTCGCCGCTGGCGGTCGATGCTCGACGAGGCGGACTGGTCCCCGACGCGTGTCCTCAACGCCGACGACCCGCAGATCTCCCAGCTGTCCGGGCACGGTGACGGCCCGGTCGTGACCTTCGGCATCGACAGCCCCGAGGTGGCCCTCGACCAGGTCGAGCACGCCACCGACGCCAACTTCTGCACGTGCGGCGCGCTCCTGGACTACGACCACGCCTACATGGGTCATGTGGGCGTGTGGCGCTGCGACACGTGCGGGCGGCGCCGCGAAGCACCCGACGTCGTCGCCACCGACGTGACCGTCGGCGACGAATCGGCCGGTTTCACGCTTGTGGCCGACGGCGGTCGGCATGAGGTCGCGCTCCCGGTCACCGGCCTCTACACCGTGTACAACGCGCTCGCCGCCTACGCCTCGGCCCGCGCGCTGGGCTTCGCTCTCGAGGATCCTGCCGCCGAGCTGGCGCGGGTCGGCCCGGTGTTCGGCCGCCAGGAGCGGATGGAGATCGACGGTCGGGAGGTGCGACTGCTGCTCGCCAAGAACCCGATCGGCCTCAACGAGGTGCTGCGGGCACTGCGTAGTGCCGACAAGCCGCTCCGGCTCGTCGTGTACCTCAACGACAACATCGCCGACGGCCGCGACGTGTCGTGGATCTACGACGCCGATCTCGAGCAGCTCGCCGGGCGGACTGAGCATGTCGTGGCGTCGGGTACCCGCGCCTCCGAGCTGGCACTACGGCTGGATCTCGCAGGCATCAGCCCCGACCACACCACGACCGACCTGCTCGGCGCGTTCGATGCCGGCCTGGCGGCGACCCCACGCGGCGAGCGGCTCGACCTCGTGCTCACCTACACCGCGATGCTCGAGGTCCGTGAGAAGCTGGTGCGGCGCACGAGTGGCGCGCAGTACTGGAAGGCGACCTCGTGAGCGCGTCCGACGCTGTGAGCCCGGACCCTGCACCGACAGACCTGGTCCTGCGAATCGTCGTTCTCTACCCCGAGCTGATGGATGTCTACGCCGACCGGGGCAACCTCATGGCCGTGCGGGCCCGCTGCCGCTCCCTGGGCGTGGAGACCGAGGTGACGCTGCTCCACGTCGGCGATCCTATGCCCGACGACGCCGATCTCGTTCTCATCGGCGGCGGCCAGGACCGCGAGCAGCGCTTCGTCGAGGGCGATCTCCGGTCACGGAGCTCGGCGATCCGCGACTGGGTCGAGGACGACACGGCCGTGCTGGCGGTGTGCGGGGGCTTCCAGCTCTTCGGTCACTCGTACCGCCCGGCCGAGGGTGACGAGATGGTGGGCGTCGGCGTCTTCGACGCCGTGACTGTGGCTCCCCCACCGGGCGCGGTCCGCTACGTCGGCGACGTGCTCGGCACGGCCGACGGGACTGACGGTCGCGAGGTCGTGGGCTTCGAGAACCACTCCGGTCGCACGACGCTCGGTGCCGGCGCCGTGCCGTTTGCCCGGGTGAGCCGCGGCTACGGCAACAACGGCGAGGACGGCACCGAGGGCGTCGTGTACCGCGAGGCCGTGGGCACGTATCTGCACGGACCGTTGCTCCCGAAGAACCCGCGCCTCCGTGACCGGCTCATCCTGGCGGGGCTGCGCCACCGCTACGGCGCCGACCTCGAGATCGAGTTCCCGCCGGACCCCATGGCCGACCGCGCCCATTCCGGTGCCGCCGCCGTGGCACGCCGACGTGGACGCAAGCCCGGCCGTTCCCGGAACAGGTCCGGGCGCTCCTAGAAATCGCCCCGGTGGGCGAGGTCGTCGTCGTTCCCGGTGGGCGATGGAGGACTTGAACCTCCGGCCTCTTCCGTGTCAGGGAACATCGGGGAGTTTCGTGACCTGCCCCGACGCGGCGAATCTAACCTCTGACCTGCGGTTTCGTTGCCGACCGTTCACGAGCTTTTCCGGCTGTTCTGAACAGCTCGCGACCGGACCGCGGCCTGGGCGAGTCCGGCGGCCTCCTACGCTGGGCAGAGGTAGTCCAGCGAGTTGGTGGTCATCGAGCGAACGACCTCAAGGTCCTCTTCGTCGGCATTCCCTTGCTCTGCCGTGATCTCGGCGGTGTCGAGAACCTCCAGTTCGGCCTCCGAACGTGTCGAACCAAAGTCGTTCATGTAGTCCTCAAGGTTGTCGCAGGTCACCTCACCGATCGAGAGCATGGTCTCGTCGTCGATCGTCGCCTCGTCCACACCCGTCTCCGCCCGCACGGCATCGACATACTCTTCTCGATCGTCCGCAGAGGGTTCCTCGTCGCACGCGGCCAGGAAGAGGAGTAGAGAGAGCGGGATCGTCCACAGCAGCGATCGACGTCGGTGCACCTGCCCACCCTATGCCGTGATCTATGCCGTGGTCGCCAGCGCGACGAGCCGGGCGTGCGGTTCGCCGTGGAGGTCGAGCACCTCGGCGAACCCCTCCACGGTCCTCGCGGCCAGCGTCCGCGCTTTTCCTTCAGATGAGGCCCTCTTTGATGCAGAGGTTGTCCAGGCTGGTCAGAGCACGACCCTGTGGCGAACCGAACGCGTCCCCGAAGGTTTCGAACTCAGAATCGCCAACTACCTCTGCCAGCTCGCGCAGCTCCTCGCGCTCGACCTCGCCAGCGTATTGTCGGATCTCCCGAACGGCTTGCTGTACGCGATCGACATCTAAGTCGTCAAGAACGGCCGCGACCGCGTTTCCGGTCGCGTCGCAGACTTTCCTGTCAGCGCTGGTGTCATCAGGAGCGCAAGCGGTGAACAGGAAGACGATCGCAGCGCATGCTCCTAGCTTCCGCACCTCCTCAGCTCGCACGAGGAATAGTCAAGACCTGTGGATCGGCACGCGTTGTTGATCACGCGGCGGCTTCCTTGCGTTAGGCGAAGGCGTCCACCCCCACGCTGGACGTGGTGAGGCCTCGAATTGGCCCGCAGCTTCGCCGCAGATCGAGGTACGGATCCACGGCGCTCTACCGTCTCACGTGAGAGAACAACCTCGGAACGTTCCAACCGGGCGACGTAGCTCCCATCGATCCGGGTCCGTTCTGAAACCTGTGCGGAGCGAGTCCCGCCGCTTGACGAGTGCCATCGACAGAGCGCCACCCCTCGTTGTGTCCAGGTCAGTCTGTGCGGGTTCCTCTATCATCACCATGTTGCGGCGAGAGAGGCAGCCGGCGGGCATGTCTGCGAACGACGTGAGTCTTCAGTCCTCGGTCTATTTGACGCTCGATCTACACCGACTGGATCGCTTACCTCGCGCTCTTTGGAATCATCGCGGGGTCATGTGGGCCGTGAATGGCTATTCGGCAACGAATGCCGTGACGGGGGATCGCCAATTCAGCATCAAGGGACAAGAGCAGCCTTCGCCATCGATCTCTCGATTGCAGTGCTGTTCCAGTTCGGTCTCTTCGGAGTCGTTCCTGCCGCGTTCCGGCGCGCGAACCGGGAAACCGCGACAGACAAGAAGGCGATAGTTCCAACACCCCCCACACATCATCTACACGCGGCAGGAAGCAAAGCGGGCACAGTCGGAGTCGAAAGTGGCGACATCGGCTAGCGGGTGAGTTCAGGAAGCGGGACCCGAACCCGAAATCGCGCGACTGCGCAGCGCGAAGCTTCGAAGGCTGGCGCAGCCTGAGCAAAGCCCGGCACGCGACGAGGGGTGCGCCTGCACCCTCTGACCTGCAGTTTCCCGGGTGGGCGATGGAGGACTTGAACCTCCGGCCTCTTCCGTGTCAAGGAAGCGCTCTCCCCCTGAGCTAATCGCCCGGGCGCACGAGGCTGCGCCGCTGGTCCGGCCCCGACACCGCCCGGAAGCCGGCCGGGTTGGTGCGGTCGATGTCGTCCAGCAACACCGATCGCACCATCTCGGGGACAGGGCCGCCGGGTTGGTGCGATTGATCACACAGCGACACGGAACGCACCATCTCGCGGGGAAGACGGGGGCTACTCTTCGGCGATGGCGTCGAGGATGTCGGCGCGGGCGGCCCGGTGGGCGGGCAGGGCGCCGGCGGCCACACCGATGACACCGGCGGCGACGAGCAGGCCGAACAGGAGAAGCGGCCGCAACGCGAACCGGTCGATGCCGTCGTCGGCCAGGGTGGACACCACCGCCCACGCCACGATCACACCGGTCACGATCCCCGTGACGGCACCGATCACGGCGACGAGGAGGGACTCCCGGCGCACCATGGTCCCGACCTGGCGCCGCGACATCCCCACGGTCCGGAGCAGGCCGATCTCCCGGCGGCGCTCGTGGACGCTGAGCAGCAGGGTGTTGACGATCCCGAAGACCGCCACGATCACCGCCAGCGCCAACAGCATGTAGAAGAGGGCGAGCACACGGTTCACCTGGTCGTGCTGGTCCTGCTTGAACTCCTCACGGGTGAGCAACTCGACATTGGGGAAGTCCGACAACACTTCCTCGATGGCCGCACGTGCTTCGGTGTCGGAAACTCCCGGAGCCGTCACCGCGTAGGCGAACGCATCGAGTTCCTCGCCGAAGCGAACGTCGTAGGCGGCGTCGCTCAGGAGCAGGTTCACGACGAAGTTGCCGGTGAAACCGTTGTTCCGGAACACGCCGGCGACCGGGATCTCCTCGACGCCCGACGGGAACGTCATCAGGATCCGGTCGCCCGCCCGGATGCCGAAGTCGTCGGCCTCCTGCTCGTGCACCAGGACCCCTCCCCCGTTCAGAGCCTCGAGCGATCCGTCGACCACGTCGAGGTCGACCAGGTCGGGAAGCCGGGAGGCGTCGACCGAGTAGAGCGCCTGGGTCGTGCTGCCCAACCCCACGAATCCGAGGCGGAAGCCACTCGCCGCTCCGACCTCGTCGAGCCCGTCGACACGCGCGACGACCTCCGGACTGAACCCCGAGAACTGCGGGCCCGAAAGCACCCACTCGGCCCGCAGGCCACCGTCGATGGCGGCGGCCACCGACGTGTTGGCCGACCCGGCGAGCAGCGCGACGAAGGTCACGAGGCACGTTCCGATGAGTAGCGACGCTGCGGTCGCCGACGCCCGGCGCGGCTGGCGTTCGGTGTTGCGGCACGCCAGTTCACCCTCGACGCCGCCCCAGCGCGTGAACGGCGCTCCGAGGAGACGGGCGAGAACGCCGATGATCGCCGGGCCGAGCACCAGCACACCGGCGAGGGCGACACCGGCGCCGATCGGCACGGAGATCCGCGGATCGTCGAGCGGGGCAACGGGCACGACGGAGCGGTCCAGCACGCCGACGACAACAGCGAGGAGCCCGGCGAGGACAACGATGACGCCGAAGACCGTGCGATTACGAAGCGACGGTGGGTCGGGAGTGAGTGTCTCGTCGTGCATGGCCTCGACGGGCGCCACCCGGGCGGCGCGGCGCGCCGGCCACGCAGCAGCGATCAACGTCACGACGATCCCGACAGCCATCCCGACGACGACCGTACGGGCGTGGAGCTGGGCCTCGCCGCGGGGAACGTCGAGGCCGACGGTGTCGAGCACCGTCGCCAGGAGCCCGGCGAGGCCGAACCCGAGCGCGACACCGGCCGCGGAGGCGACGGCCCCCACGGCCAGCGCCTCCCCGAGAACCGAGGACCACACCTGGCGGCCGCCGGCACCCATGGCGCGCAGGAGCCCGAGCTCCCGGGTACGCTGCCCGACGAGCATCGCAAAGGTGTTGTGGATCACGAAGGCCCCGACCACGAGGCCGACGCCGGCGAAGACGAGCAGGAGCACCTCGACGAAGGCGAGGCTCTGGGTCAGGGTCGCCGACGACTCCTCGCCGAGCTCCTCCACCGTCACGGCCTCGAGCCCGGGGGGCAGGGCGGCGGCGACGGAACGACGAAGCGTCTCGGTGTCGGTCCCGTCGGTTCCCTGAACGGCGATGAGGTCGTACTGGTCCGGGCCGTTGAGAACCCGCTGTGCCGTGGGGACATCGAACGCCGCAACCGTGGAGAACGCCCGGCTCGACGACCCCGCGTAGTCGAGCAGGCCCACGACCTCGAAGGACTCGGCCGGCCCAAAGAAGAGAAGGTCGACGGTGTCGCCGATGTCGATGCCGTGACCGGCGGCGGTCGACGCGTCGATCGCCACTTGACCGTCAGCCCGCGGCTGCTCACCGTCGACCAGTGACAGGACCGACAGCTCGTCGTCGACACCCCACGAGATCCCGAGGGGGATGGCGGCGTCCACTGCCTCGCCGTCGGGCGCCACGAGCTGCGCCGGGCCGTAGACGACACCCTCGGCGGCGGCGACCTCGGGAACCGGGAGGATGGCCTCGAGTGTCCCTGCGGGGATCCGGGAGCGGTCCCCACCGACGCCCGTGTCGATGGCGGCAGCCGACCGGACGGCGACCTGACCGCGGGAGAAAGTCGATAACTGGTCGTGGACGAGGCGGGCGATGGCGTCGGTGAGTACCAACGTCCCCGCCACGAACGCCACGCCGACGACGACGGCGAGCGCCGTCAGTGTGAGCCGCAACCACCGCGCTCGAAGACCCCGGAGCGTCACGCGCCACATGTCGGCCTCACCGGGTCAGCGTAACGCCGGGGGCCCACGACACCGCCCACCCCACTACGCTCACCGCGATCTCGACGTGGGGGTTCGACATGGGTCAATTGGACGGTCACACAGCGGTCGTCACCGGCGGCGCATCCGGGATCGGACGCGCGACCGCACAGGCGATGCGTGCCGAGGGTGCAGCGGTGACGGTGATCGACACCGATGCCGACGGCGCAGAGGCCGTGGCCGACGAGATCGACGGTGCGGCACTGACCACCGACGTCACCGACGCCGAGGCCATGTCAGCGGCGATCGACACGGCGGCGGCCGACATGGGGGGTCTCAGCATCCTCTTCAACAACGCCGGTTTCTCGACGATCGGTGCCATCGACGAGTGGGATGTCGAGGAGTGGCACCGGGTCGTCGCTGTGAACCTCGGAGGCGTGTACCACGGGATCCGCGCCGCGGTCCCCCACATGATGCGCGGCGGCGACGGTCGTATCGTCAACATGGCATCGATCAGCGGGGTCCGCCCGTCGGCCGGAGAATCGGCCTACTCGGCGGCGAAAGCGGGCTCGGCCGCCCTGACCGCCAACGCCGCGCTGGAGTACGGCCCGACCATCCGGGCGAACGCCGTGTCACCGGGGCTGATCAGGACGTCGCTGACCGAACCCCTGTTCGAGCTGCTGCCCGGCTACACCGATCATGTCGTGGAGCAGACTCCGGTGAAGCGCGTCGGACAACCCGCCGACATCGCCGACGTCGTCGTCTTCCTCTGCAGCGACGCCGCCCGCTTCGTGACGGGTCAGAACATCATCGTGGACGGTGGCCTCACACTGCACGGTGCGGGCGTCGACGGGGTCCTGGAACGCGTCAGGGACCTCATGGGAGGGACGGGAGCCTCCTGATCCCCACGGCACAAGGGATCCTGCCGGTACGGGCCATCGGTGGAGTTTTCTCAAGTCGGGGGCCGAACAGGACGAGACACCACCCAGAGCAGTCCTGAGCCCTGGAGTGGAACCGGCATGTCACAGGCACCGGCCCGTCGGAGGTCGCCACAGCGCTTCGTCCGTGTCCCGATCGTCCTGGCGACCGTCGCGCTCCTCGCCCTCACGGCGTGCTTCCCGGCCATCCAGAAGCCGTCGGCGTACTCGTCGCACAAGCCGAGCGCCATGGCGGCGCAGATCCTCTCGCAGCTCAACCGGGAACGCGCAGCGCGCGGCCTCCCCGCCCTCAGCTGGAACCCGAGCCTCGCCGGCATGGCGCAGCAGTGGAGCCAGCACATGGCCGACACGGGCTCCTTCGCTCACCGGGACCTGAGCGGCGCCTTCAAGCTGGCGCCGTTCAACTCCACGCTCAGCGCCATGGGTGAGAACATCCTCCGGGGCCCGGCCAGTCTCTCATCGGGCGCCACGACCGTGGCCTTCATGAAGTCGAGCGGCCACCGCCACAACATCCTCGCCCCCGGGTTCAACTCCGTGGGGATCGGCGTCGTGTGCAAGGGCGGCCGGGTCTACGTCACCCACAACTTCGGGCGCTCGATGGGCAGCCACACGACCACGGCCAGCAACGCGCCGCAGAACCCGATCCAGACGTCGTCCCTGCACGGGTCGAGCTGCTGAGCCCGGTCGTCACGACCGGCCACCGGCGGCCTACCCGGTCTCGGACCAGGGTGTGAGGGTGGCGATCCGGTCGGCGCGGTAGACACCGTCGGTGTCGATCGTCGTCGCGAGCCACACGACGTCACCGCCGTCGGGACCGTCCGCGGGGACGACCTCGTACATCGGCCGCGAGGCGTAGCCGCCGGAGCTGATGAGGACGTTCCCGTTCGGGAGGACATCGGCGTCGCCGACGAAGAACGAGTAGGCGAACTCGTCGTTGACCATCGGGATGTACTCCCACACCTGCCGGGCGACAACGTTGTCGGGATCGGAGTCGTCGATCTCGTAGCGCACGGCGCGGCTGTAGGGGTCATCCACGTGGCCGGGCCGGTCGTTGCCGTTGTCGAAGAACACGATGTCGCCGTTCTCCTGGATCTGCGGAGCGTGCTGGTGGTACATGAAGTCGCCCTCTTCGAGCTCGACGTCACCGTCGGGCCCGAATGACCACAGCAGCTCGTTCGCCGGGCCGTTCTCGTCGTCCTCGTAGCGGACGGCAAGGATCAGGTCGGTCTCGCGGTTGGACACGATGAGTGCGTTGCGGTCCTCGTCGAGAACGACCGCGTTGGCGTGCTGCCACTCACGCAGATTCGGGATCTCGTAGATGGCGTCGGCGAGACCGCCGGTGTTCACCGGGCACACCCACTTCTCGACATCGGCGGCCGGGTCGATGAGGTCGGACAGCCTGACCTCCCGGACGATGGTGCCGCTCGGGCGCTCGAACTCGACGACGACGTCGTCGACGACCGTGTAGGTGCCGTCGTCGTTCTCGGTGTCGTCTCCGCACACTCCGCCCTCGCTCGGCACGTGGAGGAGTGTCGTGCTCAGGACGGCGAGATTCCCGTTCGGGAGCGGGTAGACCTCGTGGTGGGCGGAGTCGGTCTCGAGGTTGACGGTTCCCGGAGGAAGCGGTGCCTTCTCGCCGGACTCGGCGTCCTCCACGGCGGCACGCCCGGCGTAGTTCTCGACGACGTTGCCGAGGACGTCGAGGACCCGGACCTGGTCCAGGCCGACCAGCATCAGGATGTTGCCGTCGTCGAGCTGCCGTGCGTCGGACGCTCCGCCCTCGTAGGCGTAGTACCAGACGGGAACGCCCTCGGGGTCGACAGCGATGATGTACCCCGTGCCACCGGTGGTCTTGCCCTCGGGGGGTGTTCCGTTGGCGTCGAAGAGCGTGAAGCCGGGCTCCATGCGGTCGGGTTCGCTGACGAGCACCGACGTCTTCGGAAAGTCGGCAGGAAGGGGGCCCGTCGTGAACGACTCCGCCACGGCCTCGCTCGGCTCGGAGCCACCTTCGGCCGTCGCCGTCACGCTCAGTTCGTAGGTCGTCTCGGGGCGCATGCCGACGACGGGAATCGTCACCTCTGTGCCGGGTTCGTCGGGGGACGTGATCGTGAACTCGCGCTCGGGGCCGGTGACGACGACCTGGGCCTCGGCGGGGACGTCGGTGGCGACATCCAGCACGGCCGAGAGTGTGCTGTTGGGGTTCTCGCTCACCGTGACCGACTCGATCACGGGTGGATCCGCCTGCGCCGCGTCGTCGGACGCGTCGTTCCCGGAGCCGCCCGACGAGCACGCCGCCGCGGCGACGCCCAGCGCGGCCAGGGCCGCGGCGGCCCGCAGGCACCGCGAGCGGTGGGATCGGCTCTCTCTCTGGCGGGTCTCGGATGTCACGGTTCGTCCTCGTTCTCGGCAGCGAAGCGGCCGAGCGTACCCCCGTGACCCCCCGGTCGCGGGATCGCCGTGGCCGCCCCGCGACGCCTACGCTCCCCGGCGCGGCGCTCGGATGTTCACCGAGAGTGAAGGAGTGAAGGGGTGAAGGGGTGAAGGGGTGACGGAGATGGCAGACGTCGTGATCGTGGAGGCCGTGCGCACACCGCTCGGCAAGCGCAACGGCGGGCTGTCAGCCATGCACTCCATCGACCTCCTGGGCGCCGTCCAGACCGAGGTCCTCTCCCGAGCGGGGGTCGACCCCGCCGAGGTCGGCCAGGTCGTGGGCGGATGCGTCGGGCAGGTCGGCATGCAGACCATGAACGTCACACGCAACGCCTGGCTGGCACGGGGCCTGCCCGTCGAGACCCCGGCCACGACCGTCGACGCCCAGTGCGGCTCGTCCCAGCAAGCCACGAACCTCGCCTACGCCCTCGTCGCCTCTGGTGTGGTCGACGTGGCGGTTGGCTGCGGCGTCGAGATCATGAGCCGCGTCGGCATGGGCGCGACGATCCCCAAGGACCCCTTCGTCGGAAAGCCCGTCACGGGGACCTACTGGGAGCACCACGAGTTCACCTCCCAGTTCGAGGGGGCCGAACGCATCGCCACGAAGTGGGGCATCACCCGCGGTGACACCGATTCCTTCGGCAAGCTGTCCCAGGACCGGGCCGCCCAGGCGTGGGATCAGGGCCGCGTCGAGGCGCAGGTGCTGCCGCTCGACGCCCCCGACATGGGCGACAACGGCAAGGCGGCCGACACGACACACCGTGTCGACCGCGACGAGGGGCTGCGGGACACGACACTCGAGGCACTGGCGGGCCTGAAGACGAACCTGCCCGACGGTGTCCACACCGCCGGCACGTCGTCTCAGATCAGCGACGGGGCCGCCGCGGTGCTTCTGATGACACGGGACAGGGCCGAGGCACTCGGGGCCACGCCACGAGCGACGATCGTCGACACGTGTCTCGTCGGATCGGACCCGGCGCTGATGCTCACCGGCCCCATCGGGGCCACACGGCAGCTGCTCGACGACAGCGGCCTCCAGATGGACGACATCGGCCTCGTCGAGATCAACGAGGCGTTCGCCAGCGTCGTTCTGGCCTGGGAACGCGAGCTGAAGCCCGACATGGCGACGGTGAACCCAAACGGCGGGGCGATCGCGCTGGGGCACCCTCTCGGGGGAACGGGGGCGGTGCTTCTCACCAAGGCCGTCCACGAACTGGAGCGCGCCGACGTGGAGCACGGCATCGTCACGATGTGCTGCGGTGGAGGGCTGGGAACCGGCACGCTCCTCCGACGCGGATAGACGGCGCCGGTGCCACCCGGACTCAGAGCGACCAGCCCCTGATCGTTTCGACGAGTCCCACCGGGTCGTCGGTGACGGGTGTGATCATGAGATTTGTGACACCGGCGGCTCGAAAGGCCTCCACGCGCTCGCGGACGAACCCTTCGTCACCGGCCAGTGTCGTGGCCTCGAGGAAGTCGTCGGGGATGAGTGCTGCCGCCTCGTCCTTCCTGCCGTCGAGGTAGAGCTCCTGGATCTTGTCCGCCTCCTCCTCGTAGCCGTAGCGCCGGAAGGTGTCGTTGTAGAAGTTCCTGCCCTTCGCCCCCATGCCTCCGACGTACAGAGCGGTGATGGGACGGCTGAAGTCCCGGATCTGCGCCGCCGTGTCGGCGTCGCAGATGGCGATCGGACCGCCGGCCACGACCTCGAGCGTTCCCAGTTCGGGGTCGCGCCGGTCGGCTCCGGCTTCGAGGTCGGCACCCCAGACGTCGCGTGCCTTGTCGGGGTGGAAGAAGATCGGCATCCATCCCTCGGCGATCTCGGCGGTGAGTTGCACGTTCTTGTGACCGAGACTCGCGATGTAGACCGGGATCCGCTCACGCACGGGGTGATTGATGATCTTCAACGGCTTCCCCAGGCCGGTGCCCTCGCCAGGCGGTAGGGGAAGGCGGTAGACGTCGCCGTCGTACTCCACCCGCTCGCGCTTCCAGACCCGGCGACAGATGTCGACGACCTCGCGGGTGCGGGTGAGCGGTTTCGTGTACGGAACGCCGTGCCACCCCTCGATGACCTGCGGCCCGGACGCACCGAGGCCGAGGACGAAGCGTCCTTCGGACACGGCGTCGAGCCCGGCGGCGGTCATCGCGGTGAGTGTCGGCGTACGGGAGTAGATCGGAAGGATCCCCGAGGCGAGCTCCACCGTGTCGGTCTGCGCAGCCAGGTAGCCCAGGATGCTCACAGCGTCGAAGCTGTAGAGCTCGGCCACCCAGATCATGTCGATTCCGGCCGACTCGAGGTCGGAACCGCGTTGGGCGGCCTGTTTCGGGTCACCGGTGTAGTTCAGTGCCGTGGACAGTTTCATCGGGCTCTCTCTCGCGTCGAAACGGGGTGTCGGTGCCGGGTCCGGTCAGGATGCCAGATCAGCGCGTCCGCCACCTCACCGCTCCATCGCTATCCTCCAACGGATGGGTAACGCGATCGGGCAGGTTCTCCCCCTTGCCGTGGGAGTCGCGCTCAGCCCCATCCCGATCGCCGCGGTGATCCTGATGCTGTTCACACCCCGTGCCCGTACCACCGCCGCGTCGTTCGCTCTTGGTTGGCTTCTCGGGCTGGGGATCGCAGCGACCGTCGTGCTCGTCATCTCGGGTACGGGCGACGCCGTGACAGCCGACAGCGGTGGCCCGTCGACGACGATCGGCTGGGTGAAGCTCGCGCTGGGCGTCATCTTGCTCCTCCTCGCCGCTCGCCGCTGGCGGAACAGACCGCGCGGCGACGAGAGCCCCGACACGCCGGCCTGGATGGACACGCTCGACCACGTGGGGCCGGGGAGGTCGCTCGTGCTCGGTGCGGCGCTGTCGGGCATCAACCCCAAGAACCTCGCGCTCACGATCGCCGCCGCCACCACGATCGCCTCGGTCGGGCTCTCCACGGGCGAAGAGATCGGAACGACCGTCGTGTTCGTGCTCCTGGCGTCGGTCACGGTGCTCCTGCCCGTCGTGGCCTTCCTCGTGTCCGGCGACCGCGCGACCGCAACCCTCGATCGGGCCAAGACGTGGCTCATCCGCAACAACGGCACCGTGATCGCCGTGGTGTTCCTCGTGTTCGGGGCGAAGCTCATCGGCGACGGCATCAGCATCCTGTCGTGAGCCCCGGAACCTCCCTCGACCCTCTCGAACGACAGGAGTGACGATGCGTGTCTGGCGTCTGCGCGAGCTCGGCGAGCCGGTGGAGAGGCTCCATCTCGAGGACGACTCTCCTCCCGAGCCGGGCCCGGGTGAGATCGCCGTCGATGTCGAGGCGGTCGGCCTGGCCTTCCCCGACGTCCTCATGTGCCGCGGCGAGTACCAGATGCCCACCCCCGACGTCTTCACACCCGGCGGCGAGACCTGCGGGACCGTCGCCGCCCTCGGGAGCGGTGTCGACGGGCCCGGCGTCGGTGAGCGGGTCGTCTTCCTCGGCGGTGGCGGCCTGTCCGAGCGCGTCACCGCGTCCGCCGACAGCGTCTTTGCGTGCCCCGACTCCCTCGCTCCCATCAAGGCCGCTGCGATCCCCCTCAACTACGCCACGACGTGGTTCGCGTTGCACGATCGGGCACATCTCGTCGAGGGTGAATGGCTGCTCGTCACGGGAGCAGCCGGCGGAACCGGTACCGCCGCCATCCAACTCGGTCGCGCGGCGGGGGCACGTGTCGTTGCCGTCGCCGGCGGCGAGGAGAAGGCGGCGCTGGCGCGTTCGACCGGCGCCGAGGTGGTCGTCGACCACAACGAGAATCCCGAGTGGGTCGACCTCGTGCGCGAGGCCACGGGCGGCGGTGTCGACGTGGCCTACGACCCGGTGGGCGGCGACACGTTCCACCAGGTGCGCCGCTGTATGGGCTGGGACGGCCGCCTCCTCGTCATCGGCTTCGTGGCGGGCATTCCCGAGGCGCCGATGAACCACGTTCTGCTGAAGAACTACAGCATCGTCGGCGTCCACTGGGGCGCCTCGCTCATGCGCGACCCCGACTCGCTCGGCCGTCAGATGAGCTCGATCTTCGACCTGGCCGAGAAGGGTGCTGTCGACCCGCCGCTGTTCCCGCCGTACGCGTTCGACGATGCGGCACAGGCACTCCAGGACCTCGCGGACCGAAAGACCTACGGCAAGGTCGTCGTGGAGATGCCGTGAGTACGCGGGCATCCGGGCCCATCAGCCCGAGGGCGCTCTACCTGCACGAGACGGTCGACATCGTCGGCCAGGGTCAGTACGACTACATGGACCACGTGGCCACCGAGCCCGTCCAGCGGATGCCGGGGATGTTCACGCTCCAGGGCACCTTCCACGTGTGCGCCGCCGGTGGTGGCCGCTGGCCGCAGGTCATCAACATCTGGGATGTCGGCGACGACGGCTGGGACGGCTGGGCCCGCAACGTCGACCGTATGAACCTCAAGCGGCGCAGGGCCTTCTACGGCGACTGGTGGGACGAGGCCGCCCAGTGGCGGAGCGGCGGTTTCGACCGCTTGTGCGGTGCTGTCCCGGGAAGCCCCACCACGGCGGAACTGGCGGACGCAGGTGTGTCGGGGACGCTCTTCCTCCACGAGGTCCTCACGGTTCGCCCCGGAGCGGCCCTGGAGTTCCTGCGTCACGTCGTCGACGAACGTGTCCCCGTGATGCGCGACCACGGCCACGAGCCCACCGGCCTCTACGAGGTCCTCGGCAACCAGCACGAGGTCGTGATGGTGTGGGCCACCGACGTCGCCTCACACACGCGGCTGCGGGCGGCTCGCGACGCTGCACACGGCCTGAGCGGTGAGGCGGAGCCCGACGATCGGCTCCCGGCGTGGGAACGCCGCTCCGCCGAGTTCGTGACGGGCGGCGACACGCATCTGATGACGCCGAAGCCCGGCACGATCTACGGCCCCGACGACTGGGAGGACGCGAGCCTCTCCGACTGGCTCGACGACTGACACCATGGGTGCCGCCGACCTCGTCTCACTCGGCTGGAACGAACGGTGGCAGACCTTGTGGGGTGACGAGGCACCCGACGACTCCGCGCCCGGGCGGGTGATCCGCCACGACGGTGTGGCGGCGCTCGTGGCCCTCGCGAGCGGGACCGGCCACGTCGCGCTGTCGGGGGCGGTCGGTCCCGTGACCGTCGGCGACTGGGTGGCCGTCGAGGGCGCCGGTGACGACGGAATCGGGGAGTCGGCGCGGGTCGGCGCCGTGCTCACGCGCTCGTCACTGCTCGAACGTCGCGACCCCTCGGTGAACAGCGCGCAACTCCTGGCCGCCAACGTCGACCGGGTGGTCATGGTGTGCGGTGCCGACCGGCCCCTTCGTCACGGGCGCATCCAGCGCGGCGCAGCACTCGCCTGGGAGGCAGGTGCGGTACCGGCGGTCGTGGTCACCAAGGCCGATCTGACCGACGACATGGAGTCCCTTCTCGAGGAGGTTCGAACGGCCGACCCGGGCCTCGACGTGCTCGCCACGTCGGCGGTGACCCACGTCGGCATCGACGACCTCGCCGGACTCATCGGTCATGGCACTGTCGTGTTCATCGGTGAGTCCGGAGCGGGCAAGTCGAGCCTCGTCAACGCCCTCGCCGGCGAGCAGGTGGCCGTTGCCAGGAACGTGCGCAGCGGCGACGCCAAGGGTCGGCACACGACGACGACGCGTCAGCTCCACGTGCTTCCCACGGGCGGCTGCGTCATCGACTCCCCCGGGATCCGCGAGATGGGCATCTGGGCGACCAGCGACTCGGTTGATGCGGCCTTCGGTGACATCGGTGACCTGGCGGCCCACTGTCGCTTCAACGACTGTGCCCACGGCACCGAACCCGGGTGCGCCGTCATGGCGGCGGTCGCCGACGGCACTCTCGACGCCGACCGGCTCGCATCGTGGCGGTCACTACGCGAGGAGGCGGCGGCTGCGCAGCTCCGCAACGACCCCCGGGCGCGCAAGCAGGCCGGGAAGCGCTTCGGGAAGATGGCCCGGGAGGCTCAGAAGTACCGCCAGGGCCGCTGAAACCTACAGTAGCAACGAGGGGGCGTCGACCTCGGCGAGGCGGAGCCGCTCCCCCAGGCTCTTCGCCTGCGCGTCGAAGCGAAGCGACGCCGCCACACCCTGCCCGAGAATTCCCTTCACGACGAAGTTCACCGCCCGGATGTTGGGCAGGTCGTGACGTTCGATGACGAGGCCCTTCGACTCGGGCACCAGTTCGGCGAACTTCACCGCGGTGAGGAACTCGGCCATCCAGGCATGGGTGTCGTCGTCACGGGCCCACACCCCGACGTTCGCATCTCCTCCCTTGTCGCCCGAGCGTGCCCCCAGCAAACGACCCAGGCGAACGGGAACGGTGGGGGAATCCGTGGAGGCGGCGGGTGTGGACGACACCTCGATGTCCGACCCGGGCGGTCCGGCGTCGGGTCGTGTCGCCTCGACGACCGTCTCGACCCCCTCGACCACCACACGGGAGGGAACGTGGGCGGACCCCACGAGTGCCGGCCAGTAGACACCGAAGGGACGGGCGTCGCCGGGTGGCGCCGTGAGGAAGTAGCCGGGGTAGCTCGCCAACGCCATCTCGATCGCCACGTTCGAAAAGGCCCGGCCGACCTTCTCGGGGTCCGCGTCGATCACCGTGACGTTGAGAAGCCCGTGACCGTCGCCCTCCCCCTTCACGAGTTCGGCGGCTGCACCGTCGAACGAGTCCGCCCCCGCGGGGAACGACTGCCACAGTGTGCGCGCCGCGAGCTCGGCCTTCGCTTCGATGTCGAGGCCCGTGAGGGCGAAGGTCGTCGTGTTGCGCCATCCGCCGAAGTGGTTGATCGCCACCTTCGTCGTCGGCGGCGCCGGCTCGCCACGGACGTGCGAGATCCGCACGCGATCGGGACCGTCTTCGTCGAGTCGGATCGTGTCGAAGCGGGCCACGACGTCGGGGTTCGGATAACGGGCGCCCGCGATCTCGTAGAGGAGCTGCGCTGTGACGGTGCCGACACTCACGAGACCTCCCGTTCCGGGGTGCTTCGTGATCACCGACGACCCGTCGTCCTCGAGCTCCGCTATCGGGAAACCCGGGTGCTCGAGGCCGGGAACCTCCTCGAAGAAGGCGTAGTTGCCCCCCGTGACCTGGGCACCACACTCGATGGCGTGCCCCGCGACCACCGCGCCCGCCAGGGCGTCCCAGTCCGCCCGGCCCCATCCGTGCCACCAGGCGGCGGGGCCCACGACGACCGCGGCGTCGGTGACGCGTCCCGTGACGACCACGTCCGCGCCCCGGTCGAGGGCCTCGGTGATCCCCCACCCCCCGAGGTAGGCGTTGGCGCTGATGGGGTCACCGTCGAGATCGGCCAGCGGCCGCCCCGTCTCCATGTGCGCCAACGACTCGCCGGCCGTGGCGAGCTCGTCGATCCTCGGGAGCAGGTTGTCGCCCTCCACGTGCGCAACGGTGACGTCGATGCCGAGGTCGGCGGCGATCTTGCGCACCTCGTCGGCGCATCCCGCGGGGTTCAGCCCACCCGCGTTGGACACGACGCGGATCCCACGCTCGACGCAGGTCGCCAGGACCTGGCGCATCTGTTCGACGAAGGTCCTGGCGTAGCCGGCCTCGGGGTGCTTGGCCTGCTGGCGGGCGAGGATGAGCATCGTGAGCTCCGCGAGCCAGTCACCGGTGAGGACGTCGATGTCGCCGCCCTCGACCATCTCCCGGGCGGCAGAGAGCCGGTCGCCGAAGAAGCCCGAGCAGTTGGCGATTCGGACGGGTCGGGCCCCGACGTCGGGAGGACGAGGTGGGTGCGTCATCGGGCGGACCCTACCGAGGCGTCAATGAGGTCCGCACATGAGCCTTCATCGACGCATCACTGTCAGGTCGTCGGCATGAGTGACGTCAGGGTGAACGAGCCGGTGTCGCGGTAATCGCGCCGTCCGAGAGGTGACTCGGTGGCGACGTCGGTGTCGAACGTCATCGACAGGGGGAGGCCGGTCGACTTGTCGAGGACGATCTCGATCGTCTCCGACCCCTCCTGGAACCCGGTGAGCACACTGGCGCGCTCCACCGTGACACTCTCGCGCTCCTCCCCGTCGATCTCGGTCGAGCCGGTCGCGACGGTCGACACGGTGACCTGGACGTCCGTCGACCCCTCGAGGCTGTCGTTCGTGCCGGTACACGAGCCCGTCGACACCTCGCGGGTGTCTGGGCCGCTGTGGAGCATCAGGAGCGGCGGATCGCACACGAACGTGGTGAGGATGTCGAAGGAGACGCCCGGGAACTCGCGGGTCACGAATGTCGATTCCCCGGACTCGACGACGCCGTCATCGGTGATGCAGAACGTCCAGTCACGCCAGTGGTTGGCGTTCAGGTCGACGCGTGTCGTGAAGCACCCGTTGTCGCCGTGGGTGACGGTGACGGGTGCTTCCGGGCCGAAGCTCTCGTTGAGAGGGCCGAATCCGACGTCCTCCTCCCCTTCGGCCTCGGCGGAGTACACACCCGCCTCCGGGCGGACGAGCTCTGTGTCCCCGGATCCGTCGCCGGAGCCCTGCTGTGCTCCCCCCTCGCGGAAGTCCTCGACTGCTTCGTCCCGGGACTTCTCCCCCGGATCGCGGTGGCCGAAGACGATGAAGGCCGTTCCCGCGACGATGACGACGAGGAGCGTCACGACCGCGCCCAGCAGGATCCGCAACCACAGCCGCCGCTCTGTCCGCTCGACGGGCTCGGGCTCGGTTCCGGCGGACGCACCGGTGTCGGAAGGTGACGTGTCGGACGGGGATGTAGCGGAAGGGTCGTCGGGGGTGGGCATCGCCCCTGAGCATCGTCCGACATCACGCGCAGAGGCCAATCAACGGGCTGTGTGGACGGAAGTGCCGGCCGCCCGGAGGGAGACGGGCCCACGACGCGTGCCAGTATCGGAGCATGGAGTTCACCGAAGAGCACAGCATGTTCCGTGCGTCGGCCCGCAACTTTCTCGAGCGGGAGTTCGAGCCCCGTGTCGACGAGTGGGAGGCGGCCGGTGAGATGCCCCTCCACGAGATCTTCTCGACGATGGCCGACGCGGGGTTCCTCGGTCTCGAGTACTCCCCCGAGTTCGGCGGGCAGGGTGCCGACCACCTCTACAACGCCATCTTCTGCGAGGAGATGGGTCGGATCCACGCAGCACTCGCCATGGCGTCGGGCGTCCAGACCGACATGGCCACCCCGGCGCTGGCGCGCTTCGGGACCGACGAACTGAAGCACCGCTACCTCACACCGGCCCTGCGGGGCCGCGCGGTGGCGTCGATCGCCGTGACCGAGCCCGACGCCGGTTCCGACGTCGCAGCCATCCGAACCCGGGCCGAGCGCGACGGTGACATGTGGGTCATCAACGGCACGAAGATGTTCATCACGAACGGCGCACAGGCCGACTGGCTGTGCCTGCTCGTCACGACGTCCGACGAGGGGACGCGGGGCATGACCCAGATCGTGTTCCCCACCGACGTCGAGGGCTTCTCCGTCAGCCGCGTTCTCGACAAGCTGGGGAACCGGGCCTCGGACACCACGGAGCTTGCGTTCGTCGACGCACGCGTCCCGGTCGCCAACACGATCGGTGAGATCGGCCGCGGGTTCCACCAGCAGATGGCACAGTTCCAGAACGAGCGGATGAGCGCGTCCTACAACGCCGTCGGATCCATGACCAGGGCGCTGGAGCGCACCGCCGACTACCTGCGAGAGCGGCGCGTCTTCGGGGAGCCGCTCATCGACCAGCAGTACGTCCAGTTCCGCCTCGCCGAGCTCTCGGCGGAGATCGATCTCCTGCGCCAGTACAACTACTCGTGTGCCGAGGCGTACATGCGCGGCGAGGACACCACACGCTTCGCGACCATCGCCAAGCTCAAGGCCGGGCGTCTGCTCCGCGAGGTGGCCGACACGTGCATCCAGTTCCACGGTGGGATCGGCTACATGGAGGAGACCTGGACGGCGCGCTACTTCCGCGACTCCCGACTGGCGTCGATCGGGGGCGGCGCCGACGAAGTGATGCTGTACGTCCTCTCCCGCCTGGACGGTTTCGTCGGCGCCTGACCCCGTGTCCGTGGAACGGCGTGGCCGACGTCGTCGGGCGGCGATGCCTCCTCGAAATCCTCCAGGTCGAGACGCGGGAGGAGGCGGTCGAGCCATCGGGGAATCCACCAGTTCGGCTCCCCCACCAGCGCCATCGTCGACGGGACCAGGACCATGCGCACGATCGTGGCGTCGACAGCGACGGCGGTGGCGAGACCGACACCCATCATCTTGACGACAGGATCGTCGCTCGCGACGAAACCCAGGAACACACTGACCATGATCAACGCCGCAGCCGTGATCACCTTTGCCGTCGCGCCCAGCCCCTCCACGACGCTCTCGATGTTCGAGCGACCGTGCTGGTACTCCTCGCGGATGCGCGACAGGATGAACACCTCGTAGTCCATGGACAGTCCGAACAAGATGGCGAACATCATCATCGGGACGAACGAAGCGATCGGGACGGCCTCGTCGAGTCCGATGAGCGACCGGCCCCATCCCCACTGGAAGACCGCCACCACCACGCCGTAGGCCGCTCCGATCGACAGCAGGTTGAGCAGCGCTGCCTTGAGGGGCACGAGCAGCGACCGGAACACGACGGTCAGAAGAAGGAACGACACGATCACCACAGCGGCGATGAACCACGGCAGCCGACTCGCGATCTTGTCGGACTGGTCGATGAAGGATGCGGTGGGGCCGCCGACGTAGGTTTCGACACCCGTTTGCTCCGTGATCGTCTGCAGCGTCGCGTCGCGTAATTCATGAACCAGCTCGTTCGTCGCCTCGTCTTGCGGCTTCGTGGTCGGAACCACGGTGATGAGCGCCGTGTCATCGGCTGCGTTCCGTTCGGCGGGTGATACCGCACGCACACCGTCAGTGCCGGCGAGCCCTGCGGAGACGGCGTCGAGCGCGGTGTCGGGCTCCGTCGCCGCACTGAGATCGACCACGACGAGCAGCGGACCGTTGAAGCCGTCCCCGAACCCCTCTGCCAGCAGGTCGTAGGCTTGTCGGTGGGTTGTCGAGGAGGGATCGGTTCCCGCGTCGGCCTGGCCGAGGCGCATGTCGAGCATGGGTACGGCGAGGACCAACAGCACGGCCGTGGCCGCCAGCCCCGAGCGCCAGGGGTGGTACGCAACCCAGTGCGCCCACCGAACCCACCCACCGGGACCGGATCGGTCGGCGGCGCGATCGTCGCGTCGGCGCGGGGCGATCCGTTCTCCCGCAAAGCCGAGGAGTGCCGGCAGCAGCGTCACCGCGACGATGACCGCCACGGCGACGACGATGGAGGCCGAGTAGCCGAGTGCCGCGACGAAGGGGATGCCGGCGAGCTGGAGGCCCAGGATGGCCACGACCACTGTCCCCCCGGCGAAGACCACCGCCTGGCCGGCGGTGGCGTTGGTGATGCCCGCCGACTCCTCGACACCCACTCCGGCCGCGAGATTGTCCCGGTGCCGGCTGAGGATGAACAGCGCGTAGTCGATCCCGACTCCCAGACCGATCATGGTCCCCAGCCGCGGAGCCACCGACGGGATCTCGATGCCTGCGGCGAGGAGGCCGATGAGCGACAGGCCGACGGCGAGGCCCGCCAGGGCCGTCAGAAGCGGCAGCGCCATTGCGATCACGGAGCGGAAGAGGACGAACAGGATGACGAGCGCCGCGACGATGCCGATCGCCTCGGCCGGACCGGTGGTGCGCTCCTTCAGCAAGGTGGGCAGCTCGCCTCCGAACTCGACCTGAGCACCTCCGTGTTCCGCCGGGGCTGCGGTGTCCAGGAGCTCGTCGAGGACTTTGCGTCCGAGATCAGCGGCCGGCGCGTCGAACTGGATCGCAGCGAACGCGGTGGTGTCGTCGGACGAGATCGACTGCGGACCGCCGAGGGGATCGGTCACGCCGAGCGTCGACGCCATCTTCTCGATCTCGTCGACCGACGCTGCGATGCCGTCGGCCACCTGCGGGTCGGTCACCGAGCCGTCAGCCACGTGGTAGACGGCCATCGCCGTGGCACCCGAGCGTTCGGGAAAGCGCTGGTCCAAGACGTCGAGTGCTTCCTGCGACTCGACGCCGGGTACCTGGAAGTTGTCGACCTCGGAGGCGCCAACGGCCCTGCTGAGGACCGCCGCGCCGACCAGGACCAGGAGCGACACGGCGACCACGAGGCGGCGGTGGCGCGATGAGAAGACGCCGGTGCGATACAGGAAGTGGGACATGGGTCGGACCTCCCTTCCGAGTGCTGCCGGTCCCTTCAGCGGATCCCCCCACCGTAGCCCACAGATGCAGTCGCTGCAACTTTGCTGTCACTGTATTATCGGCTAGAATTCGACCGTGACCGACGAGGGGAACGGGCTACGCGCCCGCAAGAAACGTGCCACGGCCCGGCGCATCGAGACGGTCGCCCTCGGCCTCTTCGAGAGCGACGGCTTCGACGCCACGACCGTGGAGGCCATTGCCTCCGCGGCCGACATCGCGCCCCGGACCTTCTTCCACTACTTCCCCACGAAGGAGGACGTCGTTCTGGCCGACTACGAGGACCGACTCGTGCGGGTCGTCGAGACGCTCGAGGCGCAACCCCCCGACGTGCCCGCGTGGTCCGCCCTCGCCGCTGCATTCCGTGCCGTTGCCGCCGACTACGAGACCGCCCGCGACGACCTGATCCGACGGTTCCGGGTCATGGCCACCACGGGCTCCGTGTTCGCCCGGAGTCTCCAGCTCCAAGCGGGCTGGGAGGACGCCGTCGCCGATGTGCTCACCCGACGGATGGAGAAGCGCCCCGGACAGCCCGATCCCCGCCTGCTCGCAGCGGCTGGGGTGGCTGCGATGCGCTCCGCGCTCAGCCGGTGGCTCTCGGCCGACGCCGCCGAGAGCCTCCCCGATCTCGTCCAGAACTGCTTTCGCGCTCTCGGACAGGGACTCGATCAGCCACCGTGAGTGCATTCGCCGGCGTATCCCCGCGGGTGGGCCAGGAGCAGGCCTCAGATCGCGTACTCGGCACGAAGGTGCCGCTTGAACAGCTTCCCGGTGTCCGTCCGGGGTAGTGAGTCACGGAAGCGTACGGCCTTCGGGCACTTGTACGCGGCGAGGTTCTCGCGACAGTACGCGACCAGTGCGTCAGCGAGTTCCTCGGTCGGCTCGACACCGTCGACGGGGACCACCAGGGCCGTGACGATCTCCCCCCACTCCTCGTCGGGAAGGCCGATCACGGCGCAGTCACCCACCGACGGGTGGTCGCCGAGGACCTCTTCCACCTCGAGCGGGTACACGTTGACACCGCCCGTGATGATCATGTCCTTGGCACGGTCGGAGATGAACAGATAGCCGTCGTCGTCGAGATACCCGATGTCACCCAGGGTGAACCGTGTGCCCCGGTGCACCTCGTCGGTCCGGTCGGGGTCGGGCTGCGCGTCGTCACCCACGTACTCGAAGGTGCGCCGACCCATGTCGAGGAAGATGTGGCCCACCTCGCCGGGTGGAAGCGGATTCCCGTCGTCGTCGAGGATCTCGATCGTGACGCCCCGGACGCTCCGGCCCACCGTGCCGGGCTTCTCCAGCCATCGGTGCGGTTTGGCGATCGTTGCCGCACCCTCCATCCCCCCGTAGGTCTCCCAGATGACGGGTCCCCACCAGTCCATCATCCGCTGCTTGACCGTCTTCGGGCACGGGGCCGCTCCGTGCGCCACGACCTCGAGAGTGGACACGTCGTAGCGCCGCTTCGTCTCCTCGGGGAGATCGAGCAGGCGGTGGAACATCGTCGGCACCATGTAGGCGGTCGTGACACGGTGTGTCTCGATGGCGGCCAGCACGGCTTCGGGATCGAAACGCGGGAGGATCACGAGGGCCTGCCCTGCGTTGAGCGCGCCCATGTAGAACGCGTGGGCGCCACCGTGGTGCATCCCTGCAGAGCACAGGTGCACGCCGCTCAACGGCTCGAAGGCAAAGGCCTTCCCGAACACCGCTTCGGCGTTGGCGCGCTCTGACGGGTCACCCTGGGCGTCGGGACGCCGGATCCCCTTCGGCTTTCCCGTCGTCCCGGAGGAGAATGGATAGAGCTGCCCGACGGCACGTTTCTCGGGCGGATCGTTCGTGAAGCCGTCGAGGAGCTGCTCCTCACTCACCATTCCGTCGACCGTGCCGACGACGGCCGTTGCCGCCAGGCCGCTGCGCTCCGACAGCTCACACATCACCTCGGTGAACTGCTCGTGGCCGATCAGGGCCCTGGTCTCCGAGCCCGCGAGTACACCGGCGATCTCGTCGGCGGAGAGATGCGTGTTGAGGAGCACGTAGCGCCAGCCGGCCTCCTGGCACGCCAGCCACCACTCGATGATCGTGGTGTCGTTGGGGAGCAGAGCCGCCACGGAGTCGCCCAGCCGGAGCCCGGCAGCGCGCAGGGCGTGGACGATCCGGTGGGCGCGTCCTGTCAACTCCCCGAATGTCCGCGGGCCCGATGGTGCCTCGACGACCGCGGGGAGATCCGGCCGGTCCTCGGCGATCCACCACACGCCGAGCCGATCAGTCACCGGTACTCAGCTCGTTGTGGCGGGCGAACATTGCGTTCGCCTGGCGTTGCAGCCCGACGGGGACCGGTGGAAGCGTCGGGAGGCCGGCGTCGCGGCTCGGCAGCGCGACCCGGGCAGCTCCGTAGGCCGTCTCGACGTCGTTCTGGTTGAGCATGTGCAGGTCGAGGTCGACGACGGGGCGGCCCTCGTGCTCCCGCTTGCCCGTCACCGTTCCCGACAGGAACTGGGTGTCGCCGTGGTAGTTGAACTTGCGGATGGAGTCCTCGAGGCGCTCGATGAAGGCGTCGTCACCGGCCCAGTCCGAGACGTGGTGGTAGAGCCATGACTGGCGCATGACGCCGTAGTCGTAGGCCATCGGGTTGCCGATCGCCTTCGCCCACTCCGAGTCCCAGTGGAGCCGCTGCGCCACGTCGGGAACCCCCTGCTCGTTCTTGATGTAGAACGCGGGGATTCGCCGGCGGTTCCTGTAGCCCAGCCGCGAGGAGCGCAGCCCGTAGGGCACGAAGCCGTAGCCGCCCGCGTGGAAGGCGATGATCTCGGTGACGGTGAGCGGCCCCTTCACCATGGGGTCGAGCTCATCGCCGACCTCGACGTCCTCCCAGTAGCGCCTCTCGGCACCTCGGGGCTTCTCCGACTCGTAGATCGCGTCGATCCGCTCCAGGTCCTCGTCGGTGTAGGTGGCCGGCTCGATGGCCGCGTACTTGCCACGCGACCGGGACTTCCTGCGCGCGGTCTCGACCCGGAGGATCCGGTAGACCCCGATGACCTCACCCCGCTGGTTGATGGCAACGTCGCGTCGCACCCGGACAACCGATCGCCCGGCGAACTCGGACTCCTTCTCCTCGATCGACTCCTCGCCGGCGAAGGAGTAGACACGGTCGCCCGGGTAGAGCGGGCGGTACCAGTCCCACGTGCCGCCGGACACGAACACGTGCACGCCACGGAAGAGCCCCTTCGTGGCCTCCTTGATGTCGGCGGGTATCGGGTCGCCGCGCATCGGGGTCTTGACATGGCCGACCATCGTGCCGTGGGCGATCTGGGAGCCCCACCGTGTCGACGGACCGTACGTCTCGTCGATGTAGAGCGGGTTGTCGTCACCAACTCCCATCGCCCAGTTCCTGATGGCGTCGGGCGTTGCAACCGAGTAGAGCTCCCGCGCCCTCGAGGCGGTGTCGATACCGAGGAGAAGCTGTGCCCGCCCGATGTCGTCGTCGGTGAGGTCGTGCTCGAGGGCCTTCTCGAACTCCTTCTCGAGCTCGGGATCGACCTGAAGCGAGGAGTCCGTGGAATCGGCTGTCTTCCGTGCCTCCCGGGAAGGTCCGGTGGAAGAATCCGACGACATGCGCGTGCCTCCTGCGTCCCCCCGGCACGCTGTGCGAGTTTTTCCTGGAGCGGACGACGGGATTCGAACCCGCGACCCTCACCTTGGCAAGGTGATGCTCTACCAACTGAGCCACGTCCGCGCGAAATCGCAGGATACCCGGTGGCACCCGTTGTCGGTACAGTCCGGGCGGTGCCCGACCCGGGCCGGACGCAGTCGACACACGGAGGTGGGGGCGATGACCGTGCTGCTGGACTCCCTGGCCGATGTCGTGGGGGCGTCCCACGTTCTCACGGGCGACGCCATCAGTGAGGACTACCTGCACGACGAAGCGCTCACGGCGTCGTCACAGGCACCTGTCGCCGTAGTGCGTCCTTCGACGACGGCCGAGGTCGCCGAGATCCTGCGGCACGCCGACGAGAGCGGCACGCCCGTCACCGCCCGGGGGTCCGGGACCGGTCTGTGCGGGGCGGCGATCCCCCGCTCCGACGGCCTCATGATCTCGCTCGAGAGGATGAACGAGATCCTCGAGATCGACATCGACAACCAGGTCGCCGTCGTGCAGCCCGGGGTCACGCTCGACGACCTCGACGAGGCGCTCGCACCGCTCGGCTACTTCTACCCCGTGTTCCCGGGCGAGAACAGCGCCTCCATCGGCGGGAACGTCGCCACGAACGCCGGTGGGATGCGCGCCGTGAAGTACGGGGTCACGCGCCATCGCGTCCTCGGCCTCGAGGCCGTGCTCCCCACCGGTGAGGTGATCCGAACGGGTGGGAAGTTCGTGAAGGCCACGACGGGCTACGACCTCACACAACTCATCACGGGGTCGGAAGGCACGCTCGCGGTGGTCACCGAGGTGACGGTCAAGATCGAGCGACGGCCCGAGTACTCGGCCACGGTCCTGGCCCCCTTCTCGACACTCCACGAGATCACCCGGGCGATTCCGGCGATCATCGCGAGCGGCGCCGACCCGACCCTCCTCGAGTACATCGACATGATGGGCATGGCTGCCACGACGGAGTCGGAGGGCCTCGATCTCGGCATCCCCGACGAGATCACCGAGAGCGCCCTCGCCTACCTCGTGGTGCTCCTCGAGAACAAGGACGCCGGCCGCGTCGAGGAGGACGTCACCGCCCTGGGAGAGCTCCTGACGGATCTCGGCGCCCTCGACCTCTACGTCCTCCCCGATCAGGCCGCGACGCGCCTGATCACGGCACGCGAACGTGCCTTCTGGGTCGCCAAGGCGCGCGGCGCCGACGACATCATCGACGTCGTGGTTCCCCGGGCGTCGATCCCCGACTACCTCCAGTCGGTGGCCGACATGGCGGCCGCCAACGGTGCGCTCGTGGCCGGTGCCGGCCATGCGGGCGACGGCAACGTCCACCTCGCCGTGTTCCAGCCGGATGACGGAAAACGCCACGCGCTCATGCACGACATCCTCGCCGCGGGAATGGACCTCGGCGGTGCGATCTCGGCTGAACACGGCATCGGCACCGAGAAGCGCCCCTTCTTCCTCGAGCTCGAGGACCCCGCCAAGCTCGACCTGATGCGCCGGGTCAAGACGGCGTTCGACCCCCACGGCATCCTCAACCCCGGCACGCTGCTCGACTGACACGAACGCCCCACACGACGCAGGCCCGACACAGGCCGCACGACACATCGGAGGAAGACCGTGAACGGAGCCCAGGCTCTCATCCGCACGCTGGTGGCGAACGGCGTCGACACGTGCTTCACCAACCCCGGCACGTCGGAGATGCACTTCGTGGCGGCACTCGACGACGTGCCCGACATGCGGGGCGTTCTCGGCCTCTTCGAAGGCGTCTGCACCGGCGCAGCCGACGGCTATGCCCGGATGGCCGAGAGGTCCGCCGCCACACTGCTGCACCTCGGGCCGGGTCTCGGGAACGGAATCGCCAACCTGCACAATGCCCGTCGGGCGAGGGTCCCCCTCGTGAACATCGTCGGCGACCACGCCACGTACCACACGAAGTTCGACGCACCCCTGGAGTCCGACATCGCCGCGCTGGCCTCCAACGTGTCGGGCTGGATCCGTCGCAGCACCTCACCCTCGGCAGTCGCCGGCGACGGCGCTGCCGCCGTGGCGGCCGCCGAGGGCCCTCCGGGTCAGGTCGCCACCCTCATCCTCCCCGCCGATGTGTGCTGGACCGAGGGAGCGGAACCGGTCGGTCGTGCCCGGAGACCCGGTTCCGGTCAGGTACCCGACGCCGTCGTCACCGGCGTACTCGACGCGCTCAGGAGCGGTGAGCCCGCGATGATCCTCCTGGGCGGTTCGACCCTTCGGGAGCCCGGGCTGGTGGCCGCCTCTCGCTGCGCCCGCGCGACTGGTGCACGGCTCCTGGCCGAGACATTCCCGACACGGCTCACCCGCGGCTCCGGTGTTCCCGCCGTCGACCGGGTGGCATACCTGGCGGAGCTGGCGGCCCTCCAGTTCGAGGGCCTCCGACACCTGGTGCTCGTCGACACCGCAGCGCCCGTGTCGTTCTTCGCCTACCCCGACCGCCCGAGCTCCCTGGTACCCGACGGATGCACGGTCCACACGCTCGCCTCGGGGAGCGACGACGCTGTCGGAGCGCTCGAACACCTCGCCGACGCGCTCGGTGCCGACCAGACCGTGGACCGCGCACCCACCGGGCGACCCGACCGCCCGACCGGCGACCTCACCGCCGAGACCGTGTGCGCCGCACTGGGAGCGACGCTTCCGGAGAACGCCGTCGTGTCGGACGAGGGGGCCACCGGCGGAATCTACGCAGCCGGTGCCACCGCCGGCGCTCCACCGCATGACTGGCTCACACTCACCGGCGGGGCCATCGGACAGGGAATCCCCGTCGCCACGGGTGCCGCGATCGCGGCCCCCGACCGGCCCGTCGTCAACCTCCAGGCCGAGGGCAGCGCGCTTTACACGCTCCAGGGTCTGTGGACGCAGGCCCGGGAGGGTCTCGACGTGACGACGGTCATCCTCAACAACCGCTCGTACGCCATCCTGAACATGGAGTTGGCGCGTGTCGGTGCCGGCGAGCCGGGCCCCCTCGCGAAGCGGATGCTCGATCTCTCCGGGCCGGATCTCGACTTCATGTCGATGTCGGAAGGACTCGGCGTACCGGCCGAGCGTGCCGAAGATGCCGAGGACTTCACAGCCAAACTCGAGAAAGCGATCGCCGAACCGGGGCCGCACCTGATCGAGGCGGTCGTGCCCGCCGGCTTCTGACCCCGACCCGGCAACGCCGTGGACATGAACGCCCTCCTGCACCACACGGCGTCGACGGCGACAGCCGTCGGCGAGCTCGCCCTCGGGCTCTCTCCCTGGGCGCCGAGGCCGCGTCCGGGATCGCTCGACGACATCACGCCCGACACGCTCACCCGTCTCCTCGCCCCGGCGGTGCCCCACGCCCGCGTCGTGTCGATCGAGACCGTCGGTGGTACGGCCGGGACCACCGATCGACGTCGCCTCGACCTCCGCTGGAACGAGGCAGGGCGCGAAGCGGCCCTACCCTCTTTCGTCTTCGCCAAAGCGACCGCGCGCCCTCCGCAGAACCGCGCCCTCGGCGGCTTCCTGCGGATGACGACCAACGAGGTCGACTTCTACCGGTTGGTGCGCGACGACGTGGCGGAGATCGCGCCGGTCTGCTTCGCCGCCGACAGCACCCACGGTGGGCGCTTCTTCCTCCTCCTCGAAGACCTCGAGTCGGCCGGCTGCAACGTCTCCATCCTGTCGGACCGCTGCGACATGACACGCCTCGAGGCGACCATGGACACGCTGGCCCTCCTGCACACGCGGTTCTGGGACAGCGACCGATTCGCGGGAGACCTGGCCTGGGTGGCCCCGCAGCGGCGACGGCCGGGCTTCGCCCTGGAGACGGTGCTCTTCAGGGGTTCGAGGCGTGCGGTCCTGCGGTCGGGCCGTGAAGTCCCCGATCGGGTCCGGAGCCTCACCCGACTCCTCTCACGCGAAACGTGGCCGATCGCCCGGCTGTGGGAACAGGGCCCACTCACGTTCGTCCACGGAGACAGCCACCTCGGCAACTCGTACGCCCGACCCGACGGCGCAGCCGGGTTCTTCGACTGGCAGGTCGTGCACCGGGCGCACGGTATGCGTGACGTCGCGTACTTTCTCGGGACCTCCGCGCCCACGGAGCTCCGGCGCGCCCACGAGCGTGATCTCGTCGACCGCTACGTGGAGCGCCTCCACGAGGGAGGTGTGCGCGACCTCGACCGTGACGCGGCATGGGAGATGTACCGGGTCTTCGCGGTCGACGCCTGGGATGCGGTGTGTGTGACGGCGGCCTTCAGCGGCCTCCAGAGCGAGGCGAGCATGGAGCGCGGCTTCCAGCAGGCACTCGCGACGGTCGACGACCTCGACAGTCTCGAGGCCGTCGAGCGCGCTCTGCGACGGGGCGCGCTGACGTAGCCCTTTCCGGACCGACGGCCCGGGTGGGCTCCGGCTACTGGCCGGCGAGGCGCTCCACGACCGGGGCGAAGCTCTCGATCTCGTCGCCCCCGACGACGATGTAGGAGAAGCCCCACTCCTCGCGCCGCTCGTAGCACCGGTCGACGATCTCGTCCACGGAGCCCACGAGCGCCAACGAAGATGCCAGCGCCGTTTCAGGATCGATGTCGACACCGAAACCGGCGGCGATCGCCTCCGCGTAACCACGGGCGTCGTCCGTGACAGCAGCGAGGAAGTAGCGGACCTGGAGTTCGATGTCGTCGAAGCGGTCACCGGCTGCGTCGCGCACCCACCCGATCTTCACCGTGGTGGCGTCCGCGAGAGCGTCGTCCATGATCGTGGGATCGACAGCACCGGCAGCCAGGCTGGGGTTGACGCCGATGATGTCGGCCTCACGCGCCGCCAGCGACAGGACGCGCTTGCCTCCGCCACCGATGAGGAGAGGAGGGTGCGGCTCCTGGACCGGCTCGGGCGTGGCGTCGTAGTCGGCGATCGTGTAGTGATCGCCGGTGAAGCTGAACGGTCCCGGCGACCAGGCCCCCTTCACGACCTGGATGGCCTCGGCGAGTCGGTCGATCCGCACGCCGGCCCGGTCGTAGTCGAGGCCGAGCTCCTCGTAGTCGGCGATCATCCAGCCGGCGCCGAGCCCGAGTTCGAGGCGGCCGTCCGAGAGGAGGTCGACGGTGGCGGCCTCCTTGGCCACCTCGGCAGGATGGCGGTAGTCGTTGCCGAGAACCAGCGTTCCGACGCGCAGGGTGTCCGTGGCCGCCGCCGCTGCCGCGAGTGCCGGCATCGGCGACAGCATCGTGTCGTCGTAGTGGTCGGGCATGAAGAGCGTCGAATAGCCGAGGTCCTCCAGCTTCCGGGCCTGGTCCGCCCAGTCCCGGCCGGAGGACGCCTCGGCGAGCTGGACTCCGAACCGGAAGGGGTGCATGGCTCTCCTCGTTCGCGTCGGCGATCGGGCCACGCCGCTACGGGCGTGTCGGTGTGAGCAGGCTACCGGCCGGTGGAGCCGAAGCCGCCCTGACCGCGCGTGGTGTCACCCAACTGCTCCACCTCGTGCCACGTGATGCTCTCCACACGCTGGATGACGAGCTGCGCGATTCGGTCACCGACGGACACCTCGTAGGACGTGGAGGCATCGGTGTTGACGAGGATGACGCGGATCTCGTCGCGGTACCCAGGGTCGATCAGCCCCGGGGTGTTGAGGCAGGTGATCCCGTGTCGTGCGGCGAGGCCCGAGCGTGGCTGCACGAACCCTGCATGCCCCGGCGGGATCGCCACGGCGATCCCCGTTGGGATCAGGGCGCGGCCGCCACCGGGCTCGAGGAGCGCGGCCTCACAGGCGACGAGGTCGTAGCCGGCGTCATCGAGATGGCCCGCGACGGGAAGCTGCGCCTCGGGACGCGTACGCGTGACCTCGATCTCCATGGGCGCACAATTCTACGGGCGGGTGTGTGGTCGCACCGCTCAGAGGTCGGCGGCCAACTCGTCGCGTTGCGCCGGGCTCAGCTCCACCGACTCCCGGTAGGCCGGGTGCGTCGCCTCCAGGAACGCCGGTCCCTCGCGCAGCGAGGCCGCCTGCTCGTGGCTGAACCGGAACTTCACATAGTGCACGGCCGGCGTCGTTTCGTCTTCGCGGGTGAGGCGCTCCTCGTCCTCGGGGATGGACTCGACAAAGCTCCCCGGCGAGTCCGCGACGTCATCCTGGTGACCGAGCCGGAACCGCACCTGACGCTGGATCCCCACGAGCTTGGGTAGCCACTCGCGAAGTTGCTCCTCGCTCGTGAGCTCCAGGAACAGCGTGGCTGACAACTGCCCCGGCTCGGGAATGAGCTCGTTGTAGACGTCGACCTCGTTCCTGATCTGGTCGTCGCGCAACATGTGCTCGGCGCGCGCCATCTCCTGGATCTGGAAGCGGACGGTGTCGGTGTTCTCGAACGTGAGCGTGAGGATCGTGCCGAGGTGGATTCGGCGACGCTTCTTGAGCTCGATGACGTGGCGGCGGAAGGTGTCGCGTTCGCGCTCGTAGGCACGTTGGTCGACGATCTCGTCGACGGTGAGCTTCTGCATGGGAATGGCCTTCAGTCGTCGTCGGTCAGCCCGTATGCGCGGGCGAGGATCTGGACGGGGTGTGTGGGCGTGCGCCCGGTCGCCTCGTCGATGGCGGTGTTGGCGAGGTGGCAGTCGCCCGCCACGAGCGTGGCGTCGGACTCCTCGACCGTGCGCATCAGAGGCCTGGCGACCTCCCGGGCGAGCTCGACGTTCTCGGCGCGGAGCCCCCAGGTGCCGTCGATTGCCGAGCACTTCTCCACGACCTCGACCCTCGCGCCGGTCAGCTCGAGGAGCTGCCTGCTCCGCGGCCCCATCTGCTGGGCCCGGTAGTGGCAGGCGGCATGCCACACGACGGACTCCGGTACGTCGCCGTCGAAATCTGTATCGAGTCTTCCGTCCTGGTGGAGACCGGTGAGGTGCTCTGTGACGTCCTGCACGGCGCCGGCCACCCGTCGGGCCGCGTCGGACTTGAGATACTCCGGGTACTCGTTCTTCAGGACGTAGGCACAGGTGGGTTGTGGGACGACGATGGGTCGTCCGGACGTCGCGGCCTCGTCGAGAACACCGACGTTCTTCTCCGCGTGCTTCATGAAGCGGTCGACGTCGCCGGCGTCGAGCCACGGCATGCCGCAGCACACCTGGCCCTCGGGGAGGTCGCACCCGACGCCATTGCGCTCGTAGACGCGGACCATGTCCTCTCCGATCGCCGGGTCCTGGTACTCGACGATGCAGGTCGGAAAGAGCGTGACCTCACCGTTGGGTGGGTCGGGCCGGCGAGGATGCGAGCCGAACCAGCGTGAGAATCGGACCTTGGCGAAGTTCGGGAGCAGTCGGTCGGAGGCGATGCCGACGGTCTTCTCCATGGCTCGCCGGATCCACGGTGTTCGGTTCGCCGCGTTGACGACGCCGGGCATCGTGGTGGCGACCTTCCCCTGGAGATCGGTGCGGGCGAGCACAGCCGCCGACCGGTCGACCTTCCCCTCGGCGTGCTGGATCGACAGCGACCGCATCATGAGGCGCGGGAAGTCGAGCTCCCATTCATGCGGGGGGACGTAGGGGCACTTCAGGTAGCAGAGCTTGCACTGAAAGCACTCGTCGACGATGCGGTCGTGCTCGCCCTCGGTGAGAGCCGTCGGGTCGTCGCCGTGCTTCTCGTCGATCAGCTCGAAGAGCGTCTCGAACGACGGGCACAGGTTCCAGCAGAGCCGGCAGCCGTGACAGAGGTCGAAGACACGGTCACGTTCCGCTCTGGCATCGGCGGCATCGAGGTACGCCCGGTCGTGCGGGTCGTATGTGATGGTCACTCACTCACCTCTGGTCCCCGAGGGTGTCGGTCGGTCAGGACCGGGCCGTGACCCGGTCGACGGCTGTGGGCGCCCGGAGGGGCCGCCCATCGGCCCCTCCACCGCCCTGTGTCAGCTCAGGTCTGTGTCAGCTCAGGCCCTCGAGGCCGTTGGTGAAGCGACCCGCGTGGCTCTTCTCCGCGCGTGCGAGGGTCTCGAGCCACTCGCCGATCTCCTCGAAGCCCTCGTCGCGGGCCGTGCGGGCAAAGCCGGGGTACATCTCGGTGTACTCGTAGGTCTCGCCCTCGATGGCCGACTTGAGGTTGTCCTCGGTGGTGCCGACCGCCACACCGGTGACCGGGTCGCCCACCTCGGCGAGGAAGTCGAAGTGACCGAACGCGTGGCCGGTCTCGCCCTCTGCCACCGAACGGAACAGCGCCGCCACGTCGGGCTGGCCCTCCACGTCGGCCTTCTGAGCGAAGTAGAGGTAGCGGCGGTTCGCCTGGCTCTCGCCGGCGAAAGCCTCCTTGAGGTTGTCGTGTGTCTTGGTGCCTTCCAGTGCTGGCATCACTCTTCTCCTGTCTCTTTCTTCTCTTTCTTTCTTGTGTTTCTGCTCTCGGGATCTCCGTGTGGCGTCGCATCGACGCCCTGCCGGGCCGATCAGCCCCCGGCCTCACGCACAGCGCTCGCACACGCCGCGGTAGTTGACCTCGACGCTGCCGACGGAGAAGCCGCGACGGTGTCGCGCGGCGACCTGTGGTTCGGTTGCCGGGACGTCGCGGATCATTCCACACCGGATGCACACGAGATGGTGATGAGATTCCTCGACGTTGGGCTCGACGCGCTGCGTGCCGGTCCCGAGGTCGATGAGGCTCACCTCGCCCATGTCGGCGAGATCGTGGACTGTCTGGTACACGGTCTTGAGCGACACGGTGCTCATCTCGGAGAGGACGCGCTCGTGGAGCGCCTCGACCGTCGGATGCGAGGTGTCGCCCCACAGGTGTCGGAACACGCACTCCCGCTGCGGGGTGACCCGTCGGCCCTCCTCGCGGAAGCGGGCGGCGAGCAGCTCGGGTGTCTTCACGGGAGCCAGCTTATCACCAATGGTTGTCAACAGACAATTCTAGTCGACTGAAACCCCTACGCGAGACTGACCGCCGTGTTCATCACGAGCCACGTGTATGCGGGCGCACTCATCGGATCGGTGTGTGAGGACCGGGTCGTACCCGCTTTCGTGGCGGGATTCGCGTCGCATCTCGCCATGGACGCCATGCCCCACTGGGGCGACGACACCCTCTCCTACGGCGACGAGCGGTTCCTGCGCATCGCCCGGCGCGACGGGGTGCTCGGCCTCGTGTCGCTCGTGGGGTTGGTTGCCGCCGCACCGGGTCGCCGCCGTGCCGTGCTGGCGGCCATGGCCGGCTCGACACTGCTCGACGCTGACAAGCCGTGCGCCGTGTTCTTCGGTGTGAATCCGTTCCCCCGCTGGCTCGACCGGTTCCACCACTGGATCCAGAACGAGTCACCGCGTCGGATTCCCCATGAGACGGCCGTGGGCCTCGCCCTGGCAGCCGTCACGATTCCGATGCTGCGCCGCCGAGCTGCTTCCTGAGATCGGCCTCGAACTCCGCGACGAGGGGGCCGGCGTACTGCACCTTGAGGGCGGCCAGGTTTGCGTACCCGGCGTCACGTTCTGCGTCCCACTCGTCGGCGAAGGATCCATCGTCGATGGCTTCGACCAGGTCGTGCATCGTGGTCTCGAGGTCGATTCCGGCGTAGGCGTCGCGGCGTGACAGCTGCCCGTACTGGCTGGTCGGTGAGTGGTGCTCGAGTTGGCGGGCGTAGCCCTCTTCCCTGAGCAGGCGGTAGGTGCGCTCGACCTCGCCCGACAGGAACAGCTCCGTGAGGATCGCCTCCAGTGGGATACCGCGTGCAGACATCTCGTTGACGAAGGTCTGGTTCACGTGCGAGAGCGCGGGCGAGAGCGCCTGTTCGACGGCGAGGTCGAGGACGGCCTCCTGGTGGGGAGTGAGCTCGATCGCACCCTGCCGGAGACCGCCGAGGGCCTTCGCGACGGCGAGGGTTCGCTGCCAGGCGTTGCCCGACAGGTCGCGGTGCACCCCCAGGGCCGTGATGAACCCAACCCCCTCCTCGTAGCAGCGGCGGACCTCAGGACCGAGCATGCGGGGCGCCACCATGCCGATGTCGCCGTCGGGCTCGAAGCGGCCGAAGGCGGGCGTGTACCCGCTGGCAACGACGGTGAGCGCGTCATGCCGTGGTGCGAGGTCGAGGAGCGGAATGACGTCGTCGGGAACGAGGACGCACAGGACATCGGCCGAGGAGGCGTCGGCGACCTCGTGGGCAGGGAACCCCTCCTGCTCGGCCTGCCGGCGGGACTCGTCGGCGCGGGCGTGCACCCGTACGTCGAGGCCGGAGTCCCGCAGATTGAGCGCCCACGAGCGCCCCTGGTTGCCGTACCCGACGACGGCGACCGACGTCCCGTCGAGAACGGAGACGTCGCCGTCGTCCTCGCGAAAGATCCTCGTCACTGTCACACCCCGCTGCTTTGATGCGTCCATGAAGCGCGCTATTCGAACCCCAGGGACGCATCAAATCATCGAGGCGCAGCACGGTCTCATCACGCGGCAGCAGGCGCTGCACGCTGGACTGTCAAAGAGCATGATCGCGCGGCGTCTCGGCAGCGGCACATGGGAACGGTTGGGAGCGGCGGTGTATCGACTCGTTGGAACACGGCGAGGCTGGGAGCAGCGCCTTCTTGCGGCTTGTCTGGCCGGGAACGCGATCGCTTCGCATCGCTCTGCAGCAGCACTCTGGTCCCTCGCCGGATCCACCCGCAGCGTGGTCGAGATCACGACACGTCGCCACCATCGGACGAAGAATCCGGAGGTGTCGTGTCACGAGTCCCACACGCTGTTTGCACAGGACGTGACGGAACTAGACAACATCCCCGTCACGATGCCGACACGCACGATCATCGACCTCGCCGTTGTCCTTCCCGAGGACGACGTCGAGATTGCTCTCGACGATGCCCTGCGACGCAGTCTCACGTCGCTGCCACGCATCCGGACGATGCTCGACGTTCTCGGCCCGCACCGCCCCGGGAGGGCGCGGATGGACCTCGTCCTGGACCGGCGTCCGGAGGGGGACGCTGTACCGGAGAGTTACCTGGAGACCAGGTTCGCACAGGTCGTGAGGAAGGCGGGACTACCCGAGCCGGAGCGCCAGGTTCGGGTCGAGAGCCGGAACCGCATCGCATATCTCGACTTCGCCTACCGGGAAGCGCGTGTTGCCATCGAAGTGGACGGCTACGAAGGACATGGCGGGCGCTCCGCGTGGCAGGCCGGGCTCGAGCGCATGAATCGAATCGGCGAGGTCGGTTGGCAGGTCCTGCACTTCTCGTCGACAGACATTGAGCGACGACCGGATCGGGTTGCGGAGCAGGTGCTCACTGCGCTCAACCGGCAAGCCGCATGAGCATTTGATGCGTCCGTGAGGTTCGCGTAGCGAACCTCACGGACGCATCAAAGTCACGTATTGCGCATCAGCTTGTAGATGCCGTCGAAGCGGTCCATGGTTTCGGCGGGCAGCGGGACGAGGTCACCGAGCTGGCGGGCACCCCACACGATCCGCGCCGTCCTCTCCACGAGTGACGCCACCTTCATCGCCGCCTGGGGATCTTTCCCGACCGTGAGGAGACCGTGGTTGGCCATCAGGACGGCACCGCGGTCCCCCACCCACCGGGCAACCTCTTCACCCAGCTCGTCGGATCCGGTGAGCTGGTACTCGGCCACGGGGACCTCACCGCCCACGTAGATGTCGAACTCCTCGATCACGCACGGAATCGGCTGGCGGGTGACGGCGAACATCGTGGCGAACATCGCGTGCGAGTGGATCACGGCGCCGATGTCGTCGTGGTTCCGCAGACACGCCAGGTGGAGCGCCTTCTCGGTCGTCGGCTCCCGCTCGCCCGACAGCACCTCACCGCCGGGATCGCACACCACCAGGTCGTCGAGCGTCATCTCCTCGTAATCGAGAGACGACGCGGTGAGCACGACGTTGCCATCCGGGAGCCGCGCGGACAGGTTGCCCGAGGTCCCTTCCACGAGCCCCCGGCGAAGCAGCTCCTTGGCCGTCGCCAGGAGTGACTCCTTGACAGCCTGCGTGTCGTCGGTTCCCATGATCGTCGTCCTCCACTCCGCCACACCCCGGGCTCCGGACCTCGTGCCCTGTGCAGGCTGAGCCTACGACCAGAGATCCGGGTTGGCCGCGTGCTCCGGCCGGTCGCCACGCAGGATCCTCTCGAAGTCGTCGGCCACCATCGTCGTCTGCACTGCTTCGGTGTCGTAGGTGGCGCCGCCGATGTGCGGCGTGAGCACGACGTTGCGGAGGCCGATCAGCGGATGGTCCTCGGGCAGCACCTCACCGTCCACGTGGTCGAGCCCCGCCCCACGGAGCTTCCCCGACCGAAGAGCGTCGACGAGAGCGTCGACGTCGTGCAGCGCCGCGCGTGCCGTGTTGAGGTACACGGCGCCGTCGCGCATCGACAGGAACTGCGCGGCGCCCATCATGCCCGCTGTCTCCTCGGTGACCGGTGCGTGCATGGACACGACGTCGGACTCGGCCAGCAGGTCGGGCAACGAATGCGTGGCATCGTCAGCGTACGGGTCGTGGCTGATGACCGTCATGCCCAGGCCCTCCATCCGCCACCTCGTGGCACGTCCCACGGCGCCCAGCCCGACGATGCCGAAGACGCGCCCCGCCACCTGCCAGGCGCGGAACCGCTGGTAGGGGATCGTCCCGCCGGCGAACACCCGACCGGCGCGCATGTCGGCGTCGGCGATCACGATCGAGCGGTTGACCGCCATGAGAAGCGCCACCGTCATCTCGGCCACGGCGTCCGCGTTGCGCCCCGGCGTGTGGACAACCGGAATCTCGGCGGCACTCGCGGCGGCCAAGTCCACGTTGACCGGATCACCCCGGCACACGCCGATGGCCCGCAACGGCCGCTCGAGCACCGGCCCGGTCACGGCGTCACTCTCGACGACCAGCAGGTCGGCCCCCTCGGCGTCGATGCGCTCGGCGAGCTCCTCCGCAGAGTAGATCCGCAGGGGTTCCTGGTCGATCCACGGGTCGAGCACGACGTCGGCGATCGCCCGGAGTCGTTCGAGCCCCTCACCGCGCAACGGTGCGGTCGCCAGTGCCGTGGGTCGGTCCGCCATGCCCCCTGTCTAGCCCGCGTGGTCGGGGACGTCGCTCATGCCCGCAACGGGGACCCCGAGCAGACCCTCCCGGCCCGACGCCGGCCGACCCTCCCGAACCCCAGCCATGACTACGATGCAGGGTTTCGCACCCGTGGGGAACGGACGCACATGGCGATCCACTTCGAGAAGTCCGACGACCACATCGTCGTCGTCACGATCGACCGGCCCGAGGCCAAGAACTCGGCCGACATGGAGCACTTCTTCCAGCTCCGCAGCGCCTGGGAGCGCTTCGGAGCCGACGACGACGCGTGGGTGGCGATCATCACCGGGGTCGGCGACGCATTCTTCACCGGTGCCGATCTCAAGCGCTACATCCCCGAGATCACCAAGTTCCAGAAGCAGATCGCCGATGGTGACGTGGAGGAGATCGACGGATACCGCATCGACGACGGCGTGAAGGCCGTACTGCGCGGCGTGAAGCTCTACAAGCCTGTCATCGCAGCCGTCAACGGCTACTGCACCGCCGGTGGCATGGAGATGCTCGGCGGTATCGACATCCGTCTCGCCGTTCCCGAAGCAAAGTTCGCGGTCATGGAGCCGAAGCGGGGCCTCTTCGCCGGCGGTGGCACCACCGTCCGGCTTCCGCGCCAGATCAGCTTTCCCCACGCCATGGAGTTCCTGCTCTGCGCCGACCTGATCACCGCCGAACGCGCCCTCGCCATGGGACTGCTGAACGAGGTCGTCGGGCCCGACGAGCTCATGGACCGGGCCCACGACTACGCGCGGCGCATCACGGCCAACGCGCCGCTCGCCGTCCAGGCCACCAAGCGCAGCGTCCTCGAGGGCTTCGGTATGGACATGCGCGACGCGTACAAGAACGAGAGTGCCATCGCCGCCGAGATCTTCCAGACCGAGGACGCGTCGGAAGGCCCGAAGGCCTTCGCCGAGAAGCGCGACCCGGTCTGGAAGGGGCGCTGAGCCGGCGGCGGAGGGTAGTGGAATGGACGTCGACCCCCGTACCCCCTGCATCGTGGGCGTCGGCACCCGCACCTGGCATCCGGAGGACGTCGGCGCCGACGGCGCCCCCGAGCCGCTCACCATGTGGGAGGACGTCGCCCGCCTGGCCGGGGACGACTCCGGTGCGTCGGGCGACGTGCTCGGTCGGGTCGACTCGCTCGACGTCGTCTACTGCCAGACCTGGCAGTACGACGACCCGCCGGGCCGTCTCGCCACCCGGCTGTCGGCGGCGCCCGCACGAGCCCACTACTCGGGAATCGGGGGGACGACGCCACACCAGCTGCTCGTCGACGCCTCGCGGCGGATCCTCGACGGCACGAGCGACGTAGCACTCATCGCGGGCGCCGAGGCACTCGCCACGGCGCGGGTTCTGAGGAAGCGCGGTGAGCGACCGTCGTACTCGTACGCACCCGATGAGAAGCGGCCGTTCCCCTGGGAAGCCCCGTTCCACCCGGCCGAGGTGGCCCACGAGGTGTTCCAGGCCTGGCTCACCTTCGCCACCTTCGACAACGCGCGACGCGCCCACCTCGGCATCGGACTCGACGACTACCGCAACGCCGCCGGACGGTTGCTCGCCCCCATGACCGCCGTCGCCGCGGCAAACCCCGAGGCGTGGTTCCGCACCGAGCGGACACCCGACGAAATCGTGACACCCACCCCCGGCAACCGCATGGTCGGATACCCGTACACCAAGTACATGGTCGCCGTCATGGATGTCGACATGGCGGCGGCTCTCCTGGTGACGAGCCACGAGACAGCCGACTCCCTCGGCGTGCCGACCGACCGCCGCGTCTACCCGCGTGGGTGGTGCTACGCGACCGACCCGGTGCTCGTGGCTGAGCACCCCGAGATGTGGCGATCACCCGCACTGGCCGCAGCCGGAAAGGCCGCTCTCGACGCGGCGGGAACGGGCATCGAGGACATCGCCCACCTCGACCTCTACAGCTGTTTCGCCGCCTCCCTCAACTTCGCCCGCGACGCCCTGGGCCTCGACACCGGCGACCCGCGGCCGCTCACGGTCACCGGCGGGCTTCCCTACCACGGCGGCCCCGGAAGCAACTACCTGACCCACTCGCTCGCCGCCATGACCCGCTCGCTGCGGAACGACCCGGGATCGTTCGGGCTCGTGAGTGGCGTGGGCATGCACATGACCAAGCACGCCGTCGGGATCTACTCCACCGACCCGGGGCCCCTGCGCCCCGTCGACGAGTCGGCCGTCCAGGCTCGACTCGACGCCGGAGCGCGACCCACCGTGCTCCACGACCACGAGGGCCCCGCCACCGTCGCCGCGTACTCGGTCGTCCACGACCGGGAGGGCAATCCCGACTGGGGGCTCCTGGTCTGCGATGTGGACGACAACACCCGGTGCTACGCGCGCCTCGAAGATCCCCACGGGTTGGACGAAGCGGAACGCACCGAGCTCGTCGGAACGGCCGTGACCCTCGCACCGACGGAGCGCGACGGCCCGGCGGGGACCCAGCGTGTGAACGTGGCGTACCCGGCCTGACGGGTACTCGCCGCGTCGCCTCTCGGCCCGACGGCGACGATCAGCCGACGCTCGCGGGGACCCTGGCGACGACGAGCACCGAGAGGCCGAAGGGGAGATCGAAGCGGCCGAGCAGGGCGGCCTCCATTCGGGCGAGGAAGTCGCCGAGTCGGTTGACCCAGCCCACAGCGTGGCTCACCTCGTCCTGCGTACGGTCACCGACCAGGTGACGCAACGGCGTGCGACGGAGCAGCAGCGCCAACGGAACGAGCCAGGAGTGGAAGTACGTCGCGCGCTGCACCTCGAGACCCGCGAGGCGCACCGCCCGCTCCAGTTCGCCGATCGTGTAGCGACGGCGGTGCCCGAGCTCTTCGTCGTGAGCGCTCCACGCCCACCGGTAGGCGGGCACGCTGAGGATCACCGTCCCTCCGGGGCGCACGACACGGCCGTACTCGACGAGCACCGAAACGTCGTCGTCGAGATGCTCGATCACGTCGAGCGACGTCAGCACGTCGACACTGTCGTCGGCCACCGGGACCGACTCGGCGGTGGCGCGCAGGAACTCCGGCCCGGCGATCCTGTCGGCCCGGGCGAGGTCGAGAGCGTGCGCACTCGGGTCGATGCCGACGGCCAGCCCGTAGTCGGGGATGGCGAGCTCGTTGACGGTGGCGCCCGTTCCGCAGCCGGCGTCGAGGAGCCGACCGTGGCGGACACCGGCCCGGGCGAGCTCCCGCGCCACGAGACGGCGCTTCGCGCGGAACCACCAGTGGTCGCGCTCCACGTCGGCCATCACGTCGAACCGGTCGTCGTTCATGGCGCCGGCGTCGGGCGACCAGGTCCGCAGGCTGCGCCGGAGGCGCAACACGTCGACGACGGCCCTCGTGCCATCGCGCAGTGTCCGGAAGCGGCTGTTGTCGTCGTGTGCCCACGGGATCGGAATCTCGACGATGTCGTACCCGGCAACCTGCGCGCGGGAGAGGACCTCCACGTCGAACGCGAACCGCTCGATCCGCAGATCTCGGAAGAGCGTGACGGCGCACTCGCGGGAGAACGCCTTCAGACCGCACTGGGTGTCGTGGAACTCCGTGAGGTCGACCTGGTGCAGGAGGGTGTTGAAAGCCTTCCCGGCCCACCTCCGGAACCGCGACGGCTTGGCGCGGATGTCGCTGTCGGGGTGCACCCGGGACGTGACGACGACCTCGGCCGCACCCTCCTCGACGAGCTCGAAACAGCGCATGATGGCCTCCACCGGCGCCGAGAGGTCGGCATCGGAAAAGGCCACGGCAGAGCCACGCGACACGGCGACCCCGGCAGCGACGGCACCCCCCTTCCCGTGGTTCCGGCCGAGGCGGATCACCCTCCCCCGGAGCCCGTGGGCACGGATCGCACGCTCCGCGAGATCGGCGGTGCCGTCGTCGCTGCCGTCGTCGACCAGGACCAGCTCGGTGCCGCCCCGGGCGAGCTCGGAGGCGGCCAGGGCACCGATCGAGCGCTCGATACGGGCCGACTCCTCGTACATGGGGATGACGAGGCTGCGGGCGACGGGCTGGGCGTGGGAAGCCGGCGGTGACTCCCTGCCGGCGCCCGCCACGGCGTTGCCCCCCACCCCGGTCGGACCTGCGACACCGCTTGGGCCCTGCACGACGGGCACGGTACCAGGGGGCCTCCCGGGAGCCACCGATCACAGGGGCCGGTCCCTCCCGCATCCCCGTTTCCGACGGTTGGTCCGCTAGCCTTGTGCCTTCCGTAGCACAGGAGGTCCCCGTGCCCAGTTTCGCCTACCTCGACGGTGGCTCTGCCAGCGTCCTGATCGGAGCGATCGTCGCCGGACTCGCCGGTGTGGCGGTCTTCTTCCGTTCGTTGTGGAACCGAATCCGCCACCCCTTCGGCGGCAGTTCGACGGACGACGCCGAGGACATCGACAGCGAGGTCGACCTCACCGACGACGGCGCCGACGCCGGCTCGCTCCCGACCGTCGACCAGGCCTGACGCGCGTCCGCATCCCCCACCTGCCGCCAGATCCTCGACACCTGTGACGAGTCCCCGGGCTGAGCCCTCGTCGTTTCGCGATCCGGCGAACGCCGTCTTCTACGCGGACGGACGCGTGCTGCGCGGCCTCGACAGCAAGGCGAGCGCCGAGTGGGAAGTCGTGCACGCCACGAAGTTCTTCCGGAGGGCCCTCGCCGACGGGCGTGTGGTCGGTACCCGCAAAGCCGACGACGCCGTCGTGGCGGGGCTCGGGCCCGACACGCGCTGGACGACGGTTCTCGAACACGACCGGATCCCGTTCGTGTCGTACCCGTACGAGTGGAGCTTCTCGATGCTCCGTGACGCGGCGATCCTCCACCTCGAACTCCTCTCGGAGGCCCTCGAGGAGGACGTCACGATGAAGGACGGCTACGCCTACAACGTCCAGTGGCAGGGTACGGCACCGACGTTCATCGACACGCCCTCGTTCGAGCCCGCCGGTACGGGCGGGCCGTGGATCGGCTACCGCCAGTTCTGCCAGACCTTCCTCTTCCCGATGATGCTCCAGGCACACAAGGGCGTCTCGTTCCAGCCCTTCCTGCGCGGGCAGGTCAACGGGCTCACCCCCACCCAGATGCGCGATCTCATGAGCTTCCGCGACAACTTCCGAAGGGGTGTCTTCAAGAACGTCTACCTCCATGCCGTCCTGGAGAGCCGCTACTCCGACAAGTCCACGCAGGACACCATCAAGAAGGCCAAGAAGTCGGGCTTCAACACCGAGGTCCAGAAGGCCGTGATCCGCAAGCTCCTGAAGCTCAGCACCAAGCTGAAGTGGAAGAAGGCCAACTCCACCTGGTCCGACTACCTGGGGATCTGCTCCTACTCCGACGCCGACGCGGACGCCAAGAAGGCGTTCGTCGCAAAGGCCGCAGGCTCCCGACGCCGAGCACTCGGCTGGGACCTCGGCTGCAACGAGGGCACCTACACCCGCATCGCCGCCGAGCACTGCGACTACGTGGTCGGCGTCGACGGTGACGACCTGGTCATCGACCACCTCTACCGATCACTCCGGGAGGACGGCACCACCAACATCCTGCCCCTGGTGATGGACCTCACCGACCCGTCACCGGGCATCGGGTGGCGCAACCGGGAGCGCCGCCCCTTCACCGAGCGGGCGAAACCCGACTTCGTGATGACCCTGGCGTTGCTCCACCACCTGGCGATCGCCGCCAACATCCCGCTCACCGATGTCGTCGACTGGCTGCACTCCTTCGACGCCGAGATGATCGTCGAGTTCGTCGACCGCCCGGACCCCATGGCACAGCGGCTCCTGGCCAACAAGCCACCCGAGATCCACGCCGACTACGACCTCGAGCACTTCGAGAAGATCTTCACCGCGGCGTTCGACGTGCGCGAGCGTGAGGAGCTCCCGGGCGGTACACGGGTGATGTACCACGCCACCCCGAGGGTTTGACGGCCACCAGCGGCGCCGCCGCACGCACGAAATCCGAGGCCCGCGCGTTCCTGGAGACCTTCGCGCTGTGCGGCTTCGCTCTCGCCCAGCCGGTGCTCGACGTCTTCGGGAAGGCGCCCGAGGAGTTCGTGTTCCGCGGCGCCGACACCGCCGACATCGTCCTCTTCGGTGTGGTCGTCACGGTGCTGCCCGCTCTCGTCCTCTGGGCGATCGAGGCTGCTGTCGGGCTGGTCAACGCTGCGGCGCGCCACTGGACACATGTCGGCATCCTGTCGTTGCTGGCCGCGCTGTTCGTCCTTCAGCTCGTCAAGGACGCAAGCGGCGTGCGAGGCATCCTTCTCGGGCTCGTCGCCGCAGCCGCAGGCGTCGGGTTCGGGTGGCTCTACCGACGCTACGAGACAACCCGCACGTGGGTGACCTTCGCCGCCATCGGGCCGGTGCTCTTCCTCGGCCTGTTCCTGTTCACCTCGCCCGTCTCGGACCTCATCGGCGGCACTGAGGCGGAAGCAGCAGCCCTCGACCGGGTGGAAAACCCGGTGCCGGTTGTGCTGGTCGTGCTCGACGAGTTTCCGCTCACCTCACTCATCGACAGTGACGGCGACCTCGACGAGGAGCTGTACCCGAACCTCACCCGGTTCGCCGACGACGGCACCTGGTACCGCAACGCCACCGCCGTCACCAACTACACGTCCGTTGCGGTGCCGGCCATCCTCACGGGGCGCTACCCCGAAGGGGCGAGACAGCCTCTCGCCAGCGACTACCCGGAGAGCCTCTTCACCCTCCTCGGCGGGAGCTACGACGTCTCCGCGGGCGAGTCGACCACCCGCCTCTGCCCGACGAACATCTGCGAGAGCCCCGGTGCTTCCGAGGGCGTCGGCGGGTCCGGGGGGCTCCGAGCGCTACTGGACGACGCCGGCGACATCGTGCGCGCCCGTGTCGGCCTCCAGGACAGCGACGCCAACCCGACGGCTGCTTTCATCGAGGACGTCGAGGCGCAGGAGGCAGCGGTCGTGGCCGACGCCCAGTCCGACGGCCAGCAGCTCCCCGAGTTCGGCGACGAGATCTCACGCCCACAGCCCGAGAGGTTCAACACGCTCCTCGACTCGGTGTCGCAGCCCGGGACGCAGCTCTCCTATCTCCACCTGCTCCTCCCGCACATCCCGTACCGTTTCCTTCCCGACGGACAGCGCTACCCGAGCGCCGAGCCCCAACCGGGCAACACCACGGACGCCCTCACCGGGGGGTGGATCGACAACGACGCCCCGGTCGAGCTCGGCCGCCAGCGGGCCCTGCTCCAGACGCGCTACGTCGACGGTCTCATCGGTGAGCTGATCGACACCATGGAGGAGGCGGGCACCTGGGACGACGCCCTCGTCGTCGTCACGTCCGATCACGGCAGTGTGTTCCTACCGGGTGAGTCGCCACGCGGCAGCGCCATCGAGGACGTGCCCGACACGTTGTATCCCCAGATCGCCTGGATCCCGATGTTCGTCCACTACCCCGACGCCGACGGGACCGACCCGGATGTCGAGCCGGGCACGGTCTCCGACCGGAACGTCGAGAGCATCGACATCGTGCCGACCGTCGCCGACGTGCTCGGCGTCGCCATCCCGTGGGACATCGACGGCGTATCGATGCTCGACCCCGACGGTCGGCCGACCGACGAGAAGACCTTCTACGAGGCACGCTGGTACGGAGCGACAGCCGCAGGCGACCCGGTGGAGTTCGACGGTGCCGACTACTACCCCGACGTACTGGCCCAGGGTGTCGACTCGATCCTTCCCGCGGTCGGCGACCCACTGCGCTCCTACACGATCGGTGCAGGCGTGGGCCTCGTCGGTGAGGAGGCCGCCGGCCTCTCCGCGCCTCCCTCCCCTGGCGTGACGGCCACGCTCGACCAGGACGCTCTGGAGGGCGACATCGACCCCGACGCCGCGGAGGTACCGGTCTACCTGTCCGGACACCTCGAAGGCGCGTCCACGACCGAGACGGTCGTCGTCGCCGTCAACGGCCGCGTCGGTGGCGTCAGCGGCACCTATGCCTGGGACGGTCACGACGACTTCTTCGCGCTCGTGATCCCGCCGGAGCTCCTCACATCCGGCCCGAACACCGTCGACGTGTTCCTTCTCCGCGACGGAACACTCGTGCCGGTCGGGTCATGACCGCGACGAACACGCCTTCCCCATCGCACTCACGGGTCGCCCGCGCCAGGGGTGAGGTCCGCGCGTTCCTCGAGATCTTCGCCCTGTGCGGCTTCGCCATCGCACAGCCCCTCCTCGACGTCTTCGGCAAGGCGCCGTCGGAGTTCATCTTCCGCAATGCCGACTCCCGCGACATCGTCCTGTTCGGTGTGCTCGTCACCGTCGTGCCCGCCCTCGCCCTCTGGGCCGTCGACGCCGTTGTCGGCCTGATCAGTTCCTCGGTCCGGCGCTGGGTCCATCTCGGGATCCTCGCCGCCCTGGTGGCGCTGTTCACGATCCAGATCCTGAAGGAGGTCTCCGGGCTGCGCGGTCTGCTGCTCGGCGTGCTCGCGATCCTGGTGGCTGCCGGCTTCGCCGCGCTCTACCTTCGTGCGGAGGCCACGCGGACCTGGTTGGGATTCGCCGCCATCGGTCCCGTCGCCTTCCTCGGGCTCTTCCTGTTCTCGTCACCCACGTCCGAGCTCCTCAGCGGCAACGAGGCAGCCGCGGCCCAACTCGACGGGATCGACGACCCTGCCCCCGTCGTCCTCGTCGTACTCGACGAGTTCCCGCTCACGGCGCTCATCGACAGCGACGGGAACCTCGACGAGGAGCTCTACCCCAATTTCGCGCGCTTCGCCGAGATCGGAACCTGGTACAACAACGCCACAGCGGTCTCCCAGTACACGTCGCGCGCTGTCCCGGCCATCCTCACAGGTCAGTACCCGGAAGGCCGCGACGATCCTCTCGCACGGGACCATCCCGAGAGCCTGTTCACTCTCCTCGGCGACCACTACGAGCTGTCCGTCGACGAGTCGACGACACGCATGTGCCCGTCCAACCTGTGCGAGCAGACGGACGACTCCCCGACCGGCACAGCCACCGGCCTCGGGGCACTCCTCGACGACGCAGGGGACATCCTGCGCACCCGGATCGGGCTCGAGGACAGCAACGAGAACCCCACCTCCGCCTTCGTCGACGACACAGACGTGCAGGAGGACGTTGCTCCCGACGCTGGCGCGGCATCAGACGACCAGGAGCTGCCCAACCCCTTCGGCGAGGCCGCCTTCCCGCAGCCCGAGAGGTTCGAGGCACTGCTGACGTCGGTCTCCGAGCCCGGCCCGCGCCTCAGCTACCTGCACATGCTGCTCCCCCACGTTCCCTACCGCTACCTCCCCGACGGCACGCTCTATCCCGAGCCGGAGGTGCAGCCCGGCGACGACGAGGGGATCTGGATCGACGACACCGCCGCGACGGACCTCGGCCGCCAGCGCGAGCTGCTCCAGGTCGGCTACGCCGACGCACTGGTCGGCGAGCTCATCGACACGATGCAGGAGGCCGGCACCTGGGACGACGCTCTCGTGATCGTCACGGCCGACCACGGCAGCGCGTTCCTCCCGGGCCTCTCGCAACGGGGAACGGGCCGGGGCAACTGGAACGACGCCCTCTTCCCGCAGATCGCCTGGGTCCCGCTCTTCGTCCACTACCCGGACCAGGGGGCGGGCGAGACGTCCGAGGCCAACGTCGAGACCGTCGACATCGTCCCGACGGTCGCCGACGCGCTCGGTGTCGAGATCCCCTGGGAGGTCGACGGTTTGTCGATGCTGGATCCCGATGCCCGACCGGGCAACGACAAGGTGTTCTACGAATCGTTCTCCGTCGAGGGCCACGTCGATGCCGGTGAGCGGGTGGAGCTCGACGGCGACACGTACCACCCCCGGGTTCTCGCCCAGGGCGTCGACTCCCTGCTGCCGGCAGCCGGCGAGCCGCTGAGATGGTGGCGTGTCGGCCCGGGGCGGGATCTCGTCGGTCAGGCGGCCACCGACATCGGCGTCCTCGGCACCGCGAAGGCGTCGGCCACGGTCGATCAGGCTGCCTTCACGCGCGATGTCGACCCGGACGCGCCGTCGGTGCCCGCGTACCTCTCGGGACACCTCGACGGAACCGGACCGGGGGAGACCGTGGCCGTCGCACTGAACGGGCGGATCGGAGGTGTGGCAACGACCTTCGGCTGGGACGGCCACGACCGCTTCTTCGCTGTGATGCTCCCGCCCGAGTTCCTCGTGGCGGGGCGCAACGAGATCGACGTGTACCTCGTCCGCGACGGTGGGCTGGAACCCGTCGGCCTCTGAGGCGGCGCGTTCAGCGCTTGCGGACGAGGGTCAACCCGTCGGCCAGCGGGAGGATCATCGAGTCGACGCGGCCGTCGTTCCGGACCTTCTCGTTGAACGCGCGAAGGGCGGCCGTGTCGTCGTCCTCCGCACCGTCCGGAGGCCGGACGACGAGACCGCTCCACATGACGTTGTCGACGAGGATGACGCCGCCGGTGTCCATGCGAGTCAGGAGCTCGTCGTAGTAGTCGGCGTATCCCCCCTTGTCGGCGTCGAGGAACGCCAGGTCGACGGGTTCGTCGGTCGGAAGGGCGCTCAGCGTCTCGAGCCCGGGTGCGATTCGCAGGTCGATGCTGTCGGCCACACCGGCGCGCTCCCACGCACGACGCGCGATGGCGGTCCACTCCTCGCTCACGTCGCACGCGATGATGTGTCCACCCTCCGGCAGCCCGCGCGCCATCGCCAGCGTGGAGTAGCCCGTGAACGTCCCGACCTCCACGACCAGCCGCGGGCCGATGATCTGTGTGAGCAGGGTCATGAAGGCACCCTGCTCGGGGCTGATCTGCATGGTCGCGACGTCGCCGAGCGCCTCCGTGTCGGTGATGAGGTCGCGCTGGACGTCGTCGAGCGGCGGTGCGTTCCCGAGCAGGAACGCGTGGAGCTCATCGCTGAGGAAGAAGGATTTCGGGGTCATTGCCTGCCGCTCGTGGCGCCTGTCCTGTGTGCCGCTGTACCTCGGCTCACGTGAGGATTCCGGTGGGGTACGCGATGCCCTGGTTGGCCAGGCACTCCGCGTACCGTTCGGCCATGCCGGCGGCGTCCTCCACCATGAACGGCTCGTCATCCTCGTCGAGCAGCACCATGCCACCGTCGACGGTGAAGTAGACGAGGGCCGGCTCCGATTCGGTGGCGTCGACGACGAGGGTGTGGGTGGAGCCCGTCGGCTCGTAGATGAACGACCCGGGATCGGCCACCCAGTCGTACTCCTTGTACCTCCACCGACCCGAGAGCGTGTAGGCGTGCACGGGGCCGAAGTGCTTGTGGCGGGGCAGTTCCGTGCCCGGCGCGAACCGGCTGAGGATCGTGTAGGAGCTGCCGTCGTCCGCGATGCGGAGGAGCTTGATCTCGATCCCCTCCCAGAAGAGGGCGAACGGGATGTCGTCCTCGCGGACGACACTCGTGGTGGTGTCGATCGTCGGAGCGGTCACTGCGCCTCCCGGGGGCCGTCGTGTCTCACACGCGTTCACGCTATCCCGGAGTCGAGCCCAGCTCCACGAGTTGGGGGAGCACCCAGTCGGCGGCGATAACCGCTCCGTCACCCCGGAAGTGGATGCCGTCGGGCCGGAGGACCACACCGTCCTCCTCGACCCGGCATTCGCCGTCGGGGCAGGCGAACGAGTCGAGATCGACGAGCGCTGCCCCCGTGGTGCCGGCAACGTCGCGGATCGCGTCGTTGAAGCACCCGAAGCGCTCGGCCGTGTCAGAGGGGACCCCGTCGGCGATCGCCTGTGGTGAGGTCGCGAGCACGGGTACTGCTCCGGAAGCCCGGACGGCACCTATCTCCTCGGTCATGGCCTCGACATAGAAGTCGGTGAACTCGTCGTCGCAGGCGGTGAAGGCTCGCCCGTCAACCTCCCACGTGGCGAGGCCGGGTGCACCCTGCACGATGAACACCACGTCGGGGCGGGTCTCGGCGAGATCCTGCGCCCACTCCCCGGCACAGAGGCTCGGGCTGCGGCTGAGCAGGACACATCCGGGGACCGCCTTGTTCCACGTGAACACGTCGTGGTCGCCCTGCGCCTCCTGCATGCCGACCCCGAGCAACGCGCCGACGGAGTCGCCGAGAACCAGCACCGTCGTGGTGCCTTCCGCTGCGGGATCGGGCGTGTCGGGCCCCGGGGCAGCGGTCGCGGGTGGGACGTCTCCGTCGGCGGCCAGTGCCGGATCGAACGGCGAGGACTCCCCGCCGGTCGTCGAGACGGCGAGCAGGACCACGACGACGACGACCGCCGCGGGTGTCACGACGCGGAGACGCCCTGCGGAGAGCGCGCCCCGCCGGATCGGCATCTCGAGCAGGAAGTAGGAGACGAGCGCGATCGAGAGACTCACACCAACGCGCGCGGCGAAGAGCGGCCATCCGTCGAATCCCATCCGGGACGGGCTCATGGTCACGAAGACGGGCCAGTGCCAGAGGTACAGCCCGTAGGAGATCAGCCCGAGCCAGCGCAGCGGCGCGAAGGTGAACACGCGGGCCAGTGGCCCCGGGGACGGCTTCGCCGCTGCGGCGATGACCGCCACCGACGCCACGCCGCACAGGAAGAGGCCACCGCGGTACAGAGCATCGCTCGTCCCGTCGAGGCCGATCCACGCCCACGCCAGGAACACGGCCCCGAGGAAACCCGTGAGCTCGACCGACAACGAGACCCTCGGCGAGCGGGCCGGGCCGGTCGTGCGCAGCCACACGGCCAGGGCTGCTCCGAGCAGCACCGCCATGGCGCGGGTGTCGGTGCCCAGGTAGACGCGCTCGGGATCGGTGCCGGGCGTGTAGAGGACGAACATCCACACCGCCGACGCAACAGCGAGGCCGAGAGCCGTGAGGAACACCGGGCGGAGCCGACCGTGGCGCCAGCGCAGCAGCCCCAGGACCGCGAGCGGCCAGAGCAGGTAGAACTGCTCCTCGATGGCGAGGCTCCAGGTGTGTTCCAGCGGTGACGGCGCCTGGAACAGCTGCCAGTAGCTCGTGTCAGCTGCGATCGAGTGCCAGTTGGCGACGTACGCCAGCGTGGCGAGGCCGTCGGCGCGAATGCGGTCGAGCTCGCCGGGCTCGGCGAACACCCAGGCGTAGAGCGCCACACCGGCGAGCATGCCGAACAGGGCGGGGAGGAGCCGACGGGCGCGCCGTGCCCAGAAGGCTCCGAGCCGGACGGACCCCGTCGTTCCCCACTCCATGAGGAGCAGCGACGTGATGAGGAATCCCGACAGGACGAAGAAGAGGTCGACGCCCAGGTAGCCGCCTGTGAGGTAGCCGCCGTGGAAGAACAGCACGGCCACGACGGCGGCGCCGCGCAGCCCGTCGAGGGCGGGCATGTGAGGAAGGGACCAACGGGAGACCACGGGGCAGGCCGAGGCTACCGCCGGGCCTCCTCCGGGACCGCCACCGCGCCGCGATCCGACAGCCCGCACAGTGTCCACTTTGCTCCAGTTGCCGGATAGGAAAGTATCGCCGGGAGAGGTAGCGTTGACGCCTCGTGACACGCTGGAAGAGGGTCGGGGAGACGAGCGCCGAGGCATCGTCGAGTCGTGCCGACACGGGCACGACGCCGCTCCCGACGCCCGTGACCGCGACGACGCGCGTTCCGGGCGGGCCGCCCACCACACTGCGCCACGTCCCGGCGCTCGACGGCCTCCGCGGCCTCGCGGTCGCCGGCGTCCTCCTCTTCCACGCCGGCCACCTGCGAGGCGGCTACCTGGGCGTCGACCTGTTCTTCGTCCTCTCCGGCTTCCTCATCACGTCTCTCCTACTCACCGAGTGGAACCGTGCACGCTCCGTGAGCCTCGGGCACTTCTGGGCACGGCGCGCCCGTCGGCTCCTCCCCGCCCTGTTCGGCATGCTCGCCGGGGTCGCGCTCTACGCCACGTTCTTCGCCTCCGCCGAGGAGTTCGACCGACTGCGAACCGACGCGTTGGCAACCATCGGCTATGTCGCGAACTGGCAGGCGATCACCGGTGGGCAGGGATACTGGGAGATCTTCGCGGCACCGTCACCGCTCGAGCACGTGTGGAGCCTCGCCATCGAGGAGCAGTTCTACCTGCTCTGGCCGCTCGTCTTCGTTGCGGTCTTCGCCTGGCGCCGGGGAACGCCCCGCACCCTCTTCTACGTGAGCACAACGCTCGCGGTCGTGTCGGCACTGTGGATGTTCAACCTCTACACACCCGGTGGTGACACGAACCGCGTCTACCTGGGAACCGACACACGCGTCGCCGCGATCCTCATCGGCGCTGCACTCGCCTCGCTGGTGATGTGGCGCGGCACCGTCCGCTCCCCCGCGATGCGGGTCAGTCTCGAAGTCGTTGCTGTTGTCGCGGCGTCAGGCCTGGCGCTCGCCTGGTTGTTCGTCGACGGCCAGACCGGCGGCCTCTACACCGGTGGCCTCTTCCTCTGCGGCATCGCGGTGGCCGCGATCATCGCGGCGGCCGTGCACCCGACCACCGGGCCCGTGGCACGCGCGCTGTCGCTCAGACCGCTCTGTTGGTTGGGCCTGATCTCCTACGGCCTGTATCTCTGGCACTGGCCGGTGTATGTCGTGCTCAGCGCCGAGCGCACCGGGCTCGACGGTTGGGTGCTCACCACCGTTCGCGTCGGCGTCAGCCTGGCCTTCGCTGTCCTGTCGTACTTTCTCCTCGAGATGCCGATTCGCCGCGGCGCCCTCCCCGGATGGCGGATCGGAGTCGTCGCACCTGCTGCCGCACTCGTTCTCGTCGTGGCGCTCATGGCCACGACGGTGGGTGGCGAGCAACAGGCGGAACTGGCCTTCTCCGAGGTCCCTGCGGCCGCCCTACCCACGGAGCAGGAGCTCATCCAGTCGGAGCCGAGCGTTCACGTCGCCGGCACCACCGCCGACGTCGCGGACACCGCGCGGCAGCGCCGACTGCTCGTCGTGGGCGACTCCGTCTCGGCCTTCCTCGGCTCGGAGATCGACGCCCTCCAGGGTGAATGGGACATCGTGGCCCGCAACGGCGGGCGGGGTGCGTGCGGCCTCAACGATGGCGAGCGGCGCGTCCGCACCGAGCAGGGCGGCTACATCACCCAGGCACCCCAGCAGTGCACTGAGGCCTGGGACGCCTACGTCCAGGCCTTCCAGCCCGACGTCACGCTGCTGATCCTCGGCGCTCCGAGCATCTCGGAGTGGGAGATCGACGGAACGTGGCAGGCCCCCTGCGAGGCCGACTACGACCGCTGGTACCACGACCGCCTCAGCGAGGAGGTCGACCGCCTCACGAGCTACGGCGGTACCGTCGTGATCACGACCGCCCCCGAAACGCTCTACGCGTGGGGCCCCACGGACAAGGCGGCCCGCACGGCGTGCGTGAACGAGGTCCATCACCGGGTGGCGAGCGACAACCCGCGCGCGGCGATCGTCGACCTGCGAGCACGTGTGTGCCCCGACGGCGAGTGCCACGAGTACGAACAGGGCGTGAAGCTGCGCCCCGACGGCCTGCACTTCGAGGACGAGGGTGCGCGCATCATCGCCCGGTGGCTCGTGCCCGAGGCACTGGCGGCGGCCCCTCCCGACACTCCCGAGGAGGCGGCCACCCGCCTCTGACAGAGGTCGGGAACGCGACCTCCGGTCAACCGTGACTTTGGGCCCCCCACACGCGAACATTTGACCTTGGCCACCACCACCACACCCCCTCCCCCCGCGCCCGAGGGCGCCGGCCCCGGCCCGCCGGCGGCCTCGGTCGAGCCTTCGGGGACGCTCGGCGGCGGCTCCCCCGCGCCCCCGAGGCCCTCGCACCGGCTCCGCTACATGCCGGGCCTCGACGGCATCCGGGGAATCGGTGTGGTCGTCGTCATGCTGTTCCACGCCGGCCAGTTCCATGCCGGCGCCGCTGTCATCGACGCCTTCTTCCTCCTGTCGGGTTTCCTCATCACCGGGCTTCTCCTAGGGGAACGCGAGAAGTACGGCTCGATCGGTCTCGGGGCCTTCTGGGCACGTCGCGTCCGACGCCTGCTCCCGGCCCTGTTCTTCATGCTCGCCGGAATCGCCCTGATCGCACTCGTGTGGGCCGAGGCCGACGAGCTCGCCACGATCCGCAAGGACGGGCTCGCCACGCTCGGATACGTCGCCAACTGGAACGCCATCTACGGCAGTCAGGACTACTGGGATCTCTTCAAGGCGCCCTCACCGCTCGAGCACACGTGGAGCCTCGCCATCGAGGAGCAGTTCTACCTGATCTGGCCGTTGCTTTTCGTCGGCGTGCTCACCTTCACCCGTGGAAGCGTCAAGATCCTGCTCACCGTCTGCGCCGGGCTGGCCGTCGCGTCGACGGCGTGGATGTGGTACCTCTACGAGCCCGGACAGTCGGTGCAGCGCCTCTATCTCGGCACCGACACCCGTGCCACGGCATTCCTGGCCGGGTGCGGACTGGCGTGCCTCCTGCACTGGCGAGGAGAGGTGACGTCGCGACGGGGAAGGGTCGTCCTCGAAACGGCGGCCGCGTTCAGCCTGGTGGCGATCGCACTCATCTGGGGCTTCGTCGACGGCAACAACCCCTTCGTCTACCGAGGAGGCCTGTTCACGCACGCTGCGCTGATGCTCGTCCTGATCGCGGCCGTGGCCCACAGCAGCCAGGGACCGTCGGCGCGGTTCTTGTCGTGGCGGCCCTTCGTGCTGGTCGGGCTGATCTCCTACGGTCTCTACCTGTGGCACCTCCCGGTGTTCATCGTCCTGAACGAGCAGCGCACGGGTCTGTCGGGCTGGGATCTCACCGCGATCCGTATCGCCGTGAGCATCGCCATCGCGACGCTGTCGTATCTCGTGATCGAGAACCCGATCCGCAGGGGAGCCCTCCGCGGCTGGAAGATCCAGGCCGCCGTCCCCGCCGCGGCGCTGGTGTTGGCGGGGCTGCTGCTCGTCACGACGACCGGGGCGACGTCGACCACGCAACTCGCCTTCCAGGAGGCCGAGAAGACCGCCTCGGGCACCGACCTGGGTGATGCTCCCCTCCCGTCCCCCGGTGGCGACGACGAGCCGCGCATCATGGTCGTCGGTGACTCGGTGGGCGTCTTCCTCGGGATCACGATGAAGGGCCAGGAGGACGACCTGGGCATCGTCTCCTACAACGCCAGCCAGGGCGGCTGCACGTTCACGCGGGGTGCCGACACCGTGCGCACGCCGCAGGTTGGCGGCGGTGAGCTCGAGGAACCGGCCGAGCACTGTGCCGACGACTGGGCCGAGGCCGCACAGGAGTTCCGGCCCGACGTCGTGTTCGCCGCATTCGGAGGTGGTGGGCGCGTCGATCCGAAGATCGACGGCGAGTTCCTCGTCCCCTGCACCCCCGAGCACGCGGCGTGGTACACGGAGAACTTCTCGGTAGCGGTCGACGAACTCGCCGCCACCGGCGCGCACGTGATGCTCACGACGACGCCGTACTGGCTCGCCGGTGAGTTCCAGGGTCGCGAGGACGTCGAGTCGTGGCTCGACAACGTCATCAACGACCGCATCGACTGCATTGACGCGCTCAACGCGGAGATCGCCGCATCCAACCCGAACCTCGACCTGATCGACCTCCGCGAGTGGGTGTGCCCGGACGGAGTCTGCCGGGAGGAGGTCGACGGTGTGACCCTGCGCGAGGACGGTGTGCACTACCTCGACGAGGCAGCGGCCCTCGTGAACGAGTGGGCCCTCCCGCAACTGCTGGCCGCCATCCCCGACGACCCACCGACCGCGACCGGCACATCGTGAGCCAGGCGACATGAGATCCCTCCGACCGTGACGACGACCTCCACGACACCGCCCCCGTTCCCCGAAGCCGCGCCACCCGACGGGACACCCGCCGGGACACCCGTGGCCGACACGCCGACGCCACGGGCCACGATCCTCGGCGGTGCACGTCCCGACACCCACCGCCTCCGCTACATGCCGGGCCTCGACGGCGTACGCGGTGTGGCCGTGCTGGCCGTCCTCCTCTTCCACGCCGGCCACCTCGCGGGTGGCTTCCTCGGCGTGGATGCGTTCCTCGCCCTCTCGGGCTTCCTGATCACGTCCCTGCTCCTGAGCGAGTTCGCCACGAACCGGAGCGTCGGCCTCGGCGCCTTCTGGGCGCGACGGGTACGCCGGCTCATCCCCGGCCTCCTCTTCATGCTGGCGGGTGTGGCGCTCTACGCCCTTCTCGTCGCGGAGGCCGAGGAACTCGAACGCATCCGCCAGGACGCGCTGGCGACGTTGGGCTACGTCGCCAACTGGAACACGCTCTTCCAGGGAGACGACTACTGGGCGCTGTTCGCGGCCCCGTCACCGCTGGAGCACGCCTGGACCCTCGCGATCGAGGAGCAGTTCTACCTGATCTGGCCGATCGCCTTCGCGGGACTGGTCATGTGGTGGAAGCTCACATCGAGGGCGCTCTTCGGCTTCTGCGTGACCGGTGCCGTCGCGGCATCCGCGTGGATGTGGTTCCTCTACACACCCGGAGGCCCGACACAGCGCGTCTACGTCGGAACCGACACGAGAGCGACGGCACTCCTCGGAGGAGCCGCGCTGGCGTGCTGGATCGCGTGGCGGGGTGAGACCACCTCGAGGATCGGGCGCAGTGTGCTCGAGGTGCTGGCGATCATCAGCGTCGGCGGACTCGCATGGGCATGGATCGCCGCGAGCGGGCAGTCGGCCATGCTCTACCGAGGCGGGTTCCTCCTCCACGCGGTACCCGTCGTCATCGTCATCGCCGCCGCGGCGCACTCCCGAGCGGGGCCGGTCGGCCGGATGCTGTCGTGGCGGCCGCTCGTGTGGCTCGGCTTGATCTCCTACGGCCTCTACCTCTGGCACTGGCCGGTCTACGTGTTCCTCTCCCCGACGCGAACCGGCCTCGAGGGGTGGTCCCTGACCGCCGTGCGGATCGCCGTCAGCCTCGCGATCGCGGTGTTCTCCTACCACGCCATCGAGATGCCTGTTCGCCGGGGTGCCCTCCGGGGCTGGCGCATCCAGGCACTCCTGCCGGCGGCGGTCGTGGCGATCGCCGTTCTGCTCGTCGCCACGACCACGGGCGCAGTGAGCCGGCCGACCTTCGACGAGACCGTGGCTGCCGCGGCAGCCGATGCCGAGGACCTCACACCTCCGTCACCGCCGGTGGCCGAGACCGCCGACCGACCGCCACGGATCCTCGTCGTCGGCGACTCGCTGGGCTACTTCCTCGGCCAGGACATGGCGGCGAGGGGTGACGAACTCGGCGTCGTGGCCTTCGACTCGTCGCTCCCCGGGTGTGTCTTCACGCCGGGAAACCCCCGGTACCGCTCCCGCGACGTCGACCGCATGAAGATTCGTGACGGAACCGAGTGCAGCAGGCACTGGGAACGGGTGGTCGGCGAGTTCGAACCCGACCTCACCGTGGCGATCTTCGGCGGCGGAGCCCGCGCCGATGTGGAGGTCGACGGGACCTGGCTCGAGCCCTGCACGCCCGGGTACGCCGAGTGGTACCGCCGGAGCTTCCATGAGGCGGTCGACGTTCTCGCCGCGTCGGGCTCACGTGTGGTCCTGACCAACGCCCCGCTGTGGAGTACGGCCGGCCTCGACAGCAATCCGAACTTCCTGGCGTCGCGCAACTGGGTCAACGACCGGGTCCGGTGCATCAATGATCTGACCCGGGAGGTGGCCGACGACGACCCGACGCTCGGATACGTCGACCTCGACGACTTCTTCTGCGACAACGACGGTTGCGCCGAGAAGATCGACGGGGTGACGCTGCGCGAGGACGGCGTCCACTTCAAGGACGAAGCGGCGGGAATGCTCAACGACTGGCTCGTACCCCAGCTCGTCCGGCTGGTCCCACCTGATGCGTCGGCCGGCTCGGAAGCCACCTCGGCGCGCGCGGCAGTCGGGGATCCCCCTCAGTAGGGGTAGGCGTCGCCCTCCTCGTACCCGAGCAGTCGCGTGAGCCAGCCGATCCGCCTCCACAGGGCGAACTTGGCGAGCAGGTTCCTGGCCATCCACGGAAGTTGCGCGATCTGGCGCCCGGCATTGGCCACACGGGCCATGAGGGACAGGTCCTCTCGGCGGTACTCGGCCATGGAGCGGACCCGCCCGACGTAGCGGAAGTCGCCACCGGCGAACAGCGTCATGACGACCGCCAGCGTGACACCCGCCGAGCTGAACGTGTCGTGGACGAGCAGCGTTCCCCCCCGGCGCACGCGCTCGCCCCAGGCCCTGATGTCGGCGGCCGCCTCGGTAGGACGGTGGGAGCCGTCAACGTAGAGCAGGTCGATCGAACCGTCCACGGCGTCGAGCGCCCGGCGGGAGAACTCGCGCACGTGGCGGACGCGTTCGGCCACCCCCGCCTGCTCGAGGTTGGCGACGAAGACCTCGCGGTCCCCCTGGCCGGCCTCGGCGGGACCGCTCCACTGAGAGGGCCCCCGGTCGTTGCCGGCGTGCGGATCGATGGCGACGACCTCGACCTCATCGGTCGAGGCCTTGGCGAGAACGATCGTGCTCCGGCCCCGGAAGCTGCCGATCTCGACGATCCGTGAGCCCGGTTCGAGTGCCCGTGCGCGGTCCCAGAGTCGCCGTGCCTGGCCGTCGCTCATCCATCCCTCGACGTCGGCCACCGACGCCAGCACCTCCTCGAACTCGGGATCGCGTGGCAGGTCGTCCGAGTGGCGCTCGGCACCCGGTACGTCGGTCACGGTCTCGCCCTCTTTCGTCATTCGGATCACGCAGTTCCAGGTCAGCACCTCCCGGACGCCCGGGACGCGTGTGACCGCCCTGGCCCACGGCCAGTAGCGCGGCTCGACATCGTCGATGCGCAGGCCCGCTGTCTCCCCGAACGTCCGGAGCGTGGGGCCGATGTGCACCGCGAAGAGGCCCTCACCGTAGCGGTTCTTGCGCGGCGGACCGTGCCGGCGCTCGTACAACTCCGGGCCCCGTCGCGGTCCGAGGAACTGGTAGGGCGTCATGTCGTGACCACCCCAGGGTGAGTACCAGTTGGTCCACGACAGGTAGCACCAGCCACCCGGGCGAAGCACCCGCGCGATCTCGTGCGCGACGGCATGCGTGTCGGGCGTGTGCTCGAGCATGTTGGAGCAGAACACGCCGTCGAGCGAAGCAGCGGGCACCGGGAGCCTCGTGGCATCTCCCCGGATCAGGTCGTCGGGACCTCCACCGGCCCTGATCTCGTCGGCATCACCCTCGACGGGAACGACCGTGGCGCCGACAGCTCGCAACGCCCGGGTGTAGTAGCCCGGCCCACAGCCGAGGTCGGCAATCCGCTGGTCCCGGAGCGGACCGTGCCGATACTCCAGGTCGTCGACGGCCTCCCGGGCGAGGAAGCTGTAGAAGGGCTCGGGGTTGTCCTTCTCGTCCCGGAACAGCCGCCACAGGACCCTGAAGCGGGCGGCACCGCGCAGACGCGCCCGGGGACCGTCGCCGCGGGGCGCACGGTCCCGGTGCTCCGGGTCGGACGGTATGGGGAACGGAGAGGTCATCGTGCCCGGGTTGCTATCCGCCCACGGCTCCCGCCGTCAACGCGGAGCACGGGGAACAGGGCCCCGGGCGCCTACGATGAGGCGTTCTCCGGCCCTCTCGGCGCCGGTGGGCGCGGACAAGGAGGCCCCGGTGCCCACCCCCGAACCCCGCCGCGTTCCGGCGGAATCGACCCTTGCCATCGCGGACGCGGCGGCATCGGGTGGCATCCAGCGGATCCACATCTTCGCCTGGCGCGACGTGGAGGACGTGGAAGCGGGCGGATCCGAGCGCCACGCCGCCGAACTGGCGCGCCACTGGACCGCTGCGGGACTGGAGGTCACGCTGCGAACCTCCTTCGCACAGGGCCGACCACCCGAGGAGTGGCGCGACGGCTACCTCGTTCGGCGGCGGGCAGGGCGCTACCAGGTCTTCTGGCGTGCGGTGGCCGGTGAGATCGCGGGGCGCAACGGGCCGCGTGACGCCGTCGTGGAGATCTGGAACGGAGTGCCGTTCTTCGTTCCCCTCTGGACGGCGGGGCCGCGGCTCACGTGGGTCCACCACGTGTACGGCGGGATCTGGCACCGTACACTTCCCGATCGACTCGCACGCGTCGGCGAGTTCGTGGAACTCGGCGTCGCTCCTCGCGTGTACCGCAGCAGTCCGGTCGTCACCGACAGCGAGTCAGCGCGTGCCGACATCGTCGAGCGGCTCCGGATCCCGGCCTCGCACGTGAGCGTGGTCCCGCCCGGTGTCGACCCGAGGTTCACACCCGGTGGAGACACGAGTGACCACCCCATGGTGCTGGCGGTCGGGCGTCTCATCCCCGTCAAGAGGTTCGACGCCCTGATCCGGGCGCTTGCCCCCGTGGCCGCGCGAACGCCCGGTCTCGAGCTCGTGATCGTCGGTGACGGCTACGAGCGCGACCATCTCCGGGAGATCGTCGGGTCGCTCGATGCAGCATCCTGGGTTCGCCTCACCGGGCACGTCACCGACGAGGAGCTCGTGACGTGGTACCGGTCCGCCTGGGTGCTCGCCGGCGCGAGTGCCGCGGAAGGGTGGGGCATGACCGTCACCGAGGCCGCTGCCTGCGGCACGCCTGCCGTCGTGACCGACATCGCCGGCCACCGGGACGCCGTGCAGGACGGGGTCACCGGCCTCCTCGCCCCGACGGCCGATGATCTGGCGGACGGCGTCTCGCGTCTCCTCGACGACGGTGCTCTCCGTGAGCGCCTCGGCATCGCTGCACTCGAGCGTGCGCGAGAGCTCTCATGGTCGGAAACCGCACGCGCGAGCATGGAGATCCTCGCTGCCGACGCGCGACGACGCCGCAACCGATGACCGCCGCCACGCTCTCCACTGCGCCATCCCCCACGCCGGCGAGTCGTCTCGGCGCGCATATCGGGCTCGTGTCGCACGCCGTGCTCGCCGCCGTCACGTTCATCCCGCTGCTTCTCACAGCCCCCGGCCGGGTCGTGGCCGACTCCAAGCAGCTCCTCTACCTCGACCCGTCGATGTGGCTGTCGCGCGCCCCCTACCTCTGGGACCAGCACCTCGGCATGGGGACCGTCACCCACCAGAACATCGGCTACCTGTTCCCGATGGGCCCGTACTTCTGGCTCATGGACCGCCTCGACGTGCCCGTGTGGGTCGCACAGAGGCTCTGGCTCGCCGGCATCATGTTCGCCGCGGGTGCCGGGGTTCTCTACCTGGCCCGCACCCTGCGGTGGGACGGATGGACCCCGCTCGTTGCCGCACTCGCGTTCGCCTTCTCGCCGTACGTGGTGGAGTACGCCACGACCCTGTCGGTCTTCCTTCTGCCGTTCGCCGGCCTGCCGTGGCTCATCGGGCTCGCGGCCCGCAGCCTCCGCCACGGTGGTTGGCGGTACCCCGCGATGTTCGCCCTCGTCGTCCTCACCGTCGGGGGGGTGAACGCCACGGCCCTGGCGTTCGTGGGAGTCGGACCGATCCTCTGGATCGTCTACGAGACATGGGTGGTACGCGACGCAACGACCCGGCAGGGACTGGCCACCATCGGGCGGATCGGCGTCCTGACGCTGAGCGTCTCCATGTGGTGGATCGTCGCGCTGTCGATCCAGACGGAGTACGGCCTCCCCGTGCTCGACTTCAGCGAGACGATCGAAACCGTTTCCGTCTCGTCGTCCGCCCCCGAGGTCCTGCGCGGCCTCGGCATGTGGTTCTTCTACGGACGGGATCCCGTCGAGAACTACTTCGCCGGCGCCACGCGCCTCCTCACGAGTGTTCCCGCTCTCGCACTCAGCTTCCTCCTCCCCGGACTCGCCGTTCTGGCAGCGGTCCTCACGAGGTGGCGGTACCGCGCGTTCTTCGTTCTCCTGGTCGTCATCGGGGTCGTGATCGCGGTGGCGTCGCACCCATTCGACGACCCGTCACCGCTCGGGCGTGTCGTGCGTGACTCGAACTCCGAGGTGGTGCTGTCGCTGCGGAGCTCCACACGTGCCGTACCACTGATCGCGCTCGGCCTCTCGGTTCTCCTGGCGACCGGTCTCGCCGCGCTCGTCCGCCGCCACCGCCTCACGGGAAACGTGGCCCTGGCACTCGTCGGGCTGCTCGCCGTGCTCAATCTGTCGCCCCTGTGGGACGGCACGCTCGTCTCGGACACCCGCGACCGGCCCGAGGAGATCCCCGAATACTGGATCGAGGCAGCCGCAGCCGTCGACGGGCCTGTCGAGGGTGAGCGGATTCTCGAGATCCCGGGCAGCGACTTCGGATCGTACCGGTGGGGCGACACCATCGACTTCATCACCCCCGGGCTCGTCGAGCGCGGGGTGATCGCCCGGGAGGTGACGAGCTACGGGACACCGGGGTCGCTGGGCCTGCTGTCGGCCTTCGACCTCCGACTCCAGCAGGGCACCCTCGACGCGACTGCCGTGGCTCCCGTGGCACGCCTCATGTCGGCGGGCGACGTACTCCTGCGCTCGGACCTCCAGTTCGAGCGCTACCGCACACCCCGACCGCGGGCACTCTGGGACGTGTTGAACCCCCCACCCCCCGGCCTGGGTGATCCTCTCGCCTTCGGTGAGCCGACTCCCAACGTCCCGGTCGCGTATCTCCCTCTCCTCGACGAGACGGAACTCGCCATCCCCTGGGATGCGCCGGACCCGCCCCCCGTCGCCGTGTTCCCGGTGGAGAACCCGCGCCCGATGGTGCGGTCCGCCCCGGTCGACGGGGCGATGGTGCTGGCCGGCGACGGTGACGGGATCGTCGACGCCGCCACGGCCGGTCTCATCGGCGACGACCAGCTGATCCTCTACGCCGCCACTCTCGCCGACGACGCCGAGACGCTCGAGCGCGTTCTCGGTGGCGACCCACAGCTCGTCGTGACCGACACGAACCGGCGACGGGGCCAACGCTGGCTGACGCTGCGCGACCAGGCGGGATACACCGAGACCGCGGGCGAGGAGCCGCTCGCCGACGACCCCAGTGACGCGCGGCTGGCGCTCTTCCCCGACGCCGACGACAACCGCTCGGTGACCGTGATCCAGGGCCCGTCGGCACGGGCAACCGGGTACGGCAACCCGGTGACCTTCACGCCCGACGCGCGCCCTCAGCTGGCCCTCGACGGGGACCCGTCGACCGCGTGGACAGTGGCGGCCTTCAGTGACCCCGTCGGCGAGCGCCTCGAGGTGACGTATCCCGAGCCGGTGACCACAGGCACGGTCACACTCCGGCAGGCCCCCGGCAACCGGACGATCACACAGGCGGAGCTCCGCTTCGACGGCGACGACCCGCTCGTCGTCGACCTCGGGCCCGAGTCGCTCGACGGCCAGACTGTCGACGTCGGCGAGCGGACCTTCGACACGCTCGACGTCGAGATCCTCGCTGTCGACCCCGACCCCGAGAGCTACGCCGGGCTCTCCGGTGTCGGGTTCGCCGAGATCACCGTCCCCGGCGTCGAGCCGGCGACCGAGCGTGTCCGCGTACCGGTCGATGTCACCGATGCGCTCCGAGACGCCGGCACCGGTGAGCCGTCCCTCACGTACCTCTTCACACGACTGCGGGTCTCGCCGACCGACACGATCCGTGACGACGACGAAAGGCGCATCGCCCGCATCTTCGATGTTCCCGCGAACCGGGCCTTCTCGGTGGCAGGCGTTGTCCGGGTCCGTGCCGACGACCCCCGTGCCGCGGTCGAAGCCTCGCTCGGTCTCCCGGGCGCCGACGACGGCGGGGTCGACGTCACAGCCTCAGATGTGCTGCCGGGAAACGCGCGCTCGCGTCCGGCAGCAGCACTGGACGGTGACCGCGCGACCGCCTGGTCGCCCGGTTTCGGTGAGCAGACCGGCCGCTTCATCGAGTTCACGACCGCCGACCCGGTGACGCTGGACCGCCTCGACCTCGCCCTGGTCACCGACGGGCGGCACTCGGTACCGACCGAGCTCACGATCGATGCCGGCGGCGAGACACGCGTCGTGGCACTTCCCGACCTCGAGGATCTGCCCACACCCGGAACCACCACGCTGGTGCCGGTGGGCTTCGAGGGGCTCACCGGAGACACCGTCCGCATCACCGTCACCGGGGTCCGACCGGTCACGACGACCGACTACTTCTCGGGCCAGGCAGTCGCCCTCCCCGTGGGTATCGCGGAGATCGGCGCTCCCGGGGTGACGGTCGGCCCGCTGCCCGAGCAGATCCCCCCGGTGTGTCACGACGATCTGCTCGAGATCGACGGGGAGTCGGTACCGGTCCGGGTGTCGGGGTCGACGGCTGACGCACTCGCGGGCCATCCACTGCCGTTCGAGGGTTGCCCGGCCGGGCCCGGCGCCACGTCGGACACCCCCGTGTGGATGACCGAGGGTACGCACACGCTCACGGGCACGTCGGGGGCGACCTCGGGCCTCACGGTCGACCAGGTGGTCCTCGGCCCGCCGGGCCCCGCTCCCGAGGAGGAGCAGCCACCCGACGAAGCCCACGTCCCCACGGTGGAACTCGACGGCGCCGGGCCCGTCAGCTTCGACGCCACGGTCAGCGGGGCGACCGAGCCCTTCTGGCTCGTTCTGGGCCAGAGTCACAGCGACGGATGGATAGCGGAGGCCGACGGTCAGGATCTCGGGCCACCGACACTCGTCGACGGATACGCCAACGGGTGGTACGTCGACCCCGCGGAGGTCGGATCCGACTTCTCGGTGTCGATGACGTGGGCACCGCAGCGCTGGGTCTGGGCCGGTCTGGGCCTCACGGCACTCGGCGCTCTGCTGTGCCTCGTGATCATCGTGGTCGGCCGTCGACCATCGCGCGATGATCGCCGTGACGACGACTCCGAGATGACGGCCCCGGAACTCGCCTCACCGTTCCGCCTGCCATCTGTCGGCACCAGTGTCGTGTCCGCTGTCGTCTCGGGTGTCGTGGCAGCCGGTGTCAGTGGCGTGCTCTTCTCGCCGCTCATCGGCCTCCTCACAGGGCTGGCCACCGGCCTCGCACTCCTGACCGCGTGGGGCCGCAGCCTCCTCACCGTGGGTGCCGTGGCATCCTTCGCGGCCGCTGCCCTCTACGTCGTGGTGCAGCAGTACCGGTACGGGTATCCGGTGGACTTCGCGTGGGCCGAGCACTTCGGTGTTGCCCACGGCCTGGCACTCCTGGCCGTCTCCCTGCTGGGCGCCGACGCGGCGATCGCAGCGCTGCGCGGGCGACGTCGCCGTCGAGCCGGCGAGGGTCAGGAACCCTCCCAGCGCTGAGGGAGTCGGTCGGGGTGGCGGGCCGCCTCGTCGGCCACCACCCGGAGGGTTCCCAATGCGCTTTGCGGCCACGTGAGGCGTGGCGCCCGCGCCAGCGCACCCTCGGTCAGGCGTGTTCGGAGGTCGTCGTCGGTGAGCACGCGGACCATGGCACCCGCCAGCTCCTCCGTCCCCGTGGCGAGAAGGCCCGTCGTCCCGTCGACGACAGCATCGACGTGACCGGGGATCCTCGTGGCGACACCCGGTGTGCCGCACGCCGCTCCCTCGGTGAGGGTGAGGCCCCACCCCTCGCGGATCGACGTGGAGGCCACGAGCCATGCCGAGCGGTAGCGGTCGACGAGGTCGTCGTCGGAGACACGGCCGAGGAACTCGATCCAACCGGCTCCGCCGACGCGTCGTGCCTGTGCCTCGAGCTCGGAACGCAGCGGGCCCTCGCCGGCTATCCACACGCGGAGGTCCGGCACGTGCCTGTGGACCTCGGCAACCACGTCGATCAGCAGGTCGAAGCGCTTCGGGGGCATGAACCGCCCGGCCGCCATGATCGTCGGTGCGGGAGCTTTCGTGCCCCCCGGTGAGAACCGGGCGTCGACGCCGTTGGGGACGACCGTGATCCGGTCGTTGTCGAGTCCGAGGTCGTCGACCAGTGCCTGTCGGGTCGAGTCCGACACCGCGACGATCCTCGTCTTCCTGTAGAGGGCGGGCTGGACGTAGCGCTCGACTCCGTACGCGATGTGCGATGCGGCCGGTGGGAGAAGCGAGTGCCACATGTCGAGGTGGAGGTGGTGCAGCACGGCGATCCGGGGCGCCCGTGTCCAGAGCGGCCCGAAGAAGGGGAGACCGTGGAAGATCTCCACCACGGCGTCGGGTCGGCCGTCGAGATCGAGCAGGCCTGCGAGAGCCGTGCGGGCGAAGACCGTGAAGCGCCCCCCACGGCGGATCACCCGGTACCCGTCGCGCACGACCTCGTCGGGCCCGCCGGGGACTGCCGCCGTCCGCAGGGTCACGTCGAGCCCGGCCGCCGCCCAGTGCGCGGCGATCTGCGACGCGTGCTCCTCACTGCCACCCGCCGTGGGATCGTCGCGGTCGCGCCACGCCACCATGTGGATCCTGCGCAGGCAGGCGGCGTCGGCGATGCGGGCCAGGGCCTCGGGGCTCGCGTCGGGATCGGTACCGCCAGTCATGGAACGGCGCAGGCTACAGCCGGGGCCGGGCTCCGGACGCACGGTCCGCAGGACCGCCTCGTCGGCTACGCCGAGATCTCCCCGACCTCGAGCTCCTCCGGGGCGGTCGGCTCGGGCGCCACATCCTTGGCATCACGCACGAACTCGAGCGGGATCCGAACGGGCGCCTTCTTGATCTCGGGCTTCTCCGGTCGTGGCGTGCGGTTGCGCCACCACCACCGGAGAATCCCGGTCCGCCACACGATGTAGCCCGAGTAGCCCGGGATCGTGGAGAAGTCGAGGTGCCGGAGGTGATCGACGCCGCGCTTGACCATGAACAGTGCCCGCAGGATGCGCCCGAGCACCGGATACATCCGCTGGGGCTCACCGCTCGCTCTCACCGGCTTCAGAAGGAGGTTGAACAGCCGGCGCGGGGGGCGCCACAGGGTCAGCAGGTAGACGAGGAGGTTGGCCCAGCGGGGCGGGATGTTGACGTAGTTCGAGGAGATCTCCTCGACGTCGACGCCCTCCTCCTTCATCAGCTCCTCGAGCTGCGTGTTGGGGATGACCTTGAGGGAAAAGACGTTGAGGGTGAACGGACGACGGAAGTTGTAGATGAGCTCGAGTGTCTCGATGACGTCCTCGCGCGTCTCGATCGGGTTGTCGGTGATGATGTCGTAGGCCGGGGGGATGTGGTACGTCGGAGCGAAGGATCCTGTCACCTCGGCGGCCGCGAGCACCTTCTCGGGAGGGCTCGGCCGCTTGTAGAAGTCGAGGATCCGTTGGGACCCGCTCTGGACACCCATCCGGATCCGGTTCATGCCCGCCCAGGTGAGCACCTCGATCTTGTCGCGCCGCACATAATTCGGGATGACGCCGTAGACCGCGAAGGGAATGCCGACCTCGGCACGCCAGCGCTCGGAGAAGTCGACGATCTCGTCGTAGGAGATCGCCATGAAGCTGTCGTCGTGGAAGCACACGGTGCTGATGTACGGGAAGGTCTCGCGGACCCGCTTGATCTCTTCGACCGCGTACGCGGGGCTCGGGTGCCGCAACCGGCGGTACGCATTGTCGTTGGAGATGAACTTGGTGTTGCCGCAGTAGGTGCACTTGAACGGGCAACCGATCGACCAGACCGTGTTGTAGCTGAGGCCGTTGGCCGTGAGGCGGTCGTGAAGGCTCATGCGCCGGAACCCGCTCCCGGGCGAGTAGAGGAGTTCGTCCTTCGAGTGCCGCGGGAATGGCAGCGTCTCCATCTCCTCTGCCGTCTGGAGGGGGAGGAAGTCGTTGCGGATGACGTCGTCGCCGTTCGGGAACCAGAAGTTGCACACGTCGGTGTAGTCGCGCCCGTTCTTCCACTTGTCGAAGAACTCCTCGAAGGCGAACTCACCCTCCCCGGTGCAGATGGCGTCGACGGGCGCCTGGATGGCGTCTTCGGGATGGATGATCGGGTGGATGCCGCCCCACACGATGGTCGTGTCGGGGCTCACCTCGCGCACCCGCGACATGACCGCCGTGGTGAGGCCCTTGTAGCCCGTCATGCTCGAGAACCCGATCAGGTCGCTTCCCGCGAGCTCCTGGGCGATCTCGTCGACGTACTCGGGATTGAGCACCCCACTACCGCCCTGGGCGCCCTTGATGGCGGCGATCAGCGAGCGGTAGTTGTTCGTCGACACGAAGTAGGTACGCGTGTCGGGGTACATCTTCTCGACGTACGCGGCCATCTTGCGGAAGCCACAGGCCATGATGCCGTCTTCGAGACTGACGAGTGAGACTCGCATGGGCTTCCTCGCACCGGGAGATCTGCCGTGGTGCCGCGAGGCGTCGACGCGGCGACGCAGCCAGCGTACCCGGGCGGCGCCACACGATCAGGCTTCGCCGTGCCGTCTCCGGGAGGGCGGTCCGCTCCCACGGGCCGGCGAATGGCAGACTGCACGCTTCGCGAGACCTTCTCCGAAGCACGCGGGGTCGGTCCGGCCCGGGAGCCCCCATGTCCGACGACCCCGATGTCTGTGACTGATCCGCCGCCACCTGCGGTCAAACTCGGCGACATCGCGGAGCAGGCCGGGCTACGCCGCATCCACATCCTGGCGTGGCGTGATCTCGACGACGTGGAGGCCGGCGGATCGGAGGTCCACGCCGACCAGGTGGCGCGGCGCTGGGCTGCCGCCGGGATCGACGTGACCATGCGGACGTCCCACGCCCAGGGTCAGCTACCCACCGGCATGCGCCACGGCTACCGCGTCGAGCGCCGATCCGGGCGGCACCTGGTGTTTCCCGATGTGGCACTCTCGGGCCTCCTCGGCGGGCTCGGGCCCCGCGACGCCCTCCTCGAGGTCTGGAACGGAATGCCGTTCTTCACGCCGCTGTGGGCGCGCGGCCCGCGGGTCACGTTCATCCACCACGTCCACGCCCAGATGTGGCGACAGGCCCTCACACCCGGCCTCGCACGCATCGGGGAAGCCGTGGAGTTGAGGATCGCACCCATCCTGTACCACCGGTCGCGGATCCTCACACCCTCCGAGTCGTCCCGCCGTGAGATCGTGGAACACCTGCGCATCCGTCCCGACAGGGTGTCGGCGGTCCCCAACGGCGTCGACCCGCGTTTCACGCCCGGGGCCGAGCGCTCTCCCCATCCGCTCGTCATCGCCGTCGGGCGACTCGTCCCCCACAAGCGGATCCCCGCGCTCCTCGACGCCCTGGCCGTGGTCCACGAGCGACACCGCGACCTGGAGGCGGCAATCATCGGCGACGGCTACGAGCGGGCCGCGCTGGAATCGGCAGCCCACGAGCGTGGGATGGAGTCGTGGGTCCGTTTCACGGGCCACGTCGACGACGAAGCGCTCCTCGAGTGGTGCCGACGCGCCTGGCTCCTCGTGAGTGCGTCGGGTGCCGAGGGGTGGGGCATGACGATCACCGAGGCGGCCGCGTGCGGCACACCGGCGGTCGTCACCCGCATCGCCGGCCACGTCGACGCTGTCGCCGACGGGTACAGCGGACTCCTCGCCGACACACCCGCCGACCTCGCGCCGAAGATCACCCGGGTCCTCGACGACGCCGCACTCCGGGCACGGCTCGGCCAGGGGGCCGTCGCCCACGCCGGTCAGTTCACCTGGGACCGGACAGCCCTCGAGATCCTCCGGGTCCTGGCCGACGAAGCCCTCCGGCACCGGAGACGATGACCGACTCCGGGGCGGCCACCGTCGGCAACCACGACCGGCATCCTGCACCGAGCGCGCCGTCGTCGGGGCTGTCGCAGCGCGCGGTCGCGGCGATGTCCTATGGCGGCTTGGCTGCCCTCGCCTACATCCCGCTTCTCCTCACTGCGCCCGGACGCGTGGCTGCCGACACGAGGCAGCTCATCTACCTCGACCCCGGCGGCTTCGTGCCACGGGCCCTCTCCCTGTGGGACACGTCCACCCACCTCGGGACGGTGACCCACCAGAACCTCGGGCTGGCCTTCCCGATGGGAACGTGGTTTCGGCTCACCGAGCTCCTGGGGATCCCGGTGTGGGTCGCACAGCGCCTGTGGCTGGGCACGATCCTCTTCGCCGCGGGCACCGGGGTTCTCTACCTGGCGCGCACGCTGCGCTGGCGCGGGTTGGGCCCCATGGTGGCCGCGCTCGTGTTCATGCTCAGCCCGTACATCCTCCAGTACGCGCCGCGGACATCCGTCCTCATCCTCCCGTGGGCCGGTCTGCCCTGGCTCGTGGCCTTCACCCATCGCGCCGTTCGCACCGGCGGGTGGCGGTCTCCCGCACTGTTCGGGCTCGTGGCACTCGCCATCGGCGGGGTCAACGCCACGGCGCTGGTCCTCGTCGGGATCGCGCCGGTCCTTTGGTTGGTGTTCGCGGTATGGGTCACACGTGAGGCCTCAGGCCGCGAGGCGATCGCCGCCGCGCTCCGCATCGGTGTGCTCACCGTCGCCGTGTCGGTCTGGTGGGTCGTGGCGCTGATGGTGCAGAGCCGCTACGGGCTGCCCGTGCTCCTCTACGGCGAAACTGTCGACCAGGTCGCCACCACATCGACCGCGACCGAAGTCCTTCGCGGGCTGGGCTACTGGCTCTTCTACGGCCGCGACGGGCTCCAACCCAACATCGCCGCCGCCGTCGCCTATCTCCAGAACCCCGGGCTTCTGACCGTCAGCTTCCTGCTCCCGGCGATCGGCCTCGTCTCCGCATTCCTCCTGAAGTGGCGCTACCGCGCCTACTTCGCCGCGCTCGTCGTGGTCGGCGTGGTCATCGGCGTCGGCACCTACCCGCCCGGCGACCCGGCGCCACTCGGTGAGGCGTTCTCCGATTTCGCCGGCGACTCCACCGCCGGACTGGCTCTCCGGTCATCGTCGCGCGTGGTACCGCTGCTCGTTCTCGGCTTCGCCGTCCTGATCGGTGCGGCAACAACGGCCCTACGTGTCCGCCGTCCCCGTGCCGGGTTCGCAGCGGCGGTGACCGTCGGACTGCTCGCGGTCGTGAACCTCCCGGCGCTCGCGACCGGCGACTTCGTCGACCGCAACTTCGACCGCGACGAGGAGTTGCCGCAGTACTGGGAGCAGGCAGCCGACGTCATCAACGAGCGCGCGGCCGGGAGCACGGATCCCGCCGACGTGAGGATCCTGGAGATCCCCGGCATCCAGTTCGCCGCCTACCGCTGGGGCACCACCTACGACGCCCCGGTCAGCGTCGGGCTTCTCGACACGGGTGTCGCCGCCCGCGAGCAGATCCCGTTCGGATCGGCGCCGTCGGCCGACCTCATGATCGCCCTCGACCGGCGCATGCAGGAGGGGGTGTTCGAGCCCGAGGTCCTCCCCGTGGCGGCACGTCTGCTCGACGCCCGGACGGTCCTGTTGCGCTCCGACCTCGCCTACGAGCGCTACCTGGCGCCACGCCCCCGCGCGCTGTGGTCGCAGCTCACGCCACCGCCGGAGGGCCTCGGCGACCCGCAGGGCTTCGGTGAGCCCGTCGAGAACGTCGCCGGGCCCGACTTCCCCCTGCTCGACGAGCAGGCGCTCGCCCTCCCCACCGACGTGGCCGACCCACCTCCCGTCGTGCTGTTCGATGTGGCCGGCGTCGACGGTGTCGTCACGACCAAGTCGGCGCAGAACCCGGTCCTGCTCGACGGCGACGCCGAGGGACTGCTCGACGCCGCCGCGGCCGATCTCATCAACGGGGAGGAGCTCCTCCTCTTCGGCGCCACGCTCGAAGACGATCCCGACCTGCTGGCAACGTCCCTCGGCAATGACGGCGCCGTCATCGTCACCGACACGAACCGCCTCCGCGAGCGCCGGTGGCGTTCCACCCGGGGCAACACCGGGTTCACCGAGACAGTGGACGACGAGCTCGTGGGCAGCGGGGCCGGTGAGGGTGAGGCCGTCCTCGAGGTCTTCCCCGATGCGAGCGACGACACCCGCACCATCGCTCTCCATGGCGGTGCGAGCGCCTCGGCCACGACCTACGGCGGTCCGCAGACCTTCGATCCGGCCGTGCGGCCGGCGGCCGCCATCGATGGGGATCCCGCGACGGCGTGGCAGGTGGGACCGCTCTTCGACGGCGAGGGCGAGCGGCTCGTGATCACCACCGACGAGCCGGTCACCACCGACCACCTCGATCTCCTCCAGACGCAGAACAGTTTCGGGACGTTCAGCATCCGCGAGGTGAAGATCACGCTGGACGGCAGTGAACCCTTCACCGTAGACCTGGGTCCCGAATCGCGTACCGCGGACGGCCAGAGAGTCGTGTTCGACGAGACGACGTTCTCCGAGGTCGAGATCGAGATCACCGACACCGGCGTGGAGGACCCCTCCGAGGACGAGGCCCTCACCCCGGTCGGCTTCGCCGAGGTGGGGATCCCCGGGGTCACCTTCGACGAGATCATTCGCCTTCCCGTGAACCTGACCGACGTTCTCGGCGACGGCGGCGCGGCGGCCCTCGACACGCCCCTCTCCTACGTGATGACCCGCCTGCGCTCCAACCCGGCCGAACCACTCCGACCCGACGAGGAGCTGAGCCTCTCGCGGCTGTTCACCGTCCCCGCGACGCGTCAGTTCTCCCTGTCGGGAACTGCCCGCCTCTCGGCCGCCGCGAGCGACGAGCAGATCGACGACGCTCTCGGACTCCCGGCCGACGGTGACATGGTGGTCTCGGCGCGGTCTTCCAGCCGGCTCCCCGGCTCGCTCACCTCGCGGGCGCGCTCGGCTGTCGACGGCGATCCCGACACGCGCTGGACGCCGGGGTTCCTCCAGAACGTCGGGGCATCCGTGACCGTGGACCTGGCCGAGACTGCGTCGTTCGACCGTCTCGACCTGGAGCTCGTGGCCGACGGACGCCACTCGGTACCGACGCAGATCACGGTCTCGGCGGGCGGCGAGGAACGCGTCGTCGAGATCCCCCCTCTCCAGGACCAGGACGCCGACAACCGGGCACTCACGACCCCCGTGACCTTCCCGACACTGACGGGCGATTCCGTGACCGTGCGCATCGACGACATCCGACCCGTCGTGACGACCGACTACTTCAGCCAGGGACCCATCGAGCTCCCCGTCGCCATCGCGGAGCTGGGCATCCCGGGGGTCGTGACCGGGTCTCTCAACCCCTACCCGGGAGATTTCTCGGACACGTGCCGCGACGACCTCCTGACGGTTGACGGCGCGGCAGTTGCGGTACGGCTCGTGGGCGGGGCGGGCGATGCCGTGGCCCGTGAGCCGCTCGCTGTCGAGATGTGCGACACGCAGCTGCGTCTCGACGCCGGCGACCATGAGCTGCGAGCGGCGATGGGCCGCGACTCGGGAATCGACATCGACCGAGTCGTGCTGGCCTCCGAACCCGGGGGATCCCCCGTTCCGGTGACGAACGGAGCGCTTCCCGAACCCACGATTCCGCCGCTCGGGCCCGACATCGAGGTGACCGACACGGGGCGCGTGAGCTACGACGCCACCACAGCGGCGAGCGACGAGGCCTTCTGGCTCGTTCTCGGCCAGAGTCACAACGACGGCTGGGAGGCCGACGTCGCGGGAGAGGGTTCGCTCGGATCTCCAACTCTGGTCGACGGGTACGCCAACGGATGGCTGCTCGAACCCGCCGGAAGGCGAGACATCTCCGTGACGTGGGCGCCACAGAAGATCGTGTACGCCGGCATCGCCGTCACCGCTCTGGCGGCCCTCCTCTGCCTCGTCCTGGTCTGGCGTGGGAGACGCATCAGCGAGGCGGACCGGGCCGTGTCCGGCACCGCCGTCCCCGCCCTGGCACTACCCTCCACCGGGGAACCGGCCCTGCGCAGCCTGACATCCCGCATCCTGACCGTCGCCGCGGCGGCGCTCGCGGGAGTGCTCCTCGTCGGGCCCGGCTGGGGGCTGCTGCTCGCCACCGTCACACTGGTCGCCGGCACCACACGCGGTGGCCGGGCGACCGTAGCCGGGACCGCGCTCGTGCTGGTGTTCCTCGCCTTCCTGAGCGCGATCATCGGACAGGTCACCGACCCCCACGTCCCCGACTTCGCCTGGGCCAACGAGCAGGAGCTGGGCCACCGCCTCGCCCTGTCGGGGATCATCCTGTTGGCGGTCGACATCGTCTTCGGCCGCCTCGGTGCACGTCCCGAAACTGCCGGCTCCCGACGGGGCTCCGGGAGCCCGGTTCAGTAGAATCCCCGGATGGCGCAGGACCTTCTCGACCGGGACCGCGCGCCCGAGGACGGCCCGGAGGCCACGTCCACCGGCGAGCCGCCCGATCCCATCGTCCGCGCCCTCGCCAAGAAGCGCTTCACGACCGCCGTGGTGGTGGGTGGCCTCCTCGGCGCCATCGCCTTCGGATGGATGGTGAGCGCCGGCACCTTCGACTTCACCCAGTGGCAGAAGGTCGGTTCCTTCTACGACGCCCAGGCCGAGAGCTGGCTCGACGGCCACTGGGACATCGAGCAGAAGATCCTCGGCATCGAGTCGTTCGGCCACGAGGGCAGGACCTACATGTACCAGGGCCCGTGGCCCGCCCTTCTGCGCGTGCCCGTCTTCGCCGTCACCGATTCCTTCTACGGACGGCTCACCGCCCTCTCCATGCTGGCGGCGTTCGCCGTTGCCGTCGTGTTCTCCGCACGTCTCCTGTGGAAGCTGCGCAACATCATCCGGCCGCGCGCACCCGTGCGAAACGGCGAGTTCGCGTTCACCGTCTTCTTCATGTTCGTCCTCGGGGGCGGCTCGAGTCTCCTCTACACGGCGAGCCGGGCGTGGGTGTACCACGAGGCGATCATGTGGGGCGTCGCTCTCTCGATCGCCGCGTTCGACGCCATCCTCGGCTTCTACCTGAAACCCTCGCCGAAACAACTGGCCTGGGTCGCCTTCTTCTCGATTGCAGCAATCTCGTCACGTGCCTCGATCGGGCTCGGCCCCGTCGCCGCTGTGGGGCTGCTCACGCTCGGCCTCGGCGTCGCGTGGCTCCGGAAGGCCCTCGTCGCACGACGACCCGATCACAACGAACCCCGCTGGGTCACGACCTGGGGCGAGCGGCTCGCCTGGCTGTCCCCCCGCCAGATCGCGGGCAACCCGCGCTATTTCGTTGCCGCCGCCGTTGTCTGCCTGCTTCCGGTCGTCTCCTACGCGGCGGTCAACTACATGAAGTTCGAGTCGCTCTTCAGCATCCCGTTCTGGGAGCAGAACTTCTCGATCGTCGACCGCGGTCGCCAGGCGTTCCTCGAGGAGAACGATGGAACTCTCTTCGGCCTGAAGTTCATCCCCACCACTGCACTCCAGTACCTGCGACCCGACGCCCTCTCGTTCACCGGCACGTTCCCGTTCGTCGACTTCCCCCCGTTCCCCGGACGGGTCATCGGCGGCTTCAAGCTCGACCTCTTCGACCGGTCGTCGAGCATCCCGTCCTCACTCCCCTTCTGGGTGGCCCTCACCGCCCCGGCGGTCTACGCCGTCGTGCGCCCCGCCCGTACGGCGGCCCGCAGGGCTCTCAGCGTCGTTCGTGTCCCGCTGCTCGGCGCCGCGGCCGGGGCCCTCACCCTGCTGCCCTTCGGCTACATCTCGAACCGCTACATCGCCGACGCGTTCCCGTTCCTCGTCATCGGCGGCGGCGCTGGGATGTACCTGCTGTGGCGCTACTTCGACGACAAGGACCTGCGCGTGACGACGTGGTGGATCCGTCCCGCCGTCGCCTGTCTCGTCGTCCTCGGGCTCTTCACCGTGTGGACCAACACGTCACTGGCGCTGCTGTTCCAACGGGCGTACTCACCCAACGTCCCCGAGGAGCGGATCGCCGGGTGGATCGACACCACCCACGCCGTCAACTCGGCCCTCGGCATCGACGACCTCTCCAACGTCGCCGTGGGTGACGAGCTGCCCGACAGCGGCTCCAGCGGCGATCTCTTCATCATCGGGGACTGTGACGGCATGTACCTCTCCGACGGCCAGGAGACCAACGACGTGAAGTGGACCAACTGGAACGCCGTGGAGCGGACACCCGAGACCGGGCGCTTCGTCTTCGAGGCGACGTTCGAGGAGCAGCCGGCGGGGACACGCGAGCCCATCCTGGTGTCCGGCACGCCCGAGCAGCCCGACATCGTCTGGATGCGGCACCTCGGCGACGGACAGGTCATCTTCGGCTACGACGGCGAGCCCTTCGAGGACCTCGCGACGACCCGCGACGAGCAGGAGTACCTGCCGATCGACATCGACTTCGACAAGACCTACACCCTCGATCTCGTGATGGACCCGCGGGTGTCGTCGATCCTCGTCCGGCTCGACGACGAACTCGTGTTCGAGACCTTCTACACGGGCCCGCGTGAGGTCACCGTGGGCGAAAACGTCGTCGGCTACCCCGACGTCACGCCGACGCTGAGTGCCGACCTGGAGGAGCTACCGGTGCAGACCCCGGTGTGCGACGAGCTGCTGGCGGAGCTCGATCAGTCGGAGGCGGGGAGAGCTCCGAGCTCGTAGAGATACTGGTAGGCGAAGAGGTTCGGCCACACCGACACACCGAAGCGGTCGACGGCGCCGAGCGCCCCACCACCACGAGCGGGACTACCGCCTGCCGGGCCGTCGGGACCACCACCGGTGTCGCCCGAGCCACGATCGACCACCTCGAGCGGGAGCCCCACGGCCTCGCGGCGCCGGACGTCGAAACCGACGCTGTCGACGAGACGCTCGAAACTGCGACGCGTGAAGAACCGGACATGACCGCGGTCGAGTATCCCCCGCCGGTCGTAGTCGAAGCGCCCGAGCCCCACCCGGGCCCGTGGGTACCAGTGCGCGAAGTTGGGGATGCTCGTGACGAGTGACCCACCCGGCCGGAGCCGGTGCCGGATCTCGCGCATCAGGTCTCCGGGCTCACGGACGTGCTCGAGGACGTCGGCGGCGAGCACGACGTCGAACCCGTCGCCGACCTCGTCAGGCATTCCCCGGTCGAGATCGGCCTCGACGAACTGGTCGACCCGTTCGCCGACCCCGTCGATCTTCTCGATGTCGACACCTGTGACGGTGTGCCCGTACCCCCGGAGGATCTCCGCGAGCGACCCGTCGGAGCAGCCAAGGTCGAGTACCCGGCTCGCGGGGCGACCCCGGAGCCACGACAGCAGGCGCGAGTGTGAGGTGCCGTCGGACTCCTTGAGCTCGTACGCCTGGTCGGAGAACGCCATCTCGCCCGTGCCGAAGCCCATCTTGTGTGCCCGGTAGCGCACGACGTCCTTCGAGACATCGCGCGCGTACTTCATTCCGTCGACGTAGCAGATCTCATCGCCGTAGTAGGTCGGGATCGGCACCTCGGCGATCCGCTTCGACGCCTCGCGCAGCTGGATGATGATCTGGGTGTCGAAGTTGAAGCCGTCATCGTTGTGGTGGAAGGGGATGTCCTTCAGTGCGGCGACGCTGTAGGCGCGGTAGCCCGAGTGCCACTCGCTGAGCTCGAGGCCGACGACCTTGTTCTCGAAGGTCGTGAGGATTCGGTTGCCGACGTACTTGTAGAGCGGCATCCCGCCGCGGCGGGCCTCTCCCTCCTCGAGCATCCGCGAGCCGAAGACGGCGTCGGCCTCGTCGCGCTCGAGGGGCTCCACGATCTGCGGCAGGCACTCGGGGGCGTACTGACCGTCACCGTGGAGCAGCACCACGATGTCGAGGTCGTTGTCGATCGCCCACTGGTAGCCGGCCTTCTGGTTGCCGCCGTACCCGAGATTGCGCGGGTGTCGCACAACGGTGAGAGGGAGATCGGCCTTCTCCTGCTGGTATCCGAGACCGACGAGGTACGTGGAGTCCTGGCTGTGGTCGTCGCCCACGAGCACCTCGGAGACCCGCGGGCGGAAGTCGTCGGGGATCCGGTCGAGGACGTGGGCGAGGGTGGAGGCGGCGTTGTAGGCCACCACGAGTATCCCGATGCGCTTCATGGGGCCTCCCGACCGGGTCAGTCTACGCCGTGGCCTCGTCGATGCCGTCGTCGTCGCGGTGGTCGTGCAGGCGTCGTGCCGGGTCGACAGAGCGTGGGATCGTGGGTGCGTCGCGCCCGGTGGCCGACGTCGCCTTCGCCGGCCCGTTGCTTCCCGATGTCTCGTGGTACTCGGCTTCGACATTGACCGACCAGATGTCGTGATCGGCGTTGTCGACGATGTTCTCGACCGTGAGCATCGCCGTGTACATCGAGTGGTCCTGGTTGTTGTACTTGTGCATTCCGTTGCGGCCGACGGGGTGCACGTCGGGCGCGTTGGCGGCGAGCCAACCTTTCAGGACTTCGACGTTGTCGCGATACGTCTCGTCGTAGGTCGGGTAGGCCTTGGGCTGGCGCACGACGTAGCCGGCCTCGACGCGCGCGGGGTCGACGAGACCGAGCGCCTGGAGCTCGCGCTTCCCACGCTCGATGAGCTCGTCGTCGGGCGCATTCCACAACTCATCACCCTCGAAGACGAAGTACTCGAGGCCGAGGCACGTGCGACCCTCCTTCACGAGGTAGGGCGACCATGAGCCGAAGTTCTGGATGCGGCCGAGCATCACCTCGGGGTCGTGGACGTAGATCCAGTTGTCGGGGAAACCGACCTCCTCGGGGACGACGAGCGCCACGGTGAGGAAGTCGCGGTACGTGATGTCGGCGGCGGCCGAAGCCGTGGCGCGGTCGACGGCGGGGTCCATGGCGCGCAGCAGGCCCGTGAACGGCATCGAGGAGATCACGTGGGTCGCCGGGTAGCGCGTGGTGGCGCCGTCGTCGGACACCGCCTCGACGGCCACGACCTCGCCGTCGCTGTGCTCGATCCGCGTGACACGCGTGTTCATGTGGACCTTGGTGCCTTGGGCCTCCACGAGGTCGCGGCAGCGCTCCCACATCATCCCGGGCCCGTACTTCGGGTACTGGAACTCCTCGATGAGGCTGGTGACCTGCTTGCCCTTGCCCTGCCGGCGCTTCCACCAGTCGGGCTTCAGGGCCTCCCACACCGCCCGGAACAACGACAGGTTCTTGATGCGCTGCGCCGCCCAGTCGGCCTGGATCTGGTCGGCGTCGACGCCCCAGACCTTCTCGGTGTAGGTCTTGAAGAAGTGGTTGTAGAGACGCCACCCGAAGCGTGACGCCGTCCAGCCCTCGAACGTGGTCCTGTCCTTCGGGGGCCTGATCCTCACCCACACGTAGCTCAGCACGCACCGGACGGCCTCGAGGAAGCCCAGGCCCCTCAGTGCGTTCATGGGTTTGATCGGGTAGTCGAAGTACTTGCCGTTGTAGAAGATCCGGCTCATCCGTGGGCGCTGGAGGAAGTCCTCGTCGGGAAGGATCTCGTGCCACAGGTCCTCGACCGGCTGGACCTTCGTGAAGAAGCGGTGGCCACCGATGTCGAACCGCCAGCCGTCACGCTCCACGGTGCGCGAGATGCCACCCACCGTGTCATCGGCCTCGAGGACCGTGGCGGTGAGCCCCTTCTTACCGAGCTCGTAGGCGGCGGTGAGCCCCGCCGGGCCCGCGCCGATGATCACGACCTGCGGGTCGTCCGCCTCCGACGGGGTTCCGGGGGAGGATGGCGTGGAGGCTCGGGCGGTGGGGCTCATGCGGTCCTGGTCCGGAGGGTGGTTCCCGGCCGCCGGCACAGTGTGCGCGGGCACGCGCGTCGTCGGCGCGGTGGCCGGTGGGGAGCGGGCTCCTGGGTCGGAACAGTGTACCGGCACCGGCCTCGAAGACCCGGGATCGTGATCCCCGTGGCGTTGCGTACCCAACGGTGGGGGTGGGCGTCAGGGCGTGTAGATGCCCGTGAAGGCGAGCAGGGCGTAGATCGCGAGGGCCGCGCTCGCGATGCTCACGGCCGTGCGCTCGGCCCACTGCTCGCGTGTGACCATGGCCGTGGCGATGAAGAACGGGAACGCCCCCATCGCGTATCGCTCCAGTGAGTCGAGGTTGCTGGTCGACAACGCCAGGAGGAGGGTGGCGGCCGAGTAGAGGCCGTATGAGAGGGGGAGTCGCCGGAACATGATGACGAGCAGCGCGATCAGGAACACCCCCCACAACGCGTGCAGCCCGTCGATGACCGGGTCCCGTTCGACCAGCTGGCCTGCGGAGTCCAGCAGGCTCGACACGGGATCACGCGCCGAGCCCTGCCGCGTCGGGTCACTCTGGAGCGTGAGCGGGAGGAACATGTCGGAGAACGCGATCTGCACCCACAGCAGGTAGACCCCGATACCGATTCCCGACGACAGGACGGCCAGAGCCCCGAGGAGCCGCTCCCTGGCCTTCGACTCCTTCCAGACGCGCCAGACCTCCACCGCCGCCGGGATCACCAGGAAGATGGCGAACGGCCGTGTGAGCCCTGCAAGGATCCCGAGGGCGAGTGCGGGCAGCCACCGTCGCGACCGGATGCAGAGGAAGAAGCCGACCGCGAGGGCGAGGAACAGGGCCTCGGCGTATCCCATGACGAGCACGAACGCCATCGGCCAGATTGCCGACAGCCACACGGCACGCATCGCCAGTGCCTCGTCGCCCGTCTCGCGCAGCACGAGGCGACGGAGAAGAACCATGAACACCGCCGCCGACACGTTGGCGATGATGAGCAGTGCCAGCGCCACGTTTCCGGCCAGGACCCACGAGAGGCCGCGGCCGAGCAGCGGGAACAGCGGCCAGAACCGCAGGCCCACCTCCCCCACCCCACCGTAGCCGTCACCGGCGATCCCCTTGTACCAGTCGGCGTCCCAGCCGAGAAGGCCGTCGCGCAGCTGCACCGGGTCCGGCCCGCTGCTCAGCTCGTCGATCACGACCTCGGCGGCGACGAGTGCCGCCACGGTGAGGATCCGGGCCACGACCCACGGGAAGGCGACGATGCGCAACTCCGTGGCCCACCGCCACGCCGTGTCCGACAGGCGCTCACCCCACGGCACCGACGCCCTCGGGGTGTCAGGGCTCACGGGGACCGAATCGGGTGAGACTCTGGAACTCGTAGAACTCGTCGCTGCCGGTGACCATCGTCTCCGTGTCGGGCCGGGCGCCCTGGAGGGCGGTGACCACGGCCTCGCAACTCCCCTCGAGGGTCCGGTAACCCGCCGCCCACACCAGCCAGACCGTCCCGTCGTCACCGGCGGCGTCGAGGAGGATCTGCGCGTAGGCGGAGGGGTCGGTGGCGGCGTTGCGCTCGGCGTAGTCGGTCCAGTCGACGAACTCGGGGGATGCGCCGTCGGGCCAGGCGAGCATGTCGACGTCGGCGTCGACGATCCGGGCCACGGCCGGCCCGACCTGGTCGGGGCAGAACCCGACGATGTCGCCGGGTGCAGCCCGGCTGTTGACGACGTCGGCGACCTCCCCGGCCTGCGTCCGGTCCACGGAGGCGGCCTCGATCCCTCCGGCGAGCCCCAGGGCGAGGAGGGCGACGACGACCACCATGCGTAGCTCGCGGGAGGCGAAGGCCAGGAGCCCGACGGCGGCGACGAGGAGGTACATCGGTAGCACCACGGCGGCGTAGCGGGCCTCGAAGGCGCCGGCGGTGACCCAGGCAATGCCCCCACCGACGAGGAGTGTCCCGAAGCCGACGGCGGCCTCGTGGCGTGTGACGGGTCGGGTGAACAGGTCGAGCTCGATCCGGCGACGGTCGATCGCCACGCCGAACACCCCGAGCAGCGCGACGAGGCCGAGCACCGGCCCCATGAGCCATCCTGCCGGTACGAACCCGCCGCCGAACTCGATGACCGCACGTCCGGTGGCCGTCGTGAGCGCGATGGGTGTGGCCCACGGCGTGCCCGTGTGCTCGAGCTGGTGCAGGAACGTCGGGACCCAGGGAATGAACGTCGCGCACCCCACGATGACTGCAGCGAGAGTCCTCCGGGCAGGATGGGGCTCGGCGTCGCGCCACGACCGTACGACCAGGTACACCACCGTGACGCCCACGAGGTAGAGCGACCAGTAGGCGTCGTACAGCAGCAGGCCCGTGACGAGAGCCACGACGGCGAGGCGCCCGGGTGCGGGCCTCTCGAAGGCGCGACGCAGCGCGAGCACACCGAGGGTGACGAGGAGAATCTGCAGCGAGTAGGGACGGGCCTCGGTGGCGTACCGGATGGCGAACGGCGACAGGGTGAGGAGGAGGAAGGCGAGCCACGCCACGGTGCGACCACCCAGGCGACGCCCCGCGAACCACATGGCAGGGAGCGTGGCGACCGCGAAGATGCCCGACAGGGCACGTACCGCCACATTCGAGTCGCCGAAGAGGTCGATCCAGACGTGGAGCAGGACGTAGAACAGCGGTGGGGATCCGTCACGCTTCAGGGTGTCGACGAGATCGCCGAACGGGACCTGTGCGATGTTGACCGTCAACGCCTCGTCGAGCCAGAGTTCCGAGCGCGCCACGAAGCGGAGGATCAGCCCGGCGACGACGAAGGCACCGACGACGAACGGGGCCGCCTTCCACACCCACGCGGGGAACACGCCGCCGGGAACACCGCCGATCAGGTCACGACCGGAGCCCTCGGGCGACGGGCCGCCGTCGGCTGCCGTGGGGGGAGGCACGGGCGCGCGCGTCGCCTCGTCGATCGCTTCGGGGGAGGTCCGCACCGGGTCATGCTAACGCCGGATCCGCAGGATTCCGGGACCTGAGAGGGAGCCCCGGCACCAGCGACGGGAGGTGTCAGACGCCGACGAGGGGTGCGACCTCGGTCATGAAGCGTCGCAGTGACCGGTCGTCGGGGTAGTCGCGGAACCAGAGGACGAACTCCCGACAGCCCGCATCGATGAACTCCTGCACCTTGCCGGCGACGTCAGTCGTCGTTCCCACGAAGTTGTCGCGGACGTACTCGTCGTCGGGCTGCTCGTTCCACAGGTTCCCGCCCTCGGGGCTGTCGAGCCACGACCGGAGCTCGGCCGCCGAGTCGACGATCAGGCAGTCGGGTGCGTGGGTGCGTGTGATCTCATCGCAATCACGCCCGATGTCGGCGCAGTGCCGACGGAGCACCTCGGACTTGTGGCGGAACTCGGCCGGCCCGACCTGCCAGTTCGTGGCATCCGCATGCCGCGCCGCGATCTTCAGCGTGACCCTCTCACCGCCACCCCCGATCCAGATCGGTGGGAGGCGCTGGAGCGGCTTCGGCTCGGCGTGCGCACCGGTGAGGTGGTGGTGGGGGCCGTCGATCGTGACGGTCGCGTCGGTCCACAGCCGCCGGATGGCCACCACGGTCTCCTCGAGCACGTCGAGGCGCTCACGGTCGCCGGGGTAGCGGTAGCCGTAGGACTCGTACTCCTCGCTGAACCATCCCGCACCCAGGCCGAGGATGAGCCGCCCGCCCGAGAACACGTCGACGCAGGCAGCCTCCTTGGCGAGCAGGCCGACGTTCCGGTACGACGAACAGGTGACGAGCTGCCCGAGCCCGACCCGCTCGGTCCGCTGCGACAGTGCCGCGAGTGTCGTGAACGCCTCGAACATCACCTCGGGCTCGCGCCGAGGGACCGTCTCGACGTGGTCGTACACCCAGAGGTGGTCATAGCCGAGGCTCTCGGCGAGCTGTGCCAGCTCGACCGACCGGTGCCAGGCGTCAGCCGCGGGCCAGCCCGCGTACTCCAGCTTCCATCCCTGTGGGACGAACGCGCCGAACCGCAGAGCGTGCTGCGGCTCAGGCATCGGCTGTCGCGGCTCCCTCGCGGAAGTCCCACCACTGCACCTCGAGCATCATCGGCAGGAGGAACCCGACGTAGATGCTCGTGATCGCGAGCATCCCGTGGTCGTCGACCGACTTGTCGACGATGTCGACGCGGTCATCCTTCACCTCGTACTCGCGAGCGCGCGCCAACATGTCGTCGAGCTCCACCTCGGTGGCGACGGACATGCCGTAGTGATCCATGCGCGGCGCTCTCATGGGCTCGTCGTTCGCGATGAGGAACACGAACTGCTCGTAGGTGTAGGCCGACAGCACGAGGCGCTCCCGGTCGACGGTCATCGTGGGTAGTTCCTCGAAACCGAACACCGTCCCGTAGAAGTCGGTGATCGACGCCCGGCCATCCTCACCGAGGAGGTCGGCCGGAAGGCTCATCGCCACGTGGTTGAAGCGCGGCGTTCGCATCCGGTCGGTCGCGGTCGTCGGTGTCGTGTCGCTCATGGCGTGATCAGCACCTTTCCGGGAATCGTGCCGGCCTGGAGATCCTTCAGGGCGTCGAGCATCCGGTCGAGCGGCACGTCGGCGGACTCGACGAGGTCGTCGAGAGGCAGGCAGCCACTCGCCATGAGCTCCAGCGCCGCCTCGAAGTCGGGCGGCCCCGATGCACAGGAACCGGTGACCACGAGCTCGTTCAGCAGGATCCTGTTGGGATCGAGGCTCGGGACGTCGAGGCCGGCACCGACGATGACGAGCGTGCCGGTGGTACCGAGCTGCCCGAGACACGCCTCGACCGCCGGCGCCTTGCCCGAGCACTCGAAGGCGACGTCGAACGCGTCGTCAACGACTCTGCTGGGTGATGCCGGCGTGGAGAAGTCGTCCGGCTCGCACACCGACGCCCCGAGGCGCGCCGCCAGATCACGACGTGCCGGTGACGGCTCGCTCGCGACGATGTCGCTCACGCCGCGCGCGGCGAGGACCGCGATGATCAGCGCGCCGATGGGCCCCACACCGGAGACGAGGACCCGGGCAGCCGGGTCGGTCGGTGCGCGGTCGAGGGCATGGAGCGCCACGGCCAGCGGCTCGGCCAACGCGGCGTGGCGCAGCGGTAGTCCGTCGGGAGGGTGGAGGAGCTCAGCCGCCCGGGCGACCACGAACTCGGCGAAGGCCCCCTGGAACTCCGTCTCACCCATGGGCGCACGGTTCTCGCACAGCGAGGTCCTGCCATCGTGGCAGAAGTCGCACTCACCGCAGGGGGCCGTGGGCCCGCCCACGGCCGGATCGCCCGGCGCCCACCCGTTCACCGCACTCCCGACGGCCACGACGGTTCCCGTGTACTCGTGGCCTCCGATGGTGTCGGGGATCCCCCACCCGTCGAGGACGGCGTGGAGGTCGGTGCCACACACGCCGCAGTGCTCGACCGACACGAGCACCTCGTCGGGGCCCGGGTCGGGGACAGGGATCGTGTCGATCTCGAGTACGCCGCGTCGCCGGTAAACCGCTGCCCGCATCGCAGTCGGGATCTTCATATGCTCACCCCGGCGTCGGATCCTGTACCGCCTGTTGCCTCGATCTCCTCTTCCTGGCGACCGGGCGGGATCACGAGCGCCGCGGCAAACCCGACCGCGAGCATGCCTGCGGCGGCGTAGTAGACGACCTGTTGGGCCTCCGCGAAGTCTGTTGCGGCCGCAGACGCCAACTCGTCCTCCTTCTTCGAGTCGGACGCGCTGCTGGAGAAAGCGGAGGAGTCGCCACCGCCCGACTGCGACAATGCCGCCGCGACCTCGTCGGCGCGGGAGGCGCTCAGCCCCGCAGATTCCAGGGATGCCTCGACGCGGTGCGACGTGGCGGTGATGAGGATCGTCCCGAGAACCGCCATCCCGACGCTGGCTCCGAAGTTGCGCACTGTCTGCGTGATTCCCGTCACCTCGCCGCGGCTGAGGCGGGGGCCACGATCGATGGCGTCGGTGTTGGCCTGCCCGATGACAAGACCGAGGCCCGCGCCGGTGAGCACCATTGCCGGCCACTGCGAGCCGACGGAGAGGTCGGTGAGCGTGCTCGCCCACCACACCAGTCCCGCGCACCCGAGGGCGCAGCCGAGAACGACGGGCGGTCGCGCACCCACTCGATCGAGCATTCGACCACCGATCTGGGCAGCAACCATGAAGCCGCCGAAGATGATGAGCAGATAGGTGCCCGCGTTCGACGGTGACCACCCGAGTGCGATCTGCGAATAGGTGCTCGCGAAGAACATCAACGGTATGAAGACCATGAACGCGAAGAACAGCACGGCGTTGTCGGCGGCGAAGGCACGCTGGGCGTAGATCTGCATCCTGATCAAGGGGACGTCCGTTCGCAGCTCGACGAGCACGAACGCCGCCAGCAGCACGGCACCGGCCGTGATGGATCCGATCGTGGCCGGTGACGTCCAGCCCCAGACCGAGGCCTGCTGGAGTCCCAGGACAGCGAGGCCCATTCCGGCGACGATGAGAACGAGGCCGCGGACGTCGATTCTCTCGCGCTCGTTCACGACATCCGCCGGAATCCTGAAGGTGAGGATGAGGGCGATGATCGACACGGGGACGTTCACCCAGAAGATCGAGCGCCATGTCCACTCACTCAACACGCCGCCCAGCACGGGACCGACCGCCGTCATGGCGCCGGTGACACCGAAGAAGACGGCGGTCGCCCTCCCGCGTTCGCCGAGCGGGAACGAACCGATCACGAGGGTGAGAGCAGCGGGGAAGAGGAGCGCTCCGCCCGCACCCTGAACGACGCGGAACGTGATGATCCAGGGCTCGGCGACGGCTCCCGCGGGTGTCGCACCACACAGAGCGGAGCTCGTGGCGAAGATCACGATCCCCACGATCGCCATACGCCGATGGCCCATGAGATCGCCGAGCTTCCCGCCGAAGGCGATGAGGGCCGCCGTCGACAGGAGATAGGCGTTGACGATCCACTGCACGCCGGTTGACGAGAGCCCGAGGTCCTTCTGGAGCTCGGGGATGGCGATGGAGACGATCGTCATGTCGATGAAGATCATCGACACGGCGAAGACCATCGCGGCCAGCGTGAGCCGGCCCTGACCCGACGTCGCCGCGGAGCTCATCCGTTCCCCCTGATGTGTCCCCACCCGCCGGCCGTCGCCTAGCGAGGAAGGCCGAGCACGCGCTCGGCGATGATGTTGCGCTGGATCTCGCTCGTACCCCCCGGGATCGTGCCGCCGAAGGAGCTGAGGTACTGGGTCTCCCACGAGCCGGTACGCAGGAGCTCGAAGCCCGGGAGCGACGAGTCGACCGCCGCCGGGCCGAGCGCCTCGACACCGTCGAGGCACACCCGTTGGACGGCCTCTCCCCCGAACAGCTTCAGCAGCGAGTGCTCGGGGGAGCTCTTGCCGGCGAGGAACTTGGAGAAGCCGCGGTACCCGAGGGCCAGCATGGCGGTGGCGTCGATGTACGCGTCGGCCACGCGATCGGCGAAGCGGGAATCGTCGGCGATCAACCCGCCGTGAGGCGCCGGGCGGCGGCCGAGATCGCGCAGGGCCTCGGCGCCGCGTTGGAGGTCGTAGGCGTAGTTGATCCAGAGCATCGCCCGTTCGTGGGCGAGGGAGCCGCCCGCGATGGGCCAGCCCTTGTCGATCTCACCGAGGAGGTTCTCTGCCGGGACACGTACGTCGGACAGGAACACCTCGTTGAAGTCGGTGCGTTCGGGGTCGGTGAGCTCGGCGAACGGGCGCGTCTCGAGACCGGGGGACTCCATGTCGACGATGACGACGCTGATGCCCTTGTGCTTGGGAGCGTCAGGGTTCGTGCGCACGAACAGGAGGCACCAGTCGGCGTGGTGGGCACCCGACGTCCACACCTTCTGGCCGTTCACGACGAACTCGTCACCATCGAGGACAGCGGCTGTCTGGAGTCCGGCGAGGTCGCTGCCGGCGTCGGGCTCGCTCATGCCGATACACCAGGCGATCTCCGCTCGGAGCGTCGGGAGGACGAACGCCTCGCGCTGGGCGGCGCTTCCGTAGTCGTTGATCGACGGGGCCACGATGCCGAGGCCCTGCGGGTTGGTGCTGCGCTGGAGGCGGGCGCGGGAGAACTCCTCGAAGTAGATCATCTGCTGGGTGGGCGTGGCGTTGCGCCCGCCCAGCTCGGGTGGCCAACCCGGCACCAGCCAGCCATCGTCGAAGAGCTTGCGCTGCCACGTGCGGGCCCAGGGCCGAAGATCCGCCGATGACCGGGGTGGGTCGGCCGCGCGCACCTCGGGGTCGGGCGCGTGGGAATCGAGCCATGCGAGCAGCTCGGCGCGAAAGGTCCGGTCGGCGTCGCTCTCGCGGAGATCCACAGGTACGGAAACTACCCGACACACCAAACACCCAGGGCAGATGCCGTCAGGGAGTGACGGGCCCCAGGACGGTCCGCCAGAGCCGGTAGAGCGCGCCGAGGACCGCGGAGGGCTCACCCGTGTCGGCCGACGCCCGACCGAGGACCGCCACCGAGTCCGTGGTCCACACCAGGGCCGCCCCGCCAGGGTCGATCTCGCATCGGTAGCGACCGGCGGCCGGGTCACCGGCCGAGCGGCTCCAGGCTCTCTCCTCGGTCTCACCGTCGAGGCAGCGAGGCGGGCCCGACAGCGCCGTGGGCCCGCGCAGACCGGCGGGCGCCGTGGCGGTGAACGCGGCGTTCATCGACTCGGTGTCGGCGAAGAGGCTGTAGTGGACCGGGATCGCGTCGGTGCCGCACTCGAGGACGGCGAGAGCGAGGTCGTCGGCGAGTGTTCCGCCGGGGCCGTCGGGCGCACGGCAGCCGTCGCGAAGTGCCGTGGGTACGAACGCCCTGAGCGCGGCGGCTGCACCCCGAGCTCCGGGCAGCGCCGGCACGGAATACCGCTGTGGTTCGCCCGACCCGGCCGTCGACGGGGGAGCCGGCGCGGGCACGCTCGTGGTCGTCGGCACCGGGTGGCCGGTCGTGGTGGTCGGCGTCGGTGCGTGTGACGGCGCCATCGTCGGAGAGCCGCCCGACGCCCGCGAGATGAGAACGGTTGCGAGCGCCACGACGCCGACGGTCGATGCAGCGACGGCCGCGAGGCGCCGACCCCGGTGGGTCGGGTGCCGGCGGGTGGTGCGCCCCGACCGAGATGTGGCGCGCAGGCCCTCGAGGGGGCCGGAGCGCTCGTCCCAGAAATCCATCGCGCCGGTTCCGTCGCCGGGAAGTGGGGTGACGGCCACACGTGCGGCGTCGACGAGCGCCGCACAGCTCGTCGCGCGCCGACCGGTGACCGGGTCGTGACCCCGCGCGAGCGAACGCCGATCGTCGGGCCCGAGCGTGCGCACCAGGCAGCGCACGACCAGCGACCCGAAGCTGACGACGTCACCCGGGATTCCCGCTCCCAGGCGGGGTGTCCCACCGGTCGAATGACCCTCGGGCGGGGCGCCGCGCGGGTGGCTGTACCCACGCGAGTCGCCGTCGGGCTCCTCGACCCGACCGTCGAGCGGCCCGTCGATTGGCTCCGCGAGCTCCACACCCAGTTCGCCGTCCCGCAGGCTCACCGTGACCTGGGTGGCCGACACGGCGCCGTGGGACCGCCCACGGCGGTGGAGGGCGTCGAGCGTCGCGGCGACGGGCCCGAGCACGGCGCAGGCCACATCCGGGGGCAGGTCAGCGCCCCGCCGCAGGAGCACGTCCAGAGTTCGAGCCTCTGATAGGCAGTCTGTCACAGTCTGACACACTACGAGTAGGCGCGTACGGGAACAAGGGGGAATTCGGATTCCCGGCGCGGCGCTCTCAGCGCTCGGTGGTGAGCAGCATGCAGCCCGCGAGGGGGCCACCGCCGGCGGCCGCCACGGCCACCGCCGGCTCACCCGGGACCTGACGGGCTCCCCCGTCGCCGCGGAGCTGCACGACCGCCTCGTGGAGGAACCCGTAGCCGTGGAGGCGACCGCCCGAGAGCTGCCCGCCCTGCGTGTTGAGGGGCAGTTCACCGTCGCGGGCGATCCGGTGCCCGCCCTCGATGAAGGGCCCGCTCTCGCCCTTCCCGCAGAAGCCGAGCGCCTCCAGCCACGTCATGGTGATGAAGCTGAAGCCGTCGTAGAGCTCGGCGACGTCGACGTCGGCGGACGTGAGGTCGGTTCGCGTCCAGAGCTGCGCCCCGGCGTCTCGGTCGGCCATCGTCGTGAGGTCGTCGAACTGGTCCCACGACGGTCGGCCGCGCACAGCGGACCCGACCGCTTCGACGACGACGGGGGTGTGGGGCATGTCGGCAGCGACCTCGGCGCGCGAGATGATCATCGCCGTCGCTCCGTCGGCGGGGGCGTCGCAGTCGTAGAGGCAGAACGGCGTCGTGATCGTGCGGGCCGACAGGTAGTCGTCCATCGACATGGGGTCGGTGTAGACGGCGTTCGGGTTGAGGGCGGCGTTCTTCCGGGCGTTGAGGGCGATCTGGGCCATCTGCTCACGTGTCGTGCCGAACTCGTGGAAGTGGCGCTGTGCGTTGAGCGCCAGCCAGACCGCAGCCGACGGCGCGGCGAACGGCAGCGTCCACTGCATGAAGTCGGGGGCGCGGAACCCGCCGCCTCCTCCCCCACCGTCGCCGCCGTGCCCGCCGCTTCCGGCTCCGGGCATCACGCCGGCCCGGCCCTTGTCGCCCTGGGCCGTGGCCTCCCACACGGAGCGGAAGCAGAGCACGTGGGTCGCCAGACCGGCCGCCACCGCCAGGCACGCGTCGATCACCGAGCCGAGCTGGCCGGGCAGTTCGATCCCTCCCGTGAACCAGCCGAGCTCGAGGCGGAGGGCGTCCTGCACCTCGACGACCCCTGCGCCCGAGAATCCCGGCGGGCCGAACCCTCCCCCGGGGTACGTGGCGATGCCGTCGATGTCGGCGCGGGTCAGACCGGCGTCGGTGATCGCCGCCATGCACGCGTCGAGGGTGAGATCGAGCGGATCGCGTCCGATGCGACGCCCGACCTGCGACTGGCCGAGGCCGGTGACGGCGCTGCGGCGCTCGATGCGGAGATCCGCGGCGACGGCGTCGAGAGGGTTGCTCACGACGCGGCCCCGTTGCCCGAGGGCTCGAAGAGCGGGATCCACACGTCGTCATGGTGCTCGAAGGTGACGCGTACCGGCATGCCGATCGTCACGTCGTCGGGTGGGCACCCGACGATGTTCGTGGTGAGCCGGAGGTCGTCCTGCTCCTCGATGCTGACGATCGCCACGACGTAGGGGAGTTCCGGACCGGGCATCCACGCCTGGTGGTTGATCGTGTAGGTGTGGACCGTCGCCCGGCCCGACACGGCCTCCGGGGCGAGGTCCCTGCCCTCACACGCCGGGCAGAACGGCACCGGCGGGTGGACGTAGTACCCGCAATCCCGGCAGCGCATGAACACGAGCTCGCCGCGCTCACCCCCGGTCCAGAAGGCGCGGTTGCGGTCGGTGAGCCTGGGGAGGATCCGGAAAGGCTTGTCGGGCAAGGTGTCGGCGGTCGTGTCGCCCGCGCCGCCCGTGTCGTGCCCGCTCATGTCGCTGCTCGCGGTGTCGGCGCCGGGCGGAACACCGGGATCACGACGTCGTCGTCGATCTCCTCGAAGGACACCTCGAGGTCCATGCCGATGGCCAGGTCGTCGCGGTCGCACCCGGTGACGTTCGAGATCATCCGCGGCCCCTCGGCCAGGTCGACGACCGCAGCGACGTAGGGCACCCGCTCGGGGAACGGAGGGAGATCGTTCTGGTGGACGACCGAGAACGAGTAGAGCGTCGCTGAGCCCGAGGCCTGCACCCATTCCGTGTCGGTGCTCCAGCAGACCTTGCAGAACGGACGGGGGTAGAACTGGTGGCCGCCGCACGACGCGCAGCGCTGGATCAGGAGGCGGTGGTCGCGGGCGGCGTCCCAGTACGGCTTCGTCTCGACGTCGGGGTTCGGGAGGTCGAAACGCGGCACCGGCACAGCGGGGTTCCTCTGTGAACTTCTTCTGCGGACTCGGCCGGTCAGCGGGTGGGGAGCGTCGCGACGGCCTCGCCCGAGACCTTGACCTCGCCGTCGGCGTTCGCCAGCTCGGAGGTGATGTCGATCAGGTTCTCGCCACCCTCTGTGCGCTTGGCCGTGACGGTGTTGCGCGCCGTGAGCACCTCGCCGGGCCAGGTCTGCTTCGTGAAGCGGACCTTGAAGCTCCTGAGGTTGCCGACTCCCACGTAGTCGGTGAGTGAGCGGGCGACGAGCCCGGCCGAGAACATTCCGTGCCCGAACACGCTCGGGAAGCCGGCTGCCTGGGCGTCGGGCTCGACGGTGTGCATCGGGTTGAAGTCGCCCGACGCCCCGGCGTACTTCACGAGGTCGGTCCGTTCCAGTGTGTGCGACAGCTCAGGGGCAGTGTCGCCCTCACTCACGTCGTCGAAGAACAGCTTGTCCTCGGCCATGTTCGAATCGGTCTCCCCGGATCCCCTACTCCGCACCCCTACTCCGCACCCCTACTCCGCACCCCTACTCCGCACGTGACGTCTGTCGTCGCCGTGGCGCCACGCGTGCCGCCCTTCTGCTACCCGCTCGTCGCCCGGAATGTCAACTTGCGGGTGCGCCGTCCCCACCGATCCCCCACCGAGATGGCTGAAGAACAGCGCGGTCGTTGCCTCCTCGTCGAACGACTCCCCTCGTAGCTCCAGGGAACTGAGGTGGCCGTCGTCGCTCGTCGCTTCGACGGCAGTCTGGCTTTCGAAGAAGGCACGAGGCGGGAGTGCGAAGCTGTAGGCATCGCCGCTGCGTTCGACCGAAACACCATCCACCGTGTCCGACAGTGTCTCGAGGAGACCCAGGAGGTCATCCGCGAGCGAGTACTCCTCCGGATACGGGACCTCGGTGTAGAACCCGGGTCGGCCCAAGGTCGACTGGTATGTGTCGAATCCGATCGCGATCACCTCGAAGTCGGCCTCCGACTCCGAATCGGAGCTGACATCGCGGACACGATCGGGTAGCTGGTAGTCGGTGAAGCTGGCCGGGTGGCCCTTGCCGTCGTCCGCGTCCTCGAGCCCTTCACCGGTCTCGGGATCCACGGGGATGGACGTCGTCCGAAAACCCGAGGCCGCCAGGGTCGCGTCGATGGCCGCCTGGAGCTCAGCCACCGGATCGCCCGGTTGAGCTTCGCCAGAACTCCCCGAGTCGCATCCGGCCGCCACCAGGACCAGAACGACAAGACCCGCGAAGACGCGCTCCACACGGTCCACGCTAGCTGTGTCCCGACATCCGTCGGCTCCGTGGCGGAGAGCGACGACGGGCCGTACTCTCGGCCGGCATGTGGGAACTGCGTGAGCCGCCACCGGAGGTTTCGGCGCGCTACGAAGCCGAGGGCCTGTGGGACGGGGCCACCCTTCCCGCGCTGCTCGACGCCGACCTGCGGGCCGGTGCCGACTCGGTGTTCCGCATCTGGTCATCGAGCCGGTCCTACGAGGGAACCGTCGGGGCGGTCGCCGACCTGGGGCGCCGCTTCGCCGCCGGGCTGTCGGCGCGCGGGATCGGCACCGGCGATGTCGTCGCGTTCCAGCTGCCGAACTGGAAGGAGGCCGCGGCGACCTTCTGGGGCCTGGCTCACCTCGGGGCCGTTCTGGTTCCCGTCGTGCACTTCTACGGGCCCCACGAGCTCGGCTACATCCTCACGGAGTCGGGTGCGCGGGCACTCGTGACCACGACGGGCTTCGGCCACCTCGACTACCGGGCCGGCTTCGAGTCGCTCGGGCCGACGACACCCGATCTCGGGCTCGTGGTCGTGGTCGGGGGTGAGGGCACGGGGCCCCCTGCCGAGCGCTTTGTGCGCGACGGCGTCGACGCTGTGGCATTCGACGAGCTGTCGGCCACCGACCCGATGGAGCGGCCCGCCGACGTCGACCCGTGTGAACCTGCGGTGATCGGCTACACGTCCGGCACCACGGCCGCGCCCAAGGGCGTGATCCACACGCACCGTACGATCACGGCCGAGGCCCGCCAGCTCGCGTCGATCCAGGCTCGCGGCGACCGCGCCGCCCTCGTGGGGGCACCCGTCGCGCACGCCATCGGCATGCTCGCCGGGCTCCTCCTCCCGCTGCGCCGCGGACAGGACGTGCACCTCGCCGACGTGTGGGATCCCGGCATGGTCCTCGCCGGGATGCTCGAGGCCGACCTCACGGCGGGGAGCGGCTCGACGTTCTTCTGCCAGAGCCTCATCGACCATCCCGACTTCGGCCAAGCGCATCTCGACCGAATGCGGTTCATCGGCCTCGGGGGCTCGCCGGTGCCCGATGCGGTCACCGACCGGCTCACCGACCTCGGCATCAGCGCAACGCGCTCCTACGGCTCCACGGAGCATCCGTCGACAACGGGCAGCACGCACGACGCTCCCGTCGGGCAGCGGTGCCACACCGACGGTATTCCCCTCGAGGGTGTCGAGGTCCGGATCGTCGACGAGCACGGGGAGGACGTAGCGACAGGGACTCCCGGCGAGGTCTGGAGCCGCGGCCCGGACCTCTTCGGCGGCTACACCGACCCGGCCCTCACCGAGGCCGCCATCACATCTGACGGGTGGTACCGCACGGGTGACATCGGTGTTCTCGACGGCCGTGGCGCCCTGACGATCACCGACCGGTTGAAGGACGTCATCATCCGCGGTGGTGAGAACGTCTCACCGGCGGAGGTGGAGGATCTCCTGGCACGGATGCCCGGCGTGGTGGAGGTGGCCGTCGTGGCCGCCCCCGACGAACGCCTCGGTGAGCATGCCTGCGCCTTCGTGCGAATGCTCCCCGAAGCCCCGGTGCCCGACCTCGCTGCCGTCCGCTCGCACCTCGGCGAGCAGGGCCTGGCCCGGCAGAAGTGGCCCGAAGACCTGCGCGTGGTCGACGACCTCCCTCGCACCCCCACGGGCAAGGTGAAGAAGTACGAGTTGCGGGAGATGTTCGGAGGCTGAGCGGGAGGTGCGGCGCTCAAGCGGTGCGGGCGAGCGGCTCGTGGGCCTGACGGAGGGCGGCTCCGACGGTTCGTGCGACCTCACCGTCGGAATGTGCCGACGTGAAGTGCAGGAGGCGCCATCCCCTGTTCTGGAGTGCGTTGCTCCGTCGGCGGTCGTGGTCGAAGGCCGTGCGGACTCGGTGGACGTCGAACCCGTCGACCTCGATGCCGAGCATCACATCGGGATAGGCGAAGTCGATCCGGTAGAGCGAGCCGGCGACCGAGACCTCGTGTTGCGCCACGGGTTCGGGTAGCCCCGCCTCGACGATCGCTCGGTGGATTCGGCTCTCCAGTGCGCTCTCGCCCGGCTCGAAGCGCTCCAGGCGCTCGTCGAGCAGCATCCTCACGACGCTGGTACGTCGGCCGGGGCCCGCTTGGAGACGGGAAACGCACCGGGCGACTGCTCGAAGCCCGAGAACGCCGCGCCGGATCCCGTCGTCGAGCGCCCGGGCGATCTGGCCCACCGACATCCATCCCGACAGGTCGACGAGCGTTCTCGCAGCGGAGGTGACCGGAACACCGCTTCGTGTGGTCCGGTCGGCGGTGGGCAGGGTCTTCGTCCGGTGCGCTGCGATCCCCGAACGACGCACGATCCGACCTCGCTCGACGAGCACATGCAGCGGTGGCTGGTCGAGCACGTTCGGGAACTCCCACAGCAGCGCCGCCGAGTAGTGCGACAGGAGGGCGTCGGGCCCGCAGGCGAGCAGCGCCGCCCACGCCTGCTGCTCGAACGACACCGGGCTACCGCCCACGACGTACACGCCGTGCTCTGCTCGGCGGAGCACGGCTTTCGCGCAGAGGTGGCGGAGGTCGTGCTCTCCGAATCCGACCGATGCCGCCTGGTTCGTTGACAGAGTCCCGAACTGCCGTCGTGCGAGTTCCAGCAGCACCGCGAGGTCGTCCATCGGCTCATCGTGGCGCTCCCGTATGACACCCATCTCCGATGTCGCCGCCCTTCCCCGGAAGATGGTGCGAAAACCCGGCCCATCCCGAGCAAAACGCACCATCTCGGCCCGCCCTTCCCCCGGAAGATGGTGCGAAAACCCGGCCCATCCCGAGCAAAACGCACCATCTCGGCGGGTTGGGGAGGGTGGAGAGGAGCTGGTGCGGGGGTGCTCAGTCCTTGGGGAGGCCGAGAATGCGCTCACCGATGATGTTGCGCTGCACCTCGCTGGTGCCGCCGGCGATGGTGAGCTGGCGGTTGAAGAGGAACTGGCGCCCCCAGGCGGCCGCCTCACCGTCCATGACGGCGCCCTCGGCGCCGAGGAACGCCAGGCCGACCTCCTGGACGTCCTGGTCGTGGTGGACGCTCAGGAGCTTGCGCACCGCGGCCTCCGACCCGCTCGGGTCGGCACCGGTGAGTGCCGACAGGGTGAGACGGAAGCCGAGACAGGCCAGAGCGTGACTCTCGGCCACGAGGCGACCGGCCGTGTCGAGGGCTCCCGGGTCGTCGGCACGTCCCGTGCGCTCGAGGATCTTCAGGATCCCGCGGACACCGCGTCCGACGGTCCGTCCGCTCCCCATGAACACACGCTCGTTGGCGAGCGCCGTCCGTGCCGCACGCCACCCGTCCCCCTCGTCGCCGACGAGGCAGTCGGCAGGCACCTCGACGTCGTCGAAGAACACCTCGTTGAACATGGGCTGGCCGGTGAGCTCGCGGATCGGGCGGATGTCGATGCCCGGCAGCGACATGTCGACCATGAAGCACGAGATCCCCTCGTGCTTGGGTGCGTCGGGATCCGTGCGAAACAGGGCGATCCCCCACTGGGCGTGCTGGGCGAGCGACGTCCAGACCTTCTGGCCGTTGACGCGGTACACGTCACCGTCGCGCTCGGCCCTGGTCGTGAGCCCCGCCAGGTCGGAGCCCGCACCGGGCTCACTGAACAGCTGGCACCACTCGAGCTCACCCCGCAGCGTCGGCATGATCCACCGCTCCTGCTGCTCCGGCGTGCCGTAGACGATGATCGTGGGCAGCGCCCACCCGGCGATCGTGATCACCGGCCGGCGCAGCCGGGCACGGCGGAACTCCTCGTCGATGACGAGCTGCTCGACGGCGTCGGCATCGCGTCCCCACGGTTTCGGCCAGCTCGGCGTGAGGTACCCCGACTCGGCCATCCGAGAACGCGCGTCGTCGGAGTCCTGCCCATCGACGGTCGCGAGGAACTCGCGTACCTCCGAGCGGTAGGTCTCGGCCTCGGGAGGAAGATCGGCGTCGAGGCGACGCTTCACACCGTCGGCGGCGAGCCGGGCGGCGCGCACACGCCAGCGGTCGCCCGGTCCGACGAGCGCGCGAAGTGTCGTGGCACGGCGGAGGTACAGGTGGGCGTCGTGCTCCCAGGTGAAGCCGATGCCCCCGAGCACCTGGATGAGGTCCTTGGCGTTCTCCACCGCGGCGTCCAGCGACAGGGCGGCGGCGACCGCAGCCGTGAACCCGACCGTGTCGCCGACGCTTCCCGGGTCGTCGGAGCCCGCCTCGGGGACGCCCTCATCGGCCGTTCGTGCGGCATCCCACGTGGCCGCACGGGCCAACTCGAGACGGGCGAGCATGTCGGCGCAGCGGTGCTTGACCCCCTGGAACTGGCCGATCGGCCGGCCGAACTGCTCTCGCTCTGTTGCGTAGGCCGAGGCGGTGTCGACACACGACTGGGCCACACCGACCGCCTCGGCTGCGAAGAGAACCGCCGCAGTGTCGGCCACGGCCCGGTCGTCGAGTGCCGGAAGCGTGCGATCGTCGCCGACGAGGGTGCCCGCGGTGTCGACCGTGACGCGAGCGACCCGCCGCGTGAGATCGAGGCTCGGCAACTCCTCCGCCACGAACTGGTCGTCGGCCAGGACACACCACCTCGTGGAGCCGTCGACAGTGACCGGTGCCAGCACGATGTCGGCGAGATGCCCCGACAGCACTGGCGTGGCCTCACCCGTGACCCGGAGCCCCTCGGCCGCCTCCTCGGCGACCAGCCCCGCACCGAAGGCAACCGTGGCGACGAGCTCCCCTGCTGCGATGCCGGGGAGGAAGGTCTTGGCCGCGGTGGCGTTGCCACCCCGTTCGAGCAGCGCCGCCCCCACGACACAGGGCAGGAAGGGCCCGGGAGCGGCGACCCGGCCGAGCTCCTCCACGATGACGACCAGCTCGGCGATACCGAGCCCGACACCGCCGTGCTCCTCGTCGACGGCCAGGCCCATCCAGTGGAGCTCGGCAAGGGACTCCCAGAACGTCGGCCGGGTCTCGGAATCGGCGTCGAGGAGAGCCCGGGGAACCGACGGCGGGCACTTCCCCTCGATCCAGCGGCGCGCCGCGTCGTGGAGCTCGACGTGGTCCTCGGACACCCCGATCGGCATGTGTCAGGCGATCTTCTCGCCGTCTTCGAGTACGACGATGGCCTGTGTGGGGCACCCCTGCGCGGCCAGAACGATCTTCTCCTTCGGTGCCGCCTCGACGTCGATCACGGTCGAGATGCCGTCGTCGTCGAGGTCGAAGACGCCCGACGCCCAGAAGACGCAGTTCCCGGATCCCATGCAGGTCTCCCGGTCGATCCGAATCTCGAGTGCCACGTCGACTCCTTGCTCGCTGCGCGTGCCCGCTGACTGCTCGCTTCGCCCGCGCCGCCAATCGTGGCACACCCGGCCCTCGACGGCACAACGCCGCCGGCCGTATCGTTCCGCCGTGACCGTGCCGACCGTCGACGCCGACGCCCACGTGAACGAGAACCCCTTCGACTGGGGCGGCGTGGAGGCCCGTCACCCGGGGTGGCTCGGAGTCACGTCGTCGGGCGGTCGTGACGTCCTCGAGATCGAGGGCCGTCCGTACCCCCTCCAGGAGGGGCCGGGCCGCGGAGCACCCGTCGACGCGTCGGTCAACCCGGCGGCCGCTGCGGGCGCCCGCGACGTCCGGACGCGCCTCGGCGACATGGACGCAGAGGGAATCGACATCCAGGTGCTGTACGGCGGTCTCGTCATCGGCGCCACCGGCATCACTGATGTCGGGCTCGCCGCCGACATGTGCGCCGCCTACAACAGCTGGCTTCTCGACGATGTCTGTGCGGAGGATCCCGACCGTCTGAAGGCGGTCGCCGCCGTCCCGCTCCAGGACACCCGCCGCTCCGTCGACGAGCTCCGGCGGGCCGTGGACCGTGGCGCGGTCGGCGTGACGGTTCCACCGGCGTTGTCGGACCGGAACCTCGACGACGGGACGCTCACCCCCTTCTTCGAGGCGGCGGCGGGCCTCGGCACCGCCGTCGCCGTGCACGGCGCTCCCGGAATGCACGTACCGCTCCCGGCGGCGGAGCGCTTCACCAACTACGCCCAGGTCCACGCGCTCTCGTTCCCCACCGACCAGATGGTGGCGCTCACCTCTCTCGCGATGGGTGGCGTGCTGGACCGCTTCCCGACGCTACGGGTGGCGTTTCTCGAATCGGGTGTCGGATGGGTCCCGTTCTTCGCGGCTCGCGTCGACGAGCATTTCGAGAAGCTGCGCGACATGCTCCCGGCGATGACGACGCCCGTCACCGAGTTGATCGCGCGCGGCCAGTGCTACTTCTCCTTCGAGTGCGAGGAGACCCTGCTCGAGCCGTACGTGGAGCATCTCGGCGCCGAGAGCCTGGTGTTCGCGAGCGACTACCCGCACTGGGACGGCGAGTTCCCCGGGACCGCCGCCGAGGCAACTCGTCGTGCACAGCCGCTCGGCACGGAAACTGTCGCGGCTGTCATGGGCGGGAACGCTCTCCGGCTCTACGGTCTCGACAGCTGACGGAGGTCAGCGACCGCCGGCTCTACGCGGGGAGGAGATCGGCCGCCTCGTCGGCGGCCAGGGGTGCCGTCACCACGAAACCCTGGACGGCGTCGCATCCCAGACGACGCAGCGCAACACGCTGTGCATCGGTTTCGACACACTCGGCCACGACGCGGATCTCGAGGGCGTGCGCGAACGCCACCGCTGCCTGCACCAGTGCGGAACCACGTCCCTCCTCGACGCCCGCAACGAGATCGCGGTCGAGCTTCAGTGCCGCGACGGGGAGACGGTCGAGGTCGCGCAACGACGAGTAGCCGGCTCCGAAGTCGTCGATCTGGAGCTGCACTCCCAGCGCCGCGAGCTGTGCCAGCCGATCGACCGAGCGTTCCACGCCCATGAGCGTGGTCTCGGTGATGTCCAGCCGGAGGTTCGCTGCCGGGACGCCGCTCTCGCGCAGTATGGACGTCACGTCGTCGAGAAAGCCCGGATTGGCCAGCTCACGCGACGACACATTCACCGTGATCGTGATCCGATCGCCGACGAGCTGCTCGTCGCGCCAGCTCTGCAACTGGGCGCAGGCGTCGCGAAGCACGAAACGGCCGAGATCGCCGATGAGCCCGACCTGCTCGGCCATTGGCAGGAACTCCGACGGCGGGATCAGGCCGCGCGCTGGGTGCTCCCACCGCACGAGGGCCTCGAAGCCCTCGATCCGCTCGCTGTCGAGGTCGATGACAGGCTGGTAGTGAACCCGCAGCTCTCCGCGCTCGAGGGCGCTGCGGAAATCGTTCTCGAGACGGTCGCGCCACACACTCTGGCGGTGCATCGCCTCGTCGAACACCGTGACACGCCCACCACCGAGCGCCTTGCCGTGGTACATCGCACGGTCAGCGTCGGCGAGGAGTTCGTCGGGGTGCGTCTCGCCCTCCCGGCCGAACGCCACGCCGATGCTCGCTCCGATGTCGAAGTCGTACCCGCCCACGACGACCGGCTCGGCCAGGGCCGCGAGGATCCGCGCCCCCACCTGCCGTGCGTCGGCGGTGTCCTCACAGCGCTGGAGGAGCATGCCGAACTCGTCGCCTCCCAGTCGGCCGACGGTGTCGCCCGGCCGCACGCAGTCGGTGAGGCGACCGGCAACGGCCCGCAGGGCCGCGTCGCCGGCCCGGTGGCCGAACGTGTCGTTGACCTCCTTGAAGCGGTCGAGGTCGATGAAGAGGACCGCGCATCCGGGATGAGGCGGACGGCGTGCCTCATCGAGGGCGTGACGAATGCGGTCGATGAACAACTCCCGCCCGGCGACCGCGGTGAGCCGATCGTGCATGGCCTCGTCGGCAAGACGCTGCTGCGCCCGCACACGCGCCGACACGTCGTGGAGCGACACGAGTAGCGCCGGGCGCCCGTCCCACACCGTCTCGACGGCCTGCATCTCCGCGACCCCGGTCGTGCCGTCGGGATGACCGATGTCGATCTCGACAGGCGCTCCTGCCGAGACGCGATGCCCGAAGGGCCGCCCGACGAGGTTGTCGACCGTGTCGGACAGCAGGCCGGCGGCGGCCGGGTTGGCGTGGACGACGGTGCCGCTGTCATCGAGGACGAGCATCCCGTAAGCGTTGCGCGACACGGCGGCTGCGACGTCACGGGCCCGGGAGTCGCGCCCGAAGTCGATCGTGACGTCACGCGCCGATCGAACGGCGGCCGCTCCCGCGTCACGCGCGGTGGCCAGCGCGTCGAGCGCGACGCTGCGGACGCCCTGGCGGGCGCGACCCTCGGTCATCATGCGGAGCATAGGCCCTCGAATCTCTCTCTCCGTGTCGGGGCGTGTGTGGAGAGTGCGATCAATGCAGTCAACGGGGTATCAGTGCCGCAAATCGCGAGTAGCGCCCGGCCGTCGCCCCGACCCACCGCGCGTCGGGCTCGACCCGGTGGCCGGTGCGCGCCCACCGCCGGGCGTCGGTGGCGGACGCCTCGAGACCTCCGGCGACGCGGGCCAGAAACGCCGCACCCAACGCGCCACCCTCAGGACTCTCCGCCACGTCAACGGGCAGCGACGTCGCGTCGGCGAGGGCCTGGATCCACCCCTCGACACGCGTTCCGCCGCCCGTGGCCACGATGCGGCTCGGCGCCAGGTCGGTGGAGTCGAGGAGACGACGTGTCGCGAAACCGGTGGCTTCGAACGCCGCGCGCATCACGGCGTCGCGCCCGTGGGTGAGGTCGAGATCGACGAGTTGTCCGCGCAGCGTCGGGTCGTGCAGCGGCGCGCGCTCACCTCTCAGGTACGGGGACCACACCGGAACAGCCGAGGGGTCGGCCGGTGGGGCGTCCGGGACCGGGCCGAGCAGGCGGCGCACCCAGTCGAGGAACAGGCCGCCGGCGTTGCTCGGGCCCCCGAGCAGCCAGAGCCCCGGGGTGGTGTGAGGAACGCAGAGGTAGCCGGGCACGGTGACCTCGCGTTCGACGACGGCCCACACGATGAGCGTCGTTCCGCAGATGACGAGGACGTCGCCCGGAGCGTCGGCACCGGCCACGAGCTGCTCGGCGAGGGCGTCGATCGTTCCCGGCTCCAGGACGGCGTCACCGACCTTTCCGGCCACCTGGCCGCTCGGCACGATCGTGGGGAGCTGCTCGGGGTGTACTCCGACCTCGGCCGCCACCTCCGGGTCCCAGCCGGAGAAGTCGAACAGGGGGTACGTCGTGACCGCAGACGTCGTGTCGAGCGCCGGCGTTCCTGCGAGGGCGTTGTTGGCGACCGCCTGGGCCGGCCAGTAGCCGTGGGCCCCGGGTTCCTGTTCGGCGGTCCACGCCAGGAACCGGCGCCACTCACCGCTCTCGTCGTGCTGGGGCTCGTCGACGGCGCGTCCCCGTGCGTCACCGTAGAGGAGGCCCGGCGTCACGGGTGTCCCGCTCCCGTCGACGGCGGTCAGCGACGGAACCATCGCCGCGACGGAGATGGCGACGGGGTCCGTGTCGCCGAGCTGCCGCAACGCCTCGAGCGGCCCACGGATCCACGCCTCGGCGGCGTCGTGGGCGAAGAGGTCGGGGGCGGGGATCTGGAGCTGGTGCGGGACCCGGGCCCGGGCGACGACCGTGCCATCGCCGTCGGCCGCCACGGCCTTCACCGACGTCGTCCCGATGTCGATGCCGACGGTGACCTCCGACACGCTCACGCTCCCGGATCCGTGCGGGCCGCCCCGTGACCGCTGTAGACGGCGACGGCTTCACGGTGCAGCCGACCGTTCGACGTGAGGATCCCGCTCTTTCCGTGCAGCGGCGACCCGTCGAGGTCGGTGGCGCGCCCTCCGGCCTCCTCGACGATGACCCGCAGCGGCGCCCAGTCCCAGTGGTTGACGCGCGGCTCGACGGCGATGTCGCACGCTCCCTGGGCGACGAGGACGTGCGACCAGAAGTCGCCGAAGCCCCGTGAGCGGTGTGCGCGGCGCACGAGGTCGAGATGCGCGTCACCGAGCCCGAAACGCTCCATCTCGGGAATGCTGTCGTAGGCGACGTAGGCGTCGGCAGGGTCGCTCACCTCGGACACGCGGATCCGCCGACCGTTCCGGAAGGCGCCGGCGCCACGTGTGGCCCACCAGCGCATCCCGAGAGCCGGCGCCGACACGACGCCGAGTGCGCCCTCCCCGTCGATCTCGAGCGCCAGGAGTGTCGCCCAGACCGGGACGCCCCGGATGAAGTTCTGGGTACCGTCGATCGGATCGACGATCCAGCGCCGGCCGGTACCCCCGCCGGGCCCGTCGTCGGTGCCGTACTCCTCACCGACGACCGCATCACCGGGATTCTCCGCGGCCAGGCGCTCGCGGACGAGGCGCTCCACCGACCGGTCGGCTTCGGTGACGGGTGACAGGTCGGGCTTCGTCTCCACCGCGAGCCCGGCCAGGCCCTCGAAGTGTGAGGTCGACAGCTCGTCGGCGGCGTCGACCACAGCCAGGGTACGGGCAAGATCGTCGGCCAGATCGGTACCGGCCCCCTCGCTCACGCTGTTCCCCTCGGCTCGACCGACAGATGAGGATACCCGCCGCACATGTCGGCCAGAACCCGACCGGGCTACGCTGCGCGACCCATGGAACCCGGCCACGCGACACGCCGTCACGCGCCGCCGGCCGACGGAGGACGCTGACACATGGGACTGCTCGACGGAAAGGTAGCGATCGTCACCGGAGCCGGACGCGGCATCGGGCGGGGCGAGGCGGTGCTTCTCGCGTCGCACGGCGCAAGTGTGGTGGTCAACGACGTGGGCGGTGAGTGGGACGGCACGGGCGCCGACGACCGCCCGGCCACCCAGGTCGTGGAGGAGATCACCGAGGCCGGGGGAAGAGCCGTGGCCAACGGGGACGACGTCGCCGACTGGGAGGGCGCGCAGCGCCTGATTCAGACCGCCATCGACACCTTCGGCGACCTTCACATCCTCGTCAACAACGCTGGAATTCTCCGTGACGGAATGAGCTTCAACCTCGACGAGGAGGCCTGGGACTCGGTGATCCGGGTGCATCTCAAGGGACACTTCGCGCCCTCGCACCACGCGGCTCGCTACTGGCGCGAACAATCGAAGGCCGGCGTCGAGGTACCCCGTCGCATCATCAACACCACGAGTGAATCGGGGCTCTTCGGAAACGCCGGCCAGGCCAACTACTCGGCGGCCAAGGCCGGAATCGCCTCTCTCAGCATCGTCCTGTCACGTGAGTTGGCGAAGTACGGCGTCACCGTGAACTGCGTGGCGCCCCGTGCCCGTACACGCATGACCGCCGGTACGTTCGGCGGCTTCGACGAGCCCGGAGACGACACCTTCGACGAGTGGTCGCCCGACAACATCGCACCGACCGTGGGCTTCCTCGCGTCGGACGAGGCAGGTGACATCACCGGTCAGGTGTTCGTCGTGTGGGCGGACCGCGTCCATCTCATGACCGGGTGGTCGCCCGTACACACCGCGGAGGGTGACGGGAAGCGGTGGACGGTCGAGGGCCTCGTCGCCCAGAAGTCCGAGATGTTCGCCGATCGCGACCGAGGCTCACCGCCGATGGGTTTCGGCCTGTAGCGCGACCGTCCGCCCGCCCCGTGGGGTCATGCCCAGTTGATCTCGTCGAGGAACTCGGAGATGAGCTCGACCGTCGTCGTGGGGTTGTCACCCGCTGCGTGATGTCCGGCACCGGCGATGCGCGCGAGGCGTGCATTCGGGATCAGATCCGTGATCTCCTGCGCACCGCCTTCGGAGAGCAGGTCGCTCTCCTTGCCTCGAAGGACCAGGACCGGGCACTCGAGACCTCGGGCCTCCTCCCCGACACCCTGTACGAGCGTCTGGGCACGGTTGACGTCGAAGACGCCTTCGGCCTGCCGTTGACGGATTCTCCGTCCGAAGTTGTGCTTCCACTCCCAACGGCCGTCGGGACGCTGTCGGAGGTTGCGTTTGAGACTCTCGATCCTGACGTCCTTGCGACGGGGCAGGTACTCCGCGACAGCGTCGGCCGCCTCCTCCAGATCCGCGAACGACTCGTGAGCAGTCATGAACTCGACGATACGGCGCACGCCTTCGCTCTCCATCCGGTGACCGATGTCGACGAGCACGACCGCTTCGACGAGATCCACGTGGTCCGATGCCACGGTGAGCGAAGTGATCCCTCCGAGCGACGCGCCCACGAACGCCGCACGACGCACGCCGAACTCCTCGAGGAACGAGATCACCGCGCCGGCCAGACGGCGCCGATCGAACTCGCCTGCGGGGAGTGCATCGGAGTCACCGTGGCCGGGCAGGTCGGGCGCCAGGAGGTGGCAGCGCCGCGCGAGAGCCGCGCCGAGCTCCTCCCACATGTAGGCGGTCTGGCCACCGCCATGGAGGCACACGACCGTGGGCGCCGTCGAGTGCCCCCATTCCAGATAGTGGACCTGCCGGTCATCGACGACGGCGAAGCCGCTCCGCCCACCGCGGGGAACATCGTGGCGGGGGACGAGCTCGTCGACGATCTCCTGCGCGGTGTCGTCGGCTGTACTCACGGCACCATTCTGCCCCCACAACGGGCACCACGTCAGATGCGACGCATCAGACGCGCGAACATCGGGCATCCATGACTGCTGGAGGCACCATGTCGAACACGGAGTCCGATGACACCGCGATCCGCCGGCTCCTGGCCACGTACTGCCACGCCTACGACGACGGGCGAACCGACGACTTCGCCGCGCTCTTCACCGACGACGCGCAGTTCACGGTGATGGGTGTGACCCACACGGGCCGACCCGCCATCCGAGAGAACATCGGTGCCTGGAAGCCCGGGACACCCGTGGGCCAGCACGTCACCTACAACGCCGTGATCGAGGTGACCGGCGACGCCGCCGACGCAGCGACCGACTTCTGCTATCTCCAGCGATCCGATGACGGCCTCCGCCTCACCCAGGCCGGACGCTACATCGACGAACTCGTACGCGAGGGGGGCGGGTGGCGCTTCCGGAGTCGCACGATCCGGTTCCTCGGCGACGACTCCTGAGCGGCTCGTGGCGATCGTCGTGACCTGGCGTCGTGTCGTCCGACCGACCACCACGGGTCGCGCACGGGCGTGGACGCTCACCGTGCGCGGAGTGGCGTGTGTGACGCTCCTGTCCGCCTGCACGGGTAGCGGGACCTCGAGCGGCAACGCCACGAGCACGAGCACCACGACGACCACGACCTCTCCCGACACGTCGACGACTGCCCCGAGCTCCACCGAGGCGTCGGACACGACGACGACCACCGTCCCCCGCGCACCGCTCGCGGACCGGGCGTTCCTCGATCTCCCGAGCTACGGCTACGCCGAGCTGGCCCCCGACGAGGTGCTCCTGTTCGCCGGAGGAGTCGAGGCCGACGCCTCGTCGGATGTCATCCGGGCTGTCGACGCCCGGGCCGTGGGCAACCCGGGGGAACCGGCCGGCGTTCTCGTCGCCTACGACCTCGGTCCCGCCTTCGACGACCCCGACGTCTGGCCGCGGTTCGCCGCAGGCCTCGCCGTCGGGGCGAGTACCAGCCCTCTCCACATCGACGTCAGCGGCACCCCTGCCACGTTGATCATCGACACGGCCGCCGACACCATCGGCATCCTGTGGCGGCCCGACCAACACCTCGGCCTGCTCGCCATCGCCGACGACGGCTCCGAGGCCTTCCGCATCGCCTCCGAGTGGGTCGCTGCCGGCTGACGCGCCCGCAGGCGCGTTCGGGGCGACGGCAGGCCGATCAGATCGGCGACGCCTCGAGGCCCGTGCGCCGGTGCCGGCAGCGGCACCGGCGCACGATCGTCACCCGGGTGCGGTGAGCCCTCCATGGCGACGTGGAACACGAGGTGCTCGGGCATCCACACCTAACGTCACGACGGGCTCCAGCGACCGTCGTCGTCGCGGCGCCATCCCGATGCCGCCAGGTTTCCGCCGTCGACGTGCACGGTCGTCCCGGTCACGAACGCCGCCAGGTCGCCGGCGAGGAAGCAGACCACACCGGCCACGTCGTCGACGCTTCCCTGCCGTGGAAGCGCCGCGGGCTCGGGCATGTCAGCACCGACTCCGGGTGTCGGGATCACATCGGGTGCAACGGCGTTGACGCGGACTCCCCTCGGCCCCAACTCGAGCGCCAGCGACTTCGTGAGGCTGGCCACCGCGGCCTTCATGGCCGAGTAGACAGCGAAGCCCGGTCCGCCACGGTGTGCCTCGATGGACGTGACGTTGACGATCGACGCCGGGCGCCCCTCCATGAGCGGGACCGTCGCCCGCACGAGATTCGTCACGCTCGTGAAGTTCTCGGCGACCAACGCCGCCTCGCCCTTGGCGCTGACATCCAGCAGGTCGGCGGCAAATCCCCCTCCGGCGTTGTTCACGAGGATGTCGACCGCCCCGAAGCTTTCCCTCGTGGCGTGGAGAAAGGCATCTACGGCCGTGGCGTCACGGACGTCGGCCTCGACCGCGACGACCCGACGACCGAGATCGTCGACGTCGGATGCCGTCGTTGCGAGGTTCTCGACGTCGCGGTCGCAGACCGCTAGGTCGGCGCCGAACGACGCCAGCGACATCGCCACCGCACGGCCGATCCCGACGGCTGCACCCGTGACGACCGCGACGCGGCCGTCGAGGCGCACGGCGTCGGACGTGACGGTCACGCGTCAGTCGAGGAGATCGGGCTGCTCGGCGACGATCCACTCCCAGAGCGGCTGGAACGAGAAGTGTCCCGCGACGTGCGAGCCGACCTGCGTTGCCGTGAGCGCCGCCTGCTCGGGCCGGATCGGCTTCGGCGTGCCGGCCGCCTCGGCCAGGAGTTGCGCCTGGCACGTGCGCTCCATCGTGATGAACCACCAGGCGGCCTCATCGACCGACCAGCCGGTCGTGAGCAGGCCGTGGTTCTGGAGGATCGCCGCCTTGTTGTCGCCGAGCGCCTCGGCGATGCGCTTCCCTTCCCGGGGGTCGACCACGACCCCGGTGTAGTCGTCGAAGACGGCGTGGTCGTCGTAGAACGCGCATGCGTCCTGGGTGAGGGGGTCGAGGGGTCGTCCGAGCGACGACCAGGACTTGCCGTACACGGAGTGGGCGTGTGCGGCGGCCTGCGCGTCGGGGCGCGCCTCGTGGACGTGGCCGTGGATCACGAAAGCGGCCGTGTTGAGCAAGCCGCTGCCCTCCACGACGGCGCCGCTGGAGTCGACGCAGATCAGGTCGGACACACGGATCTGCTTGAAGTTCCGCCCGAGCGGGTTGACCCAGAATCGATCGGCGTGCTCCGGATCACGTGCGGTGATGTGCCCCGCCACTCCCTCATCGAACCCGAAGGCGCCGAAGAGCCGGAACGCCCCGGCCAGCCTCTCCTGGCGGTGGCGCCGTTCGTCGGCAACTGTCCCGAAGCTCGGGAGGTACCCGCGGTCGTCTGCCCGTGATGTCCGGTCCGTGTCGTCGGTGACCGCCACGATGAGCCCCCCGTCCGCCAGTTCGTTGCTCAGGCTACGCCAGGGTCGGCGGGGTAGCCGATCGTCTTGGTCTCGAGGTACTCCTCGAAACCCTCGACGCCGTGCTCGCGACCGACACCGCTCTGGCGGTAGCCACCGAAGGGAGAGTCGGGACCGAACCACTGCCCGCCGTTGACCGACATCGTCCCGGTGCGGACACGCCGGGCGACGGCCATGGCGCGTTCGAGGCTGGCGCTGCTCACAGAGCCGGACAGGCCGTAGCGGGAGTTGTTGGCGATCCGCACGGCGTCGTCGTCGTCCTCGTAGGGGATGACCGACAGCACCGGCCCGAAGATCTCCTCCTGGGCGAGTGTGGAGTTGGGGTCGACGTCGACGAAGAGTGTCGGTTCCACGTAGTAGCCGCGGTCGAGGTTCTCAGGAGTGCCGCCACCCACGAGGAGCCGCGCCCCCTCACGGCGGCCGGTGTCGATCAGGTCGAGAACCCGTTGGCGCTGGCGCGCGTTGATGAGCGGCCCCATCATGTGCGCCGGGTCGTTGGGATCGCCGTACGCGAACGTCTCGAAGGACTCCCGCAGAAGCTCGACGCCCTCGTCGTAGCGCGAGCGCGGGAGGAGCGTCCGTGTCGCGATGGCACACCCCTGCCCGGCGTGCACGCACATCATCGCCCCGAGACCGACCGTCGAGGGGAAGTCGGCGTCGTCGAGGATGATGTTGGCCGACTTGCCTCCGAGCTCGAGGAAGACCTTCTTCAAGGTCCGTGAGCCGACCTCCATGATGTGCTTCCCCACGGCGGTGGAGCCCGTGAAGCTGACGAGGTCGACCTGAGGGTCGGCGATGAGGACCTCGCCGGTCTCCGCCGGGTCCGCGGCGGGCACGATGTTGACGACGCCCGGCGGTATGTCGGTCTGCTCCGCGATGAGGCGGCCGAGGAAGGTGGCGTTCAGCGGCGTGTCGGGAGCGGGCTTCAGCACGACGGTGTTCCCCGCAGCCAGTGCCGGCGCCAGCTTCGAGAGGTTCAGCATGAACGGGAAGTTCCACGGCGTGATCAGCGCCGCCACGCCCACGGCCTCCTTCACGACGACGCGCTCACTTCGCATTCCGAAGAACTCGTGCACTCCGAGGCTTCTCTCCCACGTGAACGTGTCGAGCAGGTCGATGTCCCATTGCATGTCGTCGATGCAACTGTCCTGCTGCACCGCGAATGTGAGGGTGACAGGGGTTCCGACCTCGGCGACCAGGATCTCGCGCAGCGTCTCACGCTCCCGTTCGAGAGCAGCCTTCAACTGCTGGAGGCAGCGCTTGCGCTCCGCGATCTCCGTCGACCAGTCGGTGGCGTCGAACGCATGTCGCGCCGCGCCGATGGCCCGTCGCATGTCGTCGACCGTTGCGTCGACACATGGCCCGACGATCTCCTCGGTCGCCGGGTTCAGAACATCGAACGTACGGCCCCCCGACGCCTCGATGAGCATGCCGTCGACGAGCATCCGGTGCTCCAGCGTTGCAGACATCTGCGGGACCCCCTCAGCCGTTGTGGCACTCCTCAGCATCGCGCGTGTTGCCCTCTGCGGGAATCGGGGTCGCCTCGAGGATGCGGGCGAGGTGAACGAGGTTGTGGGCCATCCAGCGGGGCGTCCGCCGTGGCCACAACGGCCCACCGTCGGGAACACTGCCCCTATCCGAGCTTCGTGACACTCCGGTGGAGTATCCGCGCGGTCGTGGTGATCAGCGCATCGCGCGACACGCCGCGCGGCTCGAGATCACGGTGGAAGGCGGCCATCCGCTCGATCATCGCAACGAGCGCGGCCGCCGCCGCATAGGGCGTGACCGACGCGTCGACGTCGCCGGCCGCCTGCGACCTCTCGACCTGTGCCGCCACAGCACGTGTGACGGGCTCCAGCGAGCGGTTCCGGACGTCGCGGAACCTCGTGTCACCCTCCTGGGCGGCGAGGTTCCGCGTGCGCAGCACCGCGCGGTGGTCGTCCCAGAACTCCAGGAACGCCTCCACGGCGGCATGGGCACGCTCGAGACCATCGGGCTCGGAGAGCGGCGCCTCCAGGAACACCCCGATGGGAGCGAGCTGCTCTCCGACGTCCACGGCAAGGGCCAGCACGGCGTCCTCGACCGAGCGGAAGTACTGGTAGAAGGTCGCGGGCGACGTGTCGACCGCACGGGCGATGTCGGCAACCGTGAGATCGCGCACGCCCCGTTGTTCCAGCAGGCCCTCGGTGGCATCGAGGAGCCGGCGCCGGGTGCGCGCCCCCCGCTCCCCGAGCGGTCGCCCGTCGGTGGCGAGGGTCGGCTCCTCGGCGGAGCCACCATCGGGAAGCGTGGTCACGACCGAGCAGGGTACCGGTCGTGAGGGAACGCCGTGGACCCTTTGTCACACACTCTGTCACATCCTAAGATGGTCGATGTGCCATCACCTGCCAGCACCTCCGTCCCGACCGACCCCGTGGCCGACGTCGTCCTGGCGGTCATCGGCCCGGTCCTCGCGTTCGTCGCGGCGTGGCTGGTCCTCAGCGTGGTGCTGACCGTCCTCGCCACCGCGGTGAGGATGCGTCGACCGGGGCTCTCGCGATTGCTCCGTTCCCTGGCGCTCCCGCCCGTGCGCCACCTCGTGGAGCGGGCGGTGGCCGTCTCGGTGGCCGCGTCGCTGGCGTCGTCAGGGATGTCATCGGCGCCGGCGGCCGCCTCCCCCGACGCGGGGGACGACGGTGCTGCGCAGACCATGCTCGAGGAGCCCGTCGTGCGGGGGGCCGGCGGAGGCGCAACGTCCCCACCGGTCGCGCCGCCGACCTCGCTCGCGCCGCCACATCCCCCGGCTCATCCCCCGAGCCACACCGACGCCGACGTCGAGGACCGCCGCATCGGCAGCGCTTCCCCCGAAGGGGGAGTCCACGTCGTGTCACCCGGGGAGAACATGTGGTCGGTCTCGGAGCAGGTCCTGGAACGACACGCGCTGGCCTCCGGTCGCCCCGGTACGGTCGGCGAGCCCGACGTGGCGCGCTACTGGGCACGCCTCATCGACCTCAACCGCACCACGCTTCGCTCGGGAGACCCCGACCTCGTGTTCCCCGGCGAACGACTCACGCTCCCGTCCGTGTAGGGCACGCACCGCACGGCCTCTGTACGGGTCCGGCTCCCCGACGGTAGGGTGACATCGTCGCCGGGTTCGCCGGACGGAGGAGATCCCCGTGCAGATGGACGACATGATTCTCGTGAGTGTCGACGACCACGTGGTCGAGCCGCCGGGCATGTTCGACGACCACCTGCCCGACCGCTACCGGGACGTCGCTCCCCATGTCGTCCACAAGGATGACGGCACCGACGTGTGGCAGTTCCTCGAGATCGAGGTCCCCAACATCGGCCTCAACGCCGTCGCCGGACGACCCCGCGAGGAGTACGGCATCGACCCGACGAGCTTCGAGGAGATCCGCTCCGGATGCTACGACATCAACGACCGGGTGCGCGACATGAACGCCAACGGCCTGCTCGGGTCGATGTGCTTCCCGTCTCTGCCCGGCTTTGCCGGCCGCCTGTTCGGTGCTCTCGAGGACAGGGATGCCGCCCGCGCGCTCGCCCAGGCGTACAACGACTGGCACATCGACGAGTGGTGCGGATCCGCCCCTGGGCGTTTCATCCCCCTGTCGATCCCGACGATCTGGGACCCCCAGCTGATGGCCGAGGAGATCCACCGTGTCGCAGCCAAGGGGTGCCACGCCGTGACGTTCCCGGAGAACCCGGTACCGCTGAATCTCCCGTCGCTGCACTCCGACCACTGGGACCCCTTCTGGAAGGCGTGCTCCGACGAGGGCACCGTCGTCTGCATGCACATCGGATCCAGCTCGAAGCTCGTCATGACCGCACCCGACGCACCCATCGACGTGATGATCGTTCTCCAGCCGATGAACATCGTCCAGGCGGCCGCGGACCTCATCCACTCCCCGGTCTGGCAGAAGTTCCCCGACCTCACGGTGGCCCTCAGCGAGGGGGGTACCGGCTGGGTGCCGTACTTCCTCGAGCGCCTCGACCACACGTACCGGGTTCACAAGTCGTGGACCGGCGCCGACTTCGGCGACAAGGCGCCCAGTGAGTTCTTCATGGAGCGCGTGATCCTGTGCTCCATCTCCGACAACGTGGGGGCACGTCACGCCCGCGAGCTGGGAACCGAGCGCCTCACGATCGAGGTCGACTACCCGCATTCCGACTCGACGTGGCCGCAGACGCCCGAGCGTCTGTGGGGCGAGTTCAGCGGGACCGACCTCACGGACGCGGAGATCAACCAGATCACCCACGAGAACGCCATGCGGTTCTTCCGCTACGACCCGTTCTCCGTCAGGTCACGCGAGAGGTGCACGGTGGCCGCCCTGCGGGCCGAGGCCACCGACGTCGACACCACACCCACACCTGCCACGCGTCCCGGCACCCGCGTGGAGCGCGAGGGCCGCGTCACGATCACCGACCTCAACCCCACCGCCTGACACGGCGTCGTCGACGCTGGACGCCACGGTGACCGACGATCCGGGCCCACCGAACAGGGAGACCTCGGCGATGGACCCCCTTCCGCCGCGTGATCCTCGCCCCTTCGTCGTCCACTGGGCCGTGGCGACTGCCGTTGCCTTCCTCGCGACGGTCATCCTCCTGTGGTTCATTCTCGGCGTGCCGCTCACGATCGTGATCATCGGCTCGGCACTCCTCGGCCTGGCGGTGGCGCCCTATACGAGCGGCAACGAGGGACGCGCCCTGGCGAGACGGAAGCACGAGTACGAGGCGTCGCACCATGACGGGCTCGACGAACCCACCGGGGGCCGGGGTCGGCCCGGTGGCGGTGTCAGCTGACGTCGAGTGGCGGCAGGTAGTCGGCGCGGTCGCGATACTCCTCGGCACGGTCGCGAACCGTCACGACGTAGCTGAGCGAGTGGTTGTACCCGAGGAACGCGCGGTCGAGTTGGGCGTCGTCGGTGAGATCCCCGTGTGCCACCGCACAGAGATAGCGGGCGGCCGAGTAGGCCGCGTCGTAGATGTTCTGGGGGTCGTCGAGGTCGTCGCCGTTGCCGTCACTTCCCCACCGCTCCCACGTGGACGGGATGAACTGCATGGGCCCCACCGCGCGGTCGTGGACCGTGTCCTGGTCGAGATCCCCGCCGTCGCTGTCACCGATCGCGGCGACACCCTTCCCGTCGAGGGGAACGCCGAGGATGGGCGGCGACACGTTGCCCTCCTCGTCGGGCTCGGAGTCACGGAACCGGCCGTGGTCCGACTCGGTGCGGCCGATCCCGGCCAGCGCCCACCACGGGACACCGCAGCCCGGCTCCGTGATGAGCGCGGCGCGCTCAGCCCGGAGATAGGCGTTGAGGACGACCAGGGGGATGTCGAGATCGGCGACCGTGGCCATGGGGAGCGTCTCGGCCACCTCGTCACGCGCGGCGGCCCGCTGTTCGAGCAGACCGGCGATCGTGGCGTCGAGGTCGTCGCGCAGTGACCGTACGGCCACGAGCTCGTCACCGACCTTGGCGGCGCCCTCCGAGGCGGCCGCCCGCAGTTCGTCGGCCTCGTCGGCCGCCTCGTTGAGCGTGTCACCGACGGTGTCGGCCAGGCGCCCCCGCCGTGCGACCTCCACGGGCCCCGAGGCATCGAGGATGGCGTAGTGCCTCGTCGCCGCGGGGTCCTGTGTGTAGGCCGCGGCAGCCAGACGCCGCTTGCGGTCGACGGCGTCGGCGAGCTCGGCGGCCGCTTGCTGCTCGGTGGCGGTGAGTTCGTCGATCGCCTCCTGGAGCCGGTCCTCCCGCGCCTGGAGGCCGGCGGAGGCGTCGAGCATCTCGGCGAGCTCCCGGTCCACACCGGCGAGCGCGTCGATGGCGTCGGCCGCCGGCCCGTCGGTGATCGGCGCGTCGACGAGGCGCTCGTCGAGCTCCTCGACAAGCACCGTGGCGTCGGGTGGGATCGTCGCGGCGGCCCGGGCGTCGGCCCCGCTGTCGACGTCGCCGGACGCGTGGGTCGCCGGGCCGGCCACGGCGCCCGACGGGACGACGAGGCCTGCTGCGAGGGCCGTCGTCACCGTGGCGGCGAGCAGGCAGCGTCTGCGGGGCGCCCTCGCGGAATGGGACATCGGCCTGCTCAACCTCGTGACGTCGGGGGTGGTGCCGCCTCGCCGGTACACACCGGGAGCACCGGTCGCGACGACCCTCCGGTCGCCCACGCCGGCGCTCGTGTGGTGGGCGTACCAGTATGACCGGTTCGCGGAGGAATAGCCAGAGGCGGCGCGCTCACGACGCCCCGACGGGGCCTTCGAGCAGCTCGAAGCCGTCCACCAGCCGGTCGAACCCCGGTGCGCTCTCGTAGGGGGTGATGATCATGGCCATGTAGAGGCGTGTACCCACCGGGACCATCCGCACCTTCGTGGACGCCCCCTCGACGCTGGCCACGACGTCGACGGCCCGGCGCCCCTGGTGCTCGACCGTGTCGATCGACGCGGTGTCACCACCGGCCACGAACTCCACACCCTCCCCGTCGGCCACGAGCGCGTCGAGCTCCTGCTCGGAGCCCGGCGGGCCGTCGACGTATCCCACACCGACGACGTACTCGGGCGTCACCTGGGACATCTCGAAGTGAACCGTGTAGGTCTGGCCGGCAACGGTCATCGACTGCTCGACCACCTCGGGGGACGCGGGCAACTCGGCGCGGAACCCGGCCAGGGTGTTGTCAACGGTCACCGAGCGCTCACCGTCCACCCACTCCTGCGCCGCGGGGTCGAGGTCGATGTCCTCTGCCGTGATCTGCCGGTAGCCGTACCACCCTGCGGCCACGAGGACCACAGCGCACACCACGTAGACAACCCGCGTGAGCGCCCGGGCCCGACGGGCCTTCCCGGTCGACACGACGACGTCGGGGGGGTCGGAGTCGAGCGGGTCGGCGACTCCCGCGAGGCTCCCGGGCGCGGGCTGTGACACCGGAGCGCCCGTGAAGTAGTCGAAGTGCTCGCCGGCCCCTGGGCCCGGTGGTCCGGCCGGTGTCGCGGGCCCGGGCGAGGAGTCGGCGCCGCCGGGGATACCGGGAGGTCGCGTCCCGGTCGGACCCGGGGAGGTGGTCGGCGACGACGCCGGTCGTGAGACCGCTGTCCCGGCCGTCGCTGTCCCGGCCGTCGCTGTCCCGGCCGTGGCCGAGGCGGCCCGGAACACGGACGCATCGGCCAGATCGGCACCGCACCTCTCGCACTCGTCCCACGACGGCGGGACGAGGAAGCCACATCCGGGGCACTGGCGCATGCGACCCTGATCGGCAGCCGGCAGCGCCGGTTGACGCTTCCGGGCCGGCTCGGGGGACGCCCTCGCCCGGGCAGGTCAGCGCCCCGGGTCGAAACCCGCCGATTCCCGGTCCCACGTGGCGGCTGTGACGCCCTCGTCACGCAACGTGTACTTCAGGACCCGGCCCACGGGGTTCCGGGGCAACTCCGCGCGGAACTCCACGTACCGGGGCACGGCGAAGTAGGGCAGGCGCTCCGCCGACCAGCGGCAGAGGGTCTCCTCGTCGACGTCGGCGTCATCGTCGAGGACCACGGTGACCTTCACGTCGTCCTCCCCGACGTCGCTGGGGACCGCGTGGACGGCGACGTCGCGTACGGCGTCGTGGGCCAGGAAGGTCTTCTCCAACTCGAAGCTGGAGATGTTCTCCCCCCGACGGCGGAGGTAGTCCTTCTTGCGGTCGACGAAGTAGAGGAAGCCGTCGTGGTCGACCCGGGCGAGGTCGCCCGTGTGGAACCAGAGATTCGACGTGACGGCAGCGAAGGCGTCGGGTCTGTTCCAGTAGCCCGCGAACATCGTGTTCGGCAGGCGAGGGCGCGCCACGATCTCCCCCACGGATCCCGTGTCGACCTCCTCGTCGGTGTCGTCGACGATCCGGACCTCGAAGTCATCGCGGTTGACCCGTCCCGCTGCTCCGGGGGCGTTGGTCTCACCAGCGGGGAGAAAGGCGAGCAGCGAGGCCTCCGTGAGGCCGAACCCGGCCGAGAAGGTCCGGATCCCGAGAACCTCCCGCCAGTATCGGTCGGTCTCGGGACCGAGCGGGGCCGCGGCCATCAGGCGCACCGAGTGTCCGTGCGCGTCCGCCGCCTCACTGCCGGTCTGCACCATGATCGCCAGGGGGCCGAGCAGCGAGAGCATGGTGGCCCCGGTCCGCCGGACCTCACTCCAGAACTGTGTCACGGAGAAGCGGCGGGCGATCGCCGCCGAACCCCCCGCGACAAGCGTCCCCACGACGCAGATCGCAATGGCGTTGAAGTGGAACAGCGGCAGCGGTGTCCACACGATGTCGTCACTTTGTCTGCCCCACGCACGCGCCACCTGATCACCGAGGCTGACGACGTAGTTGTGGGGCAGCATGCAGCCCTTCGAGGGACCGGTGGTCCCCGCCGTGTACACGAGGCACGCGAGGTCGGCCGGCGTGACGTCGACCTCGGCAGGAGGTCGTGACGGCGCAGTCTCCATGACCGCGGCCCACGGGCTCGTCGCCACGCCGCTGATCCCGGTTGGTGCGGCATCGGCGGGTCCGACGGTCACGGCGGCCTCCAGGTCGGGGAGCTCCCCTCCCCCCAGCTCCGACAAGCGGCCGGCGAGATCGGCGGCGATGACGATGACCCGTGCGCCGCAATCGGTGAGCTGGTGGCGGAGGAACTCCCCCTTGTACGCCGTGTTCACGGGGACGGCGATCGCGCCGAGCTTCGCCGTCGCGAAGAACGTCACGACCTGTTCGGGGACGTTCTCCAGGAGCGAGGCAACACGGTCGCCCTTCCCGACACCGAGGTCACCGAGGACATGGGCACACCGGTTGCTCAGCTCGTCGATGTCGCGAGCCGTGAACACCTCACCGGAGATGTCGAGATACGGACCGTCGGGATCGCGGTCGAGGCGCGTGGCCAGCGCACCGAGGACAGTGGTCGGTTCCCGGGGCATCCACCGATGCTAGACCTGCCGGTCGCAACGGGGCGGTGCTCCCCGCCTTCCTACAACGACGGTGCCAGCGACGCCGCGACCGCGTCGGCGTGGTCAGCCGTCGACCCGAACGCCGTGTCGAGAACCCACGCCCTCTTCATGTACAGGTGGACGTCGACCTCCCACGTGAACCCCATACCCCCGTGCACCTGCATCGCAGTCCGGGCGTTGGCCATGGCTGCCTCCCCGGCGAGGTGCTTCGCGCCTGACACCGCACGGTCGATGTCGCCGAGGTCCGGGTCGTCGACGTGGAGAGCTGCCGCCTGGACGGCGGCGCGAGCCACCTCCACTCGTACGGCCGTGTCGGCGAGGAGGTGCTTCACGGCCTGGAAAGATCCGATGGGCCGATCGAACTGCTCCCGCTCGAGGGCGTAGCCGACCCCGGACGCGCTCATGGCCCTCGCCATACCGAGGAGGTAGGCGGCTGTCAGGACCGCTCCGTCGCGCCGGACGGTGGCGGGGTCGAGGTCGAGTGCCATTCCCTCCGGGAAGACGTCCACACAGGACACCGGTGTGAGCGGGTCGAACGGACGGTCGAGGAGGGTCGACGCCACATCGGCGGGGTCGATCATCGAGACGGCACCGTCGCCTCCGAGTCGAATCAGGACGTCGACACCGTCGAGATGCTCGATGACCGTGGGCGACCCCTCTTCCCCGGCCTCCTCGACGCCACCGACCACGACATCGCCCGACGCGGCCCCGTCGACCTCACCGGCCGCGATCTCCGTCCAGACGAGAGGGCCCGGAACGAGCGCGGCGCCGAGCTCCTCGAAGACGACAGCGGCGTCGGCCATTCCCAGCCCGAGCCCGCCGTCCGACTCGGGACGGCGAAGCGAGAAGACGCCGGCCTCGCCGATCTCGCGCCAACGATCGCGGTCGACGGCACCCGGTAGATCCGCGCACGCGCGGACGCGGCCCATGTCGAAACGCCCGGCCAGCAGCTCGGCGGTCCCGTCGCGCAACGCCTCCTGGTCGGCGCTCAGCTCGAAGTCCATGCTGTCTCCCACCCGGTCGGCACGCCCGCTACCTCCTCGGCAGGCCGAGAACGCGTTCGGCGATGATGTTGCGCTGGATCTGGGACGTCCCGGCCGCGATCGTGAGGGCGAGCGTGCGCAGCCGCTCCTCGAGGAGCTCGTCGGCTCCCTCGACGACGGTGTCGCCGAACGCCAGTGAGCCGCGGTCGAGGACGGCCAGCGACAGGTCACCGAGCCTCTGGCGAGCCTCGCTGTAGGCCAGCTTGATCATCATCGACCCCGGCCCCGGAGCGCCGGTGCGCTCGGACTGCGAGACGTTGCGCTTCGTGAGCGCCCACAGTGCGTCGAGCTCGGCGGTGACGTGCCCGAGCTCCCGCCGGAGCGTGGCGTCGTCCCATGCGGTCCGCGCACCGCGCGGAAGTCGGGCGGCCAGGTGGGCCAACTCTTCGGCGAGGCGACGCGCATCCACCAGCTCGCTCACGAACGCCGTGCCGCGCTCGAAGGAGAACGTGACCTGCGTGATGCGCCACCCGTCGTTCTCGTCACCCACCCGGTTCGCGACCGGGATGCGGACGTCGTCGAGGAAGACCTCGGAGAACTCCGACGATCCGGCGAGGGTCTCGATGGGTCGGATCTCCAGGCCCGGGGAGTCCATGGGGAGGATGAGCCACGTGATGCCCGCCTGCTTCCTGGCGTCGGGGTCCGTGCGGACGAGCAGTTCGCAGAAGTCGGCGATGTTCGCCATGCTGCACCAGATCTTCTGGCCGTTGACGATGTACTCGTCGCCGTCACGCACGGCCCGGGTGCGCAGCGACGCCAGGTCGGAGCCGGCGGTGGGCTCGGAGAACCCCTGACACCAGACCTCGTCACCCCTGAGGATCTTCGGGAGGAAGCGCGACTTATGCTCGTCGTTCCCCTCGGCTATCAGTGTCGGGCCCGCATGGAGTGTGCCGACGAAGTTCGCTCCCACGTAGGGGGCACGGGCCCGCGTCGTCTCCTCGAGGAAGATGAGCTGCTGCGACGGCGACGCCCCGAGGCCGCCGTACTCGACCGGCCAGTTGAGCCCGGCATACCCGGCATCGTGGAGACGCCGCTGCCAGTCGGTGTCGTAGCGACGGCGCTCGTCCCACGCGTCACGGCCGGGGAGCTCGGGCAGACCCGGGAGGGTGGCCTCGAGCCACGCCCGCAGCTCGGAACGGAACGCCTCGTCGGCGTCGGTGTAGCGCAGGTCCATCGGCGCAGCAGGTTACGGCTCCCGTCGCCGGTCCTGCGACACGTGCTACGGGTCGCAGGTCATGCCGTCGTCGGGCACCGTCAGGTCGATCAGGTAGTCGTCGACGGCACTGTCGATACAGGAGTGCCCGAGGCCGTATGCCAAGTGGCCGCGGGCATCGAGGCGCAGGAGCACACCCGACTCGAGCTGCTCGGCGAGAGACTCGGCCCACTCCTTCGGTGTGGCCGGGTCGCCGCGGGTGCCGATCACGAGAATCGGCGGCGCTCCCGAGGCGTGGACCGGGCCCTCCCACCCGTCGGGCGGCGCGGCCCAGTACACACACGGATAGCCCAGATTCACACCCGACTCACCGAACCGGGGCGCGGCTTCACCCACGCGGGCAGCCAGGTCGTCGTGCTCCTCGGGCGTCGTCGTGGACGTGCCGTCCACGCAGCCGATGGCCTGGAACGCCGCCTGCGAACCGTCGTAGGAACCGAAGCCGTCCCGACCGACATAGCTGTCGAAGAGGATCGTGAGGGGATCGGCGTTGCCGTCCTCCGCTGCGTCGAGGGCATCGCCCAGTACCGTGAAGCCGCGCTCGCCGTTGTAGAGAGCGGTGACGACAGCGATGTCGGCTTCGCCGGGGCCCAGAACGCGCCCGTCAGAGCTTTCGATTCCCTCGTTGTCGATCTCCCGCATCAGGTCGTCGTAGGCCGTCTCGGGATCACCGTCCGAGTTGAATCGGCAGGAGCTGTCACCCGCGCACCAGTCGAGAAACTCCTCGAACTGCATCTCGAAGCCGAGCGACTGCTGGACGGCCCCCTCCTCGTCGCTCAACGTCGGATCGACCGCGCCGTCGAGGACGAACGCACGGACCCGCTCGGGGAAGAGCTCTGCGTACAGAGCGCCGAGGTACGTGCCGTACGAGAAGCCGACGTAGCTGATCTGCTCCTCACCGAGTGCCTCCCGGATCAGGTCCATGTCCTGGGCGACGTCGAGTGTGCTCACGTACTCGAGCAGTGATCCGCTCGCCTCGGCGCACGAGTCGGCATACTCCTTCGACACCGAGCGGAGCTCGGCCAACTCGTCGTCGTCGTCGGGGGTCGTGTCGAGAGCGAAGAGCCGGTCGAGGTCGAACGGGCACTCCACGGGTGTGCTCGATCCCACCCCCCGGGGGTCGAACCCGACGATGTCGAAGTGGTCGAGAACCTCGGCCCCGAAGACGTCCTCGGACTGCACCGCGAGATCCACTCCCGATGCACCCGGTCCCCCGGGATTGACGAGGAGTGAGCCGATGCGCTCGTCGGGGTCGCCGGCGGGAAGCCGGATCAGCGCGATCGAGATCGTGTCGCCGTCGGGCACCTCGTGGTCGAGGGGAACGGTGAGTGCGCCACACTGGAACCCTCCACCGCAATCCTCCCAGTCGATCGACCCGCGCGTCGCTGTGTCATTGGTCGTGGACGACGTCGTGGACGACGTCGTCGACGAGCTCGACAGGAGGGAATCGATAAAGCCCTCGTCGTCGCCATCACTGCTGCACGCGGCGAGGAGGAGGACCGACGCCAGGAGAGAAGCGGCCACGGGGAAGCGACGCATTTCCACAAGGGTAGGTGGCGCCGCCCCGTGGTAGGGAGCACCGGGACCTCGGACCGCATCCCGGCACGGCGGCGGATGGCTCACGGAAGCCGTAGATTGGATCGCGGCGCCGAAGCGGACACCATGTGTGAGGAGCGAGCCATGCCCGACGATGACTCCTACGCCGGCGAACCCCCGCCGTCCGATCCGATCGGACTGCCGCCGCCACCTGCTGCACCCCGGCAGCCACCGCAGGCGTACTCACCGGTGACGCCGAGGTACAACGGGCTCGCCATCGCAGGCATGATCCTCGGGATTCTCTGGATCTACTGGGTCGGATCGGTCCTCGCTCTCATCTTCGGGTACATCTCGAAGGGGCAGATCGACGAGTCGAATGGCTGGCAGACAGGTCGCGGCATGGCCATAGCCGCCATCGTGCTCGGTTGGGTGGGGATCGGCCTGCTCGCCGTCACCATTGTCGCGGCGATCATCGTGGCCTCGAACGACGACGTCTCCCTGGGCCGGCTCCTGGTCGGGACCTGACCGCTCGATGCGGCGCCGGACCTCGATGCGTCATGAGGTGCCACATGTAGCTGCACTGACGCGTCGTTTGCCGAGCGCTACGGACCGTCGGGACGGACGACGGCGTCGGTGCCGCCGTCGACGAAGACGTTGGCTCCCTGCACGTAACACGCGGCGTCGGACAGCAGGAACGCGATCACGTCGGCGATCTCGACGGGTGTCCCCGGGCGCCCGAGGGGAATCGGCAGGTCTCTCGTCGCGGCCCCCAGGATCTCGTCGTCCATCGTCCGGTCCAGGAGAGGGGACTCGAAGGCACCCGGCGCCACGGCGTTCAGCCTGACTCCCCGTTCACCGAGCCCCGGAGCGCGTCGGCGCATCGCGCGCGTCACGGCCAGCTTCGACGTGGCGTAGACCGTGTGGCCGGCCAGCTCGGTGGCACGGGCACGTGCTGCCGGCTCGTCGCCCGCCAGGCACAGCTCCACGAGCTCCTCGTCGACCGTCGGGTCGAGGGTCGTGCTGTTCGACGACACGAGCACGACTCGTGCGTCCCCCGCTGCGACGAGGTCGCCCGCCAGGGTGTCGAGCATCTCGACGGTACCGAAGTAGTTGACGGCGAGGAGCATTCCCCGATCGGGCTGCGTCGGACCGAGCCCGGCCGCGCACACGAGGCGGTCGATGGACCCGTCGGCAGCAGCACGGGCCTCGTCCACCGCTCGGCGACGTCCGTCGGCGTCCGAGAGATCGGCGATCACCTCGGCGTCGCGGACGTCGACACCGACGACGCGGTGCTCCACCCCGAGCCGGTCGACGACCGCTCGCCCCAGTCCCCCGGCCGCTCCTGTCACGACCGCCGTACCCATCATTTCACCGCCGTCGGTGCAACCGGGGCGCCGGCGGCACCGGTGATCGGAAGAGGGGTGGCGCTGAGGAGGAACTCGTGGCGCCCGTCGGCGGCACAGTCGTCCGCGAGGTCCTCGAGGTACCACAGCTGGCCCTGGACGAGACCCACGTCGCGCAGGTCGATCATGTGCACGGGTAGCAGCACCGCCGGATCCTCGCACGGCCACACCTCGAACACGAACGTGTCGGTGGCGACGGCCGCCACGTCGTGGCGTGCGAACCACTCGATGGCCGCGACGCCCACACCCGCCGTGTCGGTGCGGTAGAGGTCGTCGTCGCCCTGGCGGGCCAGGCGCGGCGCTGTCGACGGATCGTCGGTCTCGGGGTCGTCACGTCGGAGCGTCTGCGGCTGACCGGTGCGGATCAGCACGATGTCGCCGGGTTCGACACCGAGCCCCGTGGCCGCGAGCGCGGCATCGAGGTCCGTGTCGGTGATCGGGTATCCGCCCGGTAGTCGGTCGACGCCGTGCGTGCGAGCGACGTCGAGGAGGACGCCGCGCGTCACGACCGAGCCCAGGTGCTCGGCTCCGAGCCTCACGGCGCCGGCACCGGTCACGACGTCGAGCGACGTGTCGTTCCAGAGGCGCTCGTCGTAGCCCACGTGCGCCAGGGCGTCCCAGTGGGTGGAGGCCTGCGTCCCCAGCCGCACCACCTCGTCGGTCGTCGTGAAGTCGCCGGGGTCGCCGGTGACCGACATCCCGGCGGCGAGCACCTCTATCTCGGGGTTGACGCGCCCGGGGACGCCGCCGGTCTGTGGACCCTCCGCGTGGAACTGCATCGCCAGGGAGAACGTCCGCCCGTCGCGCACGGCGCCCGCACCCCGTTTCACGGCGTCGGGCGTGATGAGGTTCAGGGTTCCCCGCTGGTCGTCGGCGCCCCATCGCCCGGTGTTCGAGACCCGTGCGGCGAGCGCCCGTAGCTCCTCGCTGAGCGGCACGGGACGCGCTAGCCCTCGTCGGTGAAGGTCTCGCGCAGCTCGTGCTTGAGGACCTTGCCGGTGGGGTTGCGCGGCAGCGAGGCAACGACTTCGAGTTGCTCGGGAGCCTTGCGTGACGTGAGGCCCGCGTCCGTGAGGAACCGGAAGAGGCCGTCGAGTGTGGGGGGCTCGGCTCCGTCCTCGACCACCACCACTGCACAGGCTCGCTCGCCCGATGTCGCGTCGGGCAGGCCGATGACGGCGACATCGGCCACGGCCGGATGGTCGAAGAGCAGGTCCTCGACCTCCTTGGCGGAGATGTTCTCGCCCTTGCGGATGATGATGTCCTTCAGGCGCCCGGTGATGGAGATGTAGCCCTCGTCGTCCTGGTTCCCCAGGTCGCCTGTGCGGAAGAAGCCCCGGTCGTCGAAGGCGTCGGCATCGAGGGAGCTGTCGAGGTAGCCCCGGAACAGCTGCGGGCCCTTGGCGCGGATCTCCCCCTCCTCCCCGGTGCCGGCGTCGGTGCCGTCGAGGGTGACGATCCGGACCTCCACTCCCGGGGTCGGGCGCCCCTCGGTGAGCGAGAGCTTCTCGTCGGGGTCGTGGATCGACCCCATCGCCAGGATCGGGCACTCGGTGAGCCCGTAGCCCGACACGACACCGGCACCGCCGAGCTCGGCCTTGACCTCACCGTGCAGTTGCGGGGGCTTCGCCGCACCGCCCCCCGGGAACGCCCGGACGTCGGGGAAGATGGGCTCGTCGGGGTCCTCCCGCTGCGCGGCGAGGTAGGCCATGTGGAACGGCGTGCCCGCCCCGGCGATCGTGACGTGCTCGCGGGCGAGAACCGGGATCGTCGTGGCCGGGTTGAACGCCTCGATCACGATCTGTGGGAACCCGACCATGAGCCCGGCATCGAGCCAGCCGATCCCACCGATGTGGGTGAAGGGAAACACGAGGGCGTTGCGGTCGTCGGGTGTGAGCTCGAGGGCCTTCACCATGGCGTAGGCCGAGTGCATGACGGTGCGATCGGTGTGGCGGGCCCCCTTGGGGTCGGCCGTCGTGCCGGACGTGTAGAACACCCAGCGGACGGGGTCGTCGTCGCGGGAGTCGTGGACCGGCGGCGGCGCAGGCAGCGATGCAGGATCGCCTTCGGGCAGTGTGCGGTCGGCAACGAGCACCTCGAGCCCGTCGACGTCGCCGGCGATGCCACGGGACATCCCCTCGAAGTCGAAACCCGCCCACTCCGACGGGCAGATCAGCAGCGACGCGCCCGTCTGACGGGTGATGAAACCGACCTCCCGCTCGCGGTAGATCGGCAGCATCGGGTTCTGCACCGCACCGAGACGTGCCAGGGCTGCGACGAGTACGGCCGACTCGATCCACGTGGGGAGGATCCACGACACGGGTGCTCCCTCGGCGACCCCGACGCCGGCCAGCCCTGCGGCGGCACGCTCGGCCGCTGCGCGGTACTCACTGAAGCTCATGTGCCGCTCGTCCTCGTCGACGGCGAAAAGGGCGTCCGGGGTGAGCTCGGCACGGCGGTCGACCAGCTCCCACAGCGTGCGGGCGTCGTCGATCATCGGGGGCTCCTTCGTGTTCCCCGAACGCGCCAGGAATCCGGTGCTCGGGTGTCCATCAGGCTGTGATGCCACCGTCGATCGAGACGATGGAACCGGTCATGTAGCGCGCATCCTCGGACGCGACATAAGCGATGAGGGCCGCCACCTCCTCCGGGGCGGCGTTGCCCAGGGGGCTCATCAGGTGGGAGAAGTCGCGCAGGAACTGCTCGATGTCGACCCCGGCGGGTGGTTGGAATCCTGTGTCCTCGGCCAAGACCATCGGCGTGTCCATCCCGCCCGGCGCGACACAGGTGACGCGTACACCGCGTCCGTTGTACTCGACGGCAAGGGCGCGGGAGAGGTTGACGACCCCTCCCTTGGAGGCGCAGTACGCGGCCGAGTACTTCTGGCCCATGAGACCCGCATTGGAGGCGATGTTGATGATCACACCTCCACCGTCGAGCAGGTGCGGGAGCGCGGCCTGGGACACGAGGAACGTCCCTGTGAGGTTCACCCCGATGATGCGGCTCCAGTCCTCGAAGGGAACATCGACGGTGTGCTCGAAGCGTCCGATCCCGGCTGCGTTGACGACGATCGTGGGACGACCGAGCTCGGCGGCGGTCGTCGCCACAGCCTGTGCAACCGATTCCGGGTCGCTCACGTCGACGGGGACGGCCCGCGCGGTGCGTCCCGGCTCGGAGATCTCTGCGGCTGTCTTCTCGGCCGCATCCTCGGCGATGTCGAGACACGCGACAGCGCCACCTTCGGAGGACAGCCGGAGAGCCGTGGCACGCCCGAGCCCCGAGCCGGCACCGGTCACGATGGCCACCTGATCGTCGAAACGCCCCACTGCTCCCCTTTTCGCTCCCACCGGCTGTGAACGGCCGAATCTAACGCAGGTCACCGTCTCCACCAAGGTCGAGGGACCGCGGCCCGGATCAGTTCAGACCCCGCGGGCGGGCGCCGATAGGACAGCACCTCGAGATCGGACGTGACATGCGCTGTCGCCGGCCACGATTCATGCCAGTCCTTGCGCTCGTCGTCGCGCTGTCGTCGCCGGCCGCTGCAGCCGACTGGGACTACGCCCAACCCGGCACTCCGACCGAGTTGGCGCAGGACGGGACCATCTGGCGCGCCGCCAGCAGCACCCCCGACGGCTCGGGAGTCGTCTTCTACGGTGGCGACATCCTGGGGCTTCCCAACGGCTCACCCGCATCGGGGGCGATGTGGCTCTACAACGGCTCGTGGTCCGCGATCTGCGGCACGACGGTGTCGGGCGCGGACAGCCCGTGCGCTCCGGGGCCACGCTCGGCCTCTGGCATGGCGCCGGCCGGCACCGGTGTGACGCTCTACGGAGGCTCGCCGATCGGGGTCGGCAACGACGGCGGCGGGCCGGTGTCGATGGACGACGACACCTGGAACTGGAACGGCTCGACGTGGACCCAGGTGTGCGACGGATGCGCGCCCGGTCGGCGGTCGGGCCCCGCGATGGCGAGCAGCGCCGACCTGTCCCACGTCATCCTGTTCGGCGGAGCAACGCTCGACGGCGGCGACCTGTTCCCCGACGGCACATGGCGCTACGACGCCGGCTCGGGATCGTGGACACAGATCTGCGGGACCGACATGACGCCCTCCGACCCGTGCGGCCCGGACGGCCGTTGGGGCGCCAGCATGGCCTGGGACGGCACCCGGTTCGTGATGTTCGGCGGATCTCAGGGCTTCGGGCCCGCCGACACCTACTTCGACGACACGTGGACGTTCGACCCCGTCGCCGAGACATGGACGCAGGTCTGTGGGTCGAGCATTGCAACTCCCTGCGGCCCGACCCGCCGTATCTACGGCTCCCTGGTCTCCCTCCCCGACGCGTCGCCCCCGGGCGCGCTGCTCGTCGGCGGTGGGTTCATCGGCGTCGAACCGCCGCCACCCGACGATGGTCCGCGTGGCGACACCTGGTACTGGGACGGGTCCGGCTGGAGTGAGCTCCAGACCTTCGACCCCGGGTGCGGTGTCCTCTTCCCGAACGGCGCAAGCATCGGGGGTGAGACGGCGGTGCTCGTCGGCGCCCGGACCTCGAGCACAGGAATCGCGTCGATCGACTCCCTGCTCGGCGGCTGGGACCTCCCCGGCGGCTCGGTGTGCGGTGACGCCGCACCTCCCGAACCGCCCGACCCGCCCGACCCGCCCGGGCCCACGCCGCCCGACCCCGACGGGCCGAGCGGGCCCGGAGGCGGATCGGGCGACGGCACGTCCGGCGGCAGCACGGGAGAGGGAACGGGACCGTCCGCATCTCCGACGCTGCCGGCCACAGGACCCTGGTCGTCACCTGCGGGGATCGCGCTCGTCGCGCTCCTGGCTGTCGTGGGTGGCGGGGTGCTGGTCCGTCGCTCGGTCGTCCGGCGAAGCGTCTGAGCTGCCTGGCGCCGCGCTGAGTCCCTGCTAGAAAAGCGGCGGCGCGCTCGCGTCGTCGCGACACGAGGGAAGGGACCTGATGCCGGAGAAGCCGATCCGACTCGGCGGGATGCTGTTCACGCTCGTGGAGCCGCACGTCGGCCACGAGGTCGACTACAACCGCTGGTACGAGCGTGACCACTTCTACGCCGGGTGCATGATCGGCGCCGATTGCTTCGCGGGTGGGCGCTTCGTGGCGACCCGGGAGTGCAAGGACCGCCGCTACCCGGCGACGAGCTCCTTCGCCGACGACACGTCGCAGGGCTCGTACCTGGCGCTCTACTGGATCCTGCGCGGCAGCTTCGGGTCGTGGATCCAGTGGGGAACCGAGCAGGTGCACCGACTGCATGCCGACGGCCGCATGTTCCCCCACCGCGACCATGTCCACACACTCATGTACACCTTCGCCGGATCCCGGACACCGGGTGACGACGGCATGCCGGTGGAACTCGCCCTCGACCGGTGCTTCCCGGGCATCGTGGCGGTCGTGGGCGAGGTCTCCGACGGCCACACGCTCGACGACGTCGATGCCTGGTTCGCCGACCGGCCGGTGCCGGCGGAGGTCGTGGCCACCTTCACGCCGATCCCCCTCGGCGACGAGGCCCCGAAGGACGTGAAGGGTGACGTCGGTGAGGGTCGCTTCGTACAGCTGGCCTTCGTGGACGGAGATCCCCTGGCGGCGTTCGACGAGAGCTACGCCTCTCTGGGCGACGAGCTGTCGGCGTCCGGCCTGGGGGCGGTCGTCTTCGCCTCCCCGTTCCTGCACACGGTGCCGGGAACCGACACCTACACCGACCAACTCCGGTCGTCGTAGTGCGTCACTGAGGTCCGCAGGGCGGACCTCAGTGACGCACTACGAGCTAGATGTACCCGGCCATCAGGTTGGTGACAGTCGGCTGATCGGGGGCTTGCCCCCGAGGGCGCTGTGACGGCGGCGAGTGTTGTAGGTCTCGAGCCATGGCGCCAGCGCTTCGGATCGCTCGTCGTTGGAGCGGAACACTTGCCGATAAGCCCACTCGGTCTGGAGGGTGCGGTTGAAGCGTTCGACCTTGCCGTTCTGCCAGGGGCAGTGCGGTTTGATGAGCACGTGGCGGGCCCCGAGCCGTTCGAGCTTCGCAGCCAGGTCGTTGCTTCGAGTGTAGCTCCAGTGGTTGTCGGTCATGACCCGTTCGATGCGCCAGATGCCAGCGGCGGCGAAGACGTCGACGGCTCTGGCGAAGAACCCGGCGCAGCTCGCAGCGGTCTCGTCAGGAAGGATCTCGGAGTACGCGTAGCGGGAGTGGTCATCGACCATCGAGTGCACGTAGTCGAACCCGATGCGGGCCTTCTTCTTCGCTGAGGTGGAGCCCATGTGGCGGCCGTGGGCTTTCCAGCCTCCACCGTCGGGGATCCGCCCGATCTTCTTGACGTCCATGTGCACGAGCTCGCCGGGCTTGGATCGTTCGTAGCGGACCGCGGTCGTCTTCGAGGCCCGGATCACCTCTCCGGTCAACGGGTCGCACTCCACCAGGCGAGGGACCTGGTGGCGCCGCAGGATCCGGGTGATCGTGCGGGCCGGGACACCAATATCGGGGGCCAACATGTCGGGCCCCTGGCGGCGTTCCCGGCGGGCGGAGAGCACACGTTGTTCGACCTCGACGCTGGTTCGTTTCGGGCTTGAGTGCGGACGCGATGACCGGTCATGAAGACCGGCTTCGCCTTCGGCGTCGTAGCGGGCCACCCAGCGGTGCGCGCACTGCCGCGACACACCCATTGCTTTGGCCACATGCGCGACTGGCGCGCCCTCGAAGCGGATCCGTTGGACCAGCAACTGCCGGCCGTGGAACGTCAGACGAGCATTACGGTGAGACACGAAGACCTCCGGACATTGTGAAGACGGCTATCTCCACAGTGCACCCGGAGGTCTTCGCTATCGATCACCCCGCGTCACCAACGTCATGGCCGAGTACATCTAGAGGCGGGGCAACACCTCGGCGGCCGTGAGCTCGAGTGATCTCCATCCGATCTCCGGCGGGATGCCCGCACTCAGCGGGTTCAGGACGAAAGCACCCGCCGGACCGGCCTCCTCGGCGAGGGCCACCGCCTCGTCGGGGGTGACCACGTCGTAGGCACCCGTCGCCCGCACGTCGTCGACCGTCTCGACCCCCGGCACGTGTACCGCCGACGTCTGGTCGCTCGACTGGAACGAGTCGTAGAGCTGCGCCTCGTGCAGGAGGTAGGGGCCGATCTCGCCCCAGGTGCGGTCGACGTCGTCGGTCACGAACACGAACGTCGAGCCCCGGGGCTGGATCACGAAACCCCCCTCCTGACCGTGGCGGGCGGCCTCGTCGGCGTACCAGTCGTGGAAGCGCTCATCGACGTCGGCCGGGAAGAACGGCAGGCCGAGCCTGGCTGCACGGCGGCACGCCACCTCCGTGGAGCCGCCGACCATCACCATCGGGTGCGGCTGCGTGAAGGGCCTCGGCGTGGCGCGCACCGTGCGGCCTTTCCACTCGAACGGCTCCCCCGTCCAGGCCTTCAGCATCACCTGGAGGTTCTCCTCGAGGATCTTCCCACGGCGCCGCTTCTCGACACCGGCCATCGTGAACTCCTCGGGGCGGTAGCCGATCCCTGCCACGATCGACACCCGACCTCCCGACGCCAGGTCGAGCACCGCCAACTGCTCGGCGATGCGCACCGGATCGTGCAGCGTGACGAGGGCGGCTGCGGCGGTGACGTTGAGGGTCGTCGTGCGCCCGGTGACCACACCGGCCATCGTGAGAGGTGCGGGCATCCAGCCGTTGTCGAGCCCGTGGTGCTCGGAGAACACGACGTATCCGAGATCGTTCTGCTCGGCCCAGTCGCACATCTCCAGGCACGCCACGTAGTAGTCGCGGGCGGGAACCGGCGCGAAGTCGGGCACCATCAGGTCGAACCGCATCGTCACGACCGCCATGTCAGCGTCCTTTCATGAACTTGGATGCGTCCGTGGAGCGCGCTATGTGCGCCCCACGGACGCGTCAAACATCAAACACGGATCAGGTGGGGGGCGACCTGCGAGCCGAAAGCGGCGAGCTGGTCGCAGTACTCGTCGAGGGAACGGGCGTGGAGCTTCACCTGGAGGTGGCTCACGCCCCAGGAGCCGTACTCGTTGTAGGACTCCACGATCTCGTCGGGAGACGCAACGAGAGCGCCCCGGGGGACGTCCCATTCGGCCTCGCCCACGTGACAGCCCACCATGGCGCCGATCTCGATCTCGGCGCCCGGGCGAACGTCGTCACGGTGTCGCTCGAGATACTCGATCTGTTCCGGCATCTTGTCGCGGGGAGTGCCCTGGGGAATCCACCCGTCGCCACGTTCAGCGGCTCGACGTAGCGCCGGCCGCGAGGAGCCCCCCACCCAGATCGGCACGTGGTCCTGGACCGGACGCGGCGCCAGCCCGACGCCGTGGACGTGGAGCGTCGGTCCGTCGAAGGCGGGGTACTCGTCGGCGAGTGCAACCCGCAGGAGGTCGATCGACTCGTCGAGCGTGCTCCCCCGCTCTGCGAAGTCGACGCCCAGCGCCTCGAACTCCCCCTCCACGTGTCCTGCTCCGACACCGACCAGGGCCCGGCCGGCCGACAGTTCGTCGAGAGTCGACACCGCCTTGGCAGTCTCGAGCGGATGGCGGAACGGGCCGACGAGAACGTTCGTCATGAGACGTGTCGTCTCCGTGACGGCGGCGAGGTACGACAAGGTCACGAACGGGTGGTACCAGGTGGTCGACATCGTCTCCGCCGCGGCGCGCGGGATCGCCGTGTGATCACACACAGCGACGTAGAACGCGCCGGCACCATCGGCGGCCTTCGCCGACTCCACGAGAGGCCCTGCGCCGAGTCCCCGTTCCCACGGCGACGCGACCATCTTCGACTGGGCCACGACAGGGAGCTGCACGCCCCACGCGAGACGTCCGGCAGGAACGATGCCCACGTCGCGTCCGCCCGCTGTCAGGCGAACTGCTCGTCGCGCTGACGGGTCGTCGAGTGGACCGGGTCGGTGTCGAAGTCGGGGAGAACGTGCCTACCGAACGTCTCCTGCGACTCCTGGACGACCTCCAGCGGGATGATGTTGTTCAGCAACCCGAAGATGATCTGGTCGGCGCCGGCCTCGACGTACTTCTGCACGCCGCCCGCACACTCCTCGGGGTCGCCGGCCACGAGAACACCGAGCTCCACAGCCCTGCGGATCTCCTCAGGCGTCGGCTCGGGAACCAGCTCGGGCCACTCCGGAACGCCCTCGGGCTTCGCCACCGAGTCGAGCCACTTGAACACGAGGCTCTGGTAGTAGCCGGAGTTGGCGTTGGTCGCCACGTCGCGTGCCCGGTCGCCGTCCTCGAAGCAGAACAGCCGGCTCACGCACGCCACGTTGTCGTTGACGTAGCCGCCGACCGGATCACTGCACCGTGCCACCTCCTCCTTGTACGTCTCGATGAGGGGTGCGAGCTTCGACGGTGCACCCATGGCGAAGCACAGGGCGCCGACTCCCATCCTGCCCGCCTTCTCGAAGGTGGCGGGGCTCCCACACGCCATCCAGATCGGGGGGTGGGGCTGCGTGTAGGGCTTGGGCAGCACCATGCGCTCGGGCATCGAGAAGCACTCGCCGTCGTAGGAGTAGCGGCCGGGCTTCATCATCTCGAGAACCTGCGGGAGCACCTCGTCGGCCATCGCCTTGGTGGTGTCGGGGTCGGGTATGCCGAAGCCCTGGTACTCGGTGCTCGACGACCCGCGGCCGACGCCCCACTCGAAGCGGCCCTCGCTCACGTGGTCGAGCATCGCGACGCGCTCGGCGGTTCGGGCCGGCGGGTTCACCGGTGGCGTGAGGTTCCAGATGCCCGAACCCAGATGGATGCGCTCCGTGCGACCGGCGAGGTAACTCATGATGATCTCGCTCGCCGAGACGTGCGAGTACTCCTCGAGGAAGTGGTGCTCGGTGAACCAGGAGTACTTGAAGCCGACCTTGTCGCCGGTGACGCCGACCTCGACCTCGTCCATGAGACGTGTGTGCTCGAGCTTGCGCTGCGCCTCGTCGGTCTCCTGGTGGAGGACGTGGCCCGAGTGGAAGATTCCGAACTCCATGGTGAACTGCTCCTGTTGCTGTGTCGGTAGACGTCTGTCGATGTACGAACTGCGTGAACGGTTCCTGGCCGACTCGCGGCTAGCCGGGCCACACGACGGACTGGAGCTCGCTGTAGGCATGGAGCCCGAACGAGCCACCGTCACGGCCCACACCGCTCAGCTTCGTGCCGCCGAACGGCGTCTCGTGGTTGCGCTGCACCGTGTTGATCCCGACGTTGCCGGCCCGCAGACGACGGGACATCGCCAGCCCCTTCGCGGAGTCGCCGGTGAAAACGTAGTCGTAGAGGCCGAAGTCGCTGTCGTTGGCGATGGCGATGGCCTCCTCGTCGTCGTCGAACGGAATGGCGACGATCACGGGCCCGAAGATCTCCTCGCGCGCCACACGCATGTCGTTGCGGCAGCCAGCGAGCAGTGTGGGCTCCACGTAGAAGCCCCTCTCCATGGCGGCCCGGCCGCCGCCGGCGACGACCTCGGCCCCCTCGTCGGCACCGATGCCCACGTACCCCTCCACACGGTCACGGTGCGCGGCGCTGATCAACGGCCCCACGACGGTCCCCTTCTCGAGCGGGTCGCCGACCGTGAGCATCCCGGCCATCGTCGTGAGGCCCTCCACGAAGGGCTCGTAGACCGAGCGGTGCACGATCGCCCGCGTGGGCGCGGTGCAGATCTGACCCGAGTGGAACGACCAGACCGAGCCGACCTGACCGATGGCGTTCTTCAGGTCGGCGTCCTCACGCACGATCCCGGCGCCCTTGCCACCCAACTCCAGGAGAAGACGCTTCATCGTGCGCCCGGCAGCTTCGGCGATGGCCAGGCCCACACCGGTGCTGCCGGTGAAGCTGATCATGTCGACGTCGGGCGACTCCACGAGTGCCTCGCCCGTCTCGGGGCCCGATCCCGTGACGACGTTGACGACGCCGGGCGGGAACCCGACCTCCTCGAGGATGGCCACGAGCTCGATGACGGCCAGCGGGTCCTGGGGTGCGGGCTTCACGACGACGGTGTTGCCCATGGCGAGTGCAGGGCCGATCTTTCCGGCCATGTTGACGATCGGGAAGTTGTAGGGCGTGATGCATGCGACGACCCCGACCGGTGCACGGCGGGCCATCGCCCCCATGATCCCGCCGGGCGCCAGCGCCGTCGCCGGCACCTCCTGGGGCGGGAGCGGGATGACCGACGGCTCCAGCGCGCCACGCGCGTAGCGCTCGAAGCGACTGGCAGCCACCGGCACCTGCATCTGCTTCCCCACCGTGGCGGTGCAGCCGGTCTCGGCGATCACGAGCGGAATGAGCTCCTCGGAGCGTTCCGTGATCCTCCGGGCGGCCGCCCGCATGAGCTCTGCGCGTTCCGAGGGAGACGTCTGCGACCAGCTCTCGAAGGCGTCCTTCGCCGCGGCGGCAGCAGCGTGCGCGTCATCGGCCGTGCCCTCGGGCGCCTGGCCGACGACCTCCTCGGTGGCGGGATTGACGACCTCGTAGGTGCCGGCCGAGCCGGGCACCCAGGAGTCGCCGATCAGGAGGCGGTAGTCACGCGAGCGGCTCTGCGCCGCGGTTGCCTGTGCCATCTGTGAGTGCTGCCCCCCGGGAGATGAACGGCCTGCGGTGCGGCCCCGCCGAACCAGGAATCAGAAATATAACGTGTTCTAATTCCGATGTCGACCCGGGTGGCCTGAGCAGCGTCGCTACCCGTCGAGGTCGAGGTGGAGCATGCGGATGGCGTTGCCCCGCACGATCTTGTGGATCGTCTCGTCGTCGAGGTCCTTCATGATGCGCTGGGCGATCTCCAGGGTGTTCGGCCACGTGGAGTCGGAGTGCGGGTAGTCGGTCTCGAAGGTGACGGTGTCGACACCGATGGCCTCGAGGTTGTTCAGCCCGTGGGCGTCGTTGAAGAAGCACCCGTAGACGTGCTCCCGGTAGTACTGGCTCGGCGGCTTCAGCACCTTGTCGCGCACACCGGCCCATCCCCGGTTCTCCTCCCAGACGGCATCGGCACGCTCCAGGATGTAGGGGATCCAGCCGATCTGGCCCTCTGAATAGGCCACGACGAGACCGGGGTGCTTCTCGAACACCCCCGACATCAGGTAGTCGGTGAGCGACATCGCCGCGTTCATGTACGTGAGCGTGGAGCTCACGCCCGGGGGCGCGTCGGCCGACGTGGACGGCATCTTCGACGACGACCCGATGTGCATGCACACGACCGTGTCGGTCTCGGCGCACGCCGCGAAGAACGGGTCCCAGTAGCCGTCGGGATCGTGGATCGACGGCAGGCCCAGGAACGGTGGGATCTCGGTGAACGCCACGGCGTGCGCGCCGCGCTCGGCGTTGCGCCGCACCTCGGCGGCTGCCAGCTCGGCGTCCCAGAGCTGGATGATCGGAAGCGGGATCAGCCGACCGTCGGAGCCGGCGCACCACTCGTCGAACATCCAGTCGTTGTAGGCCTTGACGCAGAGGTCGGAGAGCTCCTTGTCGTTCGCCTCCATGAACGTCTGGCCGCAGAACCGGGGGAACGTCGGGAACGAGAGCGAGGCCTCGACGTGGTTGACGTCCATGTCGGCGAGGCGGGCCGTCGGGTCGTAGCAGCCGTCGCGCATCTCGTCGTAGGTGATGGCGGTGATCTTCACCTCGTCGCGGTCGAATCCGACCGCGGCCGACAGGCGCGTCTGCGGCCACTCGAGATCCTCGTAGAGCCACCAGTCGCACATCGGCCCCTCGGTGCCGCGCTCGTAGGTGAACTTGCCGCCCTTGAAGACCATGTCGCCCAGCGGCTCGGTGACCACCCGCGGGCCGACGTCGCGGTACCTGGCCGGGAGGCGGTCCTGCCAGACGTCGGCGGGCTCCACCACGTGGTCGTCGACGGAGATGATCCTCGGGAAGTCGCTCATGGGGCGCAGCCTAGACCTGACACTCCGTCAGATCGACTCGTCATCGCCGCGGAGATGGTGCGGCACCCAACGGAGCCGGTGGTGGACCGTCGGTTCCATCTCCGCCATCCCCGGCTCCTCGGCCGCCGCCTCCACGCGGCGACCGTACAGGTCGGACAACGGGACGGCGCTCAGCCCGTGGGCGAAGACGCTGGCCAGCACGGTCCACGTGACGACCGTGAAGATCTCCTCGTGGGCGGGCACGTCGGCGCTCTCGAGCACGAGGAGGCCGAACACGATCGACGCCAGGCCCCGCGGGCCGAACCACCCGACGAAGGCAACGGTGTCACGGCGCAGCCCGGCGCCCGCCAGTGCCAGGGCGACGGGAACCATGCGGATCAGCGTCAGGCTGAGAACGGCGTAGAGAGCGACCTGCCAGGTGAGCTCCCCGAGCGTCGGACCGACGAAGGCGCCACCGAAGATCATGAACGTGATCAGCGCCAGGAGCTGGCCCTCCTCCTCGGTGAAGTCGAAGATCCCGGAGCACACATCTCGCGTGACGTTCCCCACCACCAGGCCGGCGACGAAGGCGGCGATGAAACCGTTCCCGTCGATCTCCTCGGCGGTGAAGAACGCTCCGACGGCGAGCGACAGTACGGCGAGTTGACGGAACGTCCCGTCCATCCAGCCCGATTCCGTGGCGCGATCGACGAGCCATCCCCCCACGAGACCGATACCGATCCCGACGAGCACGCCGAAGCCGATCTGCTTCGTGGCGAAGCGCACCCAGAAGTCGGCCGATTCGACGCTCTGGGTCGCCGACGCCCCGGCGATGAACAGTGTGATGAACGGGACAGCGATGCCGTCGTTGAGCCCGCTCTCGACGTTCAGGGTCTGTCGGATCCTCCCGGGCACACGGGGGCTGGCGACCACCACCTGGCCGAGTGCCGCGTCGGTGGGCGTGAGGACGGCGGCGAGCAGGAGTGCGCTCCACGGCGCCACGTCGAACAGGCCGTAGGCGACGGCGGCACCCCCGGCGATCGTGAGAGGCATCCCGATCACCAGGAGGCGGATCGGCAGGCTGCTCTCCCGGCGTAGCTCCCGCAGGTGGATCCGGGCGGCGTCGGTGAACAGCACGAGCACCAGAGTCAGCTCGGCGAGGATCCGCACGAGCTCGCTCTCGAGACCGAGTGGCACCACGTCGAGCACGTCGGGACCGACCAGGTACCCGAACGTGACGAATACGATCGGGCCGGTGAGCCAGGTGCGCGAGAGCCGTGCCGACACCGCGGCGTAGGAAACGACGAATGCCGCCACGACCGCGATCCCGATCGATTCCTCCACGGAGGCGACCGTAGTGCGTACCGCGTCCGATCGGGTCGTGTGCCCTCAGGTGAGGTTGCGTCCGCAGGAGTAGCCGACGGCCGTCTCGGTGCCGTCGGCGGTGTACCGCACGAGCGAGCCGCACGGAACGGGGACCCGGTGGTTGCGCGGCCAGGAGGCGGGGCCCGCCGTGGCCTCCGCCTGCCACTCGAAGTCGTCGTTCGCCCTCTGGAGGAACCTCTCCACCGTGAGGTCGGACCCGGTGGCGTCGAGGACATCGAGGAAGGCGTCGGCCGCCCAGTACCCGGCAGCCAGATCGTCACTCAGAGGCGTCGGGTCGAGTCCCTTCGTCTCCTCGTACTCGCGCACGTCGTCGATGAGTCGTTGCACGATCGGATTCTCGTCGGCCGACTCGAAGGGGGAAAAATCCGTGAGCACGGTCGTGCCCTCCGGCAGACCCCGACCGCCAGAAGCCGTGGGAGGCGGTGGACCGGCTGTCTGCACGGTCTGCACTCCCGAGTAGCCGGCGTCGATCAACGCGTGAGCCGCGAGGTTCGTGTCCTCGTACGCCGACGGGAACACGACGACGTCCGGGTCGGCCTCGTTCACCGTCGCCACCACCGATGGCACGGAGTCGAACACGTCGTCGCCGACGGTCGTGGTCGTGAAGCCAGCGGCTTCGAAGGACTCCACGACGAGATCGGCGGCCGATCCCTCGAGCGCCATCACCAACGCCGTGCGGTCGCTATCGCCGAAGTCGCCGGCCAGGGCCACGAGGTCGCCCCAGATGGAGCTGGGCTGGGCCTGGCAGCCGATCACGGAGAAGGCGTAGTCCACCGAGCAGAACGACCCGTTGTGGGCGGCGCCGAACACGGGCCTGTTCACGATGTCGGGTGTCGTGCCGTCGTCGTCACCCGCCGCCGGGTCGAGGGAGTCGTCCGCCGCTGGGAGCAGGGCGAAGGTGTCCCCGGTCGGCTCGTCCTCGAGGAGCACACGGCGTCCCTGCACACCCCCCTCGCGGTTGGTGCGTTCGATACGCGCCGCCGCACCGACCACGGCGTGGGGCTCGGCGCCCTCGGGCACTCGCACGATGACCTCGTCGTCGGTCACGCCCGTCGTCGTACGTGTGTCGGGCTCCACCGGATCGTCGTCGCCACCGGTGCAGCCGGCGAGGATGAGAACAAGGGCGGTCGCGGCCACCAGCAGTCGTCGGAGCATGGCGCGACCCTACGTGTCCTCCACCCCGAGGTACGCAGCGGCGAGCCGTTCGGCGTCCGCCTCCTCACGCGGACCCACCCACGTGACACGACCGAGCTCCATGAAGGCGACGACGTCGGCCACCTCGAGTGCCTCGCGGGCCTTCTCCTCGACGAGCAGCACCGCGACGCCGCTGTCCCGGAGTTCCTCCACCATCGACATGATCTGCTCGGTGACGATCGGCGCCAGTCCGAGGGTGGGCTCGTCGGCGACGAGGACGTCGGGTGGGTGGAGGAGTGCCGGCGCCAGCGTGAGCAGCTGCTGCTCGCCTCCCGACAGGAGACCGGCCGGCTGTGATCTCCGGTCGGCGAGCAGCGGGAAACGCCCGAACGCGCGGTCCCGCCCGTCACCGTCCGGCAGGTGCAGCGCCAGGTTCTGTTCCACCGTGAGGTCCGGGAAGACCCCCCGGGCCTCGGGCGCCAGGTACAGCCCGCCCCGCGCCCGACGAAACGTCGGCGTGGCGCCCACGTCCTCGCCCGCCCGCAACACCCGGCCGCCCCAGGGGTCGATGAGCCCTGCCGCGACCGAGCAGAGCGTCGACTTCCCGGCGCCGTTCGCACCGAGGAGAGCGACGGCGGTGCCCGGGTGGACCGCCAGGTCGACACCGTGCAGCACCTCGGCGTCGCCGTAGCCCGCCCGGACCTGCTCGAGCGCGAGGGCGGGAGCGCGTCCGTCCTCGGTGGAGCGCTCGGCGGTGCTCGCAACGTCCGTGGTGGTGCGCGCCGCCCGCTTCTCGTCCACCGCGTCGCCCGTATCACGACGTCCGGAGCGACGTGCCCGGCCCCCGACGAGCGCCAGGAGCCCGTCGGGGTTGCGGGCCAGGGAGATGGCGCCGAACCCGAACAGGATCATGGGGACGGCGGCCGAATCGAGGGCGACGCGGACGTCGTCGGGGATCCAGGCCCACGGGGCTCCCGACCAGGTGGCGACGCCGTCGAGCAGCGCCGGTGTCGTGGCGAACACCAGCCCGGCGAGGACGGCCCCTCCCGCCCTGCGTACGCCGAACGTGACAGTGACGGTGAGCCAGATCAGTCCGAGGATCGCCGGCGCGCGTGTGTTCGTCATCGGGCTGTTCACGACGGCGAAGAAGGCTCCACCCAGTCCGGCGATCGCCGCCGAGATGACGAACGGGAACAGCCGTGCCCGCACGGGCGAGATCCCCGTCGTGCGCGCGGCGACCTCCGACGACCGGACAGCGAGCACGGCACGACCGGTGGAGGAGTTCTGGAGATTGTGGATCAGCAGCGCTCCGAGCAACACGAGAGCGAGGAGCACCATCGACATGGTGCGAGGCTGGCCCAGGTCGAACGGGCCCAGCTGCGGTGCCGGCACCGACCACCCCGACGAGCTGTTCCTCACCGAATCGAGCTGGAACACGAGCTGGTCACCGATGAAAGCGAGCGCCAGCGTCGCGAGAGCGAGTGCCAACCCGCCGAAGCGCAGCGACGGCAGTGCCACGAAGAGCCCGACGACCGATGCAACGGCCGCTGCGGCGAGCGCCGCCACGAGGAAGTTGAAGCGGCCGTTGTTCATGAGCAGAGGCGTCGACGACGGCCACTGGTGGTTGACGAGCCACCCTGCTGTGAACCCGCCCACTGTCACGAAGGTCGCCTGCGCGAGGCTCACCGCACCGCCGAGTCCGGTCACGACGACGAACGACAGGAAGATGAGCCCCAGCACGAGCCCCTGCGCGACGAGCCCCGCCCAGAAGTCGTCCGCGATCCACTGGACGTACACCGTCAAGCCGACCGTCGCGAGAATCCAGGGCAGTCGACGCCGCCACGCCGGGAGCCCTTCCCGGTGGTCGGGTGGCGGATGGTCCTCGGGAACGACCGCCCCGGCCCGGCCGACTCCGCGACCGAGGAACACGAACAGCGCCAGCAGCAGGAGGATGAAGGGCACCGCGGTGCGAAACCCGGTGACGTCCTCCAGGACCGGCGGAGCGTAGCCCTGGACGAGGTTCTGGATGACCCCGACGGCGAGGCCACCGACGAACGCCAACGGAAGCGAGCGCAGGCCGGCGAACACGACGGCGGCGAACGAGGCGAAGGTGAGGATCAGGAAGGTCAGCGACGTGATCTCGAAGATGGGTGCCAGGACCACGCCGGCCAGGCCGGCGAGGGTCGCGCTGAGCATCCACGACACCGACGACGTCCACTCCACGTCGACACCGCGTAGTTGCGCGAGGTCGCGACGGTCGACGGCGGCACGGGTCTCGAGACCGAGGCGTGTGTGGCGCAGGACGAGCCAGAGCACCAGCGCGCTGAGGGCCGCCGCTGCGAGGACGATGAGCTGGTTGCTGTCGACGGTCACGCCCTCGAACAGGGTCCAGGTCTTCTTGGGGACCGGGCCGAGGCCGGGTGGGCGGATGACGAGCGTGGTGTCGGGGAGCGTCCAGTCCAGGATCTCGTTGAGCTTCGCCACGGACCACTCGCACAGAGCGGGGAGTGCGATGACGAGGCCCACCGTCCCGACGATCCGGGCGAACTCGGGAGCGGTGGCCAGGCGCCGGAAGAGCACACGGTCCAGAACCCACCCGAGGAGCGGCGCGAACACGAGGATCGCCAGGAGTGCGGCGGGAAGCATCGGCATCCCGACACCACCGTCGGCCGTGGGCTGGTTGAGCTGGAAGTAGAAGAAGGCCGTCGCGAACGCCACGGCGCCGTGCGCGAAGTTGAAGATCCCCGACGTCTGGAAGGTGAGCACCAGCCCCGAGGCGAGGATGGCGTAGATGGCGCCCGACACGACCCCGCTGACGACGAGGCTGAGGAACTCACTCACGGGTCGACAGCATCTCGGTCTGCGGCCGCTTTGATGTCACGGCACGCCGGCAACGGCGATCGCTCTCCGATTCCGGCGTCACTCCACGTCGACGACCTCGCCGCACACGAGGTCGACGTTCGGCACGTAGGCGCCGTCACTGACGAGAGGGAGCGCCGCACACGGAACCGGCTGATCATGGTTCGTCGGCCATGTCGACGGGCCGATCACGTCCTCGGCCTCCCAGCCGAAGTCGTCGTTGGCCGTCTGGAGGAAGGTCTCGACGGTGACGTCGTCACCGGTCGCCTCCAGCACGGACAGGAAGAAATCGACCGACCAGTAGCCCGCCGCCAGGCCGAGGCCCAGAGGCTCGTCGGGGCTCACCGCCGCGACGTCGTCGAGCATCTGCTGGAGTGCCTCGGGCTTCGGATCGACCTCGTAGGGCTGCACCTGCATGATCACGGCTGTCCCGTCGAGGTCGGTGGCCGCCTGCTCGCTGCCGAGCAGTAGCGGACTGTAGAGGGGTGTGATGATGAGACCGTCGAAGCCGGCGGCCTTCAGCGCGCCCGACAGCCCGGCGGCGTCGAGATTGCTCAGTTGCACCAGGATCACGTCGGGAGCCCCGCCGTCGCTGCTGGTCATGAGGTCGTTCACGAACGGCGTGAAGTCGGACGTGGTCGCCGGCGGAGCGGGGATCGTCGCCTCGGCGTAGGGCACGCTGAACCCGACGTCCTCCAGCGAGGCCGTCAACAGGCGCAGGCCGCCCTTCCCCGAGTCGGAGTCGTCGGCGACGATCGACACGGTCTTGTCGGCGTCACCGTCGAAGTTCTCCTTCAGGGCGGTGCCGAGGGCGTTGCTGCCTTTCTGGAGGTCGGGATCGGTGACACAGCCGGTGAAGCCGAAGCCGATCTCGTTGCCACAGAACGCCGGATCGATCCCCCACCCGAAGAAGGGGACGTTCTCCTCGATCAGGAAGTCGACCGATCCTGACGCCGCCGCCGTGGCCACCGGAGCGATCGCGAAGACCTCTTCCTGGGTGACGAGACGACGGGCCTCCTCGAGGTTCGCGCCGGCGTCGTTGTTGTCGTGGGTGACGCTCACGAGCTCGATCATGCGCCCGTTCACGCCACCCTCGTCGTTGGCACGCTTCACGCGGGCCTCGGCGCCGACATCGGCACCGGAGAAGTTGACGTTGAAGTAGATCCCGCCGATCTTGATGCTGTCGTCGGTGACGCCGCGCGTCGTGCGCGTGGCGGGCTCCTCGGTCGACGACTCGTTGCCGGAGTCGTCGTCTGCGTCATCGTCGGTGGTGCTCTCACACCCCGCCGCCACCAACGCCACGACCGCCAGACCCACCAGTGCTGCGCGCCACCGTCCCACGACATACCCCCCCGTCTCGCGTTCTCGCTCCGCGGACAGTAGCCGCTACGTGGTTCCGAGGTACGCCTCCCGGACCGACGCGTCGGAATGGACTTCCTCGGGGGTCCCGGTCGCGAGGACGGCACCGCGGTCGAGGACGACGACACGGTCACAGTGGCGCATGACAAATCCGACATCGTGCTCGACCAGCAGCACCGCTGTACCGGCGTCACGCAGCTCCCCGACGATCGTGCCGAGGCGCTCGGCCTCGCGCTCCTCCAGGCCGGACGTCGGCTCGTCGAGGAGCAGCAGCTGAGGCGGCTCCACGACGGCCCGGGCGAGCTCCACGAGGCGTGCCTGGCCGATCGGCAGCGCCGACGCCTTGGCTGTCCGGACATCGGCCAGGCCGCAGGAGCGGAGGACCTCGTCGACCTCTGCGCGACGGGACCGCTCGCGGCGTCGGCGAGTGGGAAGCCGCACGAGATCGCCGACCGCCCCTCCTCCACCTCCCTGCCATTCGAGCGCGGCCAGGATGTTGTCCTCAACGCTCAACCAGCCGAAGACCTGTGCGCGCTGGTATGTGCGGTGGAGCCCACTGCGCGCCCGTCGAACGGCCGAGGCCGACGTGACGTCGACGCCGTCGAGATGCACCTTGCCGCTGTCGGGGTGCCGGACACCCGAGATCACGTCGAACAGGGTCGTCTTCCCGGCCCCGTTCGGGCCGATCAGCCCACACAGCTCGCCGGTGCCCACGTCGAGCCCGACGCCGTCGAGTGCGACGACACCACCGAAGCGGACGGTGACGTCGCGTAGGCCGAGCGCGGCGCGTGAACCACTCACTGCGAAGATCCCCAGATGGCCACGACGTCGTCGGTGGTCGTGAGGGTCGCCAGCAGGCTCAGCGTGTTGTCGAGGACGGCGTCGGCGTACTCGCGTGGCACACCGGCGACGGCATCGCGTGGCACCACGATCTGGAAGCCACGGTTCACGGCGTCGAGGACGAGGTTGGTGACACCGATGTTCACCGACACCCCGACACCCACGATCGTCGTGACTCCCGTGTTGCGCAGCACCGGCTCGAGTTGCGTACCCGCCATCGGACCGAGCCCGTGGTAGCGCTCCAGGACGAGGTCGCGGTCGTCGACACCGATCTCATCGGGCGGCAGGACAGCGGTGGACCCGGGAATGAGCGCCACCGGCGCCTTCGCGACGCCCGCGAACAGGCGTGCGTTGCGGTTGGCTCCGAGCCCGTCGCCACGCGTCGCCGCCGTGCAGTGGATGACGGGAACTCCCGCCGCGCGAGCGGCGGTCGCGAGGCGCGCGCAGCTCGCAACGAGGCCGGCCGACGCCGCCTCGGCGGCCAGCGCGGGGAGGACCGACGGCTCACCGACCACGCCCTGCTGCACCTCCTGGAGAACCAGGGCGGTGTGGCCGGGCGCCACGAGGCCACCGAGATGGACGGGCACGGACGTCTCCCCTCACTCCTCCACGAACATGGTGGGCGCATTGTCCTCCAACTGCTGCTTCACGACCTTCCCCGTGGCGTTACGCGGGAGAGGCTCCGGGCGCAACGCCACCGTGGCGGGGACCTTGTAGTACGCCAGTGTCTCGCCGACCCACTGACGGAGCTCCTCGGTGTCGGGTGACGCTCCGTCGGCGGGCACCACCACAGCATGCACCGCCTGGCCGAGGTCGTCGTCGGGAACCCCCACCACAGCCGCCTCGTGCACGTCAGGATGCTCCTCGAGCCGCTGTTCGATCTCCACGGGATAGACGTTCTCGCCGCCCCGGAGGATGAGGTCGCGCTTGCGGCTCGCCAGGAACAAACGGCCGTTCTCCATGTGGCCGATGTCGCCGGTCCTCAGCCAGCGGCCGGGGCCGATCACCTCGGCGGTCTCCTCCGGGCGGTTCCAGTACCCGAGCATGACCAGGGGGCTCCGGACATGGATCTCACCGTCGCGGACGTCGGGCAGCGCCTCGCCGGTGACGGGATCACGGATCTCGACCTGCACGGTGGGGAGCGGCCGACCGACCGAGTCGGGGTAGCGGTCGAGCTCCTCACCCGTGTTGAGACTCACCAGCGCCGAGCACTCGGTGAGCCCGTAGCCGACACCGAGCGTGGATCGAAGCCCGGGGATCAGCTCCTTCGTGCGTCTCTGGAGCTCCCGGGGAAAGGCCGCTCCGCCGCCACCGCCGCTGCGGACCGACGACAGGTCGTAGTCGGTGACGGCGGGATGCTCCACGACGCGACGCAGCATCGTCGGTGTGACGGACCATCCCGTGACCCTCTCCCGTTCGGTGAGCAACATGACCGTCTCGGGATCGAAGCGCCCGATCGTCCACACCGAGCGGATACCGCCGGCGAGGAAGACGATGGCGGCGTTGTGGAGCCCCGAGACGTGGAAGAGAGGGCTCGTCACCAGCTGGCAGTTGGGCGGGGCGTCCCCGGCGGGTGGGTGCAGCAGCATGATGCGCAGCCCGTGGAAGAAGTTGGCACCCAGGAGCGCGATCACGTTGCGGTGCGTGTGGATGGCTCCCTTCGGCCGGCCCGTCGTCCCGCTCGTGTAGAGGATCAGAGCAGGGTCGTCCTCGTCGATCGGCGTGTCGGGCAGACGGGCATCCGGTGCGTACTCCCACAGCTCCGCCATGTCGTCCTCCATCACCACGCACGGAACGCCGGGATCGGCACCCTCGAGGCGCTCGAGGCGCTTGCGGTCGGCGACGAGCAGCTTCGGGGAGGAGTCCGAGAGCCCGTAGCGGATCTCCGGTCCGGTCCACCAGCCGTTGAGCCCCACCGCCACCGCGCCGAGGCACACGGTGGCCCAGAAGGTGACGATCCACTCCGGCGAGTTGGCACCGAGGATCGCCACGCGGTCACCGGGCCCGACGCCGTAGCGGTCCGCCAGGGCGGCGGCGGTGGAGGCCACGAGTCGATGGTGCTCGGCGAACGTGAAGCGACGGGAGCTTTCACCGTCGCTGAAGATCAGGTACTCGGCGTCACCGAACCCGGTGGAGGCCTCGACGAGCTCACGCAACGACCCCATGCGGGTCGCGAAGACCTCGAGCTCCTCGCCCAGCACCGTTTCGGTCCTCGTCTCGAACGGAGCACCGGCGGCCTGGAGATCGGACTCGATCCGTGCCAGGTCTTCGGGAACGTCCGAGCTCACCGGCGCGCTACCGACTGCGATCGCGCTCGAGTGCCTCGATGATGCGGTCGGTCTGCGCCCGCTGCTCGTAGACGAGTCGGATCAGCCAGAAGCGGAAGAACCGCTGTGTCGTGAACCGCAGGTAGAGCCCTGCACCCACGATCGTGACGCCGATTCCGAATATCCCACCGCTGATGAGATACGAGATCTGCACGTTGAGCACGGCGGTGCCCGCCGCGCCCCAGTAGCCGAGCGCGATGGCCACGAGCCCGGCCGCCACACAGATCATGCCGATCACGAGCATCCTCGCCTCGACGGCCGCCGATCCGGCAGTTGCGCGCAGATCGCCGATCTCGCGCTCGAACTCCTCGGCACGCGTCGACGCGGCGTCGAGCGTGTCGGTTCCTGGTGCGCCGTCGGTGTTGCTGTCGGCATCCTGGGTCTGTGTCACGGCTCCAACCTACCCTTCCTGTCACACCTCGGCGCCGAGGTAGGCGCGCGAGAGATCGTCTTCGAGTTCGTCGGGCCTGCCGATCTTCACCATGCGGCCCGACAACATGAGGCCGAGTGCGTCGGCCACCTGCATCACGGTGCGGGCGAACTGCTCGACGATGAGGATCGACACGCCGTCCGCCGCTATCCGGCCGACCTGTTCGTAGAGCTCCTCCACGATGCGGGGCGCCAGGCCCATCGAGAGCTCGTCGAGGAGGAGCACGGCGGGGTTCGTCGTGAGCGCCCGGGCCATCGCGAGCATCTGCTGCTCGCCACCGCTCATGGTTCCCGCGAGCTGCCGGCGCCGCTCCCCCAAGCGGGGGAACTGGTCGTAGGTCCGCTCCTCGATGTCGGCCAGGGACGCACCGGCGTAGGTGGCCATCCGAAGGTTGTCGCGCACCGTGAGGTTCGGGAACACGCCGCGGCCCTCGGGAATCGTGCAGACACCGACCCGGCTGAGAGCCGCGGGGGAGACGCCGTTCAGCAGGCGGCCGCCGACCACCAGACCCCCGGCCGTGGGCTCCAGCTGACCGCACGCCACCTTGAGGGTCGTGGACTTGCCGGCACCGTTCGGACCGAGGAGAGCGACGACACTCCCCGTGGGCACGACGAGATCGATTCCGTGGAGAACCTGGATCCTCCCGTACGCCGCCTTCACCGAACGGAGCTCGAGCGCCGGTCGCTCCACCGGTCCGAACACCGCCTCCCACGCGTCGCGCCCGGTGTCGTCTCGCTCAGTACGAGTGACCGCACCCGGAGTGCTCCCTGTCGGACCGGTCTCCTCCGGCGCACGGTTCCACTTCGTCATGTCGTGGAGCTCCCCAGGTATGCAGCCTGGACCTGCTCGTCGCCACGGATCTCGTCGGGCGTGCCCTGCGCGATGACCGTCCCGAACTCGAGCACGTGGATTCTGGCGCAGGTGCTCATGACGAGGCCGACGTCGTGCTCCACCAGCAGTATCGCCAGACCCTCGGAGCCGATCTCGGTCAGGAGCGTGCCCATCTCGCGGGTTTCGGACGGGTCGAGTCCCGAGGAAGGCTCGTCGAGCAGGAGAACCTTCGGCTCGGTGGCCAGCGCCCGTGCGAGTTCCACGAGGCGCGCCTGTCCGGTGGGCAGTGCGTCGACGTACTCGTCGGCGATGTCGCCGATCCCGACGCGTTCGAGGATCGGGTCGACGACGGCGTCGGCCTCACCGGTGACGTCACTGAACACGTTGTGGATCTCCGCGGCGACGCGGACGTTGTCGCGCACGCTCAACGATCCGAAGACCTCGAGGCGCTGGAACGTGCGCGCCAGGCCGCGACGCGCTCGCACATGGGGAGCGGAGCGGGTGATGGGCCGCCCGCAGAGGCTGATCTGCCCCCGCTGCATGGACTGGAGGCCGCAGATGGCGTTGAACAGCGTGGTCTTGCCCGCGCCGTTGGGGCCGATGAGACCCGTGACGATTCCGGCCTGGGCGTCGAGGGTCACGTCGTCGAGCGCGAGAAGGCCTCCGAAACCCACGGTGACGCCGACGACCTCGAGGGCCGGCACCGGAGTCGCGTCGGGGTCGGTGTCGGGGACCGTGTCAGTGACTGGCAACGGACACCTCCTCGATGGCGAGCTCACGGTCGAGTGCCTCGACCTGAACGGGCGTCAGGTCCGCACCGAGTGGAAGTGACGCGTCGAGATCGGCGAGTGGATCGTGCTCCATGTCGCCGTCGGCCCTCGTGCGGCGCCCGAAGAACTGATCGCGCAGCCGTCCGGCGATCTCGGCCGCTGCGCCGTCGGGATTGCGTGCCAGCGAGATCCCGACCACGGCCGGTGCGATGGCGGGCAGCCAGTCGAGCTCGGGAACCTCCTGGGAGATGATCGTAATGAGGGCGAAGAAGAACCCGCCGAGCAGCGCTCCACTCGCCGTGGAAACCCCTCCGATCACCGCCAGCAGCAGGATGAGGAGGCTCGCGACCATCGTGAACTCGACGGCCGTCACGGTTCCCGTGAATCCCCAGTAGACGGCACCGCCGAGGCCGGCAATGGCGGCCGACATCGTGAAGACCAGGAGCTTCGTACGGTTCGTGCTCATGCCGAGCGTGGCGCACGCCGCGGGACTGTCGCGCATTGCTATCAGCCGACGCCCGAACGCCGCGCGCCGCATCGCCAGGATGCCGATGGCCAGCAGCGCGTAGACCACCGCCATGAACACGAAGTACGTCCCCTGGCTGTCCATCGAGAGCCAGGGCAGGTCGAGGCGTGGGACGAGGTTCGAGCCGGGCCCGAACATGCTCTCCAGGGGAAAGATGAGCACTTCCATGAAGACGGCGAAGGCCAGCGTCATGAGCGCGAGATAGAGACCGTCGAGACGAAGAGCGGGGAGCGAGACGATGGCGCCGACCGCCGCCGTGATCACCACCGCCATCAATAGCCCCAACCAGGGGCTCGTGTCCCCGAACTCGACCATGGCCCAGGCTCCGACTCCCGCGAACGCGAGTTGGCCCAGCGACACCTGCCCCGCGTACCCGGTGAGCGGAAGAAGCGAGAGGATCACGAGTGAGAGGCCCAGGCCCTTCCCGAGCTCGAAGACATTGTCGCGGGAGACGAACTGCACGACGAGCACCGCCGCCACGACGAGCACGACACCTCCGAGGAGAGACGCGCCGAATGACGCCACCTTGACCTTGGAGGCCGAGATGAGCCGCGAACCGCGCAGCCGTGCCTGCGGAAGCAGCAACAGGACGACGAAGAGCATGATCGCGGGAATGGCGCTCGGCAGCGACTGCAGGTAGCGGGGCAGCCGATCATCCGCGAACGCATACGGGAGATAGCCGACGGTGTAGTTGACGAGGAGCCCCAGGATCATCGCCCCGAGGAACGTCAGGGGAAGACTGCGAAGCCGGCCCACAACGGCCGCGGCGTAGGCGTCGACGACCAGGAGGGTGATGACGATGATGTCGAGGGAGGAGAAGGCCGACGCGAGGAGGATTCCCGCGAGGGCGGCCAGGGAGGCACCGAGCGCCCAGGCTGCCGCTCCGGCCCACGCGGGACGCGCTCCGTTGAGCGCCACGAGGTCGCGGTCGTCGACCGTCGCTCGCATCGTGGTGCCGATTCGGGTGTTGTAGAGGAGGATGCGCAGGCCCACCGCAACCGCCACCGCGACGAGGAACGTGATCGCGCGATGCCAGGTGACGAAGACGCCGAGCAGATCGAAGCCCTCCCCCTGGAAGAAGGGTGACACGACTCGCCTCTGTGGCGGCCAGCGCTCCCCGGCGATGCCGATGAGGCCGACCAGGAGGCCCACCGTCACCACCAGCGTCGTGGCCAGCGACGCGCCGTAGAGGCCCCGGATCAGGAGTCGTTCGATGAGGAGGCCGAACAGCGGCGCGACCACCACGACGATCAGCACGATCGCCAGCGGCGCTGGCCAGCCCCACTCCACCGTGAGCTGCCAGTAGAGGAAGGCAGCCATCATCCCGACGGCACCGTGGGCGAAGTTGAAGACGCCGGTGGTGGCGTAGGTCACGACGAGACCGCTCGCCGACACGAAGAAGATGCCGCCGGCCGTCAGGCCGAAGACCGTGAACTCGAGGAAGTCCCGGGCGTCCACGCCTCTACGACCGCCGTGTTCCGGCGTCGCTCCCACTGTCGATCGCGCTGCTCATCCGCTGCTCATCCACTGCTCACCCGCCCATGTGCCGGTCGCCGCCCGCTCACTCATTGCTTGGTCGACACGGGGAGACGGTTTCCCTCGATGCACTCGAAGCCCTCGTCGGGGAACTCACGCACGAACTCCCCGTCCTCCACCTGGAGGTACATGTAGCAGTCCGTCCCGATGTTCTCACCCGGATCGGTGGGGACGTGCATGCCGAGACCGTCCCACTCCGTGATCGAGCGCAGCTCGTCCATCAGCCCCTCTCTGGTGAGGTCGCTCCCCAGCGCCTTCGCCGCCGTCGCGAACAGCAACCCCGCCGACCACGACTGCACGCCGAGAGCGTCCGGTGAGGCACCCGGGACGGTCTTTTCGAGCCAGTCGAGGTACGTCTGCATCATCTCGCTCGTGTCGGCCTCCTCGAAGGGGACGGTCGTCACGTAGATGTGGAGTCCCTCCGCCGTCGCGCCCGCCGCCTCGAGGAAGGCCTCGGTGTAGACCTGCTGGCCGGCATCGACCCACTCGGGGGCGTATCCCTGCGTCTCGGCCTCGAGCAGGAAGTTGGCCAGATCGACGTCCTCGGCCTGCACGTAGACGTACTCGGCACCCTTGTCCTTCATCGACTTGACGCGGGGCTGCCAGTCGGTGGTGCTCTCCCCGATCCCGATGTCGTCGTTGATGATCCACTCGAAACCGATCTGTTCGTAGATGTCCACCTGTAGATCCGCCTGCTGGCGTGCGGCGCTCGGTGCGGCGAACATCGCGGCCTTCTTCACAGCGTCCGGCGCCTCGTCGATGACGTGGAGCCCGGGACCCTTGACCCACGAATCCGGCGGGTTGGGGATCGGCTGGACCATCAACGCCGTTTCTCCCGACGCCTGGGGGGAGCCCGTGATGCCCGGCACGCTCGGGATCCCGCACTCCTGTTGCGCCGGGAGCCCTGCGTCGTCGAAGAGCGAGCCGTTGCCCACCATCGCGAATGCGCTGTCGCACGCCTTCTCGACCGCCTGGAGGTGCTCGGTGAGCTTGGAATCCAGCTTCTCGAGCACGAGCTCACGGCCCAGGATGCCCCCGAGCGAGTTGCAGTACGCCACGAAGGCCTCCACCGCCTCCTGGTTCTGCTGGAAGAGCCCGGGCACGGCCGGTACGTCGATGTCGGCGACGTTGGCGATCGTGATCGAATCGTCGCTCACGCCGGTGTCGGTGGCACCCGAGGCGTCGCCCTCCCCGCAGGGCGACTCGATCCCGCTTTCGGACGGCTGCCCGGCCTGTTCGGTGGAGTCGGTGCCGCCACCCTGTGCCACCACGGCCTGATCATCGGTGCGCGAACCGCACGCCGCCGCCAGCAGACCGACCACGACCACGAGCACACCCAGCCGAGCCCTCACCTGATTCCCCCCAAACTGCATGAAACGCACACGAGACAGGGCAGCATGACAGAGCCACGCACGATGTTCAAAGCGCGCTCGGTTCACAGTGCTGTCCACGGTGCTCGTCACAGAGCTGTTCACCCGGGTCGACGCACCGGGCGTCCCGTCGTTCGCTCACTACTTGGTCGACACGGGGAGACGGTTGCCGTCGATGCACTCGAAGCCCTCGTCGGGGAACTCACGCACGAACTCCCCGTCGCGCACCTGCACGTACATGTAGCAGTTCGTCCCGATGTTCTCACCCGGATCGGCAAAGACGTGCATGCCGAGTCCGTTCCACTCCGTGATCGAGTGCAGCTCGTCCATCAGCCCCTCTCTGGTGAGGTCGCTCCCCAGCGCCTTCGCCGCCGTCGCGAACAGCAACCCCGCCGACCACGACTGCACGCCGAGAGCGTCCGGTGAGGCACCCGGGACGGTCTTTTCGAGCCAGTCGAGGTACGTCTGCATCATCTCGCTCGTGTCGGCCTCCTCGAAGGGGACGGTCGTCACGTAGACGTGAACTCCCTCCGCCGTCGCGCCCGCCGCCTCGAGGAAGGCCTCGTTGTAGACCTGCTGGCCGGCATCGACCCACTCGGGGGCATATCCCTGCGTCTCGGCCTCGAGCAGGAAGTTGGCCAGATCGACGTCCTCGGCCTGCACGTAGACGTACTCGGCACCCTTGTCCTTCGCGGACTTGACGCGAGGCTGCCAGTCGGCCGTGCTCTCCCCGATCCCGATGTCGTCGTTGATGATCCACTCGAAACCGATCTCCTCGTACGACTCCACCTGAGCGTCGGCCTGGCGTCGCGCCGCGCTCGGAGCGGCGAACATCGCAGCGTGCTCGGCGGCATCGGGCGCCTGCTCCACGACGTGCCGGCCCGGGCCGGTCGCCCACGAGTCGGGCGGGTTCGGGATCGGCTGGACCGTGAGAGTCGTTTCGCCCCCTGCCTCGGGAGAGCCGGTGATGCCCGGAACGTTGGGAATGCCGCACTCGAGCTGGGCCGGAATTCCCGCGTCGTCGAAGACCGAGCCGTTGCCCACCATCGCGAATGCGCTGCCGCACGCCTTCTCGACCGCCTGGAGGTGCTCGGTGAGCTTGGAATCCAGCTTCTCGAGCACGAGCTCACGACCCAGGATGCCCCCGAGCGAGTTGCAGTACGCCACGAAGGCCTCCACCGCCTCCTGGTTCTGTTGGAAGAGCCCGGGCAGACCCGGCACGGCGAGGTCGGCGACGTTGGCGATCGTGATCGACTCGTCGCTCACGCCGGTGTCGGTGGCACCCGAGGCGTCGCCCTCCCCGCAGGGCGACTCGATCCCGCTTTCGGGCGGCTCACCGGCCTGTTCGGTGGAGTCGGTGCCGCCACCCTGTGCCACCACGGCCTGATCATCGGTGCGCGAACCGCACGCCGCTGCCAGCAGACCGACCACGACCACGAGCACACCCAGCCGAGCCCTCATCTGATTCCCCCCAAACTGCATGAAACGCACACGAGACAGGGCAGCATGACAGAGCCACGCACGATCTTCAACGGGTCGCTCCTCGCGGGTCGCACACCCCGGCGACGACAGGACCCGGGGAGCACCGGTCGTCGGGGCGCTACCGTCCCGTCGGTGAGCACATCGTGAGCAGGCTCCGGCGCTCCGCGGGAGCTTCGTTGGTCGGTCTGGGCCTCCTCGCGGCGACGATCGCCTGGAGCGCTCTCGTTGTACGCGTCACGGTGCTCGACGCCGACCGGCTCGCCGATTCCGCCGAGGAGCTGCTCGGTGCCGAGGAGGTCCGCGATGCCGTCGCCGGCAACCTGGAGGACGAGATCGCCCCGCTCCTCCCCGCAGGCACCGAGACGCCCGGTTTCGACGACGCCACGGACGCCACGATCGAGGATCCACAGTTCGTCGCCGCCTTCTCGTCGGCCCTCGTGACCCTGCACGAGAACGTGTTCGCCGGCTCCGACGCACCCCTCGTCCTCGACAGCGGCGCCGTCGGCGCGGCCTCCACCAACGGGCTGGCCAGTGTCGACCCGGCACTCGCCGCCCAGGTCCCGCCCGGAACACGGCTGGATGTGCCGCTGACGACCGTCGACCCGCCCGACCTGTCGTGGGTCACGACGGTCGTGACCCTCGTCATGATCCTCGGCGCGGTCGCCGCCGTCGGACTCCTCGCGTCCGGGCTCGCGACGACACCGCACCGGGCGGTCACCCTCCGCCGGATCGGCAGGTTCGCCCTCGTGCTCGCCGCGGTCCAGCTCCTCGTCGCGGTCGTCGTTCCGTCTCTGCTGCTCCTCGTGCTCGGGAGCGGTTGGCCCGAGGTCGGTATCCGGACGTGGCGCGCCTTCGCCTGGGGCCTCGTGATACCGGCGATGGTCCTCACCGTCGTGGGTGGGGGCTGTGTCCTCGGCGCACGCGCGCTCCGTCGGACGACCCGGTCGGAGCCCGCAGCCCCGTCGCCGGGCCGGGTGGGCTCCCCGCCCCCGGCTCCCGCACCGTCGCCGGCGGGCCCTGCCCCGGCCGCGGCGCCGTCGCGGCCTGCCGGCTCCGAGCGGGAGCGCATCCGGGACTGGGTCTGGCCCGACAGCTGAGGCGGACGCGACGCCGGATCGACAGCGCCGGCACGCGCCCGCCAGGAAAGGAACACGTGGAACTCCTGCGGACACCCGACGAGCGGTTCCAGAACCTGCCTGACTACCGGTTCGAACCGCACTACGTGGAGGTCGACAGCGGTGACGGCGCGACGATTCGGGTTCACCACCTCGACGAGGGTGACGCCGGCGCCCCCGCCGTTCTCCTCCTGCACGGCGAGCCGACGTGGTCGTACCTGTACCGGCACATGATCCCGGTCCTCGTGGAGGCCGGGCTTCGCGCGGTGGCCGTCGACCTCGTCGGTTTCGGTCGGTCCGACAAGCCGACGCGACGGTCCGACTACACCTACCAGCGTCATGTCGACTGGACGGGCTCCGCCCTCGCCCGACTCGGCCTCACCGACGTCACGTTGGTCTGCCAGGACTGGGGTGGCCTGATCGGGCTCCGCCTGGTCGCCGAGAGACCTGACCTGTTCGCCCGGGTCGTGGCGGCCAACACGTTCCTGCCCACCGGAGACATCGATCCGGGCAGGGCGTTCCGGAGTTGGCGCGACTTCTCGCAGGCGGTCGAAACTCTGCGCGTCGGCGACATCGTGAACACCGGAACGACGACGGACCTCCCGGCCGACGTGATCGCCGCCTACGACGCGCCGTTCCCCGACGAGTCGTACAAGGAGGGCGCCCGCCAGTTCCCGGTGCTGGTACCCGCATCGACCGACGATCCGGCCCGCGACGCCAACCTGGAGGCCTGGGAAGTGCTGCGGCGCTGGGAGAAGCCCTTCCTCACGGCCTTCAGCGACGGCGATCCGATCACCAGGGGCGGAGACATCGTCTTCCAGGCGGAGATCCCGGGTGCCCGGGGTCAGGCGCACACGACGATCCAGGGCGGCGGGCACTTCCTCCAGGAGGACAGGGGGCCGGAGCTGGCACGCGTGGTCGCCGAGTTCGTGGCGTCGACCTGAGCGTCGACGCCGACGGTGAGCACCGTCAGCCCTCGGCGGGCTCCTCGGCCTGGGCCCCGAAGTCGATCGTGAGGCTGCCGTCCTCCTTCACGGTGACGACCGCCGTCGTGCCGTCGCCGTCCGGGATCTGCACGAGGCACTCGATCGTGGAGCCCTTCGGTGTGACCAGCACCTGTTGGCCCTCCTCGGCGCAGAACGCAACGGCACGTGTGCCCTGCTTCCGGTACTCCTCGACGAGGAAGCTCTCGATGTCGTCGACAGGGACGACGGCGTCGGAGAAGGAGAAGTCCACTTTCCCCTGGTCGTCCGTCTGTGTGACGGTGATCTCGAGGTCCTGCCCGTCGATCACTGTCGAGCAGGTGAACTGCCCGCCCTTCTCCACGACGACGTCGTTGGGGCAGGTCACACGTTCGACCGAGACTCCCGGGTTGTTGCCCTGGAGGTTCTCGGTCATCGTCTCCTCGGCCTTGTCGAGGTCGAGTGGGACGTCAGCGGACCTGACCAGCAGGACGACCAGGACGGCGAGCGCCGCCACGGCGAGAAGGGCCAGGTTCACCCAGGCGAGCACCTTGGCCGCTGTGACCAGTCCCGAGCCGCCGAGTGCGCCACCCGAGACGCTGATCCTCTGCTCAGCCCCCGCGGCCAGGAAGAGGGCCACCACGGACCCGATGAGAGGGAGCAGCACGTACGAGGCGATGGCGAGCACGAGCGCGGCAATCGCGCCGCCGTCGGTGCGTTCCGGTTCCGTGTCGACGTACTCGTCGGCGTACTCGTCGGCGTCCCAGCCGGAGCCGACCATCTCGGCCTCGACCGGCTCAGCGGCGTCGCCGCTCAGGTCCCACGGATGGGCGGTTCCGGTGTCGGCTCCACGGTCGATTCCGCCGTCGACTCCACCATCAGCGTCGTCACTCATGGCCGCTTCGGGTCCCCCGTCTCACACGTCTCTGCCCGTGCTGGGTCGTCTGCCGGTGCGGGTCGCCGCGGCAGGGCCGCCGTCGGGCGACGGGCGAAATGTAATCACACCAACGGGTTCGACCGGGACACGGACGGCCGGCGGGGGTGGCCCGGTTCGCGACCCGGTGCGGCGAAGGGGCGCACCCAGCCCTCACCGGTCACGTGCTGGCGAAGGACACGGGCGGGGTTCCCGGCCGCGACACAGAAGTCGGGCAGGTCGGATGTCACGATCGAGCCGGCACCGACGACGGCGTGGCGCCCGACAGTCACACCGGGGAGCACGACCGTGCCGTGCCCCAACCAGGCGCCGTCGAGGATGCGGACCCTCTCGTGACGCCCGATCTGGAGCCCCGGGGGCGTGCCGAGGTCCTCGTAGCCGTGGTTGTGATCGGTCACGTAGACGTAGTGGCCGGTCCACACGTCGTTGCCGATCTCGATCCCCCAGTCGGCCACGATCCCGGTTCCCCGCCCGAACACGCAGCGGTCGCCGACCCTGAGCAGGGGCTGGTTCTCGGGAACGTGGCTCGGGCTCATGCCCGCCGACAGGGTCACGTTTTCGGCGATCAGGGTGTCGCGTCCGAGCTCGATCCACTGCTCGCCCATCAGGCTGGTCGCCGGGAAGCAGATCCGGGTGCCCGACCCGAAGGCGGCAAAGCGGCCGGCCCGACGGGTTCCGCTGTCGATGGCCCCGTAGCGGGCGGCGGCGCCCCACAGGCCGTGCACGGCGGCGGCGGCGAGACGGTGCAGCGAGCCGGCCATGGCGCAGGAGCGTAGTACCCACCCTGTCGGTGGCCGTCACACGTCGTCGCTAGCGTGCGTCCCATGAAGGACCGGCCTCCCGCCTCCGCCGTCCACGCGTTCCAGCTACGGCTGGACCCCGGCCTCGGGCTCGACGCAGCACCCACGCCACCGACCCCCGCGATCGATCGGCCGCCGACTCCACGCGACTCACAGCGAAGCCGGGTCTATCGAGCCGAGTCGGCGGTCACCGACACGAACCTGAGTGCGCTCGCGGCCTGCGGCGATGAGATGGAACGGGTCGCGGCAAGTACGTGGTGGGCAGACCGGTTCCCCGACCTCACCGACGGCCGACTCCCGCGACTCCGGCCGGGCAACGGTGCGCGCCGCGCCTTCTACCGCCCGGAGCCGGAGCCCAGCATCACGCTCCCCCGCCGGTACCGCCTCCTGGGCGTCCTCCTCCACGAGATGACGCACTGGGCCCTCGACGGCACGATCGGCGTCGCCGACCACGGCCCGACCTTCACGCGTGTTCTCCTCGACGCCACCGCCGAGTTCACGGGCACACCCCGCGCCAACGCGTTGGCCCGCTCCTATCGCGACCATGGCGTCAAGGTGGGCGCTGTCGGGCGGGTCGACGGCTTCGGTCGCGTCCGCTACGGCTGGGACGAACGCCTCGAGCGGCGCCGTCACCAAGGCGTCTCGGTCGTCACCGAGGACCCCGACCCGCTCACCGGCGTGTTCCTCGGGTGGGCACGCGGCAAGCTCGCGATCCGGCTCGAGCTCCCCAATGGCGAACGGACGTCGGTGCCCGTCGCCGGCCTCCTCGACGTCGAGATCCCGCACGATTCCCCGGCGCGTGGCACCACGCCGTGAACGAGCCCGCACCGCCCGCTCTGCTGATCACGGGGATGCACCGTTCCCACACGTCGCTCCTCGCGCTCTTCCTCCAGGCCATGGGCGTCTCCATCGGCGATGCGCTGCTCCCCGGCGACGACGGCAACCCGACCGGCTACGGCGAAGACACCGAGATTCTCGAGATCCAGCGACGCCTCGTCGCGGAGGCAAGTGCCCCCCACGACGCCGGCGGCTGGCCCGACTGGGGTTGGACACCCGCTGAGCGCTTCGCGCCGCCCGAGCGCACCGAATCCGTGCTCCGGGGCTACGCTCAGCGTCGACGCGACCACCTGGGCGCAGGAGTAGCGGCGTGGGGGTGGAAGGAGCCGCGGACAACGCTCCTGCTGGAACAGTGGGAACGAGTCCTCCCCGACGCCGCCCGTGTGTTCGTGTACCGGCACCCCCGCGGCGTCCAGGAGTCGATGGAGCGCCTGGGGTTCGCCCCCGAGATCTCGGCACGAGCGCTCGACATCTGGAGCTTCTACAACGAGGCGATCGTGGAGGCACTCGTCCGCCGCCCCGAGCGCAGCGTTCTCGTCGTGAGCTCGGTGGTCGCCACCGCACCCGACACGCTGGTCCGGTTCGTCGAAGAGGCCATCGGCCGCGACCTCCCCGGCGATCCCGCAACCGCAGCCCGCGCACTCGTCGATCCCGACCGTGCCTGGCGCCCGGGCGAACCTCACTTCGGCGCCGAGACCCCTGCGTTGCCCGACAGGGCGCGAAACGTTCTCATCTCCCTGGAGACGCTCGCGGCCTGGCGCCCGTAGGCTCGGAGGGCATCGACGAAAGGTGGCAGCATGGACGCGGTCAAGGGGCGGGTTCAAGGCTGCCACAGGACTGCACAAGACGATCCCCTCGTGGCAAGGGTCGGATCGGCGGTCGGGGCTTCGGTACGCCGGTGCTCGAGCTCGCCACGACGGGACGGATCGCCACCGGCGAGGAAAAGGCCGAACTCCGGTCCGAGATCATCGAGAGATAGCGGTGCCACGCCGCACGTCGAACGGGTCGACCGTGTCAGGCTGAGCGCTTGCCCTTCTGCTCGGCCTCGTCGAGGCTCCTCTCGAGCGCCCGGGCCAGGTCGACGATCTCGGCCGTCTCATCCGCCACGGGCGCGGCCACGATCTCCTCACCCGCCGCCTTCTTCTCGATCAGGGCCAGCAACTCCTCGCGGTACGTGTCGTCGAACGCGTCGGGGTCCCACGTCTCGGTGAGCGACTCGATGAGCTGCGTCGCCATGACCCGTTCCTTCTTCGTGACCTCGAGGGCGTCGATGTCGCCCGGGAGCTCGCGGGGCAGCACCTCGTCGGCGTAGCGCATCGTCTCGATCACCAGCATGCCGTCGAGTGATCGGATCGCCGCGAGGCTCTCCTTGGTACGCAGGACGATGCGGCCGATGGCCACCTTGTTGGTGTCCGCCATCGCCTCGACGAGGAGCTTGTAGGGCTTCAACGTGTTGGGATCGGGCTGGAGGTAGTAGGGCGTGTCGAACAGGAGCGGGTCGATCTCCTCGAGGTCGACGAACTGCTCGATCTCGATGCTGCGCGAGGACTTCGGCGCCATCGCCTTCAGCTCGTCGGGCTCGACGACCACGTACTGACCGGGGGTGAGCTCATAGCCCTTCACGATGCGGCTCTGGTCGACCACCTCGCCCGTGGACTCCGCCATCTTCTTGTAGCGGACGCGCGAGCCCGACTCGCGGTCGAGCTGGTTGAACGACACGTCCTTCGACTGCGTCGCCGGCGTGAGCTTCACCGGGACGGTCACGAGCCCGAAGCTGATCGCCCCCGACCAGATGGTGGCCACACCCGTTCCCTTCTCTGCCCCTTCTCGGCGTTGCTAGCGTCAGCGTAGTGGCGGGAACGGTTCGCGTGAATCACGGAGGTCGGCACCTCACGGTCGGCAACCTCGACAAGGTGATGTACCCCACCACCGGGTTCACGAAGGCCGACGTCATCGCCTATTACGCGGCGATCGCGCCCGTGATGGTCCCGCATCTGACGGGTCGCCCGATCACGATGGTGCGCTTCCCCGACGGTGTCGACGGTGAGTCGTTCTTCGAGAAGCGCTGCCCCGGCCACCGCCCCGACTGGATCACGACGACCCACGTGGGGCGCAGCGACGACGCGAAGAGCTATACGGCCTGCGTGTTCGACGAGCCGGCGGCACTCGTGTGGGCCGCCAACCTCGCCGCCCTCGAGCTCCACGCTCCGCTGGCGCTCGCCGACGATCCCAGCACGCCGACCCAGGTCGTGTTCGACCTCGACCCGGGTGCGCCGGCCGACATCACCGACTGCGCGCAGGTGGCGTTCGATCTCCGGGCCGTTCTCGACGCCGCCGGCCTCGTCGGCTTCGTGAAGACATCGGGGAGCAAGGGCCTCCACATCGCAGTTCCGCTGAACGCCCCGGCCGGGACCGGCGCCGACCACGACACGACGCGGGAGTTCGCGCTCGCGGTCGGGCAGGTCCTGGCGAAGCGTCGCTCCGATGTGGTCGTCGACATGGACCGCTCCGCGCGACGCGGGAAGGTCTTCGTCGACTGGAGCCAGAACGCCCGCCACAAGACGACCGTGAGCGTCTACTCGTTGCGCGGCCGCGAGCGGCCCACCGTGTCGGCACCACTCACCTGGGACGAACTCGAAGACCGCGCGTCGTCGGGGCCGACCGCTCTGGGCCTCGAGACGGCGGAGGTCCTGGAGCGAGCGGAGGAGCACGACGACCTCCACGCGGAGGTCCTCACCCTCGAACAGGAATTACCCGGTTAGCCCGAGGCGAGGCAGAGAAATCGCGGTCAGGACATCCGTTCCACGATCATCGCCATTCCCTGTCCGCCGCCCACGCACATCGTCTCGAGGCCGACGGTGGTGTCGGAGTCTTCGAGGCCGTTCAGCAGCGTCGACATGATGCGAGCACCCGTCATGCCGAAGGGGTGCCCGAGGGCAATGGCGCCGCCGTTGACGTTGAGCGTGTCGATGTCGATGCCGAGAGCCTCGGCCGACGGGAGGACCTGGGCGGCGAAGGCCTCGTTGATCTCGACCCGGTCGACGTCGTCGATGGTCATCCCCGCACGCTCCAGGGCCTGACGGCTGGCGCCGATGGGGCCGAGCCCCATGATCTCGGGGTTGAGGGCGCTCACGCCGCTCGACACGACACGGGCGATCGGCGTGATCCCGAGGTCCCTGGCACGGGTGTCGGACATGACCACCACGGCGGCGGCCCCGTCGTTGAGCGGGCAGGCGTTGCCGGCCGTGATCTTTCCGTCCGGTCGGAACACGGGCTTGAGTTCGGCCAGCTTCTCGACCGTCGTGTCGGGCCGCGGACCGTCGTCGGCGCTGACGAGGGTTCCGTCGGGTGTCGTGACAGGTGTGATCTCCCGCTCGAAGAAGCCGTTCTTCTGCGCCTCGACCGCACGCTGCTGTGAGCGGGCGGCAAACTCGTCCATGGCCTCACGCGACACGTTCTCGAACTCCGCGACGTTCTCGGCGGTCTGTCCCATCGCGATGTAGGCGTCGGGAAGACCTTCAAGGGGCTCCCACGACGGTTGGTCGCCCTCGGAGCGCTGGAGAGAGCGGAGCTGGGCGTCGGCGAACTTCGGGTTCTGCGTGTCGGGGAGGCTGTCGGAGTTGCCGGCACCGAAGCGGCTGACGCACTCGACACCTGCGGCCACGAAGGCGTCACCTTCTCCGGCCGTGATGGCGTGGGCGGCCATCCGAATGGTCTGCAGCGACGAGGAGCAGTACCGGGTGATCGTGGTGCCGGGAACGTCGGGCATGTCAGCGAGAATGGCGACGATGCGGCCCATGTTGAACCCCTGCTCACCGCCCGGTAGGCCGCACCCGAGCATCAGGTCGTCGACCTCGTTGCGGTCGAGCTCGGGTACCTGGTCGAGCGCGGCGCCGACGATCGTGGCGGCCAGGTCGTCGGCACGCAGGTCGACGAGCGATCCCTTGAACGCACGCCCGATGGGGCTCCGGGTGGCGGCAACGATCACGGGCTCGGGCATGGTGGCTCCTCGGAGGTGGCGTTCACGGCGGTACCGGGCGTCGAAGAACCTAGGGTACCGGCAGGTCGGTGAGCCGATCCGGACGCCCAGAGCGCGAAAACCCTTCAGGTGCGTGCAGAGAGTGCCGAACTGTCAGGCATGGAGAGAGCCGACCCGGAGGCGGGCGAACCCGCTCGCGGCTACACCTACACCGAGGGACTCCCCGACGAGCGCGTGGGTGCGGTCCTCGCCGCCTACAGGCGGGCAGTCTGCCTGTCGCGACGGACCGTCGCCAACGAGTCCGGTCTCGACGGCCACCGGCTCAAGGCGTACGAGCTCGGACGCTCACGGATTACCGACTCCGATCTCGTGAAGCTCGCCGAGGTCTACCGGGTCGACGTCGAGGACCTGCTGCCACCCCGCCGCGCCGTGGAGGTCGACGTCGACAATGCCCTCCTCCGGCTCGGAAGCACCGTCCGCGCCGTCGGGGACCCGGACCGGGACATGACCGCCGTGTTGCGCGAGTACCTGAACGCCGTCTACGAACTCCGCAACACGCCTCCGGACCGCCCGCTGCCGCTGCGCGAGGAGGATCTCGCGGCGTTGGCCGACGCTCTCGGCCACGAGCCCGACGTGATCGAGACGCGGCTCATGGACATCATGGACTGCACACGCGACGAGGCGGCGTCGATGCGTCGCCTCATCCTGCGGCGTCGGCTCGTGGCCCCCGCAGCCGGCCTGATCATGACCGCCGGGCTCGTGGGGTGCATGGATGTCGGCGCGACCGGTGGTGGCGGCGCCCGCGGTGACGACCCCGAGGTCGAGGTGGAGATCGGCGACGCGATCGTGATCGAACGCGGCGACGACGAGCCGACGGTCCGTGGCGGCGACGACGCCGGCACCGACGAGGTCGAGATCGGTACGGCCATCGTGATCGAGCGCGGCGACGACGAACCCACCGTCCGCGACTAAGCCGAGGATCAGCGGCGCAGGTACCCTGCGACGCCCGAGGCGGGGCCCAGCGGCCTGGCGGCGCAGCCGCCGAGAGCGGCAGATCGAAGCCGAGGATCAGCGGCGCAGGTACCCTGCGACGCCCGAGGCGGGGCCCAGCGGCCTCGTGCGAAGCACGTAGAGCGGGAAGTAGGCCCGAATTACCCGAGCACGACGTCGGCGATGTTCCGCAGTGTCGGGACGTCGCCGTACACGAGGAACGTCGTGACCACCGACTCGCGCCAGCGGTCCATCTCGGCCCGGATCTTGTCCTTCGGCCCGACGAGCGCCACGTCCTCGACGAGTCGGGTGGGCACGGCGGCCGTCGCCTCGTCCTTGCGGCCGTCGAGGTAGAGCTCCTGGATCTTGTGCGCCTCGGCCTCGTAGCCCATGCGCGCGAAGACCTCCGTGTGGAAGTTCTGGCCCTTGGCCCCCATCCCCCCGATGTAGAGGGCCAGCATGGGCCGGTACGCGTCGGCGGCGACCTCCGTGTCGTCGTGAATGATGATCGGCACGGTGCACGCGACCTCGAAGTCGGCGGCCGTCCGGCGCGCACCCGGCCGGGAGAACCCCTCGTCGAGGGCATCCCGGTAGAAGGAGTCGTCGCTGGGGTTGAAGAACAGGGCCATCCAGCCGTCGGCGATCTCCGCGGAGAGCGCCACGTTCTTCGGCCCCTCGGCGGCGAGGTAGATGGGGATGTCGTTGCGTAGCGGGTGCACGATCGAGCGCAGAGGTTTCCCGAGCCCGGTCCCGCCGGTGAGCGGCATGTCGTAGTGGTCACCGTGGAACTCGACCTTCTCGTCGCGGGCGACGATTCGGCGGATGATATGGACGTACTCGCGAGTGCGTGCCAGCGGCTTCGAGTAGTCGTCGCCGTACCAGCCCTCCACGACCTGGGGGCCGGATGCGCCGAGCCCGAGGATGAAGCGCCCACCCGAGAGGTGGTCCATGGTGATGGCCGCCATGGCGGTGGCGGCCGGTGTGCGGGCCGACAGCTGGATGATGGACGTTCCCAGCTTCACCGTGCTCGTGGCGCTGCCCCACCACGCCAGTGGTGTGAGAGCGTCGGAGCCCCATGCCTCCGCGGTCCAGACCGAGTCGTAGCCGAGCCGCTCGGCCTCGGCGATCTGTTCGTCGACTCCCACGGGCGGCTGCGCACCCCAGTACCCGAGCTGTAGTCCGAGCTTCATCCGCCGTTCCTTCCTGCTCACGCGAGCGACCGTCGACGTCACCGCGGCGGCTGTGGGCGCCATGATGCCAGAGGTCGGCGGTCCCGGCACCGACGGGGATTGGCGCGGCCACGCGGCCGCCACCGCTTACGCTGCATCGTCAACGGCCCCAGGGAGGTGTGATGGCTCGGTTCCTCGAACGGCTCGGTCGCGGCGCGGCCCGCCACCACTGGGTGGTGCTCGGCCTCTGGCTCCTCCTGCTCGTCGGGATCGGAGTCGGCGCCAAGGCCGCCTCGGGCGACTACAGCGACAACTTCACGATTCCCGGAGCCGGCTCCCAGAAGGCGATCGATCTGCTCGAAGCCGACTTCCCCGCGCAGAACAACGCCTCCGCCCAGATCGTGATCGAGGCGGAGTCCGGGACCGTCACATCCGGCGACAACAAGACGACGATCGACAGCGCACTGGCCGAGGTCGGGAAGCTCGACCACGTCGTCGCCACCCCGACGCTCACGGCGGCACCCGACGGCGACTTCAAGGACAGGATCGGGCTGGCCCAGGTCCAGTACGACCAGCAGATCCAGGACCTCACGACCAAGGCCCTCGACCAGCTGGAGTTCGCCACGGCGGCTGTCGCCGACTCCGACGATCTCACGATCGCGTTCGGTGGCGAGGTCGCCGACATCGACAACCCACCGGCCGCCGGCAACGCCGACGAGATCGGCCTCGCCTTCGCGATCGTGATCCTGCTGTTCGCGCTCGGGTCGGTCATCGCCATGGGACTGCCCGTCGCCACAGCGCTGATCGGGCTGGGCACGGGTATCGGGACCCTGGCGATCGCGTCGGCCGCCTTCGACATCGGGACCGTTGCTCCGACGCTGGGGACGATGATCGGCCTCGGGGTCGGTATCGACTACTCGCTGTTCATCCTGATGCGCCACAAGCGCAACCTGGAGGACGGCACGGGGATGCTCGACTCCATCGGGACCGCCGTCGCGACCGCCGGGCAGGCGGTGCTGTTCGCGGGCACGACCGTCATCATCGCCCTCTGCGGCCTCTTCCTCTCGGGTATCCCGTACGTCGGAGTCCTCGGCGTCTCGGCCGCCCTGGTGGTCCTCGTCATGATGATCGCCGCGCTCACACTCCTCCCCGCCCTGATGGGCCTGGCGGGAAGCGGCGTCCTCCGCTGGCATATTCCGGGGATCGGTCCCCGGCCGCGCGTCACCGCGACCGCCGCCGACGAGACTCACGACCCCAGCCGGTACGCGTCGTTCGTCGTGAAGCGCCCGTGGCTCCTGTTCGCTCCCATCCTTTTCGTGCTGTTGGCACTCGCCGTCCCCACGACCGACATGCGGCTGGGTCAGACCGACGACGGCACGGCGCCCGAGAGCAGCACCCAGCGCCAGGCCTACGACACGATCACGAAGGGCTTCGGAGCGGGAGCCAACGGGCCGCTGCTCGTCGCCATCCGGCTCAGCGGCTCGGACGGCGAGAAGGAGGCCGAGGCCGTCAAGAACGCCGTCGCCGGCACCCACGGCGTCGAGGAGACCCTCCCGGTCCAGTACAGCGACTCCGACAAGGACACCTCGAAGGCCGCCGTCGTGGTCGCCGTCCCGACCTCGGCGCCGGATTCGAACGAGACGAACACGCTTGTCGCGACGCTGCGCGACACGACGATCCCCGACGCCACGAAGGGCACCGGCGCGAAGGCGTACGTGGGTGGCATCACCGCCGAGTACATCGACCTCGGCGCCCGCATCCAGAGCAGGCTGCCCCTCTTCATCGGCGCCGTGATGGGCCTGTGCTTCCTTCTGATGCTCGTGGTCTTCCGCTCGGTGCTGGTGGCACTCTCCGCGAGCCTCCTCAACCTGGTGTCGGTCGTGGCGGCCTACGGGGTCATCACCGCCGTCTTCGAGAAGAACGTCCTGTCGAGCCTCATCGGTGTCGACCAGAGCGTGCCCATCGTGTCGTTCGTGCCACTGATGCTCTTCGCGATCCTCTTCGGGCTGTCGATGGATTATCAGGTCTTCTTCCTCAGCGGCGTGCGCGAGGAGTTCACCCGCAGCAGCGACCCCAAGGAGTCGGTGATCTTCGGGCTCGGCGGAGCGAGTCGCGTGATCGTGAGCGCCGCGCTCATCATGTTCACCGTGTTCGGTTCGTTCGTGCTCAACGAGAACGTCACCATCAAGATGTTCGGGCTCGGTCTGGCCGTCGCGGTTCTCTTCGACGCCCTCATCGTGCTCGCCGTGATGCCGGCACTCATGACCGTCTACGGGCGTGCCGGCTGGTGGATCCCCCACTGGCTCGACAGGTTCCTCCCGAGGATGGAGATCGACGCGCACGGCTCGCGCGCGGCCGCCTCAGGGAGTTGAGGCGACGCTCTCCCACACGTCGGGACGCTCCAGAGCAGAGGCCAGGCGGCGCAGGTACTCGGAGCGGCTGATCTCCACGGCGCCGAGGGTGGCGAGGTGATCGGTGCGCCACTGCACATCGAGCAGCTCGGCACCGCCGGTCCGGAGGATCCCCACGAGCGCCGTCAACGCCACCTTCGAGGCATCCGACTCCCGGTGGAACATCGACTCCCCCGCGAAGAAGCCCCCGATACCGACGCCGTACAGGCCGCCGACCAGAGCTCCGGACGCGTTGCGTGTCTCGACACTGTGCGCCCACCCCATGCGGTGGAGCATGACGTAGGCGTCGACGAAGGAGTCGTCGATCCAACCACCGGAGCCTCGGCGCCGGTCGGCGCATCCGCGCATGACGTCCTCGAAGGCCGTGTCGACGGTCGTCGTGAAGCGTCGGACCGAGCGACGCAGCGACCGCGACACCTTCAGGCCGTCGAGGGGAAGCACCCCTCGCGGATCGGGCGACCACCATCCGAGCGGCCCGCCCTCTCCGAGGCGCATCGGGAAGATGCCACGTCGGTAGGCGACCAGGAGCGTGCCGGGCTCGAGATCGGCGCCGGCAGCGAGGACTCCGGCGTCGTCGGCAGTGTCGACGGCCGGGAACTCCCAGGGGCTCGGCGGTGGCTCGACGGGCACCGCGGGCGTCAGGTGGGCAGCAGGAGCTCGCGAAACGGAGTGTTCTTGTCGGGGCCGGGCTCCTTGGGCAGGCCGAGCACCCGCTCCCCGATGATGTTCCGCTGGATCTCGTCACTCCCGCCGTAGATCGACACGGCTGGGCTGTAGAGCGCACCCTCCTGGATCCCGCCGCCACCCGGTGTGGCGGGACCCATGATCATCCCGTCGGACCCGAGCACGGACAGTCCGACCTCGCGCGTCAGGCGGGTCACCTGGCTCATCGTGAGCTTGGCGATGTTGCCGGCACCGGCGACCTCTCGACCCGCCCGCCGGGCACCTTTGGCGCGTTCGGACGACATCCGTCCGACCTCGTTGAGGATGTGGAGGTGGGCGAGCTCCTGGCGCAGGACCGGATCGTTCGCGCGACCCAGTTCTCGGGCGAGCGCGATGAGCGGAGCGGCGCCACGCCCTGCTTCTGCATTCGTGCCCTTCGGACGGCGCGACACGAGGTCTCCTGCGCGGACGTCGAGCATTCCCGCCTTGCGGCCGGCCATGGCACCACCACCGCCGCCGCTGCCTCCCGTTCCGAGACCGGAGCGCTCGGCAGCGAGCGTCGTGTTGGCGACCCGCCAACCCTCGCCGAGCCCGCCGATACGCGCGCTGTCGAGCACGCGGGCCTCGTCGAGGAACACCTCGTTGAACATGGCATGACCGGTCATCTCTCGCAGCGGCCGGACGTCGACGCCGGGCTGATCCATCGGGAGGGCGAAGTACGAGATCCCCTGGTGCTTGGGGAGGTCGGGGTCTGTGCGGGCGATGAGCATTCCGAGGTCGGCCTGGTGCCCGAACGACGTCCACACCTTCTGGCCCGTGACGACCCACTCGTCGCCGTCGCGCTCGGCCCGGCACTGGAGGCTCGCCAGGTCGGAGCCGGCACCGGGCTCGCTGAAGAGCTGGCACCACCCCTCCGTGCCGGCGACGATCGGGCGCAGATAGCGCTCCCGTTGCTCGTCGGTGCCGTGCACGAGGATCGTCGGGCCGGCGAGGAGGAACCCGAGCCCGGCGGGCGCGCCGATCGCCCCTTCGTCGGCGAGCTCGTCACGCACGACGGCCGCCATGTTCTGCGGGAGCCCCTTCCCCAACCACTCCTCGGGCCACGTCGGGACCGCCCAGCCGCTGTCGGCGAGCCGCGCCCACCACTGCTCGACCGTGAGGTCGGGATCCCAGTTGTCGTCGATCCAGGCGCGTAGCTCGCTGCGGACCTCGTCGACGGTCGGGTTCATGCGGTCTCCTCCCGTGACAGCAGGTCGATGGCGATGTGGCGGATCTGCATCTCGTCGGTACCGGCGTAGATCTGGAGCACCTTGGAGTCGCGGGCCAGTTGCTCGACCTCGTACTCGGCCATGTAGCCGTTGCCACCGAAGAGCTGCACGGCCTCCAGCGCCACCTCGGTGGCCGACTGCGCGGCATAGAGCTTCATCGCCGACGCCTCCGCGAGGGTCATGTCCTCACCGGCCGCGCGCATCTCGATGGTGCGGTACACGAGGTTCGTGACGTTGAGGCGCGCGACCTCCATCTTCGCCAGCTTGAGCTGGATCAACTGGTAGTCGCCGATTCGCTTCCCGAACTGCACGCGGTCCCGGGCGTAGTCGACGGACAGCTCGAGGCACCGTTCGATCAGCCCGAGCGCCATACACGCGACCCCGCTGCGTTCGATGATGAAGTTCTCCTTGGCACCCTCGCGCCCGGAGCCCTTCGAACCCTCGGTTCCGCCGAGCAGCCGGTCGGCACCCACACGCACGTCGGTGAGGAACAACTCACCCGTCGGCGAGGAGTGCAGGCCCATCTTGCGCAGCGGTTTGGTCTGCTCGAACCCCGGCATGCCGCGGTCGAGGACGAAGTTGAGGATCTTGCGGTCCTCGGGTGCGTTGCCCTCGTCGAGCTTGCAGATGAAGACGGTGGTGTCGGCGAAGGGGCCGTTGGTGATGAAGGTCTTGGAGCCGTTGAGGATGTACTCGTCGCCATCTCGAACGGCCGTCGACTTCATGCCCCCGAAGGCGTCGGAGCCGGACCCCGGTTCGGTGATGGCCCAGGCTCCGATCTTGTCGAGTGTGAGGAGGTCGAGCCCCCACCGCTCCTTCTGCTCGATGGTCCCCTTCGACATGATCGTGCCGGCAGCGAGCCCGGTGCTCACACCGAGGGCCGTGACGAGCCCGGGCGAGCATCTCGACAGCTCGACAACGGGGATCAGCGACAGGGCCGGGTCCTTGTCCGACGAGCGCCCCGGCTTCTCGGGGACCTCGTCGCCGCGCGCCTCGGCCTCTTCGCGCTCGCGCTGCACCTCGATGCGCTTCTTGAACTGGTCACGCGCGAGGGCGTCCATGCCGAAGGTCCGAAAGAACTCCCGCAGCACGTCGTAGGGAGCGCAGTCGCCGAACTCCAGCTCCTCGCGGCGTGGCCGGATCTCGGTCTCCACGAACTTGCGGACGGCGTCACGCACCATCAGCTGTTCGTCGGACAACTGGAACATCGATCGCTCCTCCTCGGGGCCTTCAGCGCCTCTCTGATGGTAGGGCGTGACTCACCAGACGTTCGTGCCGCCGTCGACCGGAAGGGCGTGGCCGACGACGTAGGAGGCAGCATCGGAGCAGAGCCACACCGTGGCGGCGGCAATCTCCTCGGGCGTACCGAGTCGGCCCATGGGGACCGCCATCGTGAGCATCTTCTCCATCGTCTCGTCACCCGCCAGGTACGATTCGAGCATCGGTGTCGGCACACTTCCCGGACACACGGCGTTGACGCGCACGCCCGCACCCACGTACTCGAGCGCTGCCGCCTTGGTGAGACCGACGACACCGTGCTTGCTCGCCACGTAGGCCGGGAGTCCCGGAAACCCGAGAATGCCCGCACCCGATGCCATGTTGACGATGGCGCCGGCACCGGCGTCGACCATCGGGGGGATCTCGTGACGCAGGCAACTGAAGACACCCGTGAGGTTGAGATCGAGCACCCGGCGCCACTCGTCGAGGGGATAGTCGCCCACGTTGCCGCCCGGCCCCGTGGTTCCGGCATTGTTCACGGCGGCATCGAGCCTCCCGAACCGGCGGGTGCACTCCCCCACCATGGCCTCCACCGCGGCATCGTCGGTCACGTCCGTGGCAATGGCGTGGCCTGTCGCCCCTTCCCCCTCGATCATCTCCACCGTTTCGGCCGCGCCGTCACGGTCGAGATCCGCCACGACGACGACTGCTGAGCCGTGGCGCGCGAACTCGACGGCGCAGGCGCGACCCAGTCCGGAGGCTGCGCCGGTCACCACGACGACGCGGTCGCTCCATTCGCCGTTGTCGATCACCCGAAGTACTCCCCGCCGTTCACGTCGAGGGCCTGACCGGTGATCACCCGCGACATGTCGGAGGCGAAGAACACGATGGCCTGCGCGACATCGTCCTGAGGCGAGATGAACCCGAGGGGGATCCCCGCCTCGATCTCGGCGATGATCTCCGATTCGGGGACATCGCGGTTCTCCGCCTGCCAGCTCACGTAGAACTGGACCCCCGGTCCCCATATCCAACCGGGCACCACCGTGTTCACGCGAATCCCCTCGGGGGCGAGTTCCCGAGCCAGGACCTGGGTGGCGGTGTGCAACGCACCCTTCGACGTGGCGTATCCACCCTCGTCCCCCCGGATCTTGCGGGCGCTCATCGAACCGACGTTCACGATCGACGCCCCGTCCCGCTTCTTCAGACTCGGGATCGCCGCCTGAGTGACGTGCAACGCGCCGAACAGGGTCACCTCCATGATGTCGCGCCAGATCTTCAGGTCGACCTGTTCGAACGGGCCGTAGAGATCGGGCATGAAGGCCGAGTTGACGACGCAGTCGAGAGCGCCGAACTCGGCGACCGTCGATTCCACGAGCCGTCGGCACGCGTCGGGATCAGTGACGTCGGTCGGCACCGGGAGCGAGCGACCGCCGAAACCTTCGATCTCGGTCGCGACGTCGACGAGACGCTCGTCGCTTCGTGCAGCGAGCGCCACCGCGGCACCCTCGCGAGCGAACGCCACAGCGGTGGCCTGACCGAGACCCGGGCCCACGCCCGTCACGATTGCCACCTTGTCCTCCAACAGCACGGCTGCCCTCCCGACGGATTCGACACGGTTGCACAGATCTCCGAACCACCCGTCGACGGCGCGCGGACGGTGCGGGACATGACACAGTGACAGCCGTCGTGTCACCCGAGCAAGGAGCACCAGCTCTGATGATCAAGCTGATCGCACTCGTGAAGCGGAATCCGGCGCTGAGCCGAGAGGAGTTCCACCGACACTGGCGCGAACACCACGGTCCACTGATCCGCGACTCGGAGGCCGCCAACCGCTACGTCCTGCGGTACGAGCAGAATCACCGTCTCGACGACGACTACGAGCGCGACGGAACCGGCATCGGTGACGCCGGCTTCGACGGACAGTCCTTCGACGGTCTGGCCGTGCAGTGGTTCCGCTCCGTCGACGACTTCTGGGCGATGGTGGCCGATCCCGACTATCAGGCGGAGGTGGGTCCCGACGAGCAGCACATGCTGGATTTCGCCGCCACCGTGTTCCTGCTCACCGACGAGGAGGAGACCTTCATCCAACCCGTCCGAATCCAGGATCGCTGAAGCGAGTTCCGCGCTCAGCAGGCGGTGACCGCTCCCGCCGGGTTGATCAGGCCGTGCCCGAAGTAGTTGTCGAAGCCGGGTGAGCCGAGGTCGGTGGCGGTCGAGGTGAGCGCCGCCGTCACGTCGTTCGCCGACGCTGCCGGGCAGGCCGACTTCACGACCGCCGCGGCAGCCGACGCGTAGGGGGTCGCCATCGACGTCCCACTCATCGTGACGTAGGCGTTGTTGGCCCACCCTCCCGTCGACAGGATCCCGCTGCCCGGAGCCGCCACGTCGACATGGGGGCCGTAGTTCGAGAAGCCGGAGCGGATGTTGCTCGACGTGGTCGATGCCACCGTGAGGGCCTCGGGGTACCCGCCGGGGTACGACGGCGTACTCGAGTTGTTGTTACCGGACGCCGCCACCACGAGGACGCCGTCCGCCACGGCGTTCTGCACCGCCGTGCGCATCGAGGACGAATAGCCGCCGCCGCCGAGCGAGAGGTTGATCACGTCCGCTCCGTGGTCAGCAGCCCAGATGATCCCGGCCGTCACGTCCGACGTCCAGCCCGAACCGTCCTCGTCGAGGACGCGGACCGGCATGATGTGGGACCCGGGCGACCCACCGGCGACGCCCTTCCCGTTGTTGGTGGATGCCGACGCGATCCCGGCAACGTGCGTACCGTGACCGTGCGGGTCGAAGCATCCGGTCCCGCCTCCCGGGGAGACGAAGTCGGCACCGGCCTCGGTCTTGGAGCCGAGGTCCTCGTGTGTGGCACGCACCCCCGTGTCGACCACCGCGATGACTGTGCCGGAGCCGTTGGCGGTGTCCCAGGCCGACTCGAAGCTGACATTGTTCAGCGCCCACTGTTGCGAGCGTTTCGGATCGGTCGCCGTCGCCTCCACGGCCACCGGTGTGTCGGCCTCGACGGCGACGACGTCGGTCGTGGGATCCGCCTCGAGCGCCACGGCGAACTCGACGGCCTCACCGAGGTCGTCGGCTCCGTAGGTCACGACCTCGAGGTCCCCGGCGCCGTCCTCGGTGACGGCGACGACCGGAACGGTGGCCGCCTCCTGCCCCTCGCCGCCGGCGTGTGTCAGCACCTCGCTCTCGGGCCCGCCCGAGGCGCAGACCGATGGCGGCGGAGGGGGCGGCGGAGGGGGTTGCGGGATGCACGCCGCCGCCAGGAGGGCGACGCCGGACGCACAGGCGACGAGCAGCCCCCGTCGTTTCCGGGGGTCCTGTGGGTGCTCGCCGGCCATGTGACCTCCACGCGTTTGAAGCGCCCCGTGCCGCCGGGCCACTCCTGTTCGGTCTGCCTCCCCTATCGACACCCTTTGTGGTCGACTGGAGAGAAATCTCACAATGCGTGGTCACACCCCGGTGTACCTGACGGCCCGTCAGCTCGGGTACCGTCGACCGGCCGGAGGAATCCACACGGCCCGGCGAAGCGGGTCGATCGGGACGCACCGAGGAGCGTACGCGTGGGAATGCCCGACGACATCGGAGTGATCGACCTCATGATGGGTCTGCCGGCGGGTGACCCGGCGCGCTGGTACGACTTCCTGCGGACCCAGCTCCTCGACCGCGAGAGCCGGGAGGACTTCGAGTTCCCCGCCGAGTACATGTTCCACGACGTCCCCAAGGTGGAACAGCACGACGACCCGGTGGCTTTCCTCCTCCAGCAGATGGACCACCACGGCATCGAGCGGGCCATGATCGGGGTGAACTTCCGCAACGAGAACGGGGCCCGGGCGCTGCGCGACCACGGCGACCGGTTCTTCGGGAGCTTCGAGGTCGATCCCAACCGCGGGATGGAGGGAGTGCGCGAGCTCGAGCGGGCCGTCGAGGAGCTGGGCGTCAAGGCCGCCACGGCGTTTCCTGCCGGCCTGACACCGCAGGTTCCGATCAACGACCGAAAGTTCTATCCGTTGTACGCCAAGTGTGTGGAGCTCGACATCCCGATCTGCGTGTGCACCGGCGTCCCCGGGCCCCGCGTGCCGTTCGCCCCACAGGAGACCGGGCTCATCGACGAGGTGTGCTGGTTCTTCCCGGAGCTGAAGTTCGTCATGCGCCACGGCGCCGAGCCCTGGACCGAGCTCGCGGTGAAGCTCATGCTCAAGTGGCCGAACCTCTACTACTCGACCTCTGCGTTCGCCCCGAAGTTCTACCCGTCCGACGTCGTCCACTACGCCAACACCCGTGGAGTAGACAAGGTCATGTACGCCGGGTACTTCCCCATGGGCCTCAGCCTCGACCGGATCTTCTCAGAGCTCCCCGATGTGCCATTCCGTGACCACGTCTGGGAGCCGTTCCTGCGCGGCAACGCCACGCGTGTCTTCGGCCTCTCCAACTAACGCGGGACGAATCAATGTCCATGCCCAGCGACCTCGGGATCATCGATCTCATGATGGGGATGCCGTCCCCGCGCGAGGAGATGAAACGCAAGTACGACTTCCTCAAGGCCAACTTCAAGGATGCCGAGAGCCGCGAGGAATTCGAGTTCCCCGCCGAGTACATGTTCAAGGACGTTCCGAAATACGACGACGTCGAGGACCCCGTCGAGTTCCTTCTGGCGGAGATGGACCGCTTCGGCATCGAGCGCGCCATGATCAACGTCGCGGAAAACGAGGACGCGCAGCGGGCGCTTCGCGAGCACAGCGACCGGTTCCTCGGCAGCGTGTATGTCAGCCCGACCAACGGCATGGAGAGCGTGCGTCACCTCGAGAGGGCCGTGCACGAGAAAGGGGCTACGTCGGCACAGTCGTTCCCCGCCGGGCTCACGCCCCCGGTTCCGATCGACGACAAGCGCTTCTACCCCGTCTACGCCAAGTGCGTGGAGCTCGACATCCCCATCTTCCTCACCGTGGGGGTACCGGGCCCGCGGATCCCATTCTCACCACAGGATGCCGCGCGTCTCGACCAGGTGTGCTGGTTCTTCCCCGAGTTGAAGATCGTGATGCGCCACGGCGCCGAGCCGTGGACGGACCTCGCTGTGAAGCTCATGCTCAAGTGGCCCAACCTTCACTACTCCACGTCGGCGTTCGCCCCGAAGCACTACCCCGACGACATCGTGTACTTCGCCAACACGCGGGGCGCCGACCAGATCATGTACGCCGGCTACTACCCCGCGGGCCTGTCACTCGACCGGATCTTCTCAGAGCTCCCCGAGGTCCCGTTCCGCGACCACGTGTGGCCGAAGTTCCTCCGCGAGAACGCCGTGCGCGTCTTCGGACTCGAACAACTCGACTAGCTCGAGGGGCTCGTCCAGCTCGCCTCGATCTCCTCGAGCGTCCTCCCCTTGGTCTCGGGCACTCTGGCGCGGATGTACCACAGCGAACCGACACTGAGGAGGCCGAAGAGCCAGAAGGTTCCCCACGTGTGGACCTCGTCGACGAGGGTGAGGAACGTGAGCCCGACGACGAAGTTCGCACCCCAGTTCACCATCGTCGCCACCGAGATGGCCCGGCCACGTACCTTGGTGGGAAAGATCTCCGACACGATCACCCACACGATCGGCCCCAGCGAGAAGGCGAAACTGGCGATGTAGGTGCACACGAAGAACACGGCGAGGATGCCGAGCGCACCACTGTCTTCGCCCTTGTCGAGGAACACGAACGTGCCGCCGAGGGCGAACAGGCTGGCGATCATCCCCGACAGGCCGGCTGTGAGCAGCGGGATCCGTCCCCAGCGGTCGAGGTAGCGGATGGCGATGAGGGTCGCGAGCACGTTGACCGTTGACACGACCACGGTCGCCCAGATGGCGTTCTGCGCCGAACCGAACCGGGCGTCCTCGAAAATGTCGGGGGCGTAGTAGATGACGGTGTTGATGCCGGTGATCTGCTGGATGAGCGCCAGCATCACGCCGACGCCGAGAGCGGCCTTGACGCCGGGAGACAGCAGATCTGCCCAGGAGCCCGCACGCTCCTCCGCGACGGCCCCCTGCATGGCGGCGATCTCGGTGTGGGCCTCGTCATCGGACGCTCCGACCTTCTTCATCACCGCCGTGGCGTCTGCCTCCCGGTGCTGGCCGATCAGCCAGCGCGGCGACGCGGGCATTCTCGACATCCCGATGAACTGCACCGCCCCCGGGATCGCCGCCAGGCCGAACGCCCAGCGCCACCCACCGGGGTGCGAGAGGGCCTCGTCGACGAGGTCGGCGACGAGAATCCCGATCGTGATAGCGAGCTGGTAGGTGGCGACGAGGCCGCCGCGCCGCGATGCCGGCGCCATCTCGGCGATGTAGAGCGGTGCCACCGTGGAGGTGATCCCGATTCCGAGACCCAGGACGAAACGACTGGCGACCAGGAACTCGACGCCCGGGCTCAGCGCGGCAGCGGTCGCGCCCACGACGTAGATGGCGCCGGCGAAGATCAGGAGACGGCGCCGTCCGTACGTGTCGGCCGTGACGCCCGAGAGTCCGGCACCGAAGAACGCTCCGGCGAGAACCGACGACGTGACGACCCCCTGCTCGAAGCTGTTGAGGTCGAACTCGTCGGCGATGAAGCCGATGGCGCCCGAGATGACGCCGGTGTCGTAGCCGAACAGGAATCCGCCGAGAGCCGCGAACGCCGTGACGACCGGAAGGAGGGACTTCCGGGGCTGTGTCGCCGCGGGGTTCATGCGCGCAGCGTAACGACCCCCCGGCGTGGAGCAGCGGACCCATGGTGCGTCAATGAGGTCCGGATACGACACCTCATTGAAGCACTTCTTGCTGTTCGGGTTCGGGCGCGGCGCTGTAGGCCAGTGCCGCGATCAGGTCTCCCGCCGGTAAGCCGATGCGACGCTCCACGGAAAGGGTGTCGATGTCGACACTCGCGACGATGCTGCTGCCGTCGGTGCGCTGCAGGAGTGCGTAGACACGGTTGTCACCGGTCACGGCGGTGGTCGGGGCGTCGGCAACATCGTCCCCCGCCTCTGCGAGGCGCACCGACCCACCCGAGTCGAGTGACGGGCCGATGCGCGACAACGTCGGCCCGTCGCGGTTGACGAGCCATGCATCGTCGCCGACCGCGAGGAGGGCGTCGAACCGGGCTCCGAGCTCGCTGTCTGCGAGCGTCAACCGGCCTGTCTCGACGAGATCCGTCGCTGTCACCCGCACGAGCGATCCGTCGACGACGAGCCATACGGCATCCTCGCCGGCAGCGACGAGGTCCACACCGGTCGTCGCCCGCTCGGTGAGTGCGGCGACGGTCCGGATCTCGCCACTCGTCGCGTCGATCGACGCGAGACCCACGGCGACGGCCCCGTCCGACGTGGACACGTCGAAGACCGCCGTCACCGTGTCGGCGAACGCGACCACGCGTGTCGCCAGCACCTGTGCGCCGTCGGCCAGGCCGGTGAACGAGGCGGGCAGCGTTGTCTCGGCTGTCACGCCCCCTGAGGTGGCGTCGACGCGCGCCAGCGTGTCGGGCCCGGTCACGATCCATGCCGCTCCCGGAACGGAGGCCAGGATCGGCGCCGTCTCCGGGTCCACATCGCCGGTGAGATCCACGTCGGCCACGGTGGTCACGGCGTTCTCCCCGGTGTCGAGAACCCGGAACTCGGCTGTGGAGACGGACCACGAGTGGACCGAGCCCGTCGCTCCGTCGACGACGCCGAACATCTCGACAGGAACGATGGCAGGCGCACTGAGAGCCGAGTTGGTGCGAAGCGTCTGCGACCCGAACATCCACAGTGCCTCGGGCGAGTCGGGCAGATCGGGATCGAGCGCCACGGTCGTCGTGGGTCCGGAACCGCCATCGCTGTCGTCGTCGAGGCGCTGCACGAGCAAACCGAGCCCGGTCCCGACCACGGCGGCGACCGCGAGGATCAGGAGGAACGTCGTCGCCGCGATCGGCGAGCGCCGCGGGCTCACGGCGACGCCGTCTCGTCGCCGGCTGCCCGCCAGCAGTACCAGGCAACCACGGACCGGTAGGGCCGGTACGGATCACCGAGCGGCTCCAGGTCGCGGGCGGTCGGAGCCTCGCCGTCGCGCCTCCACGCCCGTCCGTACCCCTTGCGGACGCCGAAGTCACCGCTGGGCCACACGTCGAGACGTCCCAGCTGGAACATGAGGAACATGTGGGCGGTCCATGACCCGATGCCGCGCACGACGGTCAACTGCTCGACCACCGCGGCGTCGTCGTGGCGCCCGATGGTCGCCAGCCGTACGTCGCCGTTCTCCACGTGGAGGGCGAGGTCGACGATCGACGCGGCCTTGGACCCCGACAGTCCGACAGCGCGGAGCTCGTCAGGGTGCGTGGCGAGAACCGCTTCGGGTGTCGGCGAGCCGTCGTAGAGAGCGAGGAACCGGCCGTGAATGGCACGGGCCGCCGCCCCGGCGACCTGCTGACCACAGATCGAGCGCGTGAGGGCCTCGAAGCGACCGCCCGCCGGGAGGGACCCCGGCAGCCGGCAGGGTCCGTGGCGGTCGACGAGATCCGCCATGACAGGGTCACGGGCGACGAGGTCGTCGACGGCAGAGGTGAGCTCGCGGCGCACAGCGAGCAGGCTAGAAGGGGCAAGCCCCACACCGGGAGCGCACCGGATCGACACCGGCGCGGCACGCGAGCCAGAATGCAAAAAGAGAACGCGTTCTCATCGGCGGGCGGTCTGCCCGACGAGCCGGCGACGGAGCCGCGATGCACATCGGCCTGACCGACGATCAACAGGCGCTGCGCGACGAGCTCCGCGCGTACTTCGACGACCTGATGACCGACGAGATCCGCGCCGAGATGACCGGCGGCGAACTCGGTGGGCCGAACGCGCTGGAGGCGTGCCGGAAGATGGGCGCCGACGGCTGGCTCGGCGTGGGCTGGCCGAAGGAGTTCGGCGGGCAGGGCCGCTCGCCCCTCGAGCAGTTCATCTTCTACGACGAGGCGCAGCGTGCCGGTGCCCCGGTGCCCATGCTGTCGATCAACTCCGTCGCACCCACCATCATGCAGTTCGGCACCCAGGAGCAGAAGGACTTCTTCCTCCCGAAGATCCTCCGCGGCGACATCCAGTTCGCCATCGGCTACACGGAGCCGGGAGCAGGCACCGACCTTGCCTCTCTCACGACCCGGGCGGAGCGCGACGGTGACGAGTGGCTCATCAACGGCCAGAAGATCTTCACGAGCATCGCCGAGCACGCCGACTACGTGTGGTTGGCGTGCAGGACCGACCCGGACGCCGAGAAGCACCGGGGTATCTCGATCATCATCGTGCCGACAGACACCGAGGGCTTCAAGCTCACACCGATCGACATCATGGGGTCCGCGCGTACCAACGCGACGTACTACGACGACGTCCGGGTGCCGGTGTCGAACCTCGTCGGCGAGGAGAACCGCGGCTGGGATCTCATCGTCAACCAGCTGAATCACGAGCGCGTCGCCCTCGGCCCGACGGGGTGGGTTGCGAAGCGACTGGAGGAAACCACCGGGTGGGCCGGCAACACGCTGCTGCCCGACGGGCGGCGCGTGATCGACCAGGAGTGGGTGCAGCGGAACCTCGCGCAAGTCCGCGCCAAGATCGAGTTCCTGAAGCTGCTCAACTGGAAGGTCGCCTGGGCAGCCACCGAGGGACGCCTCAACGTCGCCGACGCCTCCGCCACGAAGGTGTTTGCCACCGAGTTCTTCACCGAGGCCTACCGGCTCCTCATGGAGGTGGCCGGGCCAGAGTCCGCGCTGAAGGACGACGGACCCGGGTCGTCGCTCCTGCGGCGCCTCGAGACCGCCTACCAGGGAACGTTGATCCTCACGTTCGGGGGTGGCACCAACGAGGTGCAGCGTGACCTGATCGCCATCTTCGGCCTGGGTATGCCCCGGTCGATCCGGTGACCCCGGCGAGCCTGCCCATCCGCAGAAGGACACCATGGACTTCTCACTCACCGAAGACCAGGAAGATCTCCGGGGCCTGGCGCGCAGGATCCTGTCCGACCGGGTCACCCACGACCACCTGAAGGAGGTGGAGGCCGGTGACGGCCTCGACCGCTCCACCTGGGACGAACTGGCGACGGCCGGCCTCGTGGGGATCGCCTGCTCCGAGGAGAACGGCGGCGGGGGGCTCGGTTTCCTGGAGGTCGCCATCGTGCTCGAGGAGATCGGGCGCCACGTGGCGCCCGTTCCGTACCTGTCGAGCGTGACGTCGGCGCTCGCCGTCGACCGCTTCGGAACCGATACGCAGCGCAGCGCCGTCGTCCCGGGCGCGGTGGCAGGTACCGCCCTGCTCACGCCCGCTCTCAGCGAGCAGGCCAACCCGGACCCGGCCCGCCCGACCACCACCGCCCGCGAGACGGACAGCGGGTGGGCCCTCACGGGTTCGAAGCACGCGGTGCCGTGGGCGGGCGTCTCGGACACCATCCTGGTTCCGGCGTCCACACGGGACAGCGCCGCTGTCTTCCTCGTTGCAGCCGACGCCGACGGAGTCTCGATGAATCACGAGACGGCCACCAACGACCACCCTGTGTCGACGATCACGTTCGACGGCGTCGAGGGCGAGCCACTGGGTGATTCCGACGTCCGCGCAGCTGTGCTGCCGTGGCTGCTCCGGCACACGGCGGCCGGGCTGTGCGTCACCCAGGCAGGGGTGTGCGACGCCGCGTTGAAGATGACAGCGGAGTACACATCGAGCCGTGAGCAGTTCGACCACCCGATCGCGTCGTTCCAGGCCGTGTCGCAACGGGCGGGCGATGCCTACATCGACACCCTCGCCGTGAACCTCACGGCTTGGCAGGCGGCGTGGCGACTCGCCGAGGGAGTCCCGGCCGACGACGAGATCCGCATCGCCGGCTTCTGGGCCGCCGACGGCGCATCGCGGGTCCTGCACGCGGCCTCGCATCTGCACGGCGGGATCGGCGTCGACGTCGACTACCCGCTGCACCGCTACTTCACCTGGTCCCGCTGGATCGAGCTCTCACTCGGATCGGGCAGCGAGCAACTCGTGGCGCTCGGCGCCTCGATCGCCGCCGACGCCTGATTTCTCAGGCGTCGACACCGACGAGACGGTGGGCCGTCTCCTTGGCCCACGTGTAGTCGGGCTTGCCGTTGGGAAGCCGGGCCACCTCGTCCACGTAGAACACCTCGCGGGGCACCTTGTAGCCGGCGATGTGCTGCCGGCAATGCTCCCCGAGCTCCCCCACGGACGGGTGGGTGTCGCCGCGGGCCTGGACGACGGCCGCGACGCGCTCACCCCATCGTTCGTCGGGAACACCGACAACCAGCACGTCGAAGACGTCCGGATGCGACTTGAGCGCCGCCTCGACCTCCTCGGGGTAGACCTTCTCGCCGCCCGTGTTGATCGACACGGACCCGCGGCCCAGGAGTGTGATGCGTCCGTCGTCGTCGATCGTGGCGTAGTCACCGGGGATCGAGTAGCGGACACCGTCGACGACCGGGAACGTGGCGGCGGTCTTCTCGGGATCCTTGTAGTAGCCGATTGGGACGTTCCCGGACCTGGCGAGCATCCCGACCGTGCCGGAACCGGGGACAACGGGCTTCATGTCCTCGTCGAGCACGGTCGAGCCCGGCCCCGGGTCGACCGTCGTGACACCACCCTCGGACTTCGAACCCTTCTCCGCGATCCGCATGCCGTTCATCCCACCCTCGGTGGAGCCGACGGCGTCGAGGATCATGGCGTTCGGGAGCAGCTCCAGGAGCTGCTCCTTGATCGACGGCGAGAAGACGGCCGCGGTGCTGTTGAGAGTGAGAAGGCTCGAGAGGTCGAGCTCGTCGTGGAGCGTCTCGAGGGTCTCGGCGAGAGGACGCGCCATGGCGTCGCCGGTGATGCTGAGGGTGTTGGCACGCTCCTTGGCGACGAGCCGCCACACGGCCTCGGCGTCGAACCCCGCGATGAGCAGCACCGCGTAGCCGTTGTGGAAGGCGTTGAAGCAGCCGAACTGCCCGGCACCGTGCATCAGCGGCGGCACGGGGAACATCAGGACGGCGGCGTCCTCACCGGCGGCCGCGGCCTTCTGTGAGAGCTCCTCGGGCGACCGCACGGGCTCGCGGGTGAAGGGGTCGTGGCCCCCGCCGAGGGCGAAGAAGACGTCCTCCTGGCGCCACATCACGCCCTTGGGCATTCCCGTGGTGCCGCCGGTGTAGAGCAGGTAGATGTCGTCGGGCGAACGCTCCGCGAATCCCCGTTCGGGTGACTGCGCGGCCAGGGCCTCCTCGTACTCGACGGGGCCAAGCTTCGAGTCGTCGACGTCTGTGCCGTCCTCGATACGGACGAAGTGCCGGAGGGTCGGGACGTCGCCGGCAACGACGGCGATCCGGTCGGCGTACTGACGCTGGTAGACGAGTGCCGCGAGATCCGCGTTGTCGAAGAGGTAGAGCAGTTCCGCCTCGACGTAGCGGAAGTTGATGTTCACCGGTACGGCACGGATCTTGTAGCACGCGTACATCGTCTCGATCCACTGGTTGTTGTTCAGCGAGTAGATCCCGACGTGGTCACCGGGCCCGATACCCACCGACTCGAGGTGGTGCGCCATACGGTTCATTCGTTCGTCGAGGCCGCGATAAGTGAACCGCTCTTCCTCGAAAATCAGCGCCCGACGGTCGGGGAAGGCATCGACCGACAGCTCGAAGAGGTCGGCCAGGTTGTACTCCGCCACAGTGGTCCTCCTGGACTCGCCGGCGGCCCGGTCTAGCGCGCGACGGTCGCCCCGTCGAGGAGGTCGTCGACCGCGCGGTCGAGGTCCTCGTGGACCCTCTCCCCCGGGTCGACACCACCGACCCACCCCACGAGCGACGAGAGCCACACCTGCATGATGATGCGCGCCCTCGCGAGGTCGTCGTCGGTCGGGCACTCCTCCCCGATGGCGGACGTGATGATGCCGGTCATCGTCACGGTGATCTTGCGAACGGCGTCGACCTCGCTCGGCGGCGACGACGCCAGAGCCCTCACCATGGCCGAAGTGACCTCCCGTTGCTTCAGCAGCGCCTGGTTGGCCCGCCGCAGGACGTCCTTCACGCGCTCGGCGGGTGTGTCGCCCCGCGGTGGGCGCCGATCGAGCCGGGTGACCAGACCGTCGATCTGTTCGATGTTGACCTCGAGCAACAGGCGCTCCTTGCTCGAGAAGTAGCGGTAGACGGTCCCGAGCGCCACGTCGGCCTCCGTGGCGACATCGCGCATCTGGACGGCCTCGAAACCTCCCGAGACCGCCAGGGAGACGGCGGCGTCGAGGACCCGGCGGCGGCGGGCGGCCTGGTTGCGGGCGAGCGCGGTCGTCACGGGAGAAAGTGAAACACGTTTCAGTTTCGTGCGCCAACACCGAGCCCGTGTCCCACGGGGTGCAGCGCGGCTATACCGGAGCCCGTGAGCGACCTCCTCGACCTCGCCGACGAACTGTGGGCGGGTGAGCCGACCACCACGCGCTTCGACCCCATGCGGACGTTCGGCGGTGAGGACATCGCCGACGGGGTCTTCTTCCTGGCGAGCTTCGGAAACGTCACGGCCGTCGACACCGGTGACGCTCTCCTGCTCGTCGACACCGGCCTCGAGGCCCTCGCCACCGGCAATCACGCGGCAGTGCGGCAGTGGAGCGACGCACCGGTCCACACAGCGGTGTTCACCCACGGGCACATCGACCACGTCGGGGGCCTGGCACCCTTCGAGGCCGACGCCGCCGCCCACGGCCGAACGGTGAGCGTTGTCGCCCACGAGGCCGTGCCGCGACGGTTCGACCGGTACGCCGCCACGAACGGTTACAACACGGTCATCAACCGCAGGCAGTTCGGTGCCGAGACCGGCTTCACCTTCCCCGGCACCTTCCGCCTGCCCGACACGACCTACACCGACCGGCTCACGCTCACGATCAACGGTGAAGACTTCGAACTCCACCACGGCCGCGGCGAGACCGACGACGCCACGTGGGTGTTCATGCCGCAGCGGTGCACACTCTGCTCGGGCGACTTCTTCATCTGGGCGTCACCCAACGCCGGCAACCCCCAGAAGGTGCAGCGCTACGCCGCCGACTGGGCACGCGCACTTCGCGACATGGCGGCCTGCAACGCCCACACGCTCCTGCCGGGACACGGCCCACCGATCCTGGGTGCAGACCGGGTGCGCCGGGCCCTCGTCGACACCGCAGAGTTCCTGGAGGTACTCGAGGGTCAAACCCGAGATCTGATGAACGCCGGTGCCTCCCTCGACGACGTCCTCCACACGGTGGAGGTTCCGGCACATCTCGCACAGCGGCCGTATCTCCAGCCCATCTACGACGAACCCGAGTTCGTGGTGCGCAACGTGTGGCGACTGCTCGGCGGATGGTGGGACGGAAACCAGGCCACGCTGCATCCTGCACCCGAGGACGCCGTGGCGACCGAGATCGCCGACCTCGCAGGCGGTCCCGGTGTCCTCGCCGATCGTGCCCGGGCGCTCGCATCGGCAGGTGATCTCCGCCTCGCCGGGCACCTCATCGAGCTCGCTGCGAATGCCGCCCCCGACGATCCCGGTGTCCACCGGATCCGGGCTGCGATCATGCGGAAGCGCCGCGAGGCCGCCACCTCGACGATGGCACGCGGCATCTACGGATACAGTGCTCAGGAGTCGGAAGCCGTGCTCGAGAGCGCATCCACCGACGACGAGGACGACGGCAGGCGCTGAGCAGTCATCGGGCGCGGTGGTACCGTCGCCCGCCGGCGGCCGACCGGCCCACACGACAGGGAATCGTCATGGAACTGTCCGGCTCACACATCCTCCTGACGGGCGCGTCGTCGGGAATCGGCGCCGCTCTGGCGCGTCAGTTGGCCGAGGCGGGCGCAACGCTCGGCCTCGTGGCGCGTCGCGCCGATCGCCTGGAGGAGGTCGTGACCGACTGCCGGGTGCACTCCCCCGACTCCCGCTTCTGGCCCGTCGACCTCTCCGACCTGGCGGACGCCGAAGCCGTCGTCCACGAGGCCTGGGATGCATTCGGAGGCCTCGACGCGCTCATCAACAACGCTGCGATGCCGATGCGCCGGCCGGTCGCCGAGCTCACGGCCGATGCCGTCGACGAGGTCATGAACCTCAACTTCGCGTCCCCGATGCGTATGGGACAGGCGGCTCTCCCCCGGATGCTCGAGCGCGGCTCGGGATTGATCGTCAACGTGTCGAGCATGGGGGGGCGGATCCCGATCGCCCACGAGGCCGCCTACTGCGCGGCCAAGTACGCGCTGGCCGGGTGGAGTGAGAACTCGGCGCTCGACCTGGCGCAGGACCCGGTCGACATCAAGCTGATCCTCCCCGGCCCCATCGACACCGAGATCTGGGACGTGCCGGACAACGTCGAAACCGTCTACGAGGGCGAGATGGTGTCGGCCGACGAGTGTGCCGCGGGGATCATGGAGGCCATGGTCGACGACGGCTTCGAGTACTACGTCCCTCCGGTGTTTCCCGGTGACATCGACGCCAAGAACCTCGCGATCCAGAAGACCACCGACTGCGACGCCTTCATCGACCTCATCGCCGAGGTGGCCGCCGCGGCAGGCGACGACTGAGCGCGACGGTGCGGGCACTCGTCTTCGGGGGTTCCTCCGACCCGGCCGACACGGATCCGCCCGACGCGTCGCTGTCCGGGTCGGACAACCCACGGGTGCGGAACCTCGCCAGCACGCCGATGGCCCTGACGCAGGTGGACGACCTGACCCCGCGGGCCGACGACTGGGTCGTGCTGAGCCCGCGGCTCACGGGCGTGTGCGGCTCCGACGCCAAGCAGGTCTTCATGGACACCGACGGTGACGCCTCCGACTTCTCGCTGACGGCCTTCATCTCCTTTCCGCAGGTCCTCGGCCACGAGGTGGTCGCCGACGTCACCCAGGTCGGCGACGCAGTGAGTTCCGTGTCCGTCGGCGACCGCGTCGTCCTGAACTGCTGGCTCTCGTGCGCTCCGAGAGGGATCGACCCGGTCTGTCCCGCCTGCGCGGCCGGTGATCTGTCGCTCTGCTGGAACTTCACCAGCGGCTCCCTGGCGCCCGGTATCCACTCGGGCAACTCGAGCGATGGGCCCGGGGGCTTCGCCGACGCGATGCCTGCACACGAGTCGATGTGTGTCCCGGTCCCCGACGGCGTGTCCGACGAGGCGGCGGTGCTCGCCGACCCCTTCGCCGTGTCACTCCACGCCGTCGCACGCCATCCGCCCCCGAACGGTGGCCGGGCCCTCGTGTGGGGAGCAGGCGCCCTCGGTCTCACGACGGTCGCGATCCTCGCCGCCCTCCATCCCGACGTCGACGTCCACTGCGTGGCGCTGCACGCGGCCCAACAGGACCTGGCGCGACACTTCGGCGCCACGGTCGTCGACGCAGCCGAGGACGCAGAGACGATCGTCCGCCGTCTCGCCGACGACACCGGTGCGGTACTCCACCAGCCGTGGAAGGGGCTCCCCGTGGCCCACCCGGGAACGATCGACATCACCTACGACACAGTGGGCAAGCCCGCAACTCTCGAAACGGCCCTCCGGCTGATGGTCGCGCGCGGGACGATCGCCGTCACGGGGGTGAGCGCCGCCGGGCGCTTCGAGTGGTCGCCCTGGTACTTCAAGGAGGTCGACATCGTGGGGTCCAACGCCTTCGGTGTCGAAGAGGTCGACGGCGTCCGGCGCCACGCGCTGGAGCACTACCTCGATCTCGTGAGCAGCGGCCGGATCGACGTCACACCGATGCTCACACACACCTTCCGCCTCGACGAGTGGCGCGACGCGTTCCGTGCGCTGGCCGACCAGCACGACACGGGAGCGGTCAAGGTTGCCTTCGACCTCCGCCCGCCCACTGATGGAACGCCCGCATGAGTGACCGTCTCTACTTCCGTCAGCTCCTCTCGGGTCGCGACTTCGCGACGAGCGACCCGCTCGCCTCCCAGATGGTGAACTTCAGCTATCTGATCGGTGACCGTGAAACAGGCGACGCCGTGGTCGTCGATCCCGCCTACGCCGTGGACGACCTGGTCGACACGCTCGAGGCCGACGGGATGACGCTCACAGGTGTTCTCGCCACCCACTTCCACCCCGACCACATCGGCGGTGACCTCATGGGGTACTCGATCGAGGGGGTGCAGGCACTTCTCGAGGGGGACCGGCTCGACGGCCCCGTCCACATCCAGCGCAGCGAGGAGGAGTGGGTACGACGTGTCGTTGCGCTCGGCGACACCGACCTGGCGGTTCACGACTCGGGCGACACGGTCATGGTCGGCGAGATCCCCGTCCAGCTCATCCACACACCGGGCCACACCCCCGGCAGCCAGTGCTTCTACGTCGACGACCGGCTCGTGGCCGGCGACACCCTGTTCCTCGACGGCTGCGGACGCACCGACCTCCCCGGCAGTGATCCCGACGCCATGTACGAGAGCATCCACACGAGGCTCGCCCGCATCCCCGATCACGCCACCCTGTTCCCCGGACACCTCTACTCACCGGAACCGTCGGCGTCGCTCGGCGACACGCGGGAGCGCAACTACGTGTTCCGCTTCTCGACCCCCGAGCAGTGGCGCGCGATGTTCGGCGGCTGACCCACGACCGCTGCGGACACTCGGCGCTAATCTGCCGCCGTGCAGGCAGACGGAGCCGACCCTTTCGCGGAGACCGACGACCAGCAGACCCTGCGCGATCTCGCCCGCGGCGTCGCAGAACGCGAGCTGGCGCCCCGTGCGCGCCACTGGGACGAAACCGAGGAGTTCCCCGAGGCGTCGTGGGAGGCGCTGCGTTCCGCGGACCTGTTCGGCATCACCGTCGGCGAGGAGTACGGGGGATCGGGCCTCGGTGACGTCGAGTCGTCCATCGTGCTCGAGGAGCTGGCCCGGGTCGACGTGTCGTCGGCGATCCTGACTCAGCTCACCTTCAACGGCCCGCCCCGGGCGATCGAGCACCTCGGCAGCGACGACCTGAAGCAGCGGTGGCTCCCCCTGGCCGCCTCGGGTGAAGGGCTCTTCTGCATCGGCATCAGCGAGACCGAGGCGGGATCCGCCGTGAACCACATGCGCTCCCGGCTCGTGCCCGACGGCGACGGGTTCCGCCTCGAGGGCTACAAGAACTACGTGACGGGCGGTCACAAGGCGTGCGCCTGTCTCGTGTGGTGCCGCTTTCCCGGCAGCGAGGGAACCCGCGGCATCGGGGCGGTCGTGGTGGATCTCACCTCCGAGGGCGTGTCGGTCGCCGGCACCCACGACAAGATGGGGCTGCGCGGCACCTCCGAGGCCGAGTTGGCCTTCGACGGTGTACGGGTCGATCCCGGCGACATCCTGTTGCCGGGTGACCCGGGCAGCAGCGAGTCCTTCAAGACCCTGATCGGCCACATCAACCATGAGCGGTGTGGGAACGCCGCGATGTGCGTCGGTGCGGCGGCCGGCTCGCTGGAGTACGCGGTCCGCTACATGAACGAGCGCACCGTCGGAGACCGGAACCTGGCGTCGTTCCAAGGGCTCCAGTGGAAGATCGCCGACATGACGACCCGCCTCGAAGGCGCACGGATGCTTCTCGGGCGTGCGGTCCGCCTCGCCGGCCCGGGTGGCACTCCCCCGGCTCTGGAAACCGCCATCGCCAAGACGGCCGCCAACGAGGCGGCACGGTTCGTGTGCGACGAGGCCATCCAACTCCTCGGGGGCTACGGCTACTCACGCGAGTACCCCGTGGAACGTGCCTACCGCGACATTCGTGGCCTGCTCATCGGCGCCGGGACCGTCGAGATCCAGAAGAACTTCATCGGCGGACAGGTCCTGCGCGGCGCCACCACCACCAGCCCCGGCTGGATCGCCGGTCCCTGACCGGGGCCGGCATGTCCCCGCGACCGCTTCGTCCCACCTACGACGCTCCGGAGGCCGAGCGCTACACCGCCCCGGGTGGGCCGTGGGACGTCGCCGACCTCGACACGACCTTCTCGTCGGTGCCGGGCACGCCTCACCCCGCAGACGTTCTCGTCGACCCGTCGAACGGGCAACGCCTCGATGGCCCGGCTCTCGACGGCGCGGTCGGGGCGCTGGCGGGAGGACTTCGCGCGCGGGGGATCCGCCACGGTGACGTCGTGGCGTGGCAGCTGCCGAACATCCACGAGTCGGTCCTCCTCTTCCGCGCGTGCTGGCGCCTCGGGGCCGTCGCCACCCCGCTGCACCACCGCGCCGGCGAGTCCGATCTCGACGCGATGCTGTCGGCCCTCCATCCCGAGATGATCCTGGCCGGCGACGGGCTCCCCCTGTCGACTCGTGCCGATGTCGTGGCGGTACGCGGCGCCACACCGTCGTTTCCCGACCTGGTCGCCGCCGGTGAGCCCGTGACCGAGGCGTCGGCTTCTCCCGGCGATCCGGCGTTGGTGCTGTTCACCTCGGGCTCGAGCGGCACCCCCAAGGCAGTGCTCCACACACACCGGGCGCTGGTCTACAAGGCCCGCCGGATGGCCGAGGTCCATGGCCTGGTGCCTGATGACTGCGTCCTGATGCCCGCGCCGCTCGCCCACATCTCCGGACTGCTCAACGGTGTGCTCATTCCCGGCGTGATGCCGATACGCACCGTCCTCATGGACGTCTGGGACCCCGAACGGGCCCTCGGGCTCATCGAGGAGGAACACGTGAGCTTCATGATCGGGCCGCCCACGTTCTTCGTGACGCTGATGGACACACCGGGCTTCGACCCGTCGCGCGTCCGCCCCCTTCGTCTCGTCTCATCGGGTGGCGCCGGGGTCACACCGTCGTTCGTCCTCGACGCCGCCCGCAGGCTGGGTGCCCACGTGAAACGCACGTACGGCTCGACCGAGGCACCGACGGTCACGACGAGCGGGTCCGACGACGACGAGGAGACGGCTGCCCACACGGACGGTCGCTCCACGGGCGACGCCGAGCTGCGGATCGTCGATCCCGGAACGGGCGAGGAGCGGAACGCGGGAGAAGAGGGCGAGCTGTGGCTGCGCGGGCCGGAGCTCTTTGCCGGCTACCTCGATGCCGCACAGACCGATGCCGCCATCGTCGACGGGTGGTTCCGCACCGGCGACCTCGCGACTGTCGACGACCGCGGTCGGCTCCGCGTCGTCGGGCGGATGAAGGACGTCGTCATCCGGGGCGGTGAGAACATCTCGGCCTCGGAGGTCGAGGGCCTTCTCGAGGCGCACCCGGCGGTTCGCCAGGCGGTGGTCGTCGGTGTCCCCGACGAGACGCTGGGGGAACGGGTCGCCGCCTGCGTCGTCGCCGACGGAACGTTCGACCTCGACACGTGCCGGGCCTGGTTCGCCGAGTGCGGTGTCGCCCGCTTCAAGACGCCCGAGGTGCTGCGGACCTTCGAGGCGTTCCCGCTCCTGGCCGCGGGCAAGCCCGACCGCGCCGCCCTCGCCGAGATGGTGCGAAAACCCCGCCCATAGCCCGGAAAACGCACCAACCCAACGGGGCCGATGCGGAGATGGTGCGAAAACCCCGCCCATAGCCCGGAAAACGCACCAACCCGGCCGGGACGAGTGGAGCGGGGGTGGCGTCAGAGGACGGGATCTCCGGCCTCCACCTTCTCCCGCAGCAGCCCGGCCAGGCGCTGGCGGTGGTACGCGGCGTCACCGAAGGACACCTGGTCGAGTTGGGAGCGCTTCATGAACAGGTGGAGATCGTGCTCCCACGTGAAGCCGATTCCCCCGTGTACCTGGAGCCCCGAGTCCATGACCCGCTTCGCTGCGTCGGAGCACCAGATCTTGGCTGTGGATGCGGCCACCGGCGCCTCGGAGTCGGCGGCACCCAGTGCCCACGCGGCCCAGTAGGCCGACGAGCGCATCCCCTCGACGTCGACGAGCATGTCGGCGCAACGGTGCTTGACGGCCTGGAAGCTCCCGATCGGCCGCCCGAACTGCACGCGTTCCTTGGCGTACTCCACCGACATGTCGAGGACGGCTGACGCAGCGCCGAGCATCTCGACCGACGTGAGCGTGGCGGCAGCGTCGAGCACAGCACCCGCAGCATCGGCTCCCCCCAGACGGACCGCCGGCGTGTCGTCGAACTCGAGCCACCCGACCTGGCGGGTGCGGTCCATGGCCGGCTGCGGGTCGGGACGGCCCACCGTGTCGAGGTCGACGGCGTACAGGGCGGAAGGGGCCCGCTCCCCACCGTCAGCAGCCCTGTCGGTTGCGCACACGACGGCAACACCTGCGGCCGGTGCACCGACCGCGGGAGCCGTCCGTCCACTCAGGAGCGACTCGTCGCCACCCGCCGCGACGACGGCCGCGGACCGTGCGCTCCATCCGATCGCCGCTGTGGTCGTGCCACCGAGAAGGGCGCCGATCCAGGTGTCGAGCCCGTCGACGCCGTCCGAGCGGGCCGAGCGGAGCGCGTCGAGTGCCACGAGGGTCGGGAGCAACGGCACGGGTGCCAGGTGCCGGCCCGCCTCCTCGAGAACGACCGCCACCTCGACCGTGCCGAGCCCCAGCCCTCCTTCCATCTCGGGGACCGCCAGGCCCGTCCAGCCCTGATCGACCATCGCAGACCACAGTCCGGCGTCGAACCCCCCTGCGTCGGCCGCGGCGCGCACGGCCGTCGTGTCGGATCGCGCATCGAGGAGCGCAGACGCCGCCTCCCGTAGTGCCACCTGATCGTCGGAGAGCTCGAAGTCCACGTCAGGCCGATGCCCGTGCCGCACTGCTCATCCGTCGGACGGTACCGGCACGCACCGAATCGTGGCAACGGCGGAGTCGCCTACGATCAGGGCTGATGGACCTCACCGAGACCTCCGAGGAGCAGCAGTTGCGCGACGAGGTCCGGTCATGGCTGCGCGACCATCTGCCGTGGGAGTACGGCACCGGGCTCCCCCCGCGCTTCGACTCGCTCGACGAGGAGGTGGCGTTCGGCCGGCAGTGGCAGGAGTCCCTGGCCGAGGGACGGTGGGTCGGTGTGGCGTGGCCCGAGGAGTACGGCGGGCGCGGGGCGGGGCCCGTCGAGCACTTCCTCGTGACCGAGGAGCTCGCACGCGCACGCGCGCCGGAGCTCGTGGGGAGGATCGGCGTCAACCTCGTCGGCCCCACACTCCTCGCCAACGCCACCGAGGAGCAGAAGAGCCGCTGGCTCCCCCACATCCTCTCCGCTCGCGAGATCTGGTGTCAGCTCTTCAGCGAGCCCGGTGCGGGGAGCGACCTCGCATCGGTGGCGACGCGTGCCGAGCCCGTCGAGGGTGGTTGGCGCCTGTCGGGCCAGAAGGTGTGGACGAGCTACGCCCAGTTCGCCACCTGGGGGGTCTGCCTGGCCCGCACCGACGTCGATGCCGCCAAGCACCGGGGCATCTCGTACCTCGTCGTCGACATGCGGGATCCCGGAGTCGATGTCCGGCCACTCCGGCAGATCACCGATGAGGCCGAGTTCAACGAGGTATACCTCGACGATGTCTTCGTCGCCCGCGACAAGCTGATCGGTGCGGAGAACGAGGGGTGGACGGTCGCCAACTCCACCCTGTCGCACGAACGCGGGGTCAACCCCCGACAGCTCGTGATCCACATGCAGCTCCTCGAGGAGCTCCTCCGCCTCGGTCTCGACGATGGATGCTTCGATGACCACCGGATGCGGGCCCGGCTCGCCCAGGCCTTCGTGGAGGTCCGCCTCTTCCGCCTCCACAACCAGCGTACGCTCTCCCGCCTCGCGCGTGGTCTCCCACCGGGCCCCGAGGGGAGCCAGTTGAAGCTCTACTGGAGCGAGATGTCGAAGCGCCTCCACGAAACGGCCATGGCGGTTCTCGGCGATGCCGCACCCCTCTGGCTCGACGCCGCGGCCAACCCGGGTGGGGGGACGTGGCAGCGTTCGTGGCTCTACTACCGTGCGTCGTCCATCTGGGCCGGCACCAACGAGATCCAGCGAAACGTCCTCGGCGAGAGGGTTCTCGGACTTCCCCGGGAGCCCCGCCCCGATCCACCGAAGCAACCGGCGAAGGAATCGGCCTGATGCCCGAGACCGTGCGCTACGGGGTCGACGGCGCTGTCGCGACCATCACGCTGAACCGTCCCGACGTGGCCAACGCCCAGAGCTCGGAGCTGCTCGACGCTCTCGATCACGCCTTCACGGCGGCCGACAACGACGACGCCGTGCGGGTCGTGGTCCTGGCAGGCGAGGGCAAGCACTTCTCCGCCGGCCACGACCTGAAGGAGATCCTGGGCAAGACCGACCACTGGTCGAAGATGCGCGACACGGCCGAGGGGAAGCTCCACCACGAGCAGGTCATGTACTACGACCGCTGCATGCGGATCCACGACTTCCGCAAGCCGACCATCGCCGCGGTGCAGGGAGCGTGCAGCGCAGCCGGACTGATGCTGGCCGCCATGTGCGACCTCATCGTGGCCGCCGACGACGCCCGCTTCTCCAACCCCGTCCTCCGCATGAGCGGCGCCGGTGTGGAGCTGCTCATCGAACCGTGGGAGCTCGGTGCCCGCCAGGCCAAGGAGTTCCTGCTGTGCGCGCAGACCCTCGGCGCCGAGGAGGCCCGGCGCCTGGGACTGGTCAACCGCGTGGTTCCGCGTGCCGACCTGGAATCGGCGGCGCGCGCCATGGCCGACGAGGTCGCTCTCGTCCCGCCGGTCACGGCGCAGGCCGTGAAGGCGACGATCAACCACGCCACCGAGCTCCAGGGCAAGAAGCAGTCGTGGCGGCACCACTTCATGGTCCACCAGTTCGTCAGCAACACAGAGACAGCGCTGGATGCCTCCCGCCAACGTGGTGACGGCTCGGACATGAGCCGGATCCGCGACGAGCAGCGCGGCAGAGCCGCCGACGAAGAGGCCGACTGACCCGTGACGTCCGACGGGCCACTCACCGGGCTCCGGGTCCTCGATCTCGGGACGAGGATCGCCGCGCCGTTCTGTGCGGGCCTCCTCGGTGAGCAGGGGGCCGACGTCGTCAAGATCGAGCAGCCCGGCACCGGCGACTTCATGCGGGAGATCGGCCCGTTCGAGGACGGCTACTCGCTGTTCTGGGCCGTCGAGGGCCGTGGTCGGCGCAGCGTCGCCCTCGACCTGCACACCGACGACGGCCAGGACATCCTGCGGCGCCTGGCCGACACGGCCGACGTGCTGGTGGAGAACTTCCGGCCCGGGACCCTCGAGCGGTGGAACATCGGACCCGACCGGCTGCCGGACTCCCTCGTGACGGTGCGGATCTCGGTGTTCGGCCAGGACGGCCCGTCCTCATCGCGGCCCGGGCTCGACCGCCTCGGTATCGGCTACGGCGGTCTCCTCCACCTCACGGGGGAGCCCGACCGCCCGCCGGTGCGGCCCGGCGTCACGATCTCCGACTACCTCACTGGGGTCTTCACCGCCCAGGCGGCCACCGCGGCGCTCTACGCGCGCGACGCCCGCGGTGGCTCCGGGGCCGTCATCGACGCCGCGCTCTACGGTTCGGTGCTGCGGGTCCTGGAGTGGACACTGGTGAGCTACGACCGGCTCGGGACGGTCCGCACCCGGCAGGGGAACCGTCTCGACAACTCGGCACCGCTCGACAACTACCCCACGGCCGACGGCCGCTTCGTGTGCATCGTGGCCGGCTCCGACACCAACTTCGCGCGCCTCTGTCGAGTGATGGGTCGCCCCGAGCTCATCGACGACGGTCGCTTCGCGACTCTCGCCGCACGGGCGGAACGAGCCGACGAGATCAACGGGATCGTCGCCGACTGGGCCCGCGGGCTCTCGGCGGGCGACATCGAGAAGCGCTGCATCGCTGAGGACGTCCCCGTCGCCACGGCCTACACGGCCGCCGACATCTTCGCCGACCCCCACATGGCGTACCGCCACGACCTCGTCGACGTCGACGACCCCGTGCTCGGGGTCGTCCGGCAGCAGGCACCGTTCCCGAGGTTCGTGGGTCACTCCGACCCGACACCGACGGGCGCGCCGGTCCTCGGCTCCGACACGCGCAGTGTGCTCGGCGACCTGGGCCTCGACGAATCCGATCTCGACGACCTCGAGGCGGCGGGTGTGATCGCCACCGGCGCGGCAGCGGCCAACGCCCGGACGACACCGTGACATCCCCCGGCTTCTATCCCGTCCACGAGGGGCTCATCCGCCTCGGGCCCGACGGCCCGTCGCTCATCACCGGTCGGTGCGCGTCGTGCGACCGCCTGCACTTCCCCCTGCTGCCGACGTGCCCTTACTGCGCGGGTGACGACGTCTCCGAGACACTTCTCGCCGGTGAGGCGACGCTCTGGAGTTGGACGTCCGTGCTGCGCGAGCCCCCCGGATACCGGGGGACCGTCCCGTTCGGCTTCGGCGTCGTGGAGCACCCTGCCGGGATCCGCCTCGTCACCCGTCTCACGGAGGCCGATCCCACGAAGCTGTCGGCCGGCATGCCCATGGTGCTCGTGACAGACGAGCTCCACACCGACGAGGGCGACCGTGCCGTCAGCACGTACGCGTTCGCGCCCGTGGGGGACACGCCGTGACGCCCGGCGTGGCGGTTGCCGGGGTGGGGATCCACCCGTTCGGTCGCTTCGACGGCATCGGCGTCACCGGGCTCGGAGTGGCGGCGGTTCGCCGGGCCCTGGCAGACGCGGACCTGCTCTCCTCCGGCGCACCACCGTTCCAGGCGGCGTTCTGCGCATCGGTGTACTCCGGCGTCGCCTCGGCCCACAAGGTCCTCGGATCACTCGGCCTGACCGGCATGCCGATCTTCACCATCGAGGCGGGCTGCGCAAGCGGTGGAGCCGCTCTCTCGCTTGCCTCGGACGCGGTCCGGTCTGAGAAGTACGAGACGGTGCTCGTCTTCGGGATGGAGAAGATGCCGGCCGGGATGATCCGGTCGAGCTTCTTCGAACCGTGGCGCGAGGAGGCCGGCCTCGCCGCGACCCCCGCGTACTTCGCTCTCAGGGCACGCCGACTGATGGAGACGGCGGGCCTCACACGCGAGAACCTTGCCGACGTCTCCGTCAAGAACCACGCCAACGGGGTTCACAACCCCGACGCCATGTTCCGGAAACCCTTCACGCGCGAGCAAGTTCTCCAGTCCCCGATGGTCTGCGACCCGCTGACCCTCTACATGCTGTGCTCCCCGAACGAGGGTGCGGCAGCAGTCGTTCTTCGGCGCTCGACCGGCGAGCGCGGCGAGGTTCTCCTGGCGGCCGCCGAGGTCCGGTCGCACCTGCCGGGCGGCGTTCTCGGCGAGGCCACTCCCCTGTCCGGACTCGTCGACGACTCGATCCCCGCCCCCACCACGCTCGCCGCCGATGCCGCCTACGAGGCCTCCGGGATCCCGCCGGGCGACCTCGACATCGTCGAGTGCCAGGACACCGACTCAGCCCGCGAGCTGCTCTCCTACGAGGAACTCCGGCTGTGTTCGCCCGGCGAGGCCGGTTCGTGGATCGAGAGTGGCCACACGGCACTCGACGGCCCCCTGCCGGTGAACCCCAGTGGCGGGCTGCTCTCCAAGGGCGAGCCGCTCGGGGCGTCGGCACTCGGCCAGATCGTCGAGCTCACCCACCAGCTACGCGGTGACGCCGGCCCGCGTCAGGTCGACGGAGCCCGCGTGGCGCTCGGCCACACCGTGGGCCGTGGAGCCAACGCCGGCGTGGCGATCCTCACCCGCTAGGTAGTGCGACGCACTAGTTCAACTCGTTGTACTGGGTGATCTCGTCGTCGGCGCCGGCTGCAGCGCTCGCCAGCGCATCGGCGGGCGACTGGCCCTCGCCGAGCATCCTCTCGAACGAGGCGATGATCACGTCGCGCACCTCACGGTACGGACCGATCACCGGCCCCTCGATGGCGACGTTGTCTTCTCCGCCCTGGAGTTGGTCGTAGGCCACCTTGAACTCCGGCTCGCCGGCCCAGAGTTCCTGGATCTCGGGCATGTCGACCGCCGATTGACGGATCGGGATGTAGCCCGTCGCCACCGACCAGGTGGCCTGCTGCTCGGGCTCGTTGAGCCAGGTCATGAACCGCCACGCAGCTTCCTGCTCGGCGTCGGAGCCGGCGTTGATCATGTAGTTGGCACCCCCCGCCACGACGGCGTTGGGCTCCTCGCCCTCCAGGTTGGGCCGCGGCCCGACAGCGAGGGTGACGTTCGGGAACTGGCCCCCTCCCAGAACACCACGAATCGTCCCCAGGGCGGCGGTGGTGTCGATCGTCATCGCCGCCTCGTCGGAGCCGATCGACAGGAGGTTGTCGAAGTTGCCGCCCTCGGGCGAGCCCGTGTTGAGCGCGAGACCGTCGGCCACCATGTCGTTCATCCACTCGTAGACCTCGAGCGAGGCGTCGTTGTCGAAGCTCGACGCCGTGGCGCGCTCGTCGCGGCCGTTCCCGTTGTTCACGAACTCCTCGCCGACCGACGCCGTCATCTGCTCGAGCCACCACGGGTCGAGCTTGAGGGCGAACCCCTTGTCGGCCGCACCGGCGTCGACGATGGCCTGCGACGCCTCACGGACCTCGTCGAGGGTTCGTGGCGGGGTGTCGGGGTCGAGCCCGGCTTTCTCGAACGCCTGGGCGTTGTAGTAGAGAAGCAGGTTCGAGACGTTCCACGGCATGGGGTAGAGCGTTCCCTGGACCGTGTAGAAGTCGATGGTCTTCTGGATGTAGTCGGAGAGGTCGTAGTCGTCGGCCTCCACACACGCCTGGGCCGGCAGCACCGTCTGGCTGTCGATCATGGCCTGCGTGGCGGTGTCCTCCAGCTGGATGAGATCGGGCAGGTCGCCACCGCCGCTGACCGCCGCGGTGTACTTCTTGAGGGTGTCGGCGTAGGAGCCCTGGTAGACCGCCTCCACCTGGATGTCGTCCTGCGAGGCGTTGTAGTCGGCCACGAGTGACTCGAGCGCCTCGAGGTTGGCGTCGGTCATCGCGTGCCAGAACGTGATCTCGACCGGACCGCCCGCCTCGTCGACGGCCCCGATGGGGCAGTCGGAAGCCGCCGTTCCGCCTCCGTCGCCACCACTATCCGAGTCACTTCCGCTGCCGCACGCGGCGAGTGCCAGCACGGCCACGAGAAGGAGGGCGAATCGTCGAATCCACCGGATCGGCATGGTCGGTCTCCTCGGTTTCGGGGCCGGCGCGCTCGGCGTCAGCCCTTGACGGCGCCCGAGGTGAGCCCCCGGACGAGTTGCTTCTGGAACACGATCAACAGGACGAAGATGGGGATGGCGGCGATCACCGTACCGGCGAACAGGACGTCGAGTCCTGCCGCGCCCTCACCCTTGAGGGTTCGCAGACCGATCTGCACCGTCCGGATGTCCTCGTTGTCGGCGACGAGCAGCGGCCACAGGTACTGGTTCCAGGCCAGGAGGAAGGAGAACACGGCGAGTGCGGCCACGGAGGGCCGCACCAACGGGACGGCGACACGGGTCATGAAGCGGAAGTGGCCGTAGCCGTCGAGCGCGGCGGCGTCGCGCAGGTCACGGGGCACCGAGAGAAACGCCTGGCGCATGAGGAACGTGCCGAAACCCACGGCGAGGAACGGTGCGGCCATGGCCTGGTAGGTGTCCTGCCAGCCGAGTGTCTGGATCGTCTGGAAATTGGCGACGAGGGTGACCTCGATCGGGAGCATCATCGTGGCGAGGAACGCGATGAAGAGCGTGCTCTTGAACGGGAACCGCAGCACGGCGAACGCGTAACCGGCGCAGATCGACGTGCCGACCTGGCCCACCATGATGATCGTGGTCACGATGGTGCTGTTGACGAGGTAGCGACCGAGACGACCGTTCGTGAAGGCCTCGGAGTAGTTGCTCCACTGCGGGTCGGTCGGGAACAACTTGGGCGGCCGGCCCAGAATGCCGTCGAGGGGAAGCAGCGAGTTCACGACCGTCACATAGATCGGGAACAGGACGACGAACGCGGCCGCGACGAGACCCACGTAGCGCAACACGAGGAGCGCGCGCTGCCCGAGGGTCCTCTGCGCCCGGGCCGCCCGCCTACTCACGACCGGCCTCGTAGTAGACGCGTCGCTCGAGGAACCGTAACTGCACGAGCGTGAGCACGAGGATGATGACGAACAGGATCACGGCCTGTGCGGCCGCGCGCCCGGGTGCCTGACGCGACGTGCTCACGATGTTGAAGACGATCACGTCGGTCCTGTTGTTGGGCCCGCCACCCGTGAGGAGGTCGATCTGTCCGAACGACTGGAAAGCGTTGATGGTGAGCACGACGAGCGAGAAGAGCAGCGTGGGCGACAGCAGAGGGAATGTGACCCGGCGAAAGCGCGTCCAGGGGCCGGCGCCGTCGACGGTGGCGGCCTCGAGGAGGTCGTCGGGAATGCTCTGGAGACCGGCTGACATGACGATGAAGGTGACACCGAGACTGAGCCACACCGTCGTGGCCGACACGGCGACGAGAGCCCACGTCGGGTCGTTGAGCAGGTCGATGTTCGTGTCGAGGTAGTAGTTGATGAGACCGATCTGCGGGTTGAGAAGCGTGATCCACATCACCGACGCGACCGCCACCGACGTCGCAACGGTCGACGAGAAGACCGTGCGGAACACTCCGATGCCGCGCAGCCGCTGGTTGGCCAGCAGCGCGAGGCCGAGGCCGAGGATCATGCCCGGGATCACCGTGTAGAGGGCGAAGAGGCCGGTGACCTCGAGGCTGTTGTGGAAGCTCGACGAGGTGAGAACGTCCCAGTACTGCTCGAGCCCGACGTACGTCTCCTTCGTGCGGAAGCGGTTCGTCTGGAACATCCCGTCGCGCACCGTGCGCACGAACGGGTAGTACGTGAAGACACCGAACACGATGATCGACGGCAACAGGAGAGCGAGCGCGTAGAAGCTCTCGCGGCGACGTCGGGAGAAGCGCCGCCGGCGGGGCTCGGGCGGGACCCCGCTGTCGGCGGGCTCCACTGCCGGCGGGGCAGGTGGAACGGTGGCAGCCGTCACGCCTGCACGTCGCTCCTCGCACCGGTGTCGATCCGCGCGCCGGTGTCGGGATGGAACACGTGGATCTGCCCGGGATCGGCATCGAGGCGGACCCGGCCACCCTCAGCCGGCGCCGGGTCGTCGATGACCTGCCGGACGATCACGAACGGAGGCCCGGCGACGTCACAGATGATGTGACGCTCGTGCCCCAGGGACTCGACAGCGACCACCGATGCCTCGATCGGACCGTCCTGCGAGATCGTGACGTGCTCGGGACGCACCCCGATCGTCAGCTCATCGGCCCCCTGGGCCGCAGCGGCCAGCTCCGCGCCGAGGGGAACGGTCCCTCCCCGCAACCGGACACCGGCTTCCGAGCCGTTGCGCACGACCTCGCCGGTCATCGTGTTCATCGGCGGGTTGCCGATGAACCGGGCCACGAAGAGGTTGGCGGGCTTCTCGTAGACCTCCTGAGGCGGCGCCACCTGCTGGAGGACGCCGCTGTCCATGATGGCGATGCGCGTGCCCATGGTCATGGCCTCGACCTGGTCGTGCGTGACGTAGATGACCGTGGCCTCGAGGCGACGGTGGAGGTCGACGAGCTCGGCGCGGGTCTGGACGCGGAGCTTGGCATCGAGGTTGGAGAGCGGCTCGTCCATGAGGAAGACGGCCGGTCTGCGCACGATCGCCCGCGCGAGGGCGACTCTCTGGCGCTGCCCACCCGAGAGCTGCGCCGGCCGTCGGTCCATCAACTCCGACAGGCCGAGGGTCGCGGCGGCCTCCTTCACGAGGACGGCCCGCTCCTCCCGGTCGACCTTGCGGGCCTTGAGCGGGAACTCGATGTTGGCGGCCACCGTCATGTGGGGGTACAGGGCGTAGGTCTGGAACACCATCGCCGTGTCGCGGTCGCGGGCGTCGACGTCGTTGACGACCTGGCCGGCGATCGACACCGTCCCGCTGTCGATGTCCTCCAGGCCGGCGATCATCCGCAGAGCGGTGCTCTTGCCACACCCCGACGGCCCGAGCAGGACGAGGAAATCGCGCTCGGCGACGTCGAGCGACATGTCGTCGACCGCCACCACGTCGTCGAAGCGTTTCGTGACCCCGTGCAGTTCGACCTGGCCCACCCGGCACTCCCTCGCCGCAGTCTGCGCTCCGGGCAGAATATGGGTTCACCGCCCGCTGCGCGCTGATGGGAGGCGACGGCGCGCCCGGGTGCTGCCCGGTGTGGGGCCACCTCGTCGGGCCACCCCGTTGCGCTCGTCGTCGGGACTACGCCGTCGGTGGCGGGTTCGTCGGCGAGTAGCCGCCGAAGTCGGGGTTCACCTGCGTGTCGTCGGAGGCCCCCGTGAGGCGCTCCAGGGCGTCGAAGACGTCCTGGGCGAGGTCCCACCCCGCGGAGTTGGTCTCCTCGTAGTGATCCTCGGGATGGATGCCCAGCTGATTGCCGATCCCCTGGCCGTAGCGGCACCCCTCGGCGATAGCCGCGGCCGCCTCCTCGTTGTAGTTGTCGGCGAGGTAGGAGTCGTCGGCGGCCGCCGCGTGGCACTCGGCGCCGGGGATGGCGTCGGGCAGCGGGAGTTCACCGGCGTCGTGGAGGTCCTCACACGTTCCCGGCGCACCACCGATCAGCTCGATGTCGGCGGTGCAGGTCATCCAGTAGTCACTGATCGGCACGATGTAGCCCAGTTGGTCGTTGCCGAGCCCGATCATCCACACGTACTCGTCGTCGACCTGGTTGCGCACATATCCGGGAATGGCGAAGTCGTCACCGAACGCGTGGGCCTCGGGCTCGAGGTAGTAGCGGCCCGGATCCTCCCGGAAATCGGCCGGGAGCCCCATCGTGAGCGTCGACTGGATCTCACCCGGGATGAACACCATGCCGATGGGGCCGATCTCGAGCTTTCCGACCTCGGTCTGGATGAACTCACCGCTGCGCACCTCCAGGTCGAGGTCCTCGTCGGTCTCGGTCTCGGAGCCCGTGTCGGTGCACGTCTCCTCGTTGGGCTCATCGCCCTCGCAGGTGTAGAGGACGATGGGCTCGTGGCCGAGGCCGGAGTAGCCGGTGTTCTCGTCGACGACCCCGAGGACCCGGAAGCCGATGTTCGACACGCGCGTGTAGAACACCTCGCTGTCGAAGTGCATCGTGGCGTCGTCGAGCACGACCCCCTCCGAGTCGATGAGGTCGAGTGCGGCCAGGCCGAGCTGCTCCCCGATCACCGCGGCGCGACGGAAGTTCTGGTCGACAGGAGTCTGCGCGTCCCCCGGGAGGTCGGCGCCGTCAGGGACGGTGTAGCCGTCGCCGACCGGGTGCTCGTCGTCGACCTCCCATACGGGAGCACCGAGGGGTGTGAGCAGAGCGCCGATGGCGCCGTTGGCGAAGAGCGCCTCTCCTCCCACGGTGTCTTCGATGACGCGCGACATGTGCCCCGGGTAGTCGGCCGTGTAGTAGGCGTTCTCGGCCGAGCAGCCGGCCTGCTCGCCGAGGGCCTCACAGTCGGCGTCGGGCGCGGCGATCTCCCAGTTCAGGGTGACCTCGGGGTGGTTGCTCCAGTTGACGAGGGTGGCGATGACAGCGCCGTCGTCGCCCACGGCCTGGAGTACGTTGAGCACGGGGTCGATGACCTGCGGGTCGCGGGTGGAGGTGACGCCGAAGTAGTGCTCACCCGACGCGGTGGTGAGCGTTGCCGGCTCCACCGACGTGACGGCATCGACGACGGCGTCGGCCCAGCGGTCGAGAGCCGAGTCGTACCACGCGTGGTTCACCTGGAACGCCGTGTCGGGACCGTGGTGATTGTGGCTGGAGGCCACCTGGACCTGCACGCGGTCGACAACGTCGGCGGGGAGACGCTCAGCCACCAGATCGCGCAGGGCGTCGATGTCGGGGCGGAACACCATGTAGAGGTCGTTGGTGGCGATGACCTGGATGGCGCCCGTGTCGGGGTCCTCGATGGCGAGCGCCTTGGCGCGCACGTCGTCACGGACCCAGTGCGCCTCGGGGGCGCCATTGCCGACGGCGACCCGGCCGGCATCCCACTCCTGCACGAAGTTGCCGAGCGACGTGGCGTCGTCAGGACCGGGGAGCCCCTCGAGGTACGCCTGGCCTCCGTCGACGAGCGGGAGCACCGACGTGCTCGCAGCCCCGACGTTCACGCGGGCGACACTCTCTCCGGCCACCTCGGGCTCACCGTCGACACTGTCGTCGGCGCGGTCGTCGCCCGACGAGGTGCAGGCGGCCGCGACCAACGCGGAGACCAGGAGGAGAACTGCAATCCGGGTCCGCACCTGTGACCTCCACGTTCGACTGCGCTCCACCGGGCTGGTCCCGTGGACGACGCAAGAGTAGCCGAGATGCCTAAAGTGGACAAACCTCTCCATTGAGGCTGGCGATACGCCCCATGGTGGGAATCATGCCACTATGAGTGAGACCAGGTCAGCCCGGGCGGAGGAACCAGCCCCGTGGATCCCACGAGCGCAGCGCCAGGATCTCGCTCGACGTGGGCTCGGCCAGCTCCGCCACGGTGTCGGCGACCTGCAGGTCCCAACCGCACGAGGCACGGGCGGTGCTCACGCGCTCGGGAAGTGGGGCGGGCCCCTCGGGAACGGCGGTGAGGACGAGCTCGGTGTCGTCTCCGTCGCCCGTCCTCTCGAGGATGCCGAGGTCGGTGACCACGGCACGCACCGCCCGGCCCGGCGAGGTGACGTAGCCGCAGTCGGCGGGGGTCCGCTGCCGCGTGAGCGTGGCGACGACGATCGCCTCGTCGCACGTGCTGGCCGTGTCGTTCCCCCCGCCCGAGCCGACGAGGAACGGGCCGCCGGGTACGAGCGTCGAGTTGATGTTGCCGAACCGGTCGACCTGCGCCGCTCCCATGCAGGCAACCGTCGTGGTGCCCGGGCCCGCGACGAGGGTTCCGAGCACCATGTCGGCGTCGCCGAGCATCGTCGATGTCGGGAAGTTGCGGTGGTTGAGCACGAACGGATCGGCCGGCGTGGGCTCGTAACCCCACAACCCGATCTCGGCGGTGAGCTGTACGTCGGAGCCCTCCGCGCGTGCTTTCCCGACACCCAGCCACGCGGCGAGATTCGCGACGCCGGCACCCGCCAGGACGGCGTCGGCGTGCAGGTCGTGGACGCGCTCGACGAGGTGGCGCGCGCCGAACACCGCGGCGGCCTCCCAGGCGTTGACCGGTGCGTCCTCGTCGACGGGATGGGCCTCCATGTCCTGGTGCCACGACTCCCGGTCGGCACGCTCGAGCAGCACCTCGATCCTGTCGCGGCCCAGCTTCTTCACGTATCCCCGGTGCCCGTCGACGTCGAGGACCCAGTCGTGGATCCAGTCGTCGAAGTCGTCCTCGCGGGAGCGGTTGCGGACCTCCACCCAGAAGTCGTAGTCCTCCCCGTAGCCGGTGACGGGAAGTCCGGCCGCGAACAGCCCGCCGGGATGCGCGCCGAGGGGCGCCTCCACGACGGCCAGCGTCCGGTGGGCGGGGATGCGGATCAGGTGCGCCCACGGCCGGAGGTTCTCGACGACCCGCTCGACGGTGACGACAGCCCCCCTCCTCGCGGCCAGGGCACCCCACACACCCTCCAGGAGCGGCGGGTGGATCGCGACGTTCCCGTGCCGGTCGGCCACGGGCGCGTGCAGCACGGCGACGTCGGGTCGCAGGGGAGAAAGAAGGCCGACCTCTCCGAAGTCGGTGTCGATCCGGGTGTAGTCGGAGTTCTCGGCCATCGACGACCCGGCCAGTGATCGGGTGGTGACGGCGGGGAGCCCGCGCGCAGCGGCCTCCAGCCGCTGGGCGAACGTGAGGAACGACCAGTGCTCGACCTCGACCCGGCCCTCGGAGTAGGCCGCGGCGAACACCGGATTCGGCGTGAAGTTGGGGAATGTGTCGCCCGAGTAACCCGTCACGACCCTGCGGACCATGCCGCCGCGGAAGAACAGCGTGCCGAGGCTCGACAGGCTCAGCATCACGAGCTCGAACGCCGGATCCCTCTTCCAGAACTGCCGGACGATCTCGAAGGCACCGGCGCTCCAGCGCGTGTGCCCGACCACGAGATGGAGTGAGTCGCCGGGGTGGACGTTCTCGGCGACGGCGTCGTGCAGCGTCACCGTCCCGGGTGCCGGCCGATCTGGGGTCACGAAGCAGCCACGGGCCGGGGTGGCTCAGGCGTCGGCGAGCACGAGGGAGGCCAGGCGATCGCGCTGCCAGCCCTGGTAGCCGCACAGGAGGTCGTTGACCTTCGCGCGCTTGTAGAACCAGTGGGCGTCGCAGTCCCAGGTGAAGCCCACACCGCCGTGGATCTGGATGTCCTGGCCCGACACGAAGACCGCCGCCTCCCCCACGAAGCCCTTGCACATGGCGGCCGCGTGCTCACGCTTGGGGTCATCGGCGTCGGAGGCCCAGGCGGCGTAGTGCGTGCCCACCCGCGCCAGCTCGACCGCCTGGAGCATGTCGACCGCCTTGTGCTTGATGGCCTGGAAACTGGCGATGGGCCGGTCGAACTGCACACGCTCCTTGGCGTACTCGACACCGAGGTGCCACGCGGCCTCGGAGGCACCCACCGACTCGGCGGCGAGCATCACGGCGCAGTCGTCGACGATCCGGCGCCAGAGCGCGGCGTGGTCGCCGACGGGACCCACGGGCTCGGCCGGTCGGTCGGACATCTCGAGGCGTGCCGCTTTGCGTGTCGGGTCCATCATTGGTACGGGCTCTCCGGCCGGCTCCTCGACGAGGAAGGTGCCCAGTCCCTCCTCGGTGCGTGCCGCCACCAGTGCCCAGTCGGCGGTGTGCCCGTCGAGCACGACGGGCTTCGTGCCCGTGATGACCCACTGCGCACCCTTCCGTCGCGCGCGGGTACGAACACGCTCGACGGGATCACCGGCGCCCGACTCCTCCACCGCCACCGTCCCCCGCTTCGACCCCTCGGCCAGACCCGCCAGGAGCTCGTCACAGCCCAGCGTGCGTGCGGCGAGGGTGGCGGCCACGGCCGACGAGAAGTACGGACCGGGATAGGCCACCTTCCCCATCTCCTCGAGGACGGCGACCATGTCGACGAGACCGAGGCCGAGCCCGCCGTGCTCGGCCGGAACGAGCAGTCCCGGCCACCCGAGTCCGACGAGGTCGGACCACTGCCCGTCGGTGATGCCGGCGTGGTCCTCCGCCATCGCCGCGCGGTAGGACGCAGGGGCCTCGCGCTCCAGGAAGTCGGCCACAGCTGAGCGAAGGTGGTCCTGGTCCTCGGAGAACGTGAAATCCATCTGCTCCGTCCCGACTCGCGATTTCCAGACTTGACGTACGGTCCATGATGCCCCGTGTCGTGCACGGCCTCGAGGAACCCGGTACGACGTTAGTCATCGCAGCCGCCCGGGGCTATGGTCACCGTTCGTGGACTTCGCCGACACACCCGAGGACATCGCCTTCCGCGACGAGCTCCGGACGTGGCTCGACGACAACCTCCCCGACTTTCTCGCCGACTTCTCCGACGACGACGACCTCGGTGGAGGCCAGGCCGCGGGATCCTCGCGCAGCAACGAACGGCGCCGGGCATGGCAGCGACGTCTGAACGAGGGCAGATGGGCCGCCATCAACTGGCCGGAGTCCTGGGGCGGGCGGGAGGCCACACCGACCCAGAACGTCATCTACTCCGAGGAGATGGCGCGCGTGCGCGCGCCGGGGATCTACAATGCCAACGGCCTGTGGCAGATCGGTCCCATGATCATCGACTGGGGTACCGAGGAGCAGCAGCAACGCTGGCTGCCCGGGATCCTCTCGGCCGACGAGCATTGGTGCCAGGGCTTCTCCGAGCCCGAGGCGGGAAGCGACCTCGCCAACCTGCGAACCACCGCGCTGGCCGACGGCGACGAGTACGTCGTGAACGGTCAGAAGATCTGGACCACCACCGCCCACATCGCCAAGTGGGGGCTGTTCCTGCTTCGTACCGATCCCACCGCCATCGAACGCGGCGCCAAGCACGAGGGCATCACGGCCTTCGTCATCGACATGGACACACCAGGAATCGATGCCCGGCCGATCCGCGACATCGTCGGCGAGGAGCTGTTCTGCGAGGTTTTCTTCACTGACGCGCGCATTCCCGCCACGTCACGTCTGGGCGGCGACGGCGAAGGATGGCAGGTGGCGATGGGCACCCTCGGCCGTGAGCGGGTCGGCACCGCCGGGCTGGCCATCACCCTCGGCAACGACCTGCGCTCGATCATCAACGCCACGCGGGCGACCAACCCCGGGGCGCTCGACGATCCCGGCATCCGCGAGCGCATTGCGCGCACCTGGACCCAGATCGAGCTCACGAAGCTGCTCAACTACCGGGCGCTCACCAAGATCATCAAGAAGGAGAAGAACTGGCCCGAGGTACCGCTCGCCAAGCTCCAGTGGTCATACCTCGCCCAGGATCTCGCCGAGCTCTCGATCGACATGCTCGGGCCCAACGGCCTGATCCTGCGCGGCGGCGAAGGCGCCGTCGACGGCGGCAGCTGGACGCGCCTCTACTCGTTCCAGCGCTTCACCACGATCGGCGCCGGCGCCACCGAGGTGCAGAAGAACATCATCGCCGACAAGGCCATCAAGCTCCCCCGCAGATAGCAGCGAGCGGCCGCGGGCCGGGTATCCCGGTCCGCAGCGAGCGCGACGATCAGAAGACGCAGCGAGCGGCCGCGGGCCGGTATCCCGGTCCGCAGCGAGCGCGACAATCAGAAGACGCAGCGAGGTCGCTAGCTCAGCCGCTCGATGACGGTGGCGTTGGCCTGGCCGCCGCCCTCGCACATCGTCTGGAAGCCGTAACGGCCCCCCGTGACCTCGAGGTGGTTGAGCAGCGTCCCCATGATGCGAACACCGCTCGCACCGAGCGGGTGACCCAGGGCGATGGCGCCACCACGCGGGTTGTAGCGCTCCGGGTCGGGCTCGAACTCGCGGGCCCACATCAACGCGATGGCGGCGAACGCCTCGTTGCACTCCATGGCGTCGAAGTCGTCGATCGTCATGCCGCTGCGCTCGAGGAGCTTGCGCGTCACGGGGTTCGGCGCCGACAACACCAGCACGGGATCTTCCGCCGCGACCGCGAAGTGTGCGAAGCGTGCCCGAACCGGTAGCCCGAGACGCTCCGCCGTGGCGCGCTCGGCGATGAGCATGGCCGCGGCACCGTCGCTCGTCTGCGACGAGTTACCCGGCGTGATGTCCCTGGCCTGATCGGGATCCCATGACATGGCCGACTCGAGCGATGCCAACTTCTCGAGGGTCGTGTCGCGGCGGATGCCCTCGTCGGCCGTGAACATCTCCCCGGTCTCCTCCCCGCCCTCCCCCTTGAGTGGCACGGGGGTGATCTCCCGCTCGAAGAAGCCGTTGTCGGTGTTCTCCGCGGCGCGCCGGTGGCTCTCGAGGGCGAACTCGTCCATCTCCTCGCGGCTGACTCCCCACTTGTCGGCCAGGACCTGCGCCACCCAGAACTGGATCCCGAGCGTGTTGTCCGTCGCCTCCATGAAGCTGGGGCTGAACGGACCGGTGCCACCTTCGGCGTTGCTGGCCATCGGAGTGCGCGTCATCGACTCCACTCCGCAGGCGATGGCGAGGTCGTAGGCGCCTGCGATCACACCCTGGGCCACGAAGTGGACGGCCTGCTGTGAGGAGCCACACTGCCGGTCGACGCTCGTGGCCGGGACGTGCCACGGAAGACCGGCGGCGATCCACGCGTTGCGCGTGACGTTCACACCCTGCTCGCCGACCTGGGACACGCAGCCACCGACCACGTCGTCGATCGAGCCGGGGTCGACATCGGTGCGCTCGAGCAGCGCGTTGAGCGTGTGGCCCAGGAGATCGGTGGGGTGCCACTGTGCCAGCGCACCGCGGGTCCTCCCGATGGGCGTGCGGGTGACGTCGACGATGACGGCTTCGCGAGCTTCCATGCTTCCTCCGGTCCCCGGTACGCTGCCAGCGTAGCCAGCAGGGTGTCCACGGCGTGACCGTGCGCACAGCCTCGCGAGGCTGCACACCCGCACGCCGTTCCCGGGATCGCATGGCCGCCGACGCACAACCCGCGCTGCGCATCGCCGCACTCGTCAAGCAGATCCCCACGTTCGAAGACATGGAGCTCGACGCCGACGGCCGCCTCCGTCGCGAGGGCCTCGAGCTCGAGATGAACCCGTACTGCCGCCGTGCTGTCTCGAAGGCGTGCGAACTCGCCGCCGAAACCAATGGAGAGGTGGTGGTCGTGACCCTCGGACCGCCCAGTGCCGAGGACGCGCTACGCGAGGCGATCGCGTGGGGCCAGGATCGCGACACGCAGATCCGCGGCGTTCTCGTGTCCGATCCGGCGTTCGCCGGCTCCGACACGTTGGCAACGGCCCGTGCCCTGGCGGCGACCATCGAACGCGAAGGGCCATTCGACCTGGTCCTGGCCGGCCGCAACTCGGTCGACGCCGACACCGGGCAGGTCGGCCCCGAGGTCGCCGAAATGCTCGGCCTGCCGTTCCTGACCGGCGTCAAGGCGCTCGAGCTCGACGGCAGACTTCTCCGCGCACGCTGCGAGCACGACGACAGCTCCGTCACCGCCCGCGTGGAGCTCCCCGCCGTCTGCTCCGTGGCCGAGCGCCTCTGCGACCCGTGCAAGGTGGACCCACCCGGACGGGTGGCGGTGGACCCGGCGGCGATCTCGAGGCTGGCGGCCGGTGACCTCGGCGACGGTCCGTGGGGTGATGCCGCCAGCCCCACACGTGTCGGCGACATCCGCGTTCTCGAGGTCGCGCGCGAGCAGCGCCGACTCTCCGGCCCGGTGGTGAACCAGGTCGACCAGGCGGTCGCGGCGCTTCGCGCACGGGGCGCACTCGACCACACGCCGCGCACGCCGGCCTCCGTCGTGCCTGTGACCGGCGGAGACGGGCCCGTCACCGTCGTGCTCGGGGAGCCCGACCGCCACCGCGAGACCGCAGAGCTGCTCGGCACGGCCGCTCTCCTGGCCGCGGCCACCGACGGTTCGACGGTGCTGCTCGACGTCACACCCGAGGGGCTCCTCGACGTGAGCTCGATGGGCGCGGAGCCGGCGGTCGGTCGCCCCAAGTTCGGCGCTCAGGGGGCCGACCGCGTGGTTCAGCTCGTGGGCTCCACCACGGAGGACGACGTCGCCGACGTCGCGGGGCGCTGGGTGGCCGACACCCGGCCGTGGGCCGTGCTCGCCCCGAGCACCGCGTGGGGCCGCGAGGTCGCGAGCCGCATCGCCGTGCAGGTCGACGGAGGGCTCACGGGTGATGCCGTCGAGATGGAGGTGGTCGACGGTCGGCTGTGCGCGTGGAAACCGGCATTCGGTGGGCGGCTCGTGGCCGCCATCACCGCCACGTCCGACGTGCAGCTCGTGACCGTGCGCGCCGGTGTCCTGCCTCTGCTCGCCCCCCGCGACACCTCACCCGAGGTCGAGCGGCTCCGCGTTCCGCACCGCAACCGCGTCACCGTGACGCAGCGGACCCGCGACGACGACATCGAGACCCTGGCGCTGGCGGACGTCGTCGTCGGCGTGGGACAGGCGGTCGAGCCTGGCGAGTACCCCCTGCTCGACCCGCTGCTCGACGTCCTCGGGGCGGAGCTCGGCGCGACCCGCAAGGTGACCGACAGGGGCTGGCTTCCCCACGCGCGCCAGATCGGCATCACGGGCCGCAGCATCGCCCCCCGTCTCTACCTGGCGCTCGGGCTCTCGGGGAAGTTCAACCACTCGGTCGGCATCCGCTCGTCGGGGACCGTGCTCGCCGTCAACCCCGATCCCGACGCTTTCATCCACGACCACGCCGACGTGTCGGTGTTCGCCGACTGGCGGGAGGTGGTGCCGCACCTGGTGGACGCCCTCAGGAACAGCGCCTAACCCTCCGCAGGTCGCTCCGGTCGCCAGAACACGAGCATGAGCAGCGTCGCGGCACCCGTTCCCCCCAGGAGCGCCACGAGGAAGCCCGCCCAGCCGTTGATGGGGACGTCGAGAGCCTCGTCGAGCGACCACTCCCCTGCGCCGGTGGCTCCCAGCGCGGTGGCGGCGATCATGAGGAAGAGGACGTACTCGTAGCCCTCGCCCGGGCGGAAGATGAAGAACCCGTTCTTCAGGTGGTTGGTGATGAGAGCCACGAAGAGCACACCGACGACACCGGCGGCGGCGAGGGGTGTGAGCAGGCCCGCGAACAGCATCACGCCGACACCCAGCTCGGTGAGGCTCGCCAGCCATGCGTGGAGGATTCCCGGCTTCATGCCGAGGCTGTCGAACCACCCGGCGGTGCCCTCGATCCTCCCGCCGCCGAAGATGTGGTTCCAACCGTGGGCGACCATCACGAGACCGAGGCCGCAGCGCAGGACGAGCAGGCCCCAGTTGAGACCGTCGACGTCGAACGTGTCCATGGCGTGCGCTCCCTCAGCTCGGTGTTGCGAACGGGCCCACCCGGCCCGCTGCAACCCTTGTCGGCCATGGCCAGGGCCCGCAAGCCGCACACGCGGTGGAGCACCCGTCAGCCAACCGACCGGAAGTAGCGGAGCCGCGGGACCATGCCCTCCCCGGCGAGAGCGCGCAGGCTCCGCTCCTCAGCGGCGTCGAAGACCACCGCCTCGCCGGGCTCGCGGTTCACGACGACGTTCACGAGGCAGTCGTCGCAGGCATCCGTTTCCCTCATCGCACAGCTGTCGCAGTCGATGGTCACGACAGGGCCCGTTGTACAGAACGCTGATTCGTTGTCCATGGGAGGAGCGTCGCAGACCGGTGTGACGGCTACGTCCCTCACGCGTCGGATCCGCCCCACCGGACTACATTTCCCCCTGGCGTACAGCGACACGGAACGCACAGGAGCCCCCGCATGACCAAGATCCAGGAGGTCCACATCCAGGGCCTCGATCCCGAGCGCCTCGCACCGATCATCGGGCCCGAGCGCGCCGACCGCTTCCGGGCGGTCGCCGCCGCGGCCCGCGAGCAGCTGGCCGGTCGACGGGTCCTCAACGTGAACTCCACCGCCACGGGTGGTGGTGTGGCCGAGATGCTCCAGACGTTGCTGGCCTACGCCCGTGGAGCGGGTATCGACGCCCCGTGGGCCGTGATGCACGGGAATCCCGAGTTCTTCGCCATCACGAAGAGGATCCACAACGGCCTCCACCGCTCACCCGGCGACGGCGGCCCCCTCGGCGAGGCGGAGCACGAGGTCTACGACACCGTGACCGCCGAGAACGCCTCCCAGCTCCGGGAACTGGTGCGCCCCGGCGACATCGTTCTCCTGCACGATCCCCAGACGGCCGGTCTCGTCGCCCCGATGCAGAAGGCGGGGGCACTCGTCGTGTTTCGCTGCCACGTCGGCAGCGACGACTTCGAGGAGTACGTCAACCGGTCGTGGGAGTTCCTCCACCGCTACCTCGAGGGTGCCGACAGCTTCGTGTTCACCCGGGAGCACTTCGCCCCGTCGTGGGCCAACGACGGTCGCCTCAACATCATCCCGCCGTCGATCGATCCCTTCTCACCGAAGAACCAGGACATGGACCCCGACGTCGCTCACGCCATCCTCGGCCAGAGCGGGCTCCTCAGCGGTGTCGCGCCCGGTGGCGACACCGGCTTCACGCGACGCGACGGCACTCCCGGGCGTGTCGACCGCCTGGCCGACATCCTCCAGACCGGCCCCCCACCCGACGTCGACGAGCGCGTGGTCGTCCAGGTGTCGCGCTGGGACCGCCTGAAGGACATGCTCGGGGTGATGCAGGCCTTCGAGCAGTACGTCGTCGGGAACAGTGAGGCCCACCTGATCCTCGCCGGTCCCAACGTGAGCGGCGTCACCGACGACCCGGAGGGCGCGGAGGTCCTCGACGAGTGTGTGGCGGCGTGGCGGACGTTCCCGCACGCCGCTCGTGCACGTATCCACCTGGCGTGTCTGCCGATGGCCGACGTCGACGAGAACGCGGCCATCGTGAACGCTCTTCAGCGTCATGCCGACGTCGTGGTGCAGAAGAGCCTCGCCGAGGGGTTCGGCCTCACGGTCTCGGAGGCCCTGTGGAAGTCGCGACCGTTCGTCGGGACACGCGTGGGCGGGATTCCCGACCAGGTCACCGACGGCGAGGACGGCCTCCTCATCGACGACGGGAGTGATCTGGCGGACTTCAGCGGCGCGGTGCTGCGCCTCCTCAAGGACCGGGACCTCGCACACCGGCTCGGTGCCAACGCCCACGAGCGGGCACGCCGGGACTTCCTCGGAGACCGCCACCTCGAGCAGTACGCACGGCTGTTCGACGGGCTCGACTCCCCCTGAGAGCGGGCCGGGCCCCCAGAGCCCGGCGTCAGACGGTACGGATGACGCGCACGTCGACGCCGACCGAGCGTGAGTCGAACGCGCGAATCGCCTGGACCACGTGTGAGGACACCGCCGCCAGTTCCGATTCGGGAAGGGCACCGGGGATGCTCAACGCCACCCGCAGCGTCCCGTGGTGACGCGTCACGACCGCCTCTGTCGCCCCGGGAGCGAGACCCAGCTCCGATACGGCGCTCCGAGCGACCTCCGTGCCCACCTCTGAGTGCGACGTGAGGGGCGAGGCGGCCGTCTCCTCGCAGGCGCGGACGATCTCCACGGGGTCGGTCGAGTCGACGACGGCCACCGCGTGGGCCTCAAAGGGGTTGAAGGCGGGGCGGCCCGCCACGACGAGCGGTAGCCGGTCACGAAGTGCGCAGGTGACGCCGGTCTCGGTGACCGTCGGGCGCGACCGCGGGTGCGACCGGACATCGAGGACGAGGTCGACGCCTCCGCCGTCGAGCGGGCAGCTCGAGCCCGTGGCGAGTGCGCTGCACGGGAACTCCTCACGGTCGGAGTCGTGGCAGCGCACGACACGATGGCCGGCAGCGACGAGCTCCTCACTCACCTGGGACGCGGCACCCGGATCGGCTTCGATGACGAGAACCCCGAGCGTGTCCGCCGAGCTCATCACGCAACCTCCTTCGCGGCCTCCCCCGCGGCGTTCTCCGCGCTGTCCGCCTCCTCGGGAAGCGCACGGGCGTGGATCAGCAGGGCCAGCCCGGCGACCACGAGGCCCGACTGGTAGGTGCTGCGAAGCCCCACCGCCCCGACGAAGAGCAGGATGAGACCCGCCGCCGTGAGCCGTCGCCGGTGACGGTACGCCGCCATGACGGCGACCACAACAGCTCCGCAGGCCGCACCGTAGAGAAACCCGGGGAACCGCCCGGCCAGGCCGAAGTTCCACAGTGTGAGGATCTTCACCGTGGCCCCGTTCGCCATGAGGCCACCTGCCACGACGAGGCCGACGACCCCGCCGGTCACGAGCTCACGCCGCGACGGGCGGGCGGCGACCACCAGAGGAGCACACAGTGCCGCGCCGAGTGCCAGGAGTTCCGACGCCGTGAGCAGCCATCGCGCGTCGATGTCGGGCCCACCCGCCGAAGCGAGCTGCTGGACGACCGTGAACGACCCGGCGAGGACGAACGCTGCGCCGAAGAGCCCGAGCGCCACACCTCCCCGACCCCGACCCATCGCAGCACCTGCCGCCAGAAAGGCCACGCAGGTCATCGTCAGGACCGCTGTGGTGGGGTCGTCGAGGAGCCCGACCCTCGCAGCGACGGCGGTGATGCCGAACACGCCCACGGCCGCGGCCGCGGAGCGGAGCCGGCGGACGTCCTCACGGGCGAGCGCCACCCCCAGGCTGACGAGCGCCGCGATCAGCAGGACGGCCGCGACGTGGAACGTGAAGCGGCCGAGCGTCGCACCGGCCCGGTAGGTGCCGCCCAGGAACTCGAGGGCCGGGATGTGGATGGCGGTACGCGTGAAGAGGCGCAGGATCACGAGTTCGGCGAGCACCGTTGGTACGAGAACCGCCACGACGATCGACACGATCTCCGCCGCGCTCACGAAGGGAGCGGCACATGCGCCCACCGCACCGCCCCGCTGTCGGAGGAGCCGCCCCCCCACGGGCGTTGCGTCGGAGCCGACGGTCGTCACGCCGACTTTCGGGACCCGAACCGGGCGATCGTGATCACGACCGCCGCGAGCAGGAGTGCCACGAACGGGATGATCCACTTCGACCCTTCGCCCGGAACGGTGTCGTCAGTGAGCGACAGGGTCGCGAACGCCGAGACCGACTTCTGGCCGTTGCGGTCCTTGTTCGTGCCGTCCCACACTGCGAACGCCACGTCGGTGTCCTCACCGTTCACGAACGCAGGCTCGGTGGCGGCATCGGACTCGAGCCCGCGCGTGTAGACGACGCTCCAGGTCTTGTCGTCGTAGTCGCCGTGCCCCTCCACGATCTGCTCGTCGGCCGGGCCGAGTGTCCCGAAGCCCTCGGCGACGAGGTTCTGGACCACCGCCGGCTCGGCCTGGGCGAACGGGTTCCCGACGACCCGCGCCGGGTAGTCGTCGTCGGCGTCCTGGGGGATGTCGACGACCGCGTTGGGTGAGACCTCTTCGGCAGTGTGGGGCACGCCTGCGTTTGAGTCGGCACGCCAGTGCCAGATGTTCACACCCGAGTTCGCCTGACCCATGCAGATCGCGGGCACGCTCGAAGCGGCCTGTGCGGGGAACTGGACCGCAACGGCGTCGGCAAAGGAGTCGGGCGCATCGGTGCCGATGTCGCTCGTCGTGTCCTGCCACGTGACCCGCAGGTAGAGGTCGTTGTCGTCGTGCACGGCCTGTGCCGTGATCGCAGCGACGCTCCCTCCTCCGAACGGATAGGTCGTCTGCTGCGCGGTGAGAGGAACCTCGACCTCGGGGACCCGGTCCCACACTCCCGCCGTCGGGTTGGTGCCGGGTCCATCGTCGACGCGCAGTGCCGTGATGGCGGTCGTCTGCGACGTCGCAGGGTTGGCGTCGAGGATCTGGAGGCCGCCCGCCACGACGACCGCAGCCACCAGGACGAGGCCCATCCCGATCCGTCGGGTCCGGCGTGTTCTCCGCTCGTTCGACCACGCTGCGGAATCACCGACCCGTGACGTGGCGTGAAGGGTCTCTGTCACCGCGACCTCCCCAACTCGACGGGTGTGCCGGCGTCGCCACCGGCCGGCGTGACCTCCACACCGCACATCTCGCCCGCTCCACAGGAGTCGTCGTCGGGTGGGAGTTGTGGCGAGGGGTCCTCGAGCACTTCGACAGGCGTGAGGTCGCACGCGCGCAGGTCGGCCATGATCCACGCCTCCAGGGCGCGAGCGTGCGCACGGAACACCGCGTCCTGGGCCATGACGGCGACCCTGCGGGCGAAGCCCGGCGCCCAGCACCCCAGGTGGTCGGCCAGGAAGTGGTCCTGTGTCCGCCGGCACTCCTCGACCGAGGCCTCGTCGAGGTGTTGGAGGGCGTAGGCCTCCTTGGTCGCCATGAAAGCCATGAACTCGAGCTCGGTGACGATGTGGTCGGGGCGCTCCCGCTCCCGCCCACCGACCTTCAACCCGTGCGCGCGGTAGAAACCGGCGACGTCGGCCATCACCTCGGTCTGGCGGAAGATCTCCGATCCCACGAATGCGCTTTCGTAGGGCGGATGGTCCATGGGCTCGATGTGCGTGAACAGTTCGCCGTGCAGTTCGCGAAGCTGCGCGAGGGGAAGGCGGCGGGCCTCGAGGGCAAGAGCGAGTAGCCGGTCCAACTCGCTGTCGCCGGACTCGAGGCCCGCCAGCACAGGGGCGAGGTGCTCGGTGATGCGCGCCTCGCCGCGATCCGTCGGGAATGCGAAGCCGAGCGCCAGGAACTCGTAGCAGGCGCTGCGGCCGACCGCTGTCGCCAACTCGGGTGATGCGGTGGCTGTGGTCATCGGTGGGTCTTCCCCATCGCCCGTCTCCTCAGATGGAATTGATCTTGCCGAAGCGTTCGGTCACCGGCTCCTGGACGTTCACGCGCACGATCTCCTTGCCCGTGCTGTCGTAGCCGATCACACGGTCGTCGAAGAGCTCGACCGTTTCGCCGTTGACGTTGATCTCGTCGAACTTCGGGCCGCGCTCGATGTCGTAGGAGAAGACGATCTTGCGGCTCGCCCGGAAGAGCTGGAGGATCGCGAGCAGGCGCCTGCTCGGTTTCGTGTACCGGTCGATGGCGTGCTGCACACCGGGACCGAACATCTGCTCGAGATACGGACGTGGGACCCAGCGCGGCGGGATGTAGTACACGTTCGGCTGCGTTCCGAACTGCGGGTAGAGCGGAAGCGCCACCTTCTCCTCGTGCACCATGTAGTAGAGGGGGTGCTTCGGGTCGTCGGCCCACGAGCCGTCCTCGTTGGTCTTGACGAGGCCCTGGAGACGGATCTTTCCGACACACGCAGCCATGCAGCGCGTCTCGGTCGGCACACCGTCGGTGAGTGGGTCGGTGCCCTCGATGCGCGGGTAGCAGGCGATGCACTTCTCGGTCGTGCGCGTCGTCGGCCGGTACATCGTCTTCTTGTAGGGGCACGCCTCCACGCACTTGCGGTACCCGCGGCAGCGCTCCTGGTCGAGGAGCACGATGCCGTCCTCGGGGCGCTTGTAGATGGCATTCCGGGGGCAGGCGGCCAGACATCCCGGGTAGGTGCAGTGGTTGCAGATCCGCTGGAGGTAGAAGAACCACCCCTCGTGCTCGGGAAGTGACACGCCCTGCTTGGAGAACGTGGTGGCGTGGTCCTCGAAGGCGTTGGGCGCCTTCCACTCCTCCTCGCTGGGGAGATACCCCGTCACCGTCGCCTCACCCGCGACCGTGCCGTCCAGGGCCCGCTTGGCGTCGGCCGACTCGAAGATCGTCGTTCCGTCGAAGCGACCGTAGGGAGCCCGGACCGAGCCGTCCCCGGCCGAGGCGTCCCACGTCTGGGCGCCGGGGTTCTTCTCCTCCAGGAGCTCGAGTGTCTTGAGGTCCCAGTTCTCGGGGTAACCGCCGTAGGGCTTCGTCTCGACGTTGTTCCACCACATCAGCTCCTGGCCGGCCTGGAACGTCCAGGTGGACTTGCAGGCCATCGTGCACGTCTGACAGCCGATGCACCGGTTGATGTTGAACACCGCGGCGAACTGGCGCTCGGTCCGTCCGCCCGGGTGGACGTATTCCATGTCGCGACCGAGCTGCCAGTTGTGGACCTGGGGCATCAGCACTCCTCCTCGTGGCCGCCGTCGGCCCACACGGGGTCGCTCAGTTCGCGCTCGACCGGATCGTGGCCGAAGACCTCGGTGATGAGCTCCTCGACGAAGTCCGTCCCCCGGCGTCGTGCGACGTCGTGGGTCCCCTGGAACTCCTCGGCGCGGAACAACTGTCGGACCCGCCGTGCGGGCCATCCCATGAGCGCGTAGTCCTCGATCATGCAGCGCGTGACCTCGCGGTCGGCGTCGACGCCTTCCGCCACGGGGAACCGGACTCCCACCCGCTCGTACGGGTCGTCGATCTCCATGACTTGTCGACCCCCGATGTCGGGGGCATCGACCGGTCGACCCGACCGAGGAAGCTCACAGGGTGCTGTGTGCACGCTCACGCCCCCTTCACCGAGTTGTACCCACCGGCGAGGTATGCCTCCATCGAGGCGTTCTCTCCACCGGGGTGTGACCGCTGTTGCCGCTCCCACTTCCCGCGTCCGCCCAGGCCGCCGTCCTCCGCCTTCGTGATCCGCACGATCGTCTCCTTGGGCACCGTGTTGATGGCGTGGTTGTCGACATCGAAGCCGAACACGAACCCCATCCCGGCCGCCTTCTTGTGGAACAGCGAGTCGGTCTGGTGCATCGGGGGCGCCCAGCCGCGAGTGATGCTCTGTTGCGACCCGTGCCGGAAGCTCGACTGGTACCCTGTCTTCGCCGCGAGGGCGCGCCCGTCGCTCCGTTCGGCAGCGGCCTTCACCGTGCGTGGAGTCGCCATGTAGAACGCGTGCTTCAGCATCGTGACACCACGCGGGTACCCGCCGTTGTAGCTGGCGCGGACCATCATCCGGGCGGCGTCGTAGAACTCGTCGTCGGAGTCGGCGCCGACGTAGGGCCGGTCCTCGGGGTTCGCATCGACCCAGATGTAGTCACCGTTGGCGATCCCGAGCTCCTTGGCGTCGTCGGGGTTCATGTGCAGCATCGTGTCGCCCACACCGGGCATGCGCGACTCGACGCGGTAGGGGTCGGAGAAGTTGGTGTTCCACAGCCAGTGCCAGTCGGTCACGGCCCACGACGAGTGCACCGAGTGACGCGACTTCGGTGTGAGGCACAGGAACGAGTAGCCGTCACCCGCCAGCGGGTTCGTGGTCTCCTTCACCTCACTCCACGGCATCATGATGTTGCGGACCTGGCGGGCGTCGGCACTGGCGTCGTCGGGGGCGAACCCGTAGCTCTTCGGACGGAGAAACGGGCTCGACGAGACGATCACGTTCGGGAGGTACAACGTGGCTTCCACCGCCTCGCGGTGCACGATCATGTTCTCGCCGTAGTCGATGGCCTCGGGGATGTCGACGTAGGCGTGCATCCTCCCGGTGTCGGTGTAGAAGGGCAGGTCGTCCTGGACCTGTTCGAGGAAGGGGATCCGCGGGTAGCTGCGGTACTGGAACAGCGCCCCGCCGGGCTCGCCGTACTTCCCGCCGAGGATGTCGGCGCTCGTGTAGCCCGCCGTGGTGAACGAGGCGTCGAGAACGCGGTCGATGTAGACCTCGGGCGTGTCGGAGAAGCCGAAGTACTGCGAGAAGCGCTCCTCGTCGACCTCGTCGGCCAGGGCGTCGGCCACGCCGGCGAACACGGCGATGTCGTCTCTCGTGTCGTGCAGCGGATCGATCCCACCCTTCCAGAGCTGGAGGAACGGGTTCGAGCACGACCCCGCCATCTCGGTGGTCTGCATCTCCATCCAGGAGTTGACCGGGACGACGACGTCGGCGAACTCGGCCGAGCCGGTCCACTCGATCTGCTGGTCGACGATCATGTCGACCTTGGGGTTCACGTTCTTGACGAGCTCGTAGACCCACTTGGCCTGGTTGATCAGGTTGGCGTTGTTGTACCAGAGCACCTTCGTGGGCCGGGGCAGGTGCGTCGACCCCGTGAAGACCTTTCTGCCTTCCTCGGGTGTGTCGATCACCATCGGCTTGTCGCCGTAGCCCCAGTAGCTGGTCTCCTCACCGTGGATGAAGTGGTGTGTGCTGTCAGCGGTGAAGCGGTCGGACGGGTCCATCAGGGGGTGGAACGGGTTCTCGTTGACGTAGCCGCCGACGCCGGGGCCGTGCCACGGGGCCGCGTGGAAGATGCCGCCCTTGTAGTTCCCCGCCCACGTGCTGACACCACCGCCGGGCACGCCGATGCTGCCGACGAGCATGGCGATGAGGTAGGTGGCGCGGTTGTGGAGCGTGGCGTGGAAGTAATGGTTGATGCCCTCGCCCACGTGGAACGCGACCGGCTTGATCGTGGCGATGTCGTCGACGAGACGCTCCACGAGGTCCTTCGGTGCACCTGTGATCTCGACGACGGTGTCGAGGTCGTAGTCGGCGAGGTGCTCCTTGTACATCGAGAACACCGTGGCCACCTCGACGATGGAGCCGTCGGCCAGCGTGATCTCACCGCGCCAGTCGAGTGTGGGCACCACACCTGCGTCGGAGAGCTTCCCGCCGACGTCCTCACGCGTGATGGCCTTCGGGCCCTGCGCGACGGCGTCGTACACGACCCGGTCGCCGATTTGGTCGTACTGCTCCTCGGTCATCCCGTGGAGGGTGAAGCTCGGCGCGTCCTTCGGGAGGCCGTTCACGTACCCGTCGAACACCTCGTCGGCGCGCACACGCTGAAGCGTGTCGAGACGCACGAGCAGCGGCATGTCGGTGAACTGCGTGAGGAACGGACGGTCGATGGCGTCGCGGTCGATCAGCGCCTTGGCGATGCCGAGCATGAGGGCCGTGTCGGACAGGCCGGCCCGAACGGGGATCCAGTAGTCGGACTTCGACGAGGGTGCGCCGTACTCGGGGATGATCGACACGATCTTGCCGCCGCGCTCCATGGTCTCGTGGAACCAGTGGGAGTCGGGCATCTTGTTCTCGACGAGGTTCTTGCCGACCATGACGACGAGGCGGCTGTGGCGCATGTCGTTCATGTCGACCTCGGAGGTCTGGAGGCCGTGCACGAAGGGGAACCCGGGCGCCTGGTCGCCGCGCCACGTGTACTCCGACCAGTCGCTCGCTCCCTTGGCGTCGTCCTCGCCCACGTCGCGGACCTTGGCGTCGAGCAGCGCCAGGCTGGTCGCGAAGCGGAACAGGCCGAACTTGCCGGCCACGCCGTGCACGGGCAACGACGACCCGAACTTCATCGTGCGGACGCCGGACTCCTCCCAGTGCTCGAGCATCTCGGGCTCGTAGCCGTCCTCCTCGATCAGGCGACGGCGCCCCTCGTCGCCGCTGTAGGTCTCCGCGACGGCCACGAGGCCCCGGGCGAGGTAGCTGTCGACCTCCTCCCAGCTGAGGCGTTCGAACTCGTCGTTGCCGCGGTCGTCGAAGCGGTACTGCGTGCGGAGCTCGGGGTTGTCCGACAGCGACGGGAAGCCGTCGTCGGCCCACTGCTTCCAGCCTTTGCGGACCATCGGGTACTTGGCCCGGTAGGGCCCGTACACGCGGCGGTGCATCGTGTACCCCTTGGGGCAGCCCCGGGGGTTCCACGCGACCGTGGAGCGGTTGCCCTGGGGATCGCCGTAGTTGCCACCGTCGTAGTTCTGCTCGATGCGTGTGACGATGCCGTTGCGCTGGAAGGCGCGCAGGCGGCACATGTGGGTGTCGTTGGGGGCGCAGATGAAGGTGAAGGAGTCGTCGTAGGCGTACTGGTCGCGGTACACCTGCTCCCAGTCGCGGCTCGGGTACGCGAGCAGCGGGTTGTCGACACCCTCGGCGGCGCTGAGGAACGAGAGGCCGTCGAAGTGCGTCGCTGCGGTGCCGACCAGGACCGCGGAGCCTCCGAGCTTCAGAAACGACCGTCGGGAGACGCCTGACGGCGCCTCCCCCTCGGGGTCCGCTCCCATGACACCTCCCGGCTTGACCAGCTTCTCGTGGCATCGTGACGGGACAGCCGCTCCGCCGGTAGTGACCAAGGTCCCCTTCGGGCCACGCGAGGGTCACCTTGTTCGACACCCTCTGCGATGGGTCATCAGCGCCACAGATGGCCGGGCGCCACCCGTCGGCCTGCCCCGTTCCCGTTCCGGGCCGGGAGGCCGTAACGTGACCCGGAGCCGCCCCGGGAACGGGCGGAACGGGACACCGGGAGGACGAAGTGGCGCGTGTGGTGGGAATCGTCGGGGCGAGCGGGTCGGGCAAGACGGCCCTGGCGTCGGCCCTCGTGGCGAGGCTCGGCGCCACAGGCCTGACGGTCGGCTATCTGGAGCACGCCCACGCCGGCTTCGAGATCGACCGTTCCGACTCCGACTCGGGGCGCCTCCACACCGCGGGCGCTGACCCCGTCGTGGTGCTCGGGCCCGACGAGATCTTCAGCCGGGAACGTGGACCCGCCACCACCGAACAGGCGCTCGGACGTCTCGTCCACTGCGATCTGGTCCTGGCCGAAGGGTTCCACGACGCACCGTGGCCGAAGATCCGGGTGACCCGCCGGGGAGGCGAGCGGCGCGACGTGACGCCACCTGTTCTCGCGGAGGTGGAGACCGGGCCGAACGGGGAACCCGCCGATGACGATGTCGAGAGGCTGAGCGCTGAACTCGTCGACGTGAGCAACCAGGCGGGCGAAGCCGTGCAGATCACCCTGCGCGTCGACGGCCGCGACGTCTCGCTGGTAGGCTTCGCCGGCCGGATCGTGGCCGGGACCGTTCTCGGGATGGTGGGAACGCTCAAAGGGGTCGACAACCCCGGCACCGTGGAACTGACGGTCGGGCCGGCCCCGCCGGACGGGGAACTTCGACCCTAGGTACACGGGCCCAGGAACACCGACCACGCCCGCCGTTCCCGGGCGCAAGGAGAATCCTGCGACAATCGGGGTCGGCACCGGCGTGGTTCACGACGGTCCCGAGTGGGAGGGAGATGAGGATGGCGCTGGGTATCTTCGGGCGCAGCAAGGTGCCCCGACAGAGCCCCTGGCGGGACTCCGACCGGGACCGACCGCGCGTTCTCATCGAGCATCACGGCGTCGCCGAGTCGGAGGTGGTCGCCCGTATCCTCGGCGAGGCCGGCTACGTCGTCGCCACCTGCGAGGGTCCCGACGCCTCGCACGGCACGGCATGCACGATGTCGAAGACAGGCGATTGCTCCCTGGTCGACGAGGCGGATCTCGTCTACCACGGCCTGCGCGTCAGCGACGAGGTCAACCGGGAGGTCCTCGCTTCGATCCGACGCCGGTATCCCGACACGCCCGTGATCGTGGAGGCGGCAGGTCCGACGCTCGAACGCTACGCCGAGGAACTCGAGGGCTTCACCACCGTCGCCTTTCCTGCTACGTCGGCGGGGATTCTCCGGGCTGTGGAGGCGGAGCTCGGCGCAGCACCCGCACCCTGACGAACGGGGCTGTGCGACCCTTGAACGCATGATCTTCAGGAATCGGGAGATCGCGGGCAGAGCCCTCGCCGGGCCCGTCGCCGAGGTCCTCGACCGCCGCGGCCAGGACCCCGCGCACGATCCTCCTCTGGTGCTCGGCCTGCCCCGGGGCGGGGTCCCGGTCGCAGCCGTCGTCGCCCGTGCGCTCGACGCGCCTCTCGACGTTCTGGTGGTTCGCAAGCTGGGTCACCCGGCCCAACGTGAGCTGGCCGTCGGCGCCATCGGCGAGGACGGCGTGCGCGTGATGAACCGCGACGTCATGGCGGGCTTCCGGCCCACCGATGACGCGCTCGCCGCGGTCGAGCGTTCCGAGAGAGAGGAGCTCGACCGTCGGCTGCGGCTCTACCGGGGTGGCCGCTCCGCCCTGGCCCTCGACGGACGGACGGTCGTCATCGTCGACGACGGTATCGCCACGGGCGTGACCGCCCGCGTCGCGGTTGATGTCGCCCGCGCTCGCGGTGCTGCAGCGGTCGTGGTCGCGGTTCCGGTCGCTCCCGTGGAGGCGGTCGAACTGCTCGGTAACCACGCCGACGAGGTCGTGTGTCTCGAGACCCCGCGCGACTTTCGCGCCGTGGGTCTCTGGTACGACGACTTCACCCCGACGAGCGACGAGGAGGTCGTCACGCTCCTCGACGAGGCCGCGCGCCGCTGCGGTTGAGAAGACCGCGTCGTGGATGCGGCCGTCCACACGTCGGTCATCTCGCGGGATCGGCCCCGGCGCCGGCATCGGCGTCGGGTTCGAGACGGGCCGCGTAGACCGCTGCCTGGGTACGGCGCTCGAAGCCCATCTTCGACAGGAGGTTGGACACGTAGTTCTTGACCGTCTTCTCGGCGAGGTGCATCCTCTCGCCGATCTGGCGGTTGGTGAGGCCCTCGGCAATGAGGGAGAGGACGGTGCGCTCCTGGTCGGTGAGCCCGGAGAGGCGCTCGTCCTGCTCGGGGGGCTTGCGCAATCGCTCGAGCACGCGCGCCGTCACCGCCGGGTCCAGGAGGGACTGTCCCGACGCCACCCGCCGGACGGCATCGATGAGGTCCGAGCCGCGTACCTGTTTGAGCATGTAGCCGGCGGCGCCCGCCATGATCGCCTGGAACAGGGCCTCGTCGTCGGAGAACGACGTGAGGATCAGGCACTGCACCTGCGGGTGTGACGACCGGATCTCCCGGCACACGTCGACACCGTTGCCGTCGGGAAGCCGTACATCGAGGACCGCCACATCCGGGCGCGTCGGCGGGATGCGCGACAGGGCCTCGGCCGCCGTGGACGCCTGCCCCACGACCTCGACGTCGCCGTCGGCCTCGAGAAGCTCCTGGAGCCCGCGCCGCACGACCTCGTGGTCGTCGAGGAGGAACACCCGTACGCTCGCGTCGTGGTCGGCCATGTGACACCCACCCTTTGCCCTGCGGCCACGTCGGCCGGAGGGCGCCCTTCACCGTATCGGACCGCTCCTCGTTCCCCGACTCGGCTTCCTAGACTCGACGGGGATGAGACCGCCACGCGTCATCGGCGACCCACGACTCGACGAACTCCTCTCGGCCGTTCTCAGCGTCGCCGGCGACCTCGAGCTCCCGACCGTCCTCCGTCGAATCGCCGAATCCGCCCGCTCGCTCCTGGGCGCGCGCTACTGCGCGCTCGGGGTCCTCGGCGACGACGGCGTTCTCAGCGAGTTCGTCCCCATCGGCCTCGACGAGGACGAGGTGGCCGCGATCGGGCACACACCCGAGGGCCTCGGGATCCTCGGCCTTCTCGTGCGCGAACCCCTCCCTCTCCGCCTCGAGCGCCTCCAGGACCACCCGGAGTCGGTCGGCTTCCCGCCGGCTCACCCCCCGATGACGTCGTTCCTCGGCGTCCCGATCGTCGTGCGCGGTGAGGCCTACGGAAACCTCTATCTCTGCGACAAGGAAGACGGCAGCAGCTTCAGCGCGGAGGACGAGAACCTCGCCGTCACCCTCGCTGCGGCGGCCGCCATCGCCGTCGAGAACGCCCGCCTCCACACGCGCGTCCAGAACATCGCCGTGCTCTCGGAGCGGGAGCGCATCGCCCGTGATCTCCACGACACGGTTATCCAGCAGCTCTTCGCCATCGGTATGGCCCTTCAGGCGGCGTCGCGCGCTATCGATGATCCCGCGGCGCGCGCCCGCGTCGACGAGTCGGTCGACCGCCTCGACAACACCGTCCGCGAGATCAGGACGACGATCTTCGGTCTCGAGACCGAGGCCCTCCCGGGCCGCCAGGTACGCAGCGAGATGCTGCGTGTCGTCGATGAGATGACCCCCGGGCTCCGGACACGCCCACAGGTGAGCTTCGACGGCCCTGTCGACGTCGTGACACCCGATGCCGTCGCGGACGACCTCGTGGCGACACTGCGCGAGGCGTTGGCCAACGTCGCCCGCCACGCCGATGCGACCCGGGTGGAGGTCGCCCTCCGCGCGGACGACGTGATCGAGCTCGTGGTACGCGACGACGGGTGCGGCCCGAGCGGCCCGGGGCCGCCCGAGGGCCGCGGCCACGGGTTGAACAACCTTCGCCAGCGGGCAGAGGCCCACGGCGGCCGCCTCGACGTACGGGAGCGAACCGACGGGGGAACAGAGCTGACGTGGGAGGTGCCCGTCGGGTGAGGGTCAGCCCGACCCGAGGCGGCGCCCCGTCACCTGTTTCGAGTCGATACGCACGAAGTGGTCGCGGTCGCCGCCCGCCCATGCCTGGAGCGGGAGGGCACGGGCCGCGTCGAGCTCGGGGCCTTCCCGGATCTCCCGGGCATGGCCGACGACGAGGACGCTCCAGCCCGAGTGGTCGACGCACTCTGCCTCGTCGACCTCGAACGCGACGACGGTTCCGAGAACCGCGGCACTGAGCTTGGTTCCCGGAGCGCTCCGGAAGACCACATCGCCGTCGAGCATCGCGTAGTTGACGGGCAGTACGGCAGGGACGGCTCCGATGGTGACGGCCACGCGGCCGAGCGTCGACTGCCCCAGGAACTCGAGGCACTCCGCACGCGTCAAGCCTTCCAGTCGATCGTCGGTCATCGCACCCGTCTCCCGCTTCACGCCGTCACCGACTGCACGGGCACAGCGTCCCGCAGCTCCTCGAACGCCGCCTCCGTGTGGCTTGTCAGCTCCCACGGGTCCGCGACCACGTCGGGGCAGACCAGGAAGCCGAGGTGCAGCGACTCGGCGGAGCTCATGACCGTGAGGTTCAGACCCCCGCCGTCGAGCAGCGGCCCCATCGGGTACGTGGCCTCCAGGCGGGCGCCCGCCGTGTAGAGCGGGAGGTCGGGACCGCGGACGTTGGAGACGATCAGGTTGAACACCGGTGGGTGGAACTCGGTCAGCCGCAGTCGTGCATAGCTGCGCACGCCCGCGGCCAGCAGCCCGGGCGGTGTGGACTCTGCGAGGCGCATGATGACGTCGTCACCGAGGTCGCGCTGGAGCCGCTTGGCGCTGCGGGTCGAAGCTGCCACCTCGTGGACCCTCTCGATCGGATCGCCGAGGTTCGTCGGGAGGGAGGCTCCCATGACCGCCACGTGGTTCCCCACGGCGGCCTCCTCCCCCTCGACAGGCTGCACGGCGACCGGTACCTGCGCGACGAGCGGTGCGTCGGGGAGCTCGTCCCGGGCGGTGAGGTAGCGTCGGAGCCCTCCCGCGCAACCGGCCAGGACGACGTCGTTGACCGTGACGTTGAGTGCGTTCTTCACGGCTTTGACGTCGGCCAGGGAGACGTCGGTGTAGGCGAGCTCACGCCGCGCTGTGATGGCGTGGTTGAGAGACGTCCGCGGGGCCTGGAACGGCAGCGGCGGGTTCGTGTCGTCGTCGCCGTAGCGCGAGCGCAGCAACGGCAGCAGCGTGTGGGCCAGGCGCCAGGTCGTCTTGGCGGCCCGCACGGGTGTTCCGGCGAGGCGCCAGAGGGCGCCGGCCACGAGTTCGAGGTCGCTCGGCGGGGCGTCGTCGTCGGAGTCGGCGACCGGCGTGGAGAGCTGGAGGGGAGCGTCGGGCTCCAGGTCGAAGAGGACCTCGTAGAGCCGTGCGCCACCCACGCCGTCGACGAGAGAGTGGTGGACCTTGGCCAGGAGCGCGACACGCCCGTCGGGCAGGCCCTCGATGAACCAGATCTCCCAGAGCGGCCGGCTGCGGTCGAGCTTGCTCGAGAAGAGCTCACCGACCAGGCGCCCGAGCTCACGGGAGCCACCCGGGGCCGGCACTCCGACGGCGCGCACGTGCGCCTCGATGTCGACGGTGGGGTCGGTCACCCAGATGGGGACGTCGAGGCCGAACGGGACCTCGAGGATCCGACGACGAAAGACCCCCAAGGCAGGGGTGCGCGCCCGCAACAGGGCCCGGAACGACTCGACACCGAAGCCCTCGGGGGCGTCGCCGGGGTCGAGGATGATCAGGGCACCGGCGTGCATGTGCCACGCCGCCGTCTCACCGGAGACGAACGCGGCGTCCATCGCGCTCAGCCGTTCCATGCCCCCATCCTGTGCTCATCGTCCGGGCCCCGACAGGGACCTTGGTCCCCCGGGGAACCGCCGTCCGCCCCTCGGGTAGACCTTCCCTCCGAGGGGTATTCCCGATCGGCGTCTGAAATATCCTCACCGAAGCCCCACGAGACACAGGAGCAGCCATGGGACTCCCCCGAGCCGTCGGAAGTCACCACACCGTCTGGATCGACGCCCCCGGTCTCCGGGAGCCGGTTCCGGTCCGGTACGCCTCCGACGACGACACGATCTACTGCTTCGGGGACAACGGCCTGGAGAACGTCCCGAACGGTGAGCGCGTGAGCGCCACGGTGCACGAGATCACGGGCAAGGGTGGTCACCGCCTGGCTCAGGTCTCGGGGACCCTGCGTGAGATCGACGGTGACGACATCACCGACGACGCGCTTCTGGAGCTGCTCGCCCACGTGTCACTCGGGCGGGACCTCGACGAGGTCCGTCGCAACCTCGACCACCACCGGGCACGACGCCGGATCCTCGCCATCGGCCCGTGAGCGTCGCTCGGGGCGTCCCTGTCTCGCTGTCGGCACGTGGCCCCGGCGAGGGCCCGCCGACCCCTCCGCCCGACGTACCGCTCACCTTCCTGGCCGCCGCGGGAGGCGGGCTCGTCGCGGCCGGCGTGGCTGTGGCACTGGCCGCCGACCGGGTCGTCGTGTGGCCGGGTCATCCGGGAGTGCTGTCGGCGACCCACACGGTCATGCTCGCCTTCCTCACGGTGGCCGTGCTCGGCGCCCTGCACCAGTTCGGCCCCGCTGTCGCCGGGCGGCGCCTCCGCTCCGTCGCCGCCGCGCGGGTGACGGCCCTCGTGCTCATACCCTCGGTCGCCGTTCTCGCGGGCGGCTTCGCGCACGGCCCGTCGTGGACGATCCGCGTCGGCGGAACGGGCGTGGTCCTGGGAATCCTCCTGGCAGCCTGGAACCTCTCGGGCCCCCTGGCGGTGCGGGGTGGCGGTGTGCCCATCGCCGGCCTCCGCTGCGCGGTCGCCCTGCTCGTCGTCACCGCCGCGTTCGGCATCGTCTACGCCTTCGACCGGGAGCACGGCTGGTTCCCCCTTCTCGCCAACCGCGTGATGGCCCACGCCCACCTCGGCCTGCTGGGCTGGATGGGGCTGACCTACGTCGTGATCGCCGAGAAGCTGTGGCCGACGTTCCTCGTCGCCGAGCGGCGGCACCGGCGCAGCGACGACGTCGCCGTGGCCGGTGTCGCCATGGGGGCGCCCGTCCTGAGCCTCGGGCTCCTCTTCGCGTGGCCCGTGGTGGCCACCCTCGGAGGGGTGCTCACCGGCGTGGGGCTCGGGGCGCACTGCGTGTCGCTCGTCGGCGTCATCGGCGACCGGACCAGGGGTCTCGGGCTCCTCCACGCCTACGTGATCTCCAGCACCGCCGCCCTCGTCCTGGGGGCCGTCCTCGCCGTGGTGGGCGGTCTCGCACCGCTGGATGCCGCCGACCGTCCGACGGTCGTCGCCGCCGAGATCGCCGCGCTGGCGACCTGGCTGGGCCTGGCCGTGATCGGGCACGCCCACAAGATCGTCCCGCACATCCGGTGGACCGCCCTCTTCTCCCGCGGGAGGGCGCAACGCCCCGACGGAACTCCGCTGCTCTTCGAGGACCTCCGCAGCGGGCGTGCCGAGGCCGCGACCTACGTCCTGTGCACCGCAGGGTTCTTCGCCGTCATCGTGGGCCTGCTGGCCTCGTCCGCGACCACGATCGTGGGCGGCGGCCTGTCGGTCGCGGCCGGTGGTTTGATCGCCGTGGTCAACCTCGGTACGGGGGCCCGGCGCGCGACCGGCGGTACGCATGCGGCCCGTCCCCATTCCACGCCCCTGAGCCGCTCCGGGGCCGCCCGGTGACCGGACCGGACACGCGCGTCCGCGATGTCCAGCGACAGGTGCGACCCACGTTCCTCCTGGCCGTCGTGTTCGCGGCCTCGGCCGTTGTCGTTGCCGTCGTACCCCACGACACGGGCGTCTGGCTCCCTCTCCACCTGTTCCTGGTCGGGTCACTGCTCCTGGCGATCTCGGGAGCGTCGCTGCTCTTCGCCGTCACCTGGTCGGCGGCCCCCGCACCGGCGCGGCACCTCGTCGTCGCACAACGCCTGCTCCTGAGCGCCGGTGCCGCCGGGTTGGCCATCACCCGGGAGATGTCGGCACCCGGGGCAGCCACGGTCGCCGCCGCCGCCGTCGTCGCCGCGCTCGCTCTCCTGGGAGTGATGCTCGTGACGGTCACGGCCGCCGGGCGCAACCGCCGCTTCGACGCGCCCGTCGGCAACTACGTCCTGGCCCTGGTCGCCGGGGTCGTCGGATGCACCATGGGTGCGCTCCTCGTGCTCGAGCCACGCAGCACCGGCTTCCGGGCCGGCCATGTCGCCGTCAACCTGCTCGGGCTCGTCGGGATCGTGATCGCCGCGACGCTGCCGTTCTTTTCCGCCACCGAGGCCCGCACGAAGATGTCGCCCCGCGCCACAGCGACCGGGCAGCGGCTCCTCGGGGGGATTCTGGCCCTGTCCCTGACCGTCGCGATCGTCGGCCTGCTCGGTGAGGCCACCGCCGTCACCGGCACGGCTCTCGTGGTGTACGCGCTCGCCCTCGTGTTCCTCGTCGCGCTGCTCCCGCGTCTGCGTGCGAAGCAGTTCCGCTGGGCGGGCCCGCGTCTCGTGGGCCTGTTGGCCGGGATCGCCTGGTGGGTGTCGGCCGTGATCACGGCGTCCGTGCACGCCTTCGACGGAAGCGAGGTCTTCACGCGGCCCGTCCTGATGGCCCTCGTGGTCGGGGGCTACACGCAGATCCTCTTGAGCTCCCTCGCCTATCTCGGGCCGGTCCTGCGCGGTGGTGGGCACGAGACGCTGACCGCCGGGTTCCGCACGACGCGGTCCTGGATCGCGCTCTGTGCCGTCAACGCGGCGGCCGCTGCGCTCACCGCAGGGTTCCTCCCCGTCGGCTGGGTTCTGCTCGCGGCGACGGGTCTCGACGCGGCGACGCGGACCGTGACTCTCGTCACAGGACCCCGCGGGAGCACGTTTCCAGGCACGGCACCGTCCTCGTGACAGACTCGGGCGAGTCGCCGGGCCGGACGAGAAAGGATCATGCGATGAGCTTCCTCAGCACCAGGACACCACGAGGCGGAGCCGCTGCCGCACATGTCCGGCAGCGTGGTCAGGCCGGTATCGTCGCCCTGGTCATCGCAGCGCTGGCGCTGGGCGTGGCCGCCCTCGCCACGGCCGCCTACACGGGCAACGACTCCGGGTCGGGCTCCGGTGACTCCGCCGAGGAGGGCACAGGGGTCGCCACCGGCAACGCGCCGGGCACCGCGGCACCCGCGGAGTCGATCTCGAGCGGCGCCAACGACATCCGCCGTCCGGCGAACGAGGTGGCGGCACCGCTCGGTGAGCGGGGCCCCGAGAACGTGGAGGTGGACCTCACCACCCAGGAGCTCGTGGGCCAGCTCGCCGACGGGTCGACCTACACCTACTGGACGTTCGACGGCAAGGTCCCCGGACCGCTGGTGCGCATCCGCGAGGGCGACACCGTGTCACTCACTCTGGCCAACGACGAGAGCAGCAGCAACGTGCACTCGATCGACCTGCACGCCGTGAACGGTCCCGGCGGTGGAGCCGTGGGAACACAGGTCGGCGCGGGTGAGAGCAAGACCTTCACGTTCAAGGCCCTGAACCCAGGCGTGTACGTCTACCACTGCGCCACGCCGAGCGTGCCGACGCACATCGCCAACGGGATGTACGGCCTCATCGTCGTGGAGCCCGATGGAGGCCTCGAGCCCGTCGACAAGGAGTTCTACGTGATGCAGGGCGAGGTCTACACCGACCAGCCACGCGGCACGGAGGGCCAGCTCGACTTCAACTTCGACCAGATGGTCAACGAGGACCCGAACTTCGTCGTGTTCAACGGCTCGTTCCAGGGGCTCACGGGGCCCGACGCCCTCCAGGCCGAGGTGGGCGACCGTGTGCGGATCTTCGTCGGCAACGGTGGCCCCAACCTCATCTCGTCGTTCCACGTGATCGGTGAGATCTTCGACTCGGTGCACCAGGAGGCTGCGTCGCAGGCGGTGTCGAACGTGCAGACGACGCTTCTGCCTGCCGGGGGCGCGTCCTGGGTGGAGTTCACCGTGGACGTTCCGGGAACGTTCCTCCTCGTCGACCACGCGCTCACACGGGCGGTCGACAAGGGAGCCCTGGCGGAACTGGTCGTGACCGGACCCGAGGACCCCGGGATCTTCTCGGCTCCTGACGCGGAGCCCGAGGCGTAGACCGGGCGCGCAACCGCCGCCCGCACCCTCCAGCCGTGTTGGTATGGTCGCCCCGATGACCGAGGCGACCATCCCGGCGCCCCCGCGCGGGCCGACCGACGAGCCCACGGGCCTCGACCGGCGCGGCGTCGCCGTCGGCCTGTCGGTGGTGGCTCTCACCGTCGTCGGCGTGTTCGTCGGCAGTGAGGGCCTTCGCTGGTTCGACGCCGCTTTGGCGGGCTACCTCGCCGGAACGCTCTTCGCCATCTTCGGCGTCGCCTACCGCTACACCGTGTGGCTGCGCCGGCCTCCGACCGCCCGCCTCAACCGTCGCGGCTGGGAGGCCTTCCTCCGGCCCGGTCGGCGGGGCCGCAACGTGGCACACCTGCCGGGGCTCGCCGTCCGGAACATCCTGCTCCAGACCTTCATCTGGAAGCGGTCCGTGTCACGCTGGCTCGCCCACCAGCTCATCTTCTGGGGCTGCGTGCTCGCTGTCGCCGTCACCTTCCCGCTCACGTTCGGCTGGCTGCACTTCCAGTCGGTCGGCCAGGACGCCCAGCAGTACCAGGCGTACGTCGCCGGGTTCGGCACGATGGAGTTCGACAGTCGCAGCGTGCTGGGCTGGACGATCTTCCACCTCCTCGACATCTCAGCGATCCTCGTGCTCGCCGGCGTGGCGATCTTCCTGGCGCGTCGCCTCCGCGACCCGGGAGCCATCGCCGTGGAGCGCTCCAACGACTTCCTCGCACTGGCCGGGCTCTTCGCCGTGTCGGTCACCGGGCTCATGCTCACCGTGTCGAGCCTGTGGATGGAGGGCCGCTTCTACATCTTCCTCACGACGCTGCACGCGCTCACCGTCATCCTCGGGCTCCTCTACATCCCATTCGGCAAGCTCTTCCACATCTTCCAGCGCCCGGCCAACCTCGGCATCGAGTACTACAAGGCCGAAGGTGCCCGCGGCGACGCCCAGGAGTGCCGTACCTGCGGCGAGCCGTTCGCTTCGCGACTCCAGATCGGCGACCTCGAGGCGATCCTCCCCCGCCTCGGCTTCGACTACTCCCTCGCCGACGGGGGCAACTACCAGCAGACATGCCCGCGGTGCCGGCGTCGGCTCGTGACCCAGGCACAGACGGCCCGGGTGGGTGGATTCGGCTGATGGCACGCCCGCCGCTCACCGACGAGGCCCTGATCGAGCGCTACGGGCCACACCTCAACCAGGCGCCCCCGGGCGGATGGGGCGCCGACCTCGAGATCGACCGCCAGGTGAAGACGCACTGCTGCTTCTGCGGGCAGCAGTGCGGGATCATCCTGAAGGTCCACGACGACGAGGTCGTGGGCTTCGAGCCGTGGTACGACTTCCCGTTCAACGAGGGGAAGCTCTGCCCCAAGGGCGTGAAGCGCTACCTCCAGGGTGCGCACCCCGACCGCCTCACCGAGCCCCTCGTGCGCACCGACACCGGCTTCGACACGACGACGTGGGACCAGGCACTCGACCGCGTCGCCGGGGAGATCCGCCGCATCCAGAACACCTACGGGCCCGACTCCTTCGCGCTCTACGGCGGTGCCTCGCTCACCACCGAGAAGGCCTACCTCATGGGCAAGTTCGCGCGACTCGGCGTGAAGACCGCCAACATCGACTACAACGGCCGGCTCTGCATGGTCTCGGCCGGAGCCGCCTACAAGAAGACGTTTGGTGTCGACCGTGCGCCGAATCCGTGGTCCGACATCCCGCTCGCCGACTCGGTGTTCGTCATCGGCGCCAACGTCGCCGAGTGCGCGCCGATCACCACGAGCTACATCTGGCGTGCACGCGACAACGGAGCGAAGCTGATCGTCGCCGATCCCCGGGTCACACCACTGGCGCGTACCGCCGACGTGTTTCTCGGGCTGCGCCCCGGCACCGACTCCGCTCTGATGGGGACGATCCTGCACATCCTCCTCGAACGCGGCCACGTCGACGAAGGTTTCATCGATGCGCACACCGAGGGTTTCGAGGAGGCCGCGGCGGCCGTGGCCGACTACACGCCCGCGTGGGGCGCAGACGTCACCGGCGTCCCGGCGGCGCGCATCGAGGAGGCCGCCGAGATCTGGGGTACGACCGACACGGGGATGCTGCTGCACGCCCGGGGCCTCGAGCACCAGTCCAAGGGTGTCGAGAACGTGCTCTCCTGCATCAACGTGGCGCTCGCCACCGGCAAGATCGGGCGGCCCGGAGCGGGTGTCTGCATGATCACCGGCCAGGGCAACGGCCAGGGCGGTCGGGAGCACGGCCAGAAGTGCGACCAGCTCCCGGGTGCGAGGGACCTGCGAAACCCCGAGCACCGCGAGGCCGTGTCGGAGGTCTGGGGCTGCGACCCCGACGACCTCCCCGGGCCCGGGGTGAGCGCCCAGGAGATCATGGACAGGATCCACGCCGGCGAGATCAAGGGTCTGCTGTCGATCTGCTTCAACCCCGTCGTCTCACTGCCCGACTCCAACTTCATCGCCGAGGCCCTCGACAACCTCGAATTCTACGGCGCCATCGACTTCTTCCTCTCCGAGAGCGCACAGCACGCCGATGTCGTGCTGGCCGGATCACTCCACGAGGAGGACGAGGGAACCGTCACGTCGGCCGAGGGCCGCGTGATCAAGATCAACCAGGCCGTGTCCCCGCCGGGTAACGCCCGCAAGGACTGGGAGATCATCTGTGACCTGGCCGACCGGCTCGGGGCCGGGAAGTACTTCGGGTTCGACTCCTCCCGCGCGATCTTCGACGAGCTGCGCCGTGCCTCGGCCGGCGGGACCGCCGACTACGCCGGGATCACCTACGAGCGCCTCGAGGCCGAGCACGGCATCTTCTGGCCGTGCCCGAGCGAGGACCACCCCGGCACGCCCCGGTTCTTCGAGGGCGGAGTGTTCCCCACCGAGTCGGGCCGGGCGCAGATCACACCCGTCAGCTACCGACCACCCGCCGAGGTCGTCGACGACGAGTACCCGGTGTGGCTCACGACCGGGCGCGTCATCAGCCAGTACCTCTCGGGCACGCAGACCCGCCGCATCGGTCCTCTCGTCGACCAGTATCCCGAGCCCCTGTGCGAGATCCACCCGACCCTCGCCGAACAGCACGGGATCGGCGACGGCGACATCGTGCGCGTGCGCTCGCGCCGCGGCGAGATCACCCTGCCCGCCCGGGTGGTCACCACGATCCGCCCCGACACGGTGTTCATCCCGTACCACTGGCCCGGCACCAAGGCCGCCAACCAGCTCACCCAACGCGTGCTCGATCCCGTGAGCAAGATCCCCGAGTACAAGGTGTCGGTCGTCAACATCGAACGCGTCGCGGCAGCGCCCGAGAAGCCCGTCGACATCCGCGATGTCTCTGTCACGTTCGGGGAGACACGGTGATCGGGCCGAGCGCACTCGGCGACAACCTGTTCGTGGTCGACCCGAGCCGATGCATCGGGTGCGAGGCGTGCGTCCAGGCCTGCGAGGAGTGCGGGACACACCGCGGGTTCTCCCTCATCCACCTCGACCAGGTCGACCGATCCACGACCGTGCAGACTGTCCCGATGGTGTGCATGCACTGCGAGGAACCCACCTGCGCGCACGTCTGCCCCGCCGACGCCATCAAGAAGAACGAGGACGACGTCGTGCAGTCGGCACTCAAGCCCCGGTGCATCGGTTGCTCCAACTGTGTGCTCGCGTGCCCGTTCGGTGTCCCCAAGTACGAATCCGACTTCGATCTCATGATGAAGTGCGACATGTGTTACGACCGCACGTCGGTCGGACTGGCTCCGATGTGTGCATCGGTGTGTCCCTCGCAGGCACTCTGGTTCGGAAGCCCCGAGAAGTTCGCTGCGACGCGACGCGGCGAGCTGACCAACGAGTTCCTGTTCGGGAACGCAACGGTCCGCACGAAGGTGCACGCCGTCGTCGGGGATCCCGGGCCCCTGCAGGTCACCGACGGGCCGTTCGAGGCGCCCTGGCAGGACGACCCGTTCGGACTCGGGCACCGGGAGCAACCGGGAGGAGCGACGTGACCGGGGAGCGCCACGACACCTGGCGAACCGACTTCCCCATCACCTCGCGTGGCGAGGACGACGTGACACGGCGCGAGTTCGTGCGGTACCTGGTGCTCGCATCGGGAGCCTTTGCCGCCGGCTCGGTCGGCGTGGCCGCCTGGGCGTCGGTCCGCGAGCCCGACCGTGGGGAGCCGATGCCCATCGTGGAGGCCGATGCCGTCGTCGTGGGGGAGGCGCACCTCTTCCGCTACCCGACTGAGAACGATCCCGCGATCCTGCTCCGGCTCCCCGACGACGAACTGCGCGCCTACAGCCAGAAGTGCACACACCTGGGGTGCGTCGTCTACTACTCCCCTGACGCCGACGAGCTCGTGTGCCCCTGCCACGAGGGCTTCTTCGACGCCACGACCGGTGTTCCGACGGCCGGCCCGCCCGAACGCCCGCTCCCCCGCATCGCGGTCGAGGTCCGCGACGGCACGGTCTGGGCCGTTGAGGTGGAGACCGCATGACCTCCGAGACGCCACGCACACCTCGCCGCGTCGCCGGGTCGGTCGGCTTCTTCGTGATCGTCCTCGTCGCCCTCCAGATCTTCCTGTTGTCGGTCGGCCTCGAAGCACTCCTCGACGACGATGCGGGCCTGGCGTGGGTGGCCGCTGCGTCGTCGGCCGTGCTCTTCGCAGGGGCGCTGCTCTTCTACCGTTTCGTCCGACACTGAGGACACGGACATGACGACACCCCACAAGAACGAGTCCGACGACGCGCCGCGACGCCCCGGACCCATAGGAGGCGACATCGCCGCCATCGTGTACGGGCTGTCGAGCCGCTTCAGGATCCCGGCGCTGAAGCAGCGGCACTCCAACACGGCCGTCATGGGTCTGTTCGCCCTCGTCAACGGGGTCATCGCCATCGGCCTCATGTCGCTCGCAGCCCTCGCCACCGGTGAGCCATTCATCTTCCCCTCCCTCGGGCCCACGGCGTTCCTGCTCTTCTACACACCCTCGGTGCCGGCAGCCTCTCCCCGCAACACCTTCTTCGGGCACCTCATCGGCTGCCTCGCGGGGTACCTGGCGCTCGTGGTCTTCGGCCTCACCAACGACGGGCCTGCCCTCGCCACGGGCGTCACGGCGGCACGCGTCGGAGCGGCCGCCATGTCGTTGGGCCTCACGAGCGGCTTCATGGTGTGGCTGCGTGTCCCACACCCTCCCGCGGGAGCCACGACGCTCATCGTGTCGCTGGGCATCCTCCACGAGCCCTGGCAACTGGTCGTCCTGATGCTTGCCGTCGTGCTGCTCACGATCCAGGGATTCGTGATCAACCGACTGGCCGGAATCGACTACCCCGTGTGGGCGCCGCGGAGCTGAGGCCCCCGCTCAGGCGCGCAGCGCGTCGAGAAAGTTCTCGGACGCCACCACGCGGGCACCCTCCTTGCGGGCGTGCTCACGAACCCACCCGTCGGACGACACCACGAGTGCCGGCACGCTCTTCGGGAGTACCTCCACCTCCTCGATCACGAGGTCGTCGGCTTCCTGGCCGGCCGCCGAGAAGCGGACACGGACACCGGGACGCGACCCGACCGGCCCGAAGACATCCGATCCGTCGAACACGACGGTGCAGTGCACACGCGAGCGTGCATGGAGCTCGGCGAGGAGGCCGATGAGGCGCTCCCGCTGCTCGGAGGCCGCCTCCTCGCCCCATACGCGCTTCGTCACGTTGTAGCCGTCGACGACGAGTACGACACCGGGAGTTCGCAGCATGGACCGCACGGCATCGCGCGAGTCGGCCACCATGCCGGGCGGCACGGGCACCTCGGCGCGACGCGTCGGGGCTGTGGGACGCGTCGACCCGGTGGGCGGAGAGACGGGTGCCGGGCGTGGATCGAGCCGAAGTGTGCCATCCGAGCGCGCCGACGCCGCCAACGTCGTGAGGCTGTCCGCGACGCGCTGTGCCGCGTCGGCGGCGTCACCGAGGACTCGGAGATCGCCGGGCGCCAGGGCACCTGCGTTGTCCGACGCCTCGTCGAGGTCGCGGGTCGCCTCGGCGAGCTGGGTCCGGGCCTCCGTGAGATCCGACCGGAGCTCGGAGACCTGCTTCACGAGGTCCTGGTTCCGCTCCTGCTCCTTTCCGAGACGGGTTTCGAGCTCCTCGATCTCGAGCTCGAGCTCCGAAACCCTGTCGAGAGCGTCGGCGGCCTCCTTGTCGGCCTCGCGTGCCGCTCGCTCGAGGTCCTGCTCCCGCTCGCGTCGCTCCCCCCGCGCCGAGCGGAGCTCGTCGGCCAGCAGCTCACGCGCCTCCTCGGCGTCCTCGGCACGTCTCTCGGCGCGCCGGGTCTCGTCCTCGAGGTCGTCGATGCGGTTCTGGTGAGCCTCCTCGTCGGCCACCGTCTCGGCGTCGAACCGTCGCTGCTCGGCCGCACCGATGACCATGCCGAGGGAGAGCATCCATTCCTCGGGCTGTGCCGCGATGAGAGCGGACGCCATGAGCGGCAGGTCACCGCGGTCGGCGAGCGCATCCAGGACGCCGTTACTCCCGACGGGATCCCAGACGTCGATGATGTCCTGAACACCCGGGCGCTCGAGAAAGTGTTTGCACACGGCGTCGCGAAAACCGATGTCGAGCTCGAACGCCGTGCGGAGCTGCTTGCGTGCCGCCCGGCGACTCAGCCCCCGTCGATCGAAGCCGACCAGGGGCCGCAACGATGTGGGGACCTCCTCGTCGTCGAGATGACCGAGCGTCTCGCCGGCCTCGTCGAGCAGCGGGGTCAGCAGTGAGTCGGGGATCATCCCGAGCCACGGCCCCGTGACGGCCCTCACGGCGCGTCCGGCGCGTCGACCGGCGCCTCTGCACCGGGGACACCGGCGCCGATCTCCTCGATCGATGAGCCCGATGCCCCGCACCAGCGGCACGTCACCGACTCGACGACGTGGTCGAGGACGTCCTCGTCCTCCACCGTGAGCTCGCCACCCACGCTGAAGTGGTGGAAGGCACGGGTACGGCGGGTCGACACCACGTCGAAGCGGGTGAGGTTGCCGCAGGCGTCGCAGCGGTAGCGGGTGGTCATGGCGCGGCGAGTGTACCGACGGGGTGGGGCACCCGGCCCGCCGTGGGACGGTCCGAAGGGTCAGGCGTCGACCGTCTCGGGCTCGTCGACCGGGTCGGCGCCGAACGCCCGGCGGCGCCGGACCGTGGACTTCCACAGGACGTCGACGCCCTGCACGATCAGCGCGGCGAGCAGCGCCCACACGGGAAGGACTGCCGCCAGGCGCCCGTAGGCGGCGAGGCGGGCCTCCAGGAACATGTCGGTGAGCTGCGAGCCCGTGAGAAGGCCGGTGGCGTTGGCCACGCCGAACACGAGGACCGCCGCGACGGGGAGTGCGAACATCCAGGCGAGGACCCGGAGCCACACGGGTGACCGGACGGGGCCGTCGGAGTCCCCGCCGGCGGCACGGTCCTGCTCGTCGCGTTGGTCGGGTCGGTCGGGCTGGTCTGCGGGGCCTGTGCCGGCGCGCCGCGGGAGAATCGTCGCCCCGGCGCCGGTGGAGCCGGCGCGGGGCCGTGCGCCCGACGACGACGATGACGACGATGCACTCCGCTTCTTCGTCGGCACCTTGAGGATGCGCCCGCACTCGTCGCACTCGAACGTCGGCGCGTCGGGAAGATCGTCGACCGCGTGCCTGTGCCCGCACACGGGGCACTGAAGAGCTCGGGACATCAGCGACAGCTCCCCTTCACGAGCTCTGCCCGGAGCGCTGCTGCACGCTCACCCGGATGAAGTCGTCGAGCACGCGTCGGGCGCTTCCGTCGTCGAGGGCGGCGACCGCCTGATCGACGCCGGCAGCCAGATCGTCTGCCACACCGGCTGCGACGAGCGCAGCGGCTGCGTTGAGCGCCGCGATGTCGCGCAGGGGCCCGCGCTCACCGTCGACGACACGGCAAACGGCCCCGGCGTTCGCGGCGGCGTCTCCACCGGCCAGCGACCCGGGATCGGCAGCGACGATCCCGAGGTCCGTGGGATCGAGGTCGTAGCGGCGGACATCACCGTCGCGGAGCTCCAGCACGGTCGACGTGGTCGTCGTGGTGAGCTCGTCGAGGCCGTCGTGGCCCCAGAAGACGAGGGCGTGGCGGGCACCGAGGCTGTGAAGGGTGCCCAGCATGCGCTCGGCCATCGCAGGGTCGGAGACGCCCAGCGCCTGACGCCGGACGCGGGCCGGATTGGCCAGCGGGCCGAGGTAGTTGAAGGTCGTCGGGACCCTGATGGCCTGCCGGGCGGGAGCGGCGAAGCGCATCGCGGGGTGGAACCGCTGCGCGAAGCAGAAGCCGAGCCCCGCCTCCGCGACGCACGCCGCCACGCCCTCGGGGCCCAGGTCGATGGCCACCCCCAGCTCCTCGAGCACATCGGCCGATCCGCACTGCGACGACGCGGCCCGGTTGCCGTGCTTCACGACGCGAGCGCCTGCACCGCTGGCGATGAGAGCAGCCATGGTGGACACGTTCACCGTGCCCGCCCGGTCACCACCTGTCCCACATGTGTCGACGGGGTCACCGTCGACCTCCATGGGCTCGGCGAATCGGAGCATCGTGCGAACGAGGGCTGCCAGCTCGTCGGGAGTCTCCCCCTTGGCGCGCAGCGCCACGGCGAAGGCGGCCACCTGTGCGTCGTCGGCGCGGCCTTCGAGGATCTCGGTCATCACCGTGTCGACGGCGTCGGGTGTCAGGTCGCGACCGGCCATGAGGTCGCCCAGGACCGCCGGCCAGGGGTTCGGTGTGTCCATCTCACTGCCGGTCCCCACCGCTCAGTCCCACCAGAGGTCGTGATCGAGCACGCCCCGTGCGATCAGGCCGAGCTGCACCTGGGAGGTGCCCTCGACGATCGTCAGCTGGCGCGCATCGCGGTAGTAGAGCTCCATGGGGTGGTCCTTCATGTAACCCGCCGCCCCGAGGAGCTGAAGGCACTCACCCGACGCCCTCACCGCCAGCTCGGTGGCGTAGTACTTCGCCATCGAGAGGAAGGGCACCCACTCCTTGGTATAGCGCCCCTGGTCGGCGAGCCATGCCGCCCGGTAGGTGAGCAGGCGGGCCGCCTCGATCTCGGTGGCCATCTCGGCGAGCTTCCACTGGATCCCCTGGAAGTCGGCGATCGTCTTCCCGAACGCCGGCCGCTCCTTGATGTAGCCGGTGGCGTACATGAGGGCGCCTTCGGCGAGCCCGATCCCCCGCGCCGCGACGACCGGTCGCATGGCGTTCAGTCCCAGCATGGCCGTCTTGAAGCCCCCGACCTCTCCGAGCAGGTTCTCGCCCGGGACGCGCACATCGTCGAGGAGGAGCTCTCCGGTGTCGACACCCTTCACGCCCATCTTTCGGTCGAGCACCCCGACCGACACTCCGGGCCACGATCGCTCCACGACGAACACGGAGACAGCGTCGTGGGCGCGTGATTCGACGTCGCCGGTCTTGGCGAACACCGTGTACCAGTCGGCCTGATCGACGCCCGACATCCAGCACTTCGTGCCGGAGAGGATCCAGTCGTCGCCGTCGCGGGTGGCCCGCGTCCGCATCCCCATCACGTCGGAGCCGGCCTGCGGCTCCGAGAGGCCGAAGGCCGCACGGGCGTCGCCTGTTGCCGACGGGCGAACGTAGCGCTGCTTCTGGGCGTCGGTGCCGGCGATGAGGACGGGGCCCGTCGGCAGGCGGGTGAGCAGGAGCATGAGGGCCGCGGCGTTGGAGTACTTGGCGACCTCCTCGATGGCGATGCTCAGCCCCAGGATGCCGGCGCCGGATCCGCCGTACTCCTCCGGGACACACAGCCCCGTGAGCCCCGCGTCGACGAACGCCGTGAAGAGGTCGTCGGGGTACTGCTCCGTGTCGTCGATCTCGCGTGCCCGGGGGGCGACCTTGTCGCGGGCGAGGCGCCGAACAGAGGCCTGGAGCTGCGCGAGCTCGGGGCTGAGCTCGAAATCCACGCCGGGAGCCTAGCGGTGCCCGCCCCGGAGTCCGTTGCTCTGGTAGTGGTGGGTGGAGGCGGCTCAGGCGCTCCGGCGCCGGCGGCGGATCTCCCGGCGACGCTCGCGCTCCGTGTAGCCGCCCCACACTCCGAACTTCTCCCGAGCGGCGAGAGCGTGCTCGAGGCAGGCCTCCCGGACCGGGCAGAGCGTGCAGATCGCCTTGGCGTCCTCGCCCTCCTCCTCGGCGGGCGGATGGAAGATCTCCGGGTCGACGCCCTTGCACCGGGCGAGCTGTTGCCACGGGAACGTCGTGGTTCTCTCCATCGTGTGCACGGGTCTCCTCCCGGGCGGGACGAAGTGCGCGTCGGGGAGTCCTCTGTCGGTCGCGTGACCCGTGGAGTTGAGGCGAACGCCGGGGAACGCCGGGGAACATGGCACGACCCAGCGGCTTTCGGCCCTTTTGCTCCGTTCGGAGCCGGAGGGAGGCCGTAGGATCGGCGGGTGCCCATGCCCCCCGACCAACGGCGCGACCGCTGGAACACGCTCACCTCGTCCGCCTTCGACGTGCTCGTCGTGGGCGGCGGTATCACGGGTGCCGGTGTCGCCCTCGACGCCGCGGCCCGTGGCCTGTCGGTCGCTCTCGTGGAACGCCACGACTTGGCGTCGGGCACATCGTCGAAGTCCTCGAAGCTCGTGCACGGCGGTGTCCGCTACCTGCGCCAGGCGCAGTTCGGCCTCGTGCACGAGGCGCTCACGGAGCGTCGACGGCTCCTGCACAACGCCCCGCACCTCGTGCACCCGTTGCCGTTCCTGGTCCCCACCGTGGCGGCCCACCGTCGGCACCGCACGCGTGCCCGGCTGCTCGGATGGGCGGCACGGATCGGTCTCGGCCTCTACGACCTGATGGGCGGACGCGCGTTGCACCGCACGCGGAAAGTGCCGCTCGACGAAGCGGTGCAGATCATGCCGTCACTCGACGTCGAGCGCGTCACCTCGGCCTACTGCTACTACGACGCACATGTCGACGACGCCCGCCTCACACTCACCGTGGCGCGTACCGCCGTGGAGGACTACGGCGTCACGTTGCTCACCTACGCCGAGGTCACCGGATTCGTCCGGGAGGGCGACCGGACCACCGGCGCCGACGTCACCGACGTCCTCGGAGACCTCGGCACGTGCAGGGTCCGTGCGGAGGTCGTCGTCAATGCCACCGGGGTGTGGGCCGACGAGGTGCGGAAACTCGACGAAGGCACCCACCCCGAGTCGATCCGCCCCGCCAAGGGGGTCCACCTCACCGTGCCGGCCGAGAGGCTGCCGCTCGAGACCGCGGCCGTGCTCGGCGTGGCGGGCGACGACCGCATCATCTTCGTCATCCCCTGGGGTGGCCACACCTACATCGGCACGACCGACACGGACTACGACGAGTCACTCGACACACCCACCTGCACCACCGAGGACGTGCGGTACCTCCTCGACGCCGTGAACGCCGTGGTGACCGAGCCCCTGACGGCCGCCGACGTCACGGGAACCTGGGCAGGCCTCCGCCCACTCGTGCGGACCGGCAAGGGCGACACGACCGACCAGCTCTCGCGCAGGCACGCCGTGATCGTGGGCGAGTCGGGTGTGGTGACCGTCATCGGCGGCAAGCTCACGACGTACCGGCGGATGGCGGCCGACGCGGTCGATGCGGCCCTCGGTGTGCTGGCCGCCCGTCGTCGGAACGGCGGGCGTCACTTCCGCCACCAACGGTCCCCGACCGTCGACCTCCCACTTCGGGGGGCACCGACTCGTGACGGCGTCGCCGACGGCACCGCGCCCGACATCGCGGGGCTCGTGGGCGACGACGCCGCCACCCATCTCGTCGACACGTACGGCACCGACGCCTCAGCCGTGGCGGCGCTCGTCGTCGACAACTCGGCTCTTGCCGACCCCCTCGTTCCCGATCTGCCGTACCTGGCCGCCGAGGCCGTCCACGCGGTGCGTGCCGAGTACGCCCTCACGCTCGGGGACGTCCTCGCCCGACGGACCCGCGCGCTCCTCCTCGACGCCGACGCCACGGCGGACGCCGCACCCGCCGTGGCCGCGCTCATCGCCCCCGAGCTCGGGTGGGACGACATCGAGACACGCCGCCAGGTGGAGGCGTTCGCCGCGCTCGCGGCCGGCGACGAGCGGGCCCCCCATGCCCTGGCGGGCCGTGCCCCCGGAGCGGCCACACGCCCGGCGCACCCTGCCCACGTCGGCTACGCCGACTCCGACGGGCGCTCCTGACATGCCCCGGCGCCGGCCCCTCGATCTGGCACCCGGCCTCCCGACGGAACGCCTCGACGCCCCCGTCGTCGAGGTCCCCGCGGATGCCCGGGCCGCGCTCGCCGACGTGGTCGGCGACGCGCTCACGTCCGACGATGCTGCGCTGGTGGACGCAGCCCGCGACTGGTGGCCGCTCAGTGCCGTGTGGGCCACCCAGGGGCGCGTCGCCCGGCGCCCGGCGGTCGTGGTCACACCCGCCGACACCGACCAGGTGGCCGGCGTCCTGCGGGTTGCATCGACCCACGGGATCCCCGTCACGCCCGCGGCGGGGCGCTCGGGTGTGGGTGGCGGTGCCGTTCCGGTGTGCGGCGGCATCGTCGTCGACCTGACCCGCCTCGACGCCGGGCCCGAGATCGACGAGACCTCGCTGCGGGTGACCGTCGGGCCCGGCGTGTTCGGCGACGTCCTCGAGTCCCGGCTCCGCAGTCGTGGCTACACACTCGGCCACTGGCCGCAGTCCATCGACATCTCCACCGTCGGAGGCTGGCTGGCGTGCCGGGGCGCCGGCCAGTTCTCGACGCGCTACGGAAAGATCGAGGACATGGTCGCCGGTCTCGAGGTCGTCCTGGCCTCGGGCGAGACGTTGCGCACCGGCGGTGCTCCCCGCTCGGCGGTCGGGCCCGACCTCGACCAGGTGTTCGTCGGTAGCGAGGGGGCACTCGGTGTCATCACCGAGGCCACGCTGCGGGTGCACGCCGCTCCCGCGTCCGAGGAGCGCGAGGCGTGGACGCTCCCGACCTTCGAGGCCGGGCTCGAGACCTGCCGCCGGATCCTGCGCCGCGGCGCCACCCCGGCGGTTCTTCGGCTCTACGACGAGCACGAGACGCGCCAGACCTACGACGTCGACGGCTGCGTGCTGCTCGCGCTCGACGAAGGTGATCCCGCTCTCGTGCTGGCCACCATGGCTGTGGCCGCCGAGGAGACGCGGGAGATCGAAGGCTCGCAGCCCGCCGACGTGGGCCTCGTGGAGCAGTGGATGGGCCACCGCAACGACGTGTCCGCGCTCGGTCGCGCCATCGAGGCCGACGTGGTCGTCGACACGGTGGAGGTCGCCGGAACATGGTCCGATCTCCCCGCTGTTTACGCGCAGGTCACCGAGGCCGTCCGGGCGGTGGAGGGCACCGTCGCCGTGTCCGCACACTGCTCGCACTCCTACATCGACGGCGGATGCCTCTACTTCACGCTCGCCGGGATGGTGGGCGATGACCCGGCGGCCAAGGACGCCTACTACGCCGCGGCGTTCAACGGCGCGGTGGAGGCCGCACGGGTTGCAGGCGCGGCGATCAGCCACCACCACGGCGTGGGGATCAACCGCGCGCCGTTCGTGCGTGACGCCCTCGGCCCCGTGGCCTTCGACACGCTCGCCGGGATCAAGAACGCCCTCGACCCGCGGGGAATCCTGAACCCGGGTGCGCTCGGGCTACCGTCGCCGTTCCTCCCCGACGGATGGACATGGGAATGAGGACGCCGTCATGAGCAACGACGTGATCAGTCCCCTCGCAGTCGGCCGCGGCGCCCTCTACGCCCTCCTCGCGCTCCTGCCGGTGGTGCTCGTCGGCGCCGTGGCCGAGTCGAACATCGACGACTTCGAGACGAGCGGCTGGGCCGCCCTGGCGTTCCTCGCACTGGTGCTCTGCTTCGGCTACGGAGGGTGGGTGGCCGGTGCGGTCGATCCCGAGGCGCCGCTCACCAACGGGAGCCTCGCAGGCCTCGGTGCCTTCGTGATGTGGATCCCCCTGCGCGTGCTCATCTGGGCCGTGCGCGGCGACCAGGGCCTGTTCTCGGGCGACAACGCCGTGTTCCACCCGGGGGCGATCCTCGTGTTCGTCGTCATCGCAGGCGTCGCCGGCATGGTCGGTGCCGTCGTCAGCGCCCGCCGCTCGACGGCCCGCGACGAGGCCGCCGACGACGGGTGACCGACCCTGGCATCCCAATCACCCTCAGCGGTCGTGTCACCTCTCCTCGCGACGAAGCGATTCCGTGGAACCGCCCGAGGGCAGACTGGACCGACACGGCTGAGTCGGCGATTCCGGGATGGCCCGTGTACCCGGGTGCGCGACAATGTCGGTGGTGAGTCGGCCGGACGGCCGCGTGCGGGGCACCCGCCCCGCCCGAGGAACGTCCGGACTCCACAGGGCAGGGTGCTGGACAACTCCCAGTCGGGGCGACCCGCAGGACAGTGCCACAGAGAACAGACCGCCGATGGCCGGGGCGACCCGGCACAGGCAAGGGTGAAACGGTGCGGTAAGAGCGCACCAGCACCCGGGGCGACCCGGGTGGCTCGGTAAACCCCACCCGGAGCAAGACCAGACAGGGGGCACGGGTTGCCCGCCCCCGGGGCCTCGGCCCCGGAACCCCCGGGTAGGTCGCTGGAGCCGGCGGGCAACCGTCGGCCGAGATGGATGGCCGTCCCGGGCCCACCGCCCGGACAGAATCCGGCGTACAGGCCGACTCACCGCGCCAATGCGCCAGACAACTCGGGCCGAACTACCCGACGATGGGACCCGCTGCGTCCTGATTCGAACGCTCCAAGCGGCGCCGATTCCACCACCACACGGCGACACCGACGACGATGTCGAGCACCGCCAGCGCGATCGCCAGCGCCAGGGCAGCCCACCTGCCCCACGACGCACCCTGTTCGACCGGAGCACCGATCCCACCAAGCGTTCCGCCCGACTCGAGGTGGATGAAAATCGCACCCACGTACCACGTCACAACGAGTACAGGCGCCGCCACAAGCGAAGCGAGCGTTCCCCAGACGACCGGTCGCATCGACGTTCGGGTCACAGGCATGCGCCTAAACGGCCCGAGGGCATTCGTCTCCCATGCACGAAGTGTCCCACGTCCGGGAGACGCCTCCTCCGCTGCTCGGTCTGTTCGCGCGGACCGGCGGGGCCACGATGCCTCGCCGCGGTAGGTTCGACGGGTCACACGGGCCGACGAGCCCGCTCGTGTCCGGTTTCCATTCTCGGAGGAGCTTCACCGTGTCCGTTCCACCAACCGTCCGGTGGAATCCGGAGACCGACACAGTCGATCTGATCGACCAGCGCCTGCTGCCGGCGGAGTTGGTCGTCCTCAGCATCGACACGCTCGACGGGCTCTGCGACGCCATCACGACCCTCGCGGTACGCGGGGCGCCGGCGCTCGAGATCGTCGGCGCCGCCGGTATGGCCCTGGCCGCATCCACTCACGTCGAGCCCCACGACGCCTACGAGAGGATCGTTTCCACGCGGCCGACGGCCGTGAATCTCGAGGTCGGGGCCAGGCGCGCGCTCGAGGCCTGGCGCACCGACGGTGAGGGCTCCGTCTCCGACGTGGCGATCCGCGTCTTCGAGGAAGACGCCACGCGGAACCGGGCGCTCTCGACGCGTGGCGCATCCATCCTCGGCGATGTCGCCGAGCAGACCGGGCGTGCGGTGAGCGTGATCACACACTGCAACGCCGGGCATCTGGCGTGTGGCGACGTGGGCACGGCGCTGGGAGTCATCAAACAGGCGTGGACCGATGGCGCTGTCGACAGGGTCTTCGTCGACGAGACCCGGCCACTCATGCAGGGTGCGCGGCTGACGGCGTGGGAGCTGGAACAGTCGTCGATCCCGTACGCGATCATCCCCGACTCGGCCGCCGCCCACATCATCGGCACTGAGGGAGTGGGCGCTGCGGTGGTCGGTGCCGACCGCATCGCGGCCAACGGCGATGTGGCCAACAAGATCGGCACGTTCGGTCTCGCCCTCGCTGCGCGGCACTTCGACATCCCGTTCGTCGTCGCCGCACCGGAGTCCACGATCGATCCGCAGACCCCCACCGGTCACGGAGTGCCGATCGAGACGAGGAGCGGACGGGAACTGCTCGACAGTGAGGGGTGGCCGGAGGGCACGGGCCGAGCCCTCAACCCGGCCTTCGACGTCACGCCCGCAGAGCTCGTCTCCCACATCGTGACGGATCGCCGCATCATCGGCCCCGCCGGTGGGCCGCCGGTCTGACGTCCGGGAGGCGCAGGCGCCACCGCGCCCGCGAGCCTCCCGTCGGGTTGCATAACGTCCGGGTGTGGGCGGACAGAGGCACGAACAGGACGACGACCTGCCGCTGAAACTCGGGCCGTGCTCCAACGGCGAGTACGTCCCGGTGCCGCACTCACCGGTTGTCGCCGAAGCCGTCCGTCGCACGAGGGAGGCGGTGTACGAGCACAGCCGGCGCCTGGGCGTCTCCCGCCGCTCGTTCCTGCGCTCGGCGGGTGGGACCGCTGCGATGCTCATGGCGCTCGGAGCCTGCACGAAGGAGTCCGCCGAGGATGCCGGTGAGCAGGTCGGAGGACAGTTCGACGTTCCCGAGACGGCGCCCGAGGACACCGAGGCCGCCCGAGAGGCACTCGGCGGTGACGGCTCCGTATTCGACGTACAGACCCACTTCCTCGAGTACGACGGTCCGTCGCAGGGATTCGGGTCGGGCTTTCCGCAGGCCGACTGCGGCCTCGACGACCCCGATGACTGCTACTCGATCGAGACCTACCTCGGCGAGATCTTCCTGCGTAGCGAGACCGCCATGGCCGTGGTCTCGGCCATACCGGTGGTGGCCGATGACGACCCCCTGTCGATGGAGGACATGCAGCGTGCGCGACGGACGCTCGATGCACTCTGTGAGGACGAGCGCCTGCTGCTCCACGGTCGGGTCCGACCCACGATCGAACCGCTACCGGCCGTGCTCGACGAGATGAGCCGGCAGGTCGATGAGTACCCCGTCTCGGCGTGGAAGGCGTACACACACGCCGCCGGACCGGGCTGGTGGCTCGACGACCACGACCCGTCCGTTCCGCTCGTGGGCGACGCGGTCCTCGACCACGCGCGCGAGCTGGGCGTCACGACGTTCTGCGTCCACAAGGGGCTGGGTGGCGACAACCCGTTCCTCTCCCCCGGGGACATCGGACCGGCCGCGGCGCGACATCCCGACATCGACCTCGTCGTCTACCACTCGGGATACGAGAACGAGTTCGTCGAGGGACCCTACGACGACTCGACGGAGCCGCGCAGCGTGGACCGCCTCGTGGCCACCGTGGCGGACGCGGGCATCGAACCCAACCAGAACGTCTACGCCGAGCTCGGCTCCACCTGGTGGCTGAACATGCGTGACCCGACCGCCGCGGCACATCTCCTGGGCAAGCTGCTCCTCGCCGTCGGAGAAGACAACGTCCTGTGGGGAACCGACAGCATCTGGTACGGCTCACCCCAGGACCAGATCGAGGCCTTCCGCGCGTTCGAGATCACCGAGCCGTTCCAGGACCGGTACGGCTACCCGGCGCTCACACCCGAGCTCAAGGCGAAGATCCTCGGAGGCAACGCCGCCCGTCTCTACGGCGTCGATCTCCCCTCGGCGGCCTGCGACTTCGACCCCGACGAGCTGGCGGCGTCGCGGGTGGCGATCGACGCTGCGTGGACGACCCACGGCCCGGAGACGGCCTCGGCCGTCCGCGAGCACGTCGCCACCCACGGCTGGGCGTGACGAAACGACGACAGCCCCTTGTGCCCGGGCCACGAGCGGCGGATGATCGAGGAGCCGCCACGAAGGAGGTGCGCGATGTTCGTGCAGATCATCGAAGGACGCGTGTCGGATCCCGACACACTCAAACGTCAGATCGACCGTTGGGAGGCAGAGTTGCGCCCGGGCGCCACAGGGCATCTCGGAGCCACGGGCGGGGTCGCGGCCGACGGTCGGGCGGTTCTCCTGGCCCGCTTCGAGTCCGCCGCGGCCGCCGAGGCGAACTCGAAAAGACCGGAGCAGGGCGAGTGGTGGGCCGAAACCGAGAAGTGCTTCGACGGCGACGTCGGCTTCGCGGACTCCGACGACGTCGACGTCTGGCTCGGGGGTGGGTCCGACGACGCGGGCTTCGTGCAGATCATGAAGGGGTCCGGTGATCGCGACAGGGCGCGTGAGATGGATGCCCTGCTCACCGAGCGCATGGCCGACTACCGTCCCGATGTCCTCGGTGGGTTCCGCGTCTGGACGGGACCCGACACAGCTGTCGAGGTGGCCTATTTCGAGAGCGAGGAAGCGGCGCGCGCCGGCGAGAAGAAGGAACCGCCACCCGACCTGGCAGCGGCCATGGCAGAACTGGGCGACGACGCGGCCGACGTCGACTACATCGACCTCACCGATCCCTGGTTGTACTGACGCACCACGACGGGGCGGAGCTGGGACATTCCGTGGTGTCCCGGGCGACCTCTAGCCTGATGCTCCGATGGCCTGCCGACGCTCGATCTCTGTTGTCGCCGCGGCCCTGGCCGCTCTCGTCCTCGCTGCGGCGTGCGGTACCGGCGATGACGACAACACCCCGGTAGCCGGCTCCGTGGGCTCGGACGGGCTCCCCGCCGGCGACGACGCGGTCATCGAGCGGGTCGTCGACGGTGACACGCTCGTCGTGGCCGGCGGGACCCGAATCCGCCTGATCGGCATCGACACACCCGAGACCGTGCACCCGTCGAAACCCGTCGAGTGCTTCGGTCGCGAGGCCAGTGCCGTCACCGAGCAGCTGCTCGCACCGGGCACCGAGGTGCGCCTCGTCTACGACGTCGAGCGCACCGACCGCTACGACCGGACCCTGGCCTACGTGTACCGGCTCGACGACGGCCTCTTCGTGAACGCAGAACTGCTGGAACAGGGCTACGCGCAGATCTCCACGTTCCCACCCAACGTGGCCCACGTCGACGAGTTCCGCGACCTCCAGACCGAGGCGCGCGAGGAGCAACGCGGGCTCTGGCAGGCCTGCGATCCCGACCTCCCTCCGCCCGACTGACCCGAGCCGGGCCCGGTCAGCCGGCGGGTGTCAACGTCGCCAGGAGGCCGTAGTGGTCGGAGAGGTTCATCATGACGTCCTCGCCGTCGACGGCCACCGACACCGGCTCGTCGAAGATCCGCTGCGTCTCCACGGTTCCGTCGAACCCGCTCACGAGGATGTGGTCGATCGTCACCCCGCCCTCGCCCTCTGCGTCGACCAGGGTGTTGTCGTTGCAGAACGTGCACGTGGCGGACTCGTCGTCGGTGTACGCGTTGTCGTAGTCACGCCCGGCGACGAGCGCGTCGTAGTTCTCCTCGAACTCGGCGGTGAAGGTGTCTCCCGCGGGACCGGTGTTGAAGTCGCCCATGAGCAGGACGGGGCTGTCGTCGTCGACCTTCTCGTCGATGTACGCGTTCATCGTCTCGATCTGGTCGGCCTGCTCCTGCGCCCAGGCCTCGCGCCCACCACCGTCGGGGTAGGGGATGTCGGAGAAGATGGCCGAGAGGTGCGTGGCGAACACGTGCACCGTGCCGATCTGATCGGTCTCGAGCTCGGCGTAGATGACCGCCCGGCGGTTGAGGGAGCTGTCCATGACGAGCGTGTCCTCGTCGACGATCTCCTGGTCGGTCAGGATTCCGATACCGAACGTCCCGCCGTAGGCGTACCCCTCACCCGGCTGAGGGTCGAGGAAGATCTGGTTCGGGTACCTCTCGGCCGCCGCCTCCTCCACCATCGCCACGTGCTCGGGCTCCCACACCTCCTGGACGACGAGGAGGTCCGTGTCGAGCTCCCCGAGTTCCTCGGCGACGACCGGGGCCCGCTCCTCGGCGAAGTCGACGAAGTTGAGGGCCAGACCGGCGTTGAAGGTGGCCGCCCGGAACGGCGTCGCGTCCGACGACGCGCCGTCTGTGGACGAGCTGTCGCCTGATGTCCCGTCGTCGCTGTCGCACGCCGCCGCGACGATCACCAGCGAGACGACGAGGACACCGACGACCCGTCGCAGCCGTTCAGATTGCATACGCCACCCCCGTGAGACTGAGGACCCCTGTCTAGTCCGTCGTACAGCGTCATGTCGCGCATAGCGTTCGGAACCGTGCCCGAGAGCCGCCGCGACGCCCAGGCCGACGACACCCGTGCGGCACTCATCGCGTCCGCGACCATTCTCTTCGCCGAGCAGGGCTACGCCGCCACAGGGACCGAGGAGATCGTGCGCAGGGCCCGCTGCACGCGCGGCGCCCTCTATCACCACTTCAGGAACAAGTCCGACCTGTTCCGCGCCGTTCTCGAAGACGTGGAACGAACTCTCATCGAAGGTCTGGCAGCCGAAGGCGCACTCGGAGCCGACAACTGGGAGCGCTTCCGAAACGGGTGCGGGCTCTTCCTCGATGCCTCCCTGGAGCCCACGGTTCAGCGCATCATGCTCGTCGACGGCCCGGCCGTTCTGGGCTGGCAGGCCTGGCGCGACGTCGAGCGCCGGTACGGGTTCGGCCTCGTGGGCACGTGGCTCACGCGCGTGATGAACGACGGGCTGATCGACGAGCAGCCCGTGGACGCCCTCACGCACCTCATCGCCGGGGCCATGAACGAGGCCGCGATGTCCATCGCCCACGCTCCCGACCCGGCGGCGCGCCGCGCCGAGATGGGCGCGACCCTCGACCGCCTGCTGGATGGCCTGCGCCCGCGGGGGTGACGGACCCGTTCCGACAGAACGGGACGACCCACCACGGCAACATGCAGTCTGTATGTAAGATACGGGAGGTATGGCGGACAACCATCCCAACCCGTGGTCGATTCTGGAGCCCGCCAACGCGGCCGATCCCCACGCTGCCTACCGTGACGTGCGCGAGACGTGCCCCGTGGCGCACGTCAGCGACGTTGAGCAGCACACGGTGTTCGTCCTACGCGACGAGCACGTGCGGGCGGTGTTGCGCGACCCGGCGACCTTCTCGTCGTCCATGGACGCCGTCCACATCGGCCAGGACCGCCCCCTCATTCCCCTCCAGCTCGACCCGCCCGACCACGCGCGGTACCGGCGGATGCTCGACCCCCACTTCTCGGCGGCACGGATGGCCGCGCTCGAGGACGACATCCGCAAGCTCGTGGCCGAGCTCGTCGAGCCGTTGATGACCTCGGAGACCTGCGACCTTCACGCCGAGTTCACCGAGCCGCTCCCCTCGACGATCTTCGTGCGGTTGATGGGACTTCCCTTGGAGGACCTCCCCACGTTCCTCGAGATCAAGGAGGGCATCGTCCGCCCCGACGGCGACACCGCCGAGGAGCAGAACGCCGAGCGTGCACGTGCCGGCGCGGCGATGTACGAGTACTTCGGTGAGGCGATCGAGCACCGGCGGCGCCATCCTGACGACGGCCTGTTCAGCGCTCTCATCACCTCGGAGATCGACGGGCGCCCGGTCACGAACGAGGAGATGCTCGACATCTCCTTCCTGATGATCCTCGCCGGCCTCGACACCGTGACCGCGACCCTCGACTGCTCCTTCGCCTATCTGGCGCGTCACGCCGACCGGCGACGTGCGATCGTGGAGCGGCCCGAGATCATTTCCTCCGCTGTGGAGGAACTGCTCCGACACCAGACACCCGTGCAGGTCGTCCTCAGAATCGTGCGCGAGGCCGGCGAGATCGGAGGTGTGGAGATCGCTCCCGGCGACAGCGTCGCCGTGGTGCTGGGCGCGGCCAACACCGACCCGCGCGGTTTCCACGACCCCGAAATCGCCGACTTCGAGCGTCAGCCCAACCGCCACCTGGCGTTCGGCAGCGGTCCGCACCGCTGCCTGGGCTCACATCTCGCCCGTCTCGAGCTGCGCGTCGCGCTCGAAGAGTTCCACCGCAGGATCCCCGACTACGAACTCGAAGCCGGCACAGAGCTCGAGTTCTCGGTGGGGGTCCGCCAGGCCACAGCGCTGCCCCTGCGGATCCGTGCCGCGGCCCCGGTCGTGTGACGCGCGGGTGCGTCGCAGATCGGGCCATCACGCACCGACCTGCGACGCACGTCGCGGGCTGGGGAGCTGCTAGAAGCCGTACCAGCTGAGGCACTCCTCGAGCGTGGGTGGCTCGTACGACAGGACTTCGGAGTCGTATGTCACCTCCGCTCCGTCGCTGGAGGTTGCGCTGTACTCGACGAAGCCGTCGTCCCATCCGTCGATCGTCGACTGGCACTGTTCGGTCGCCCAGGCGGCGAGGTCGACGTCCTCGGTGTAGGTGATCGACACGTCGTGGGTCGTCGGTGCCGCGTCCGTCACGTTGATCGTCACCGGACCGGAGTAGGTCCCGGCCTCGATCACCTCGGGCACGTCGCTCATGATCCACGAGAGCATGTACGGGTCGACCGTGATCCCGAGCGACGTCTCCTCCCCGGCCTCGACCGTGACCGGGAGACCGATGCGGAAGCTCCCCGAGAAGACCACACCGTCGGGTCCGTTCAGCGTGAAGTCGACGCTCGACACCGTCGCCCGGGCGGTGCGGTCGCCCGTGTTCACGGCGACGAGCTCGGCGAGGAACGTCCCGTCCGACCCGACCTCCGTGGGGGTGAGGCGAATCGAGAAGTCGATGGCCTCGGCGCCCAGGGGTGGGAGCTCTTCGAATCCGCCCTCGTGTCCACCGCTCGGAGCCTCCGGCGCCGGCGGGCTCGACGGCGTGGTCGGAGGCGTGGTCGGAGGCGTGGTCGCCGCCCCTCCCCCGGTCGGGGCTCCCGCCGTGTCGCCGGGTGCGGCGGCAGCACCGGCGAAGGCCGCCGCCGCGGCGATCGCATCAGCGGCGGCGTCGAAGACGGGGTCCTCGAAATCGGCCGTCGGGAAGGCAACCGCCGCCTTGCCGGCCGCCTTGCCCTCCGCCGGGGCACCCGCGGCGGCGGGCAGTCCCGCCGTTGCCACGGCGAGTGCCGCGACTCCGGCTGCAACGAGTCGGAAGCGGTTCCGCAAGGCGAATCGGCGGGAGGAACGCAGTCTGACGTGTCCCTCGACGGTGTCGGGATGTGCGACCCCGTGTTCCCAGTACTGCATGGCTGGACCTCCGTGGTGGTCTCGTGACGCTTTCGCGCTGACACGAGGACAGACGTCCGAGACCGCGGGAGGGTTGACACCATTCGGAGATTCCCTACAAATACCGCGTTCCGCGCGCGGCTAGGAGCAGGAGGTGAGCAGGTCCGCACCGACCGCGGACAGGTCGAGCTCCGCGAGGGCCTCGGGATCACCGAGGGTCGCGATGTCGACGCTGTCGACGACGCCGTCGGCGACACAGCGCGATGTGTCGAGGGTGCCGCCGGCGCTCAGGCCGCCGACGAGGATTCCCGAACGGGCCGCGAGTGCGCCGAGTGCCTGCGAGGCCTCTCCCACCTCACCCGCCGGTGCCGCTGCGCCACCGCAGACATCGAGGTGTATCCGACCGTCTGTGCTCGACGCCGTGGCGGAGCCGGTGGGCATCGTCGCCGCCCACGCCGACAGGTTCCGTTCGATGAGCGACGTCCCCTCGTCACCGGCCCCGACGAAGACCGCGTCCACGCACACCTCGTCGCCCGAGCGGTAGGCCACGTAGCCGTCGCCACGCCAGGCGAGAGCGGTGTCGACCGCTTCGGGTGCGCCCACGCGGTCGCCGATCATCATCGTGAGCGCGAGGATCCCGAACTCGCCGTCATCGATCACGTCGGCGCCGTCGGGTGCCGCGGGCACCTCGACCTCGGTCAACTCCGCGCCGTCGAGAAGGAGGCCGGGGTCGATGAGCTCGACGTCGAGCGTCGGCGGATCCTCGAAGGCGTCATCGATGCTGTCGGTGCCGTCGCCCTCACCCCCGAAACGCAGGGCCTCCCGCATCAGCAGGCCGAACGTGTAGGGCGCCGATTCGCCCAACAGGATCGATTCCGGGAGCCCCTCGAGGTCGATCCCGGCCTCCTCCACGATCTCGGTCTCCTCGTCGTCGTACTCCTGCTGCTCCCCGGCCGACAGGCTCTCGACGTAGTCGAGCTCGACGGCGACGGCGTCGCCCTCCACGAGGCCACGGTACGCGATCCCGGTGTCCTCGTCGTCGAGGCGCTCCTCCAGGTCGAAGTGCTGGTCCTGGAGGGCATGGACCATCTCGTGGACGACGGTGCCCGCCACGTAGGGCGTGATCTCGTCACCCTTCACGAAGAGGCGCTGCGTCGTCGGGTCGTAGAAGCCGGCGGTGCCCTCCCCCACGATCCGGTCGGCCGCCTCCTCGGGGTCGTAGTCGTCGCCGACGAGACCGAGGACCGCGAGCACGTCGGCGACATCTCGCGCGTCGGTGACGTCCTCGTCGGTGATGTCGTTCGTCTCACGGAACGCCGCGAGATACTCGTCGTCGTCGGCGATGAACTCCACGTCGACCGGCTCCCGGAAGGCCAGGCCGCGCGACTGCTGCACGAAGTCGCGGTACTCCACGATGCGGTCGTCCCACGTCGTCGGCTCCGATCCGTCGGATGCCAGTACGACGACAACGACCACGACCGCGATGCCCACGACACCGAGGACGCCGACGACGAGCAGCACCAATAGGCCCGGCGAACGCCGCGATGTCCCGCTGTCGGGTGGTCCGCCCGCCCCCACACCGAACGGGTCAGGATCGGCCATGCAGATGTCCCGTCTCGTTGAAGCTGAGAAGCGTCGGGCCCGGACCGACGCGTGTGAAGGATGCCAGGTCGAGAAACGAGCGGAACGTCACCCCGTCGCCCACGCCGAGCGCCCAGGCGAACGCCGCCTTGATGGGAGACACGTGCGAAACCGCCACGACCGGGGTTTCCCTGCTCAGCCACTCCTCGGCGAACGACACGACACGCCCCCGCACGTCGTCGAGGCTCTCCCCACCCGGGGGAGCGAACGAGGGGTCGCTGCGCCAGGTGGACCAGGCGTCCGGGCCGATCTCGTGATGGGCGCGGCCGTCCCAGTCGCCGTAGTCGAGCTCGATCAGCCGCTCGTCGGGCGCCACCGTCGTTCCGAGAGCGGCGGCGATGGTGGCGGCGGTATCCGCGGCACGCTCGAGGGGGCTCGTGACGACGGTGAAGGATCCCGTGGCGGCGAGTGCCGCACCCATCGCGTCCGCCTGGCTCCGACCGTGCTCCGTGAGTGGAGCGTCGTTGCGCCCGAGGAGGCGGCCTTCCCGGTTGGGAACCGTCTGGCCGTGGCGGGCGAAAACGATCACGACAGTTGGCCGACGGCGTCGAGACGACCGTTACGGAGAAAGAAGCGGCGTCGCTTCCGGTCGCGGAGCCCGAAGTTGTTCCAGATCCAGAGCCACCCGGCCAGGCCGAGCGCCTCTTCGGCCAGGAGGACCGGCAGCGGCGGAAGGAGCGGCACGTCCGGGGTCGCCGTCCCGAGGACGGGCCACGCGAAGATCTCGGCGTTCAGCCATGCCCCCGACAGGACGAGCCCGCAGAGCATCCCGAACGGGAGGAAGAGGAGCCGCCGGCGCAGCCTGCGATGGCCGATCGTGGCGGCCATGACACCGGCCAGCACCACCGCGGCCGCCAGCAGTGAGTGGCCCACCGCCTGGCGTCCGGCGGGGAGATCGGCGGCAAGCGGGAGGAGCGCCCCCAGGGCGACCATGCGGTGGTCGACGGCGGGGTCCCGCAGGACGGTCCACGTGATGACGATGGCGCCTGCGGTGTACCAGAGAAGCACGGCCTGATCAGATCGCCGGCAGACGTCGGCGTGACGATGTCACGACGGGACCAGGATGCAGCCGCAGTTGTCGCAGTAGGCAGGGACGTCGTCGTCCTGCTTACGGAGCCGCGCCACTTCGGTGGCCGGTAGCGACAGGTGACATCCCTGGCAGGTGTCACCGACGAGACGAGCCGCACCCACACCACCCACACGTGCGCGAACCCGGCGGTACTCGTCGGCGAGTGATCCCGGAACCGTCGCGACCAGCTCGTCACGCGCCTGCTCCTCCTGGGCGATCTCCTCATCGCACGTCGCTTCGGCCTCGCGAAGGGCTTCGGCGAGGCCGTCGGCACGAGCGGAGACCGCGGCGCGACCCTCCTCGACCTCGGCGAGTCGGGCCTCGATGCCCTCCCGCTCCTCCATGACCCCCAGCTGCCGGTCTTCGACACCTCGCTGGTGGCGCCGCAACTGGTCGATGTCGGCTTGGAGCGCCTGTAGCTCGCGGGGTGAGGCGATCTCTCCCGAGTAGAGCTTCGCCTCATCGCTCGTGATGCGCTCCTCGAGCGTGGCGACCTCGTCGGACAGCGCCCTCTCCCGCGCAGTCAGCTCGTCGCGGTGGGCTCCGAGTGCGGCGGCCTGGTCGTCGAGTTCGGAGAGCTCGCGCTGACGGGCGGCGAGGTCGTCGCGCTCGGGGATCGTCGCGCGGCGGTGACGGACCTGATCGGCTGCTGTGTCATGTGCCTGGATGTCGAGCAGCGTGTGCAGCGCTCCCATGGGCTGGCGAGCCTACCGCCCGCGTCGCGGGGTACCGGTACCTGTCAGGGGCCCGTGGACGGTGGTGGCTCCGTCGTCGGAGGAGGTTTCGTCGTCGGGGGCGCCGTGGGCGGTGGCTCCGTGGGCGGTGGCGCCGTGGGCGCCGGCTCCGTGGGCGCCGGCTCCGTGCTGGGTGGTGCGGGCTCGGTGGCCGGTGGCGGCGTGAAGTCCTGCACGGGGGCGGACTCTCCGCGCCCGTTCTCCGTGATGTTCGCGGGGCTCGGCCACTGCGACTCGTCGGGTGACGGGAACGTGCACGAATCCGAGCCCGCCAGTGCGTCGGACATGTACTTCCCGAAGATCTCGGCCGGGTAGGTGCCACCGAACACGGTACGACCGCCGACGCTGGTCATCTCGTTGATCGTGGAGTCGGGGTCGCCCATCCACACGGCTGATACGAGGTCGTCGCACGAGTAGCCCACGAACCAGGCGTCGACGTTGCGGTCTGTCGACCCCGTCTTGCCGGCGACCGGGCGGCCCGGGATGGCCGCGGCCGTTCCCGTTCCGCGTGTCACGACGCCCTGGATCACGTCGGTGATGGTGTAGGCGATCTGAGGATCGAGCACCTGCTCGCCGGCGAGCGACTCCTCGAAGATCAACTCGCCCTGGGAGTCCTCGACGCGCGTGACGAACACGGGCTCGTGCTTGACGCCACCGTCGGCAAACGTGGAGTAGGCCGTGGCCATGTCGAGAGGCGACACCGTACTCGTCCCGAGGCTCAGCGAGAGGTTGGCGCCGAGCTCCGACTCGATACCGATCCGGTTGCCCATCTCGACGGTCTTCTCCGGGCCGAGTGCCTTGTTGAGCCGCACGTACGCGCAGTTGATCGAGTTCTCCGTCTGCGAGCGCAGCGTCGCCGTACCGGACGTCTGCCCACCGGGGGCGTAGGGCTTGTCCTCACCGATGTCGAACGAACAGCTCGACCCCGAGATCCGGTCCTCCACCGAGTAACCGTTCTCGAGAGCGGCGGCCAGGGTGATCGGCTTCATGCTCGAACCGGGCTGTCGGGTTCCCTGGACCGCCAGGTTGAACTGGGTCTCGGAGAAGTCACGCCCGCCGACCATGGCCTTGACCTCGCCGGTCTTCGGGTCCATCGACACGACCGCGGCGGTGAAGGTCGGCTGTGGAGGCACGATCTCGTCGACGGCCTGCTTGGCGAGCTGCGACAGGCGCGGGTCCTGGGTCGTGTGGACCCGGAGGCCTCCCGTGAGCAGTGTCGCTTCGCGCTCCTCGGCGGTCTTCCCGAGCCGCTCGTCCTGGAGGAGACGCCGCTGCACCTCCTCGACGAAGTAGGTATTCGGGCGCAGCTCGGCAGGTGGGCGTAGCGTCGGGAGCGCTGCGAAGTTGCAGAACGCCTGCGTGTCGCGGTCGATGTAGCCCTGCTCCTCCATGGCCTCGAGGACCGCGGTACGGCGCTCCACCGCGCGTTCGGGGAAGTCGAACGGGTTGTTGCCCGACGGCGACTGGATGAGGCCCGCCAGGAGTGCTGCGCTGCACACGTCGATCTCGGCCAGCGGCTTCCCAACGATCCGTTCGGAGGCCGACCGGATCCCGTAGGAGTTCTCGCCGAAGTACACGGTGTTCATGTATTCGGTGAGGATCTCCTCCTTGCTGAGTTCCAGGTTGAGCTGGTACGCCAGCACGACCTCGCGGATCTTGCGGCTCACCGACCGTTCGGGCGTGAGCACGCGCTGCTTCACGAGCTGCTGCGTGATCGTGGATGCACCCTCTTCGATACCACCCGAGCCGAAGTTCCTCAGCGCCGCGCGACCCATCGCCTCGATGTCGATACCCGGGTTGTCCCAGAAGCTGCTGTCCTCGATCGCGATGACAGCCTCGATCACGACGTCGGGGAGATCGTCGTACTCGACGGTCTCGCGGTTCTCGAGACCGAGCTGGCCGATCTCGTTGCCGTCGGCGTCGAAGACGATGGAACGCTGGGCCACGGGCGTGAGCTCGCTCGCGATCGCCGGCTGCGACTCGGCGGCGTCGGACCACTCGACGATCCCGGGCGCGGCGAGGGCGGCGGCGGCGCCGACGGCGACGCCACCGACCGCGACGATGACGATGAAGCGGAGGATCTTGGTCACGTGAGTCTCAACGCTCCCACAGGATGCGGACGGTGCTGATGCGGTCGGGCCTCCGGTGACAACGTCGTCGGCGCCGGGCGGGTTCCCGAACGCCCGAAAGGCCTGATTCGGACGTGGTGGTCACACGGCGGCCGTCAGCGACAGGCCACTGCCGCCTGCACCCCACCGTGGTCGGAGGCCCAGACGACACCGTCGACAGGCTCCGGCGCCGGTTCGGCGGCGAACGGACCGGTCCGTGAAGGGTCGATTCTAGGCGTGCACGACCCGGTTCCCCGCACCAGAACGAAGTCGATCCGGGAGTCGTAGACCTGGGACGGGTCACCCAGGTCGCCGAGAACCCCACCCGTACCCACACAACACGTGCAGCCCTCGCCGGTGGCGGGGTCGCATTCGGGGTTGCCACCCTGCGTCCAGGTGTCCTCGAAGCCGGCGTCCAGGAACGTGGTGATGCGGGGGTGGTCGACAGGCTGGTTCAGGTCGCCCGTGATCACGGTCAGGTCGGCGGGTGACGGGACGCCGTCGAGGAACGCCAGAAGTTCCCGGGCCTGGCACGTCCCGGTCTCGAGCCCGTTCTCGCAGAGAGGCTGCGGGCAGTTCGTCGCATCGCAGCCGGGGTTGTTGGAACTGCTCGCGAGGTGCGTCGTGACAACGTCGACGGGCCCGAGCGCCGAGTCGACCCGCACGTACTGCGCGCCCCAGGGGAAGCCCGCGAGATCGATGAAGCTCTCGTCGAGCACGGGTAGAGAGGTGAGCACCATCTCCTGGTCGAGCGTGTTGTGAGGTTCCCCCTCCGGGGTGAAAACGAGATCGTACGCGCCATCACACAGATCGGGAAGCCGCTCGGGAACGAGCTCGGTCTGACGCGGGCCGATCTCCTGGAGCCCGACGATCTCGGGGCACCCGGACGCCTCGATCTCCTCGAACAGGAAGTCGAGGCGCGCCGGCGCCGCACAGGCGTCGGTCGCGGGCGGGCAGATCGACGGGTCGATGCCATGCAGCACGTTCAGCGTTGCGATGTGGAGGATCTCGCTGTCAGGGGCATCCGACGGGGACGACTCGACAGGTCCGTCCGCTGTCGACGGATCCGATGCGGATCCGTCGTCACCGCCCCCGGAGGTGCACGCCACTCCCAGGACGACGGCAACGGTGGCCAGTACAGCTAGTTTCTTCATGTTGATTCCCGCGATGCCGTGTCGCGGACCGTACTGGAGGAGACGCCGTGGCGCGTCGGTCGCGTAGGAGACAGCAGGTCGTGGCCGTCGTGGTGGTGGCGGCGATGGTGCTCGCCCTCGTCGCCTCGGCGGTGGGCCTGCTCCTCAGCTAGAGGGGGTCCTGGAAATTCTGGCCGCCGTTCGCGACGTTGGCGGTCCACTGCGCGCCGTCCCAGTAGCGGTACTCGTAGCGACCCATCGGATCAGGGTGCCACGCTGCGGGCTGTGACGACTCCGCGGCCGGCTGCGGAGTCGGCTCGGCTCCGGGGGGCTGCGCCTCGGCGGGCGCCGCCCACCCCGCCGCTGTGGGGTCGTCGCCGCCACTTCCGGGCGCGTCCCCCGCGGGCGCCGCCTGGGCAGGTGGCTGCTGGGCAACGGGGGGGACCGTTCCGGCAGCCGGCGCGCCGGGTGCCGTTCCGGCGACCTGGGGCGGCGGCTGGCTCCACCCGCCGGCCGGAGGGGTCTGCCACGTCTGGGGCGTCTTCTTCACACGGCTCTTCACGATCTCGACGATGCCGCCGGCCAGCATCAGGCACGCTGCGACCCACGCCAGGATCGTGCCGGCACCGGGATCGAAGAAGCTTTCGTCGCTCTCGGTGAGGTCGAAGCCGAGTCGGTCGTTGAAGAGGGCGTCGAGCGCCGCGATCCTCCCGATGGCCAGCCAGAAGATTGCGACCGAGGCGACAATCGCGAGGATCCCGAGGGTGAGACGCGCCGCTCGCGTGGGCGGCGTGGCGTTCGCCTTCGAGTACACGACCATGACGGCGTAGACAGCGATCCCGACACCCACGAAGACCGCGGCGATCGACAGGCCCTCGTAGCCGAATCCGTCGGGCAGCGACGTCCACGCGTTCGCCGACTCGTCGCCGATCGGCACCTCGACCCAGGGGAGGAAGGAGACGGGAACGAGGGCGAAGCCCGCGATCGCCGTGAGGAGGGCCCCGAGAGTGCCGCCGGTCGGTCGCTCCGGCTGTGTCGTGCCTGCCGTTTCCCACGTGTTCGTCATGGCGGGGAGCATAGAACGGCACCAGGACACCCGCGGGGACCCGTCTCCCCCGTCGTGTCCGGTTTCACCGGTTTGTGAGACTTCCGACTGAGCGGTAGTTTTCCGGGCCATGTCACGACTCAGCCTGCGCACCCGCCTGTTCACCGTCGCCACGTTGCTGCTGGCACTTCCGGCCTTCGCCGGCTGCACATCCGACAGCAACTCCGAGGATGGTGGCGGTGACAACGACGCCGTCACCGTCGACCTGAGCGACGCCACGACCGCGTCGTACACGGCGGTCGGCGGTACGAAGCAGGTGACGGTCACCGGGGCCGACGCGGGCGTCGAGCTCGAGATCGTGAACAGCGATGACGAGGTCGTGGCCACGGGAACGACCGACGACGCCGGCCAGCTCCTGGTCCGCAGCCTCGATCCCGGCGACGGCTACGTCGTCGTCCAGGAGACCGACGACGGCGTCGCCGCTTCGGAGCCCACCGACGTCGGTGGGCTCGACGACGCGCCCGACGAGTCGTTCTACACCGACCAGACCCTCGACACCGGCGACGACGGCACCGGTGGCTACGGCTACCTCGAGACGCGTGATGGCACGCTCCTCGCCTACAACCTCACACTCCCCGGCCCGGCCGACGAAGGCCCGTACCCCACGGTCGTGGAGTACTCCGGCTACGACCCTGCGAACCCCGACTCGCCGCAGCCCAGCACGCTCATCGCCGGACTGCTCGGCTACGCAACGGTCGGCATCAACATGCGCGGTACCGGGTGTTCGGGCGGTTCGTTCTTCTTCCAGGAGCCCGCTCAGGTGACCGACGGCTACGACGCCGTCGAGGTCGTCGCCGCGCAGCCCTGGGTGCTCGACAACGAGGTCGGTCTCGTCGGCCTCTCCTACCCGGGGCTCACCCAGCTGTGGACCGCGCAGACCAACCCGCCGAGCCTCGAGGCCATCGCCCCCCTCTCGGTGATCGACGACACGTACCGCTCCACGCTGTACCCGGGCGGCATCTTCAACACCGGCTTCGCCGAGGACTGGGCCACCGAGCGCCAGGAGGAGAGCGAGCCCGGCGGCCAGGAGTGGGCCCAGAAGCGGATCGACGACGGCGACGAGGTCTGCATCGAGAACCAGGAGCTGCGCAGTCAGAACCCCGATCTGCTCGAGCTCGTGTCGGAGAACGACTTCTACGACAACGCGGAGCTCGGCGACCCGCTGGCGCCGATCACGTTCGTCGACGAGATCGACGTGCCGGTGTTCATCGCCGGCGCCTGGCAGGACGAGCAGACCGGCGGCCACTGGCCGGCGATGCTCCCCGAGTTCACGGGCACCGATCAGCTCCAGGCCACGTTCGTGAACGGCACGCATCCCGATCCCCTGGGCCCGGAGATCTTCTCGCGCTGGGTGGAGTTCCTGTCCTTCTACGTGAAGAAGGAGATCCCGTCGATCGACCCGCTCGTGCAGGCCGTCGGGCCCAGCGCCCTCGGTGAAGAGATCTGGGGCACCGCCGACTTCGAGATCCAGGACACCCGCTTCTCCGAGTACGACGACTACGACGAGGCGCTGGCGGCCTTCGAGGCCGAACAGCCCGTGCGTGTCGTGTTCGAGAGCGGAGCGGGTGGCACGACGCCGGGCGCTCCGGTCGCCACGTTCGACCTCACCTTCGACGACTGGCCGATCCCCGAGACCGAGGCCACCACCTGGTACCTCGGAGCGGACGGCACGCTGAGCGACGCGGAGGGCCCCGACGACGCCGCCGCCGACGTGTACACGAACGACCCCACCGGCAAGGACGACACGACCCTCGACGTCGAGAGTCAGAGCGACGCGTGGGTCACCGAGCCCCCCTACACGTGGGTGCAGCCCGACGAGGGTGAGGGGCTCAACTACGTCACCGACCCGTTCGACGAGACCACGATCATGGCCGGTCACGGCAGCGCCGACCTGTGGATCTCCTCGACGGCCGAGGACGTCGACCTCGAGGTGCAGGTGTCGGAGGTCCGCCCCGACGGCAAGGAGGTCTACGTGACCGCCGGCTGGCTCCGGGCCAGCCACCGTGCCCTCGACGAGGAGGCCTCCACCGAGCTGCGCCCGGTCCACACCCACGAGAGCGCCGACGCCGAGCCGGTTCCCGACGACGAGTTCGTCGAGGCGCGTGTCGAGCTCTTCCCGTTCGCGCACGTGTTCCGTGAGGGCTCGCAGTTGCGCATCACGATCGATGCTCCAGGGGGCTCACGCCCGCTGTGGCAGTTCGACACCGTCGAGGAGGCCGAGCCCGTCGAGGTGGGTCGCTCCGCGGCGGCGCCGTCGGCCGTGGTTCTCCCGGTGATCCCGGGCGTCGGCTCCGAGGCTCCCGCCGAGTACCCGGCGTGCGGCGCGCTGCGCGGCCAGCCGTGCCGCGACTACGCCGCCTTCGCGAACAGCCCCGCCGAATAGGCTGAGTCGTTCGCGGGCGCCGGCCCGCTCGCGCTGCATCCCGACGACCACGACCCCAGGAGTCACCGATGGGTTTCATGGACAAGGTGAAGGAAACCGCCTCCCAGGTGTCCGACAAGAGCAAGGAGCTCGCCGACAAGGGCAAGGACAAGGTCGACGACACCAAGGCGAAGCGCCGGATCAAGGAGCTCGAGGGCGAGATCGGACGCCTCGTCTACGACCAGCGCACCGGGTCGGCCGACGACGACGTCGAGACCCACATCGCTGCCCGCATCACCGAGATCACCGAGCTGCGTGACGGCCTCGGTGATGGAGACGGCGAGGACTCGGACGACTCGGGATCCGACGACGCATAGACCACCCCCACTGCGGGCTTGCCCACCCCGGCGCGGGGCCGGTCAGTAGCCACCCTGCGACGCGGGGCGTGTGACGCGGGGCACGATCCCGCTGAGCAGTGACACGATCGCCACGCCGGTCACGACGTGGATCACGGCGAGCGCGATCTCGCTCGCCCGCTCGTCGGGGATCGGGGCGTTGAGCGTGAACGGGTAGATCGCCGCGGCGGCGATCACGACGAGCGACAGCCACTGAAAGAACAGCAGCGGTCGGGGCGCGACGAGGAGCAGCCCGTGGAGGACCGCCGTGGCGATGATGCCGGCGGCGAAGCCCACGAGGAGTGTGGGCCCGGCGCCGAGCTCCTTGTAGACATCGGAACCGGGCGAGTCGGGGACGGCCACCGTGACGTCGAAGACGCCCGTCGCCGCCCACAGGGCCACCAGCGCGACAACGGCCCCGATCACCGCTGCGGCGACTCCGCCGCCCCACAGCCGCCCGGCGTTGATGTCGAGCTTGTCGCTCGGCGGCTGCCGGCGTGGGGGGCCGGGTGGCGGGTTCTGCGAGTACTGCGGCTGAGCCATAGCGGTCTCCTACGCGACGCGGCGGACGGTGTCGGCGGGCCGTCGCCCGTGTTCACACCAGCATGACAAACGCCGACGGGGTGGCGTGTGATGTCCGTGCGACGCACTCGACCGGATTCTCATTCCAAGAGACTCCGCTGCCTTCGGTGGATATCCTCTCGCGCAGGTCAGACACGGGGGAAACAGGTGGCAAGACTCAGCTACCCCGGAACTCGGGAACGATCGTTCGCTGGGATCATCGAGAAGATGGCGACCACCGCGTTCGTAGTCGGTGGAGTGATCGCGTGCCTCTGGGTTCTTGCCGTCATCGACGCCATCGACGATGTCAACACGGCCACCGACGCCCTCAACAGCGCCGCGGACGCTCTGGACGACGAACCCGACCTCCCCTTTTCGGATTCGGAGAACGACGAGAAAGCCTCCGCCAACATCCTGGATTACACCGGTGAGATCGCCACGCGGTCGTCATTACTCGTGGCATCGATCGCCGCTCTCGGTTTCGGATGCCTTCTCTGGGCCTTCGGTCGGCGAGTGCGCGTCGTCGATGTCGACGCCGCGATGCGGCATCAGCACGAGGGCAACGACGAGGCCACCCGACCCAAGGGCAACGACACGACTCCCCCGCCTCCTCGGATCGATTAGTCAAACACGACGCCCAGCGCCGGCCTGACCAGCGGACCACTGGTTCGTTTCCCTTCGGATGACGCAGTCCGGTCCGGCAAACCGCAGCGCGGTGCTTGACGACCGGGTGACGCGCGACGAAGCTCCGAACATGACGGCTTCTCCAGTGGCGCCACCCGAAGCCGGTCGAGACCGGCACCTGCCCGTGGGCCGAGTCGTCGCTGTCGTCATGGGAGCCGTGCTCGCGCTCTTCGCCGTCGTCTCCTTCCTCGGCGGAGCTGCCCTCACCGTGCTCTACGCCACCCAACGCGACGCCGACGGTTTCTTCACCACGCCGACGGAGCGATTCGACACGTCGACCTTCGCCATCACGTCACCGAAGATCGACCTCGGTGCGGAGCCAGGTAGTGACGACTGGGTTCCCGACCTGGGAGACCTCGCCACCGTTCGGATCGAGAGCCGTCCCGCTGAGGAAGGGTCGGTGTTCGTCGGCATCGGCCCCGAAGCCGACGTGGAGGACTTCCTCGACGGGGTTCCCCACGCGGAGATCTCAGACCTCGACGTCGCTCCCTTCTCGGTGGACTACGACTTCAAGCGAGGGAGCAACGAACCGCCCGCCCCACCATCGGACCAGGACTTCTGGGCGGCGGTCGCCGAAGGACCCGACACGAGCGAGCTCGAGTGGGAGCTGGAGTCGGGCAACTGGTCCGTCGTGATCATGAACACCGACGCGGCGCCGGGGGTCAGTGTCGACGCGTCGATCGGTGCCAAGGCGGACTGGGTGCTGCCGCTCGGCATCGGCCTGCTCGTCGGCGGGACGGTTTTCGGCCTGATCGCCGTCGCGCTGATCGTGTTCGGCGCCGTCGGACTCTCCCGTCACGGCACGTGGGAGCCGGCACCCGTCGTCGCCGGTGTGGCCCCGGTCCGCCTCGAGGGTCGAGGGGGCGAGCCCCTCAGCCGCTGGCTCTGGCTGGTGAAGTGGGTGCTCGTCATCCCGCACGTCATCGTGCTCGTGTTCCTCTGGGTCGCCCTGTCGATCACGACCGTGATCGTGTGGTTCGCCATCTTGTTCACGGGCCGCTACCCGCGGGGTCTGTTCGACTTCAACGTAGGCGTGCTGCGCTGGAGCTGGCGGGTGGGCTACTACTCCTTCGGAGCGCTCGCGACAGACCGGTATCCGCCGTTCACTCTGGCGCCCGATCCCGACTACCCGGCTACCTACGACGTCGACTACCCCACCGAGCTCTCGCGGGGCCTCATCTGGGTGAAGTCGTGGCTGCTGGCGATCCCCCACTATCTCGTGCTGGGTGTCATCGGTGGGGGCCTCTTCTGGGGTGCGTCCGACAGGAACATCCCGTTCGGCGGCCTGCTCGGAATCCTGGTGATCTTCGCCGCCCTGGCCCTGCTGTTCGCCGGTCGGTACCCCCGAGGTCTGTTCGACTTGGTCATGGGCCTGAACCGTTGGGTCTTCCGTGTCCTGCCCTACGTCCTGTTGATGCGCGACGAGTACCCGCCGTTCCGCCTCGACCAGGGGGAGTCCGAACCGGGGCTGGCCCCGCCGCCGGCGCCAACGGGCCCGCCGCCGGTGTCCATGGATCAGGGCGCGGGATCCGGCGGCTCGCCAGAGAACTGACTCCGGAGAACTCGACCGGGGTAGCTGTCACACCGGGTTGTTAGGTTGGTCCTGTCGATGCGGAGGGCTTCGCCCCTCTGGTCGGTTTCTTCCCCCGTTCGCTTCGGCCGCGTGTTCTTTGGCTGTGCGCGGCCTGGAATCCGAAGGGGGTGGAGATGCCAGTGTCCGACGGCGCCGACGAAGGTCTGGAGCCGGGTGACGCCGCCGGGTGTAGGGATCAGGGCGAGCCCGGCGTGAGCAGCGCGCCCCGGGCGCCTCGCCTTGCGGGTGTGCGGCGCGCCCCTGCGCCACCGGCCGATCCGACCGGGCCGTCGGGTCGGAGACTTCTGGATCTCCTGGGGGAGATCAACCGTCTCGAGGCCCGGTTCGCAGCAGTATGCAGAACACACCACACCACAGTCCACGAACACCGCTGGAACGTGAAACTCACATCCGAAGGACAACTCAAGGTCAAGCCGCCTTGAGTAGCTGGGGCACATGCGGTCCCGATTCGTGCGACGAAGCGCCGTCGTCGTGGCGCCTCACGTCGTGCCCGACAGGTTGCAGCAGACTCGGTGTTGTCGAGGTGCGCATTGCCGCGTCGACGACCTGTGACCGATCTAGAGTTGTCGTTGACGCTAACGGTCGTTCACGCCCGCGGAAGAGGGGGAGACGCCATCGAGGGCTACGCGCACTCCGACTTCAGCGGGGTGGAACGGACGTTCCGTCGCCAGCTGCGGCGAACGACGGGTGGCGCGGCCGTCGCCGTGTACCACCGCGGCGAGCTCGTCGTCGACCTCTGGGGTGGCCGCCGGACCGACGACGGGGACCCCTGGCTGGCCGACACGCTGGCCATGTGCTTCAGCACCACCAAGGGCGTGACGTCCACCGCCCTCCACATCCTCGCAGACCGCGGCCTGGTCGACTACGACGCGCCGGTCCGCGAGTACTGGCCCGAGTTCGCCCAGAACGGGAAGGAAGCGACCACGGTCCGGCACGTGATGAGCCACGCCGTCGGGCTCCACAGGCTCAAGCCCCTCGTCGAGACGGCGGATGACATGCTCGACTGGGACCACATGGTGGGGGCGCTCGCCGCCGCGAAACCTGCCTATGAGCCCGGCACGTCCGCCGGCTACCACGCACTCACCTACGGCTGGCTCGTCGGTGAGCTCATCCGGCGCGTGTCGGGACAGCCCATCGGGGCGTTCATCCAGGAGGAGATCGCCGGGCCGCTCACCCTCGACGGCCTCTACATGGGATGCCCACCCGGGGAGCGACGCAGGGTCGCTCCTCTCGCGCCCATCGGAATACCGAGGGTTGGGCCGCAGGCGTTGAAGCGGGCGCAGAACGAGGTCGGGCGTGCGCTCGCGCAGGTGGCGTCCGCATTCCCGCTCAACCCGAAGCGGTTGCTGGGCGCAATCGTCCCCCGCGGAATGGAGGACGTGCTCTACGGCCACGACATCATGGACGCCGAGATCCCGTCGGCGAACGGCTTCTTCACAGCGCGGTCGCTCGCCCGCATGTACGCCCTGCTCGCGGGCAGTGGCGAGATCGACGGCGTCCGGCTCCTATCGCCCGAGACGGTCGAGCAGGCCGGCCGGATCCAGCACACACGCCGCGACCGGGTGCTCATGGTCCCGATGCGCTGGCGTCTCGGCTACCACATGGTCTTCACGACCCGGGGGGTCCTCGACGGGGCCTTCGGCCACTTCGGCTTCGGAGGCTCGGGGGCATGGTGCCATCCGGGCCACGACCTCGCGGTGGCGATGGTCTGCAACCGGGGGACGGGCACACCGCTCGGCGACTTCCGCCTCAGTCAGCTCGGCACGGCCGCGACGGCAGCAGCTCAGGGACGCGACCCCGAGGACCTTGCGGTTGCATCCTGAAGCGGGCTGCTGCAGGTTTCCACCACACACCATCCGGCACGTCTGGATCACGGCGGGCCGTGTCGGACACGACGAGATGACGCGATGAGAGACGTGACGGGCAATGTGGGCGCTACAGGGCTCGAACCTGTGACCTCCGCCTTGTAAGGGCGGCGCTCTCCCGACTGAGCTAAGCGCCCGGGCCCGCGACGCTACCCGGCCCGCGACGCAGTCACGTCCTCGACCGGGGCGCCGCCGGGATCGACCGCCGGCGGGCCGGGGCTCGTCGTGAAACCGACGGGGGGATCGGTTTCGTGCGTCACCCCGGCCCGCCCTGTATCGGCGGTGTGATCTCGTGCGGTCCTCGGCGCAGCCCGGGTCAGGCCGACCGCGCGGCCGCGATCGGGTCGGCCGGCTCAGCGGGGGCCACCTTGGGTGGACGACCGCGGCGGCGCTTCTTCGCCAGAACCTTCCCGTTGGCGAAGAGCTCGCCGCCCCAGACGCCCCACGGCTCCCGCCGCTCGAGGGCGGCGTCGAGACACTCCTTCTTCACCGGGCACTCCTGACAGAACGCCTTGGCGGCCGCGATGTCCTGGAGCTCCTCGGAGAAGAAGAGCGGCGTCGACGCGCCCGTGCCGTCACGGCACAGGGCGCGCGCCTGCCAGGTCTCGCGCTCCTTCTCGGATGTCGTCTGGAGGATCTCGATGGCTGCCATGGCCGTGTCTCCGTTGTCGGTATCTGTCGGTCGGGCGATCTGTCGGTCGGGCGGTCGGGGGGTGTGTCCGGTGTCCTCGGTGGGCGGTCGTGTCGGATGTGTTCTGTTCGACGGTCGGTGGGCTGGATGGGTTGACGGGCGGTCCGGGGTCGGGGGTGATCCTTCCTGTCGGGTGCGACAACGAAAAGGCCGCCGGGTTGCCCCGGCGGCCTTGGAGGGTGCTCCTGCGTGTGGTGTCGCTAGGAGGAGTCCTGGAGCCGCCGGGGCCTGCCGGTCTTGTGGAACCCGGTGAGGAACATCGGAATGTCCCACGTCGCCGGTGCCGGAACGTCGGAGCCGACCGAGGCACAGGCGCGCGCGACGTCGACGTTTCCGGCCGGGAGATAGCTCCCGTGGAGGTCGTGCCGTGCGCTCATGGCCTGTGGTCCTTGTGGTGGATGGGTCGGTTCTGCGCCGAGAGCCCCGTGGCGACTCGGTTCGTGCATGGAAGCACCCGACGGGGACCTGCGTCAAGCCATTTGCCGCCGACAGGCCCCTCCACTACGAAAATCGGCCGGAATACGAGAAAAAGGGAACCTCTGGCCGCAGTCGGGCGTCCTACTCATGTGACCACGATCGCCGCCCTGCCCGGGGGCTCGCGCAGGGCCGCCTCGCCGTCGACCGGTTTCGCCACAGACGAGTCGGTGCCCGACACGGCTGGGCACACGGTCGTCGCCGAGACGACCGACACCTCCGAGCCGTCGGCAGTCACCACCTGGGACGCCGAACTCGAACAACTGTACGAGGACGAGATGCCCGCTGCGATCCACGTCGCGTACCTCATGACGGGACGACACGCCCTTGCCGAGGACATCGCCCAGGACGCCTTCCTCCGTGTGGCGGCACGCATCCGACGGCTACGAGACCCGGCGGCGTTTCGGAGCTATCTCCGTCGGGCGGTCGTCAACGGCACCAACTCGCACTTCCGGCATCAGCGCGTTCGCCGCAGGTACCTCGAACGCGAAGGTTCGCAGCCCCCCGCCCACGCCGGCGAGCCCGACCTCGAAACCCGTGACGCCGTCACCACCGCGCTTGCCGAACTCCCCCACCGCCAGCGTGCGGCCATCGTGTGCCGCTACTTCCTCGACCTCACCGAGAAGGAGACAGCGAAGGCGCTCAGCGTCCGGGCCGGAACCGTGAAGTCCTGCGTCTCACGTGCCCTCACGACCCTTCGGGCCCACCTCGCCGACCCTGACGAAGCCCCGCGCCGGGACCCCGGCCACCACCCGCAGCTCCGCGCTGCTCACGAGGGAGAACAGCCATGAACGACTTCGACGACCGGCTTCGCGACGCCCTCCGGAGTGCGGGCGGCGGTGCCCCCGGCGAGGCGACAGCACCCGAGGCTCTGGCCGCGACGGCCAAGCGGCGCCGCGCACGCCGGATCAGCGCACTCGCTGGAGGAACCGCCGGGCTCGTGGTCCTGATCAGTGTGACCGGGCTCACCCTGGCCTCGCGCGACGACTCTTCCGACGTCGTCGCGGCACCGCCGACGAGTATCCCCCAGACCGGCGATCTCGCCATTCCCAAGGAGCCCACGCCCACCTCGTCGCAGCAGACCACGGACGTTGCGGCGCCACCGGTCACCGAGGAGACCATTCCCGAGTCACCCGATGTCGAAGCACTGACGGCTCCACCTGTTCCCGGCGACCTGTCCGACGACGAGTTGCCCCCTACCGACTCCGACGAACGGGAGTGGACAGGCTCCGAGTCGGTCGACGTCGAAGCCGAGATCCTGACACCCGTCGTCGGGCCCGACCAGACCCTGAAGGTTCGGATCACCGCGCACAACACCTCGGGCCTGTGGGCACGCGGGTCGATTCAGCGGGTGACGATCTCCCTCGACGGTCCCACCGCCACGCCCATCACTGCAAAGCTCAATGATCGCGGCGACGACGTACCGACGATCGGGATCCCACTGCAGCTCGCACCGAACGACACGTGGACACGCGACTACGACGTACGCCTCATCGATGTCGCCCGCTTCGCCGCCCGCACCGTCCCCGACGTCCTGCCGGCGGGAGACTACGCGACAACGGTCGACCTGGTCATGAGCGGTGGTGGGACCTTCCACTTCACCGACGCGTTCACGATGACCGAGAGCCTCGACCTCACCGGGGGCGCCCTCTTGGGATGCGGCTCCCTGTTCGACGTGTGGACCATCTGCCTCGATGGATTTGCCTCCAACTGAGGTCACCGCTGGCGGCCCGACGGCCACCTACTCGACCGTGACCGTGCCCCTCATCGACGGGTGCAGCGAGCAGTAGAAGCTGTACTCCCCCGGCTCGTCGAAGGTGAGCTCGGCCGTCTCCGCGGGGCCGAAGTCGGCGGTTCCGAAGGAACCGTCGGGGTCGCTCGGGGTTCCCGCCGTGATGTTGTGCGACACGCCGTCGGTGTTCGCCCACACCACGGGGAGTCCGGCCGCGACCTGCACGTCGGGGAACGTGAGGTTGTCGATCGACGCGAACGCCGCCCCCTCGGGGAGGTTCTCGGGCTCGTTCACCCGGGAGTCGAGCAGGGCCTCGGGATCGGAGACGGGCCAGATCGTCGGGTTCCACATCCCGAACACCCCGAGCTGGTTGTCGTGGTCGGGATCGACCCACGCGTGCATCATCCACCCGTAGGTCGGCGTGAACGTCCCGCCCTGCTCGTTGCACGTCTCGCGGGCGAGCGTCCCACCGGTGACGCGTGGCCCGGTGCAGAGGTTGTAGTGGATGTGCCAGTTGTCGAGCGGGCCTGCGAACCCCTCGGGGTGGTCGTCGCCCTGGGTGGAGAGCGGAAGGATGAGTGAGGCTCCCACGAGTTCGACCTCGGAGCCGGTCCAGCGGCCGGCGACGCACTGCCCGTAGTCCGACGTGTCGGGTGGCTCGGCGCCGCCGGGAGTGGCGAAGAGGAGGACCTCGGGCCTGCTCGGGTCGAACTCACCGTCGTTGATCCGGCCGTTGTGGAAGAAGTGCGCACCCATGTTGGGGGTCTGGTCGGTCGTGCGGTGGAAGCCCTCGGCGCACGCCTTCTCGACCGTGTAGCCGCTGATGGCGGCGTTCACCTCGTCGAGCTGAGCGACCAGCTCCTCGAGCTCGTCGCGAGACATCGCCAGCGCGTCGGGCACCTCCCCGCCCGACTCGGCGAGATCCTTCAGCTCGGCGTACGAGCAGGGCCCCTCCGCGTCGATGCACCGCACCTGCTGTGTGGCGGGGCCCTCCACGAGTCCGAGTAGGACGTCGCCGTCCACCTCCTCGAACACGAAGTGCGACGACCCCTGCGCTCCGGCCGGCTCAGTGGGGAAGACGTCGGGCGGCGCAGCATCGGAGTCGACGGCGGGCATGACGGGAGTGGCCAGCGTGTCGGCCACATCGTCGGGCCCCTCGGACGGCTCGGAGTCACTGTCTCCGCCGCTCGTACAGGCTGCCGCTACGAGTCCCGTGAACGCGACCGCCAGAGCGAACTTCCGCATCGGAGCAGAGCCTATCCCCCACCCGTCGACCACAATGGTCGGATGATCTCCGGCACACGGGCGCCCGACGCCACTGATCCCGACTTTGCCCACGTGGCCGAGCTCCTCGACGCCCGACGAGCCGAGGACCTCCACGAGGGAGCGCAGGTCTACGTGTCGCTCAGCGGAGAGGCTCTTCTCGACACCGCCGTCGGTGAGTCCCGCGAGGGCCGCGACCTCGACCGCGATGACGTCATGCTCCTCTACTCAGCGGGGAAGCCGCTGACGACCGTGGCCGTTCTGCGCCTCTGGGAGCAGGGCCGCCTCTCGCTCGATGACCGCATCGCCGAGTTCGTGCCCGGATGGTGCGGCGGCAAGGAGTCCGCGACGATCCGGCACGTCCTCACCCACACCGGCGGCTTCATGAGGGCCGCCGCCGGCCTCTACGACACGGACGCGTCCTTCGACGACCTCCTCACGGCCATCGCCGTATCGCCCGCCGAGTGGGAGCCCGGGACAGCGGCGGGTTACCACCTCTTCGCCGGCTGGGTCGTCCTGGCTGCCGTGGTGGCCGCCGTCGACGGCCGGCGCATCGACACCTTCGTGCGCGAGGAGATCACGTCACCGCTGGGAGTCGACGACGTGTCGATCGGTGTTCCGCTCGACGAACAGCAGCGGCTCGGGGACCGCCTCGCACCCGTGTACTGGAAGGGCCATGTCATGATGCGTCGCGAGGGCGGCAAGGCCCGCTTTGTCCCGTACCGGGTCGACGAGCGCCACAACGACCCTGCGCACGTCGCCCGGCCCGAGCCCGGGGGCAACGCTCGCGGCTCGGCCCGTTCGCTCGGGCGTTTCTACGAGTCCCTCCTCGGTTTCGGGCCGCCGCTGCTCGAGGCGCGCACGGTCGAGGCGGCGAGCGCCGCGCACCGGCGCGGAATGAAGGACCGGCTGTTCACCGCCGACGTCCCGTGGGGGCTCGGGTTCCAGCTGTCCGAGGCCATCGGTGGCGGGCCGGGCCGACGAGTGTTCGGCCACGGGGGCATGAGCTCCACGGAGGCCTTCGCCGACCCGGATCTGGGTCTCGTCGTCGTGGTCACGGCGAACGGCCTGCCGGCCTTCCTGGACCACGACCGCAGGATGTCCGCCGTCGTCGACGCCGTGTACTCATCGCTCGGCGACGAGGCCCAGCACGTCCGCCGCCCCGTCCAGACCCTGGCGAAGGCGTGGGGCTTCGCCTGAGCGACGACGACACTGACGGCTCAGCGGCGGCTGCCCACACCCGAGGTCAACTCGAGCAGCGACCCGTGAACCGGCGGCGGAGCAGCGACGATGTCGCCCGAGTGCAGCCAGGCGTCGGGATCACCCGACCAGTCGGTGACGACTCCCCCGGCCTCCCGGACGAGCACAGCGCCGGCGGCGACGTCCCACGTGCCCAGGGCCAGCTCGAAGTAGCCGTCGAAGGTCCCCGAGGCCACGTACGCCAGGTCCATGCTGGCCGCGCCGGCGCGTCGGAGGTCCTCGAAGCGGCGCAGTGCGGCGTCGAGCACGGGGAGGTAGTCGTCGAGGAGGTCGTTGCGGCGGAATGGAAAGCCCGTGGCACAGATGGCGCTCCCCACGTCGCGGTCCGAGACGGCGAGCGGCACGCCGTTGCGGAACGCGCCTCCGCCGTCGGTGGCCCGGTAGAGGTCGCCGAGCATCGGGGAGTGGATCACCCCGACCACGGGGCGGCCGTCGACAACGAGAGCGACCGACACGCCGACCATCGGAAATCCGTGCAGGAAGTTGGCGGTGCCGTCGAGCGGGTCGACGTACCAGCCCACCGGCCCCTGTTCGCCACCGCCCTCCTCGCCGAAGAAGGGGATGTCGGGGTGGGACAGTGCCAGCGACCGGCGAACGGCCTCCTCGCTGGTCGTGTCGACATCGCTGACCCAGTCGCCGGGTGACTTCTCGCGAACACCCCTCGCACTCCCGAAGCCGTCGAGCACGACCTCACCTCCGGCGCGGGCAGCCTGCTCGGCGGCGTCAGCCAGCGAATCGAGGTCGAGCCCTCCGCCCGCCGACGTCATGGCGTCGCCCGCGCGGCGATCGCGGCGTAGAGCGCCGGCGTTGCCGCGGCGGCGATGTGGCGCCGTGCGTCGGGGTCGTCGGTGATCAGCGGCTCGCCGGCCAGGTCACCCACGACTGCTCCCGCCTCGGTGCACGCCAGCATGCCACCGAGGTAGTCCCACGGCGCATGGGTCGGCGCCGAGTCGATGAACGCGTCGACGTTGCCGGCAGCGACGTCGCACAGGGCCAAGGCCCCCGACCCGAGTGAGCGGAACTGCTTCCAGTCCATCTCATAGGCCGGCGCACCGTTCCAGGCGATGAGCGCGTCGCCGGGTTCCTCGACCCCGGACGACGTGATCGGCTCACCGTCACGCCACGCCCCCCGGTCGCGTACGGCCGTTGTTTCCGTTCCGGTGACCTGGTTGACGACGAGGCCCACCAGCGCGCCGGTTGCGTCGAGTGCGCAGATCGACGTGCCCCAGTAGGGAATGTCGCGCGCGCAGTTCGTGGACCCGTCGACCGGGTCGAGCACGACGGTGACGGGAGCGTCCGGGTTCCCGCTGAACCCGGACTCCTCACTCAGCACCCGCACATCCTCTCCCCGCAGCACGTCGAGCGCGGCATCGTCGGCCACGAGGTCGACCGCGTACTGGGTGGGCCGGTCTGTTCGCTCGCGCCGTCGGGCCGGGTCGGCCGCGGCGAGGGCGGCGTGGATCCTGCGCCCGACCTCGTGGAAGAGGGCCAGGAGGTCGTCGGGTGTCGGTGCGTCGCCCACGTCGGGGAGTCTGGCAGACACCTCATCCGAGGGCCCCACAGGAACGCCCGTGGCACTTCGATGCTGCCCGGACCCGGGTGGAACCCCGCGGGATGGTCCGCGGATGCGAACGACCACTAACGTCGCTGCGGTGCCGGTTCCAGGGCTCTGCGGCTCTACGATCCACCGGCAGCGCCGGCCCGACGGTCGGCGACACGGCCACACCATCGGCAACGACACGGAAGAGGAAGAGATCCATGGGCTCACTCGACGGACGCATCATCGTCATCACCGGCGCAGGCCGCGGCATCGGCCGCGAGCACGCCCTCCTGTTCGCCTCCGAGGGCGCCAAGGTGGTCGTCAACGACCTGGGCGGGAACATCGACGGCACGGGTGAGGACCGGGCGCCGGCCCAGGTCGTCGTCGACGAGATCACCGAAGCCGGCGGCGAGGCCGTGGCGAACACCGACAACGTCGCCGACTGGGAGGGCGGCCAGAACCTCATCAACCAGGCCATCGACACATACGGCGACCTCCACGCCGTCGTCAACAACGCCGGCATCCTGCGTGACCGGGTGCTCGTGAACATGACGGAGGCCGAGTGGGACGCCGTGATGGCCGTCCACCTGAAGGGCCACTTCGTCCCCACCCGCTTCGCCGCCGCCTACTGGCGCGAGCAGAGCAAGGCCGGCAAAGAGGTGAAGGCCAACGTCGTCAACACCTCGTCGGGCGCCGGTCTGCTCAACAACTTCGGGCAGACCAACTACGCCGCCGCCAAGTCGGGTATCGCCACCTTCACCATGGTGGCAGCCATGGAGTTGGCCAACTACGGCGTGCGCGTCAACGCCATCGCCCCTCTGGCCCGCACCCGCCTCACGCTCCAGACGCCCGGGATGGACTCCGTCGTGGCGGCACCCGAAGACGCTGCGGAGTTCGACATCTGGGACCCGGCCAACATCTCACCGATCGTCGGCTATCTCTGCACCGAGAACCTCCCGTTCACGGGCGGTGTGTTCCACGCCGGGGGCAGCGAGATGGGCCTGTTCCAGGGTTGGACACTGAAGGACGTCGCCACCTGCCCCGACGGTCGCTGGACGATCGCCGGCCTCGAGGAGGCTGCGCCGGCGATCGTCGACGACGACAAGGCGCTGGTCTCGTCGGGCAACTCGCTCGAGGAGTTCACCCCCGAGTTCCTCGTGCGCCACGGCGTCGACCTGAGCTCGCTCGGCTGAGCGGGAGGGGCTTCTAAGAGGGCTCGGCGCCGACGACCGAGACGAAACTGACGCACTCGCCGGGGGCGCCACCGAGGTTGTGTGTGAGGCCGAGCTTCTTGCCGTTGCTGATCTGGCGCTCCGGTGGCGCTTCGGCGCGGAGTTGGAGCCAGCACTCGAAGAGCATCCGCAGGCCGGACGCCCCGATGGGGTGGCCGAAGCTCTTCAGGCCCCCGTCGGGGTTGACCGCGAGGTCACCGTCGATGTCATACGTGCCCGCGAGCACCTCCTTCCAGGCGGTGCCGCGCTCGGCGAACCCGAGATCCTCCATGAGGACGAGCTCGGTGGGTGTGAAGCAGTCGTGGACCTCGGCGAGGGCGAGCTCGGCTCGCGGGTCCTCGATACCGGCCTGGGCGTAGGCGTCCTGCGAGGAGCGAACGACCTCCTCGAAGGAGGTGTAGTCGTAGTCGGGGTCCATGGGCCCGTTGGCCGGCCCGGCCACGAATGACAGCGCCTTCACGTAGATCGGGTGGTCGGTGTAGTTGTGGGCGTCCTCGGCCCGCACGATCACCGCAGCCGCCGACCCGTCGCTCACGCCGGAGCAGTCGAAGATCCCCAGCTGGCCGGCGATGAGTGGTGCGTTGCAGATGACCTCCTTCGACACCTCCCGCTGGAACTGCGCACGCGGGTTGAGCGCGCCGTTGTGGTGGTTCTTCCACGCGATGTGCGTGAGAACCTCCTTCATCTCGTCCTCGTCGACCCCGTACTTCTCCCGGTAGGCCGGTGCCAGGAGGCTGAACATCGCCGGTGCCGTCAGTTCCACGGCGGTGCCGTCGCTCGGGGGTGGTGACATCACGAGCCCGGAGTACCCCGAGTCCTTCAGCTTCTCGACGCCGACCGCCATGACGGTGTCGTAGGCGCCCGACGCCACGGCGTAGCAGGCGTTGCGGAACGCCTCCGAGCCGGTGGCACACATGTTCTCGAGCCGGCTCACGGGCTTGTAGTCGAGGTGCAGAGGACGCGACAGCGTGAGCCCGCTCACCCCCGAGCCCATCGTTCCGAGCCAGTAGGCGTCGACGTCGTCGACAGTTGCTCCCGCCGACGCCAGTGCCTCCGTCGTGGAGTCGATGACGAGGTCGTCGACGCCCTTGTCCCAGTGCTCACCGAAGGGTGTGCACCCCATACCGACGATGGCGACGCGGTCACGGATTCCGTGCGATCCCATACTCAACCTTCCCGCTTCGGTCGGGCCTTCCAGAAGTAGTTGTGGACCCCGTCGACCGACGAGATCCGGCGGAACGTCATCTCCACGCGGTCGCCGATGGCGACGTGGGCGGCGTCGACGTCGGTGAGCTCTCCCTGGTAGCGGCCACCACCATCGAAGTCGAGCACCGCCGCGACCACAGGTGGGTTCAGTGACGGTGCGAGCCGGTCGAGCGTGAACGTCGCGACCGTGGCGGGTACGTCGGCCAGCGGCTCCGGTTCCATGTGGTCGACGGCCCGGCACCGTACACAGACACGCGACGGTGGAAGGTTGCGGGTGCCGCACTCGGTGCAACGGCTTCCCATGAACCCGAACTTCCAGTCCTCACTGCGCAAAGCCGGTGGCCCGGCCGGTGAGACCGGGTCGGGGCGCCGAGGACCCTCGCGCACGAGGGCCTCGCGCCAGGTGAGATAGGTCGGATAGTCGAGGTCATCGCGGCCACTGGCGATCTGCTCGGCGACGCTGGGAGCCGAACGGTGTTCCACGAGCGCGTCGGTGGTGCGGAAGACGAGGGCATCGGCACCGTCGGCCAGGACGACCAGCGCGATCAGGGCGCCGGGCTCCGCCGTGTCGAGTACCGAGGCGAGGAGCAGGCCCGCCTGCGCGGTTCCGGCGTTTCCGACGGTGCTCGACAGGTCGTCGACGACCGACTCGGGTCGTGCGCCGCTCTTCACCAGACCCTTGACCGTCGCTCCCACAGCCCGCGACTGCGTTCCCGTCACGATGAGGTGGTCGACGCCGTCGGGCGTGCCGTCGGCCGCCTTGAGGGCGTCGCTCACGACCTGCTCGGCGAGTGGGGCGTAGGCGTGGGCACCGAAACGTTCCTCCCACACGGCGGACGAGCGCGCTCCCGGCACGCGCCACCGGTCCATGAACTCCGCGGTTGCCGACGCCGTTGTGATGAGTTCCGCGAGCACCGGCGTCCGGGTAGAGCCCGGGCCGCACACCACGGCAGCGGCGGCGTCACCGCCGTCACGCTCGTCGGCGCCTCCGGCCAGGCCGTTGCGCAGGTCGGACAGGATCGCGAGGGTGGGCTCCGAGGCATCGAGTGCCGCCCTCAGTGCGCCGACACCCGAGCGCACGGAACCCATCAGGTCGTAGGCCGCGCAGTCGGCGGGGAGCCCGAGGGCGCCGTGGATCGCCGCGGCGTTCGTCTTGTCGAGGTAGGCGGGGTCGGCCGTGGCGAAGTAGACGGATCGTGGTGAGACGCCCTCGCCCAGGCCGCGGAGTGCCACCCGGCCGGCCTCCACTCCCATGGTCGTCGTGTCCTCGTCGGCCGAGGCCACGGCCCGGGCTCCCGAACCGGCGGGTGTGCCGAGACTCGCCGCGATCGCCTCGCGGGAGAGTCGGTAGTAGGGCACGTAGGCCCCGTAGCTCAGGATTCCCGCCATGGTGCGCTGCTCCCGGAGATGCGGCGGGACGAGATGCCCGCGCCGGTTTCAGTGTAAACGCCGGTTCACGGTTCGGACATCTCGACGGTGGCGTCGATCTCCTGCTCGGGCTTCTTTTCGACGGCGCGGACCTTCTTGGCCGCCTTGCGGAGCTGACGGAGTGCCGTGGGAACACCGTCGGCGATGAGCGCGGGGTTCGGTACCGATTCCCGGCACGACATGAACCCGAAGTCGATGGTGTCGATGTAGCTCAGCACGGTGGCGTTGAGTCCGCTGCCGTACAGCAGCGGGCCCATGGGCCACAGTGCCTCGAGCTTCATGCCGGCCACGTAGATCGGGACCGGCGGACCGGGGACGTTGGAGATGATGAGGTTGTACACCGGTGGAACCGACGACTCGAGCCCGCTCGCGGTGTACGTACGGGCCGCGAGCGACAGAAGCCCCGGTGGCGTCGTGTCGGAGAGGTTCATGATCTTGCGCGCCGCCATCGCGCGCTGCATCTCCTTCGACGCCTGCGTTCCCCTGTAGATGGCCTCGAGCCGCTCGACGGGGTCGTCGATGTCGGTGGCCAGCGACGCGAACATCGCGGCGACCTGGGTACCGACCGAGTTCTTCGAGCCGTCGGTGTGCAGCGACATCGGGACCTGGGCGACCAGCGGCGCGTCGGGCAACTCGCCGCGTTCGTCGAGATAGTTGCGCAGGGCTCCGGCACACAGAGCCAGCACGACGTCGTTCAGCTTCACCCCGAAGGTGTTCTTCACCTTCTTCACCTCGTCGAGCGACACGGAGCTGTATGCGAAGCGTCGGTGCGGGCTGATGACGCGGTTCAGCGAGGTACGCGGTGCCCGGAAGGGAATCGCCGGGGACTCGTCACGGCGCATGAAGCTCGCGAGCGTTCCACCCTGGAGGGCGATCTGCGGCGTGAACTTCAGAAGACGCCACGGTGTGACGGCCGTGCGACCGAGACCGCGCAGGAAGAGCTCGGCGCCCGACGGGACGCGTTCCGTCGGCCGTGCCGGAACGGGTTGGCGCTCGTCACGCGGCGGATCGGGCTCGAGGTCGAAGAGCTTGTCGAACAGGCCCACACCTGTGACGCCGTCGATTATTGCGTGGTGGACCTTGGCCAGAAGGGCCACCCGATCGTCTTCGAGACCCTCGATGACCCAGAACTCCCACAGCGGGTGGTCGCGGTCGAGCTTGTAGCTGACGAGGTCGCCCACCAGGTTGCCGAGCTGCTCGGGACCTCCCGGTGGCGGCACGGCGATCCGCCGGATGTGGTAGTCGAAGTCGAAGTCGGGGTCCTCGACGAACACCGGGTTGTCGAGACCGAGCGGGACCTCGTGGAGTTTCCAGGAGAACTGCGGTGCGAGGGGCAGGCGCTCGGCGAACGACTCGCGCAGCCGGTCGAAGCTGTAGCCGTCGGGGGTCTCCGACGGGTCGAGGAGCATCAGAGCCGAGACGTGCATGTGCCAGGCGTTCGTCTCGCCGTAGAGGAAGGCGGTGTCGAGGCCACTCGCTCTGTGCATGAGGCGTCCTTGGGTCGCGAGAGCACATCCTCCCACTTTGCGTCGCCGCGTGTTCTCTCGACGCTCGTCCGGTCCCGACCACATCTGCAGGCCGTGCCGGGAGCACGATGTGTCACCTCCCGACCGCAGCTCGACGCCCATGTGAACGATCATTAACATCGTGCCCGTGCAGGAGACTCGTCAGCAGGCACGGCAGGCATCGTCGCGGGCGCGCGCTCCGTGGACGGCGGCGGCCGTGTGGGCTGCCATCGTGGCCGTGTCGGTGCTCGTCGTCGTCGACTTCCGGGCGCCCGACCCTGCACCGTCGGACGCCCCGGCCGACACGTTCTCGGCGGAGCGCGCCTGGGACGACCTCGTCGAGATCACACAGGCCCCCCACCCCGCCGGGACGCTCGAGAACGCCCGCGTGCGGGACCACCTCGCCGGGACCCTCGACGACCTCGGGTTCGACGTGAAGATCCAGCAGGCCGCTCTCGACGACGTCCCGGTCGTCAACAACATCGCGGCACGTCTCGAGGGCTCGTGCGGCACCGACGAAGCCGTGATGCTCGTCACCCACTACGACAGTTCTCCCGCAGGCCCGGGCGCGGGCGACGTGGCGAGCAGCACGGCCGCGCTGATCGAGGTGGCGCGCGCACTCATCGACGGTGAGCCGGTCTGCAACGACGTCATCGTTCTCCTGACCGACGGCGAGGAAAGCGACCTCGTGGGTGCCCGCGCCTTCGAGGACGGAGACCCGTGGACAGACGACGCCGGATTCATCGCCAATTTCGACGCACGGGGCGGAACCGGGCCGCTCCTCCTCGGCGAGTGGAGCGAGTTCAGCCCGGCGCTCGTCCGGGAAGTATCGAGCGTGGTCGACCGGATGCCGGGCGCGAGCTCGCTCGCGAACGAAGGCCCGAGCCGAATCGACACGCACACGACCGACTTCGAGATCTGGCGCGAGATGGGGATACCGGGTGTGAACGGCGTCAACGTCGGTGACTCCGTCTACTACCACACGCCCCTCGACACTCCCGAGGTCGTCAGCAAGTCGACGGTGCAACACAACGGAGAGGTGGCACTCGCGCTGGCTCGCCACTTCGGCAACGAGGACCTGGACAACCTCCCCGACGCGGGAACCGGCGTCTGGATCGCGCTCACGTCAACCTGGCTCGTCGCCTACGGCGCGACGGTGGGCGCTCTACTGGGTGTAGCGGTTCTCGCCCTCGTGGCGGCCGTCGTGTGGGCGGCGCGCCGGCACGGAGTGCGCTGGAAACGGATCGGCGTCGGCGCACTGGCGCTCCCCGTGGCGGCCCTGGGTACGTTCGCTCTCACGACGTTGCTCCTCGCGTGCGTGCGGTGGCTCCACCCCGGCGCCGACGTCCACCTCTACGCGATCCTGCCCCACAACGCCGACCTCCCCGACCCCGAGGCGTACTACTGGGCCTTCGCGGCAGCCGGCGCGGCGCTGTCGGCCACCGTCCTCACCGTCTGGCGCCGCTGGACATCCGCGGTGGAGCTCGCGGCCGGGGGCGTCCTCGTGATCGGAACCCTCGGGGTGCTCACGACCTTCGGCGCGCTCCCGATCAGCTACGTCTTCGTGCTGCCGGCGCTCGGCAGCCTGGCAGGCGTCGTGATCTGGCTGCGGATGCTCCACGCTCGCCTCGACGGCGTGGCCGTCGCCGCCACGCTCGCCCTCACCGCCGTTCCCGCTCTTCTCGTCTACATGGGGTTCCTCCGCTTCTCGTCGTCGGCTCGCCTGGGCCTGTCGGCGTTGTTCGTTCCGATGGTGGCCTTCCTCTTGGTCTTGCTCGTTCCCCACGTCGAGCTCGTGGAGCGCGTCCGGCGCCGGCTGGCCCCGGCGGCCCTCGGTGGCGTGGCACTGCTCCTCTTCGTCGTCGCCGCCGTTACGACCCGTGCTGATCCCGAAGCGACGCGGCCCGAGCGCCTGGAGCAGGTCGTGGGCGAAACCGTCACAGGCGCGGTTCCGATCGATGGTGACGGCGGCAACGGCGTATGGCAGGTCGATGCGGTCGAGACCGGCACCGGCGACGAGTGCCTGGTGGCATCGGTCGATGACGACCTGACCGGCAACGTCGGTTGGTGCCCGATCCCGGCACGGTGGGCTCCGGTGCTCGACTTCCAGTGGGGGCGCACGCCGTCGGCCGGGTGGAGCCTGGCCGCCGGGATCCGGGCCGCCCGGTACGACCCCGACTACGACGACGAAGACAACGACCTCACGTCGAGCACCGTGCTCTTCGGCGGCGTGACACATCCCGAGCCGACCACCGTCGTCGTGACCGCAGACGGAGTCGACCACAACGCCACGACACACCCGGTCGTCATCGAGGGCGTTCGGACCTGGGCGATCGAGCTCCCCGCCGGATCGACAGCCGTCGACGGAATCGAGGTCGTCGACGAAGCCGGCACGACGATCGCCTCGGTTCCCGGCTTCAGCGTGGCCCCCGACGACGACACATGACCAGCCCCGGTGGTCCACACTGTGAACGACCATTGACCTCCATCACCCGCGGGAAGGACTGCGATGGACGCTGACCTCGTGGTCACCGGGGGAACGGTCATCGACGGCACCGGTTCACCGCCACGCCGCGCTGACATCGCCGTGGAGGGTGACACAATCGACGTGGTCGATCCGCTCCCTGAACCCGTCGACGCCACCGACACACTCGACGCCGAGGGTCTCGTGGTCACGCCGGGGTTCATCGACGTGCACCTCCACACGGACACCGCAGCGCTCTCCCCCGACCCCGACACGAACGGTGGGCTCCCGAGCCTCCGCCAGGGCGTCACCACGGAAGTGTGCGGCAACTGTGGCTTCTCCCCGTTCCCGATCCACGGTGACGCCGCCGAGGAGCTCGGGGTCCTCATCAGCACCGCACTGGGTGAGGGTGCGCGGCTGTTCCGGGACGCGCCCTCCCACCGCGCTGCTCTCGAGGAAATGGGTCTCGGGCCGAACTACGCCCCTCTGGTCGGGCACGGCGCCTTGCGGATCAGTGCCGTGGGCTTCGACGACCGGCCGGCCACCGCCGATGAGATCGCGACCATGTGCGCGGAGCTCGACTCGGCGCTGGCCGAGGGTTGCTTCGGGATGTCCACCGGCTTGATCTACCCGCCGGGGATGTTCGCCCCCACCGAGGAGATCGTGGAGCTCGCACGTGTCGTCACCCGCCACGAGTTGCTGTACACGACCCACATGCGCAACGAGAACACGTTCGTGGACGAAGCCATCGAGGAGGCGTTCACGATCGGGCGTGAGTCGGGGGCGCCCGTGCAGATCTCGCATCACAAGGTGACCGGCCCACCCAACTGGGGTCGTAGCGAGGAGACGCTCCGCCAGATCGACGACGCCCGCGCCGAGGGACTCGACGTGGCCTTCGACGTCTACCCCTACACGGCGTCGAGCACGGGGCTCGTGGCCCTACTCCCCCGCTGGGTGCTCGACGGTGGCTTCTCGAGCCTCGACGCTCTCCGTGACGCGAGCGCCCGGGACCGGATCCGGGAGGAGGCACGCGCTGCCCGGCCGGGAGCCGGAAGCGCGGTGGTCACCGCGCCCGACATCGTCGTCCTCTCGTCCGTTCCGGCCGATCCGGCGCTCGAAGGCCGACGTCTCTCGGAGATCGCCGACGAACGCGGTGTGGATGCTCTGGACGTGGCGTGTGACCTCCTCCTCGAGGAGCCTGCGGTGCAGGTCGTCGTCCACCAGATGAGCGACACCGACGTCGAGCGGATCCTCACGCACCCCCTGGCGATGATCGGGTCCGACGGTGCCATGGGAGGCGGGCGGCCGCACCCGCGTCGTGCGGGGACATTCGCCAGGGTCCTCGGTCGGTACGTCCGCGTCGAGGGCGCCCTGGACCTGGTCGACGCCGTCCACAAGATGAGCGGAGCGCCGGCAGAGCGCTTCAGGATGTCGGATCGCGGCACGCTCGCACCGGGGAAGCGCGCCGATCTCGTCGTCTTCGATCCGGGGGCCGTCATCGACGGAGCGACCTACGAGGACCCACTCGCACGTCCGACCGGGGTGTCCCACGTCGTCGTGAACGGTCGCGTCGCCATCAAGGACGGCAACGACACAGGCCGGCGTCCGGGACGCGTCCTCGAACCGACCTGATGACCCCTCGAGATCGCAACGGTGCAGGTCTCAGGACGCCGTGACGTAGCCGCCGACCTTCCCGTCCCAGGTCCGGTCGTTGAGTGCCCCGTCGCGAAGCAGCACCTTCTGGATCCGCTGGGTGGGTGTCTTCGGTAGTTCGTCGACGAACTCGACGTAGCGGGGGAACATGAACTTCGCCATGGTGGGCTTCAGGTACTCGAGGAGCTCGGCCTCGGAGAAGCCCTGGCCCTCGTGGCGGACCACGAGGACCTTCACCTCGTCCTCGCCGGGTCCGAACTCCGACGGGGCCGCGATGGCGGCCACTTCGAGTACTCCGGGGTGCTCGCGCACGTGGCCCTCGACCTCCAGCGACGAGATGTTCTCACCGCCCTTGCGCATGGCGTCCTTGAGGCGGTCGACGAAGTAGTAGTTGCCGTCCTCGTCGACGCGGAAGCCGTCGCCGGTGTGGAACCAGCCGTTGCGCCAGGCCTCCGCGGTCTTCTCGGGCATCCCCCAGTAGCCGACGTTGAGCTCCCACGGCTCGTGGCTCCGGATGATGAGCTCGCCCACGTCGCCGACGGGGACCTGCTCGTCGTACTCGTCCACGATCCGGATCTCGTAACGGTCCCGGGCCTTCCCGCAGCTGCGCCAGTCGACGCGGTGGTCGGGGTCGCCGTAGATCGGGGCGCCCACCTCGGTCATGCCGTAGCCCGTGAAGATCTTGAGGCCGAATCGCCGCTCGAAGTCGTCGACCTCCGGGAAGAGTGGCCCTGTCTGGATGACCGTCAGGGGATTGTCGGCATCGTCGTCGGATTCGGGCATCGAGAGGAGGAACTGCGCCATGACTCCGACGAGCCCGGTCGTGGCGCAGTCGAACCGCCTGATGTCGTTCCAGAACTCGGTGAGGCTGAAGACCTCCCGCAGAACAGCGCGAGCGCCGCCGAGCGAGGTCAGGTACACGAGGGACTTCCCGCCCACGTGGAACGTGGGCAGGCACGCGTAGAAGCCACTCCCCTTCCGCAACACTCCCGGAGGGGTGGCAGCGGGGAACTGGTGGAGCTCGGCCCACGGTACGAGGACGCCCTTGGAGGGCCCGGTGGTGCCGCTCGTGTAGATGATGCAGGCGATGTCGTGGTGGGCAGGCCCGTCGAGATCGGTGGCGGGCGTTGCATCGGCGAAGAACTCCTCACCCCCGACGACCGGAACACCCAGATCGGGAGCGGCTCCTGACAGGTCGGGAACCACGATCGCTTCGAGATCGCCTCGGATCGACGGGTCCACCGTCGCCACCTGGTCGAGATAGCGCTCCGAGCACACGAAGAGCTTCGCCCGCGAGTTCGCGACCAGGTAGCCGAGCATCTTCTCGGAGTAGGCCGTGTTCAACGGAACCTCGAGGGCCCGGAGCCAGGCCACAGCCATCCAGGCGTAGAACGACTCGAACTGGTTGGGAAACATCGTGAGGACGGTGTCGCCCGCAGCCACCCCCCGGCGACGCAGCGCGTCGGCCCATGTCAGGTTGGCCGTGTGGAACTCGCCGTACGTGACCTCCCGGCCGTCGACGTCCTGGAGCGCGACGTTGCCGGGATCCTCGCTCGCCCGTGCGGCGATCGCGTGCGGGAGAATGCGCTCCGGCTCGAGCACATCAGCCTCCGGAGCCGGTGGGGTCGGCCAGCTTCTCGGGGAGCTCGGTGCTCTTGGAGCCGGTCCACACCGGATCGCGTTTCTCCAGGTAGGCCATCACCCCCTCCACAGCATCGGGCTGCTCGCCGACCCACCAGGTCAGCTTGGTCTCCCGCTGCATGGACGCGAGCCGGTCCGTCTGGGTGAGCCCCTCCGACACGAGGCGCTTGATCAGCGCCGTCGGCAGGGGCGCACAGTTCACGGCGATGTCACGGGCGAACTCCTGTGCGGCAGGAAGGACCTCCCCGGCGGGAAGTGCCCGGGACACGAGACCGATCTCGGCCGCCTCGGTACCGAGGACCGTTTGCGCCCCCACGAGGAGCTCCATGGCCCGTGACACCCCCACGAGCCGTGGAAGCAGCCACGTCGAGTTGGCCTCGGGAATGATCCCCCGCCGGGAGAACACGAAGGCCAGCTTGGCGTCCTCGGCCGCGAAACGCACGTCGAAGAGCAGCGACAACGTGAGCCCTGCACCCACCGCCGCGCCGTTGAGTGCGCCGATCACCGGTGTTCGCATCGTCCAGAAGGCGGACTTCTCGGCGATCGTGTCGGAGTCGACCCCGAGCTCGGCGTCGTGCTCGGCGTGTGCCTCGGCCCCGAAGGCGCCGCTATCGGCGAGATCCACTCCCGAGCAGAAACCCTTCCCGGCCCCCGTCACGACGATCGCTCTCACAGCGTCGTCGGCCTCGAACTGCCACATCGCCTCGAAGAACTCGCGCTGCATCGTGAGGTTGAAGGCGTTACGGGCGTCGGGGCGATTCAGCGTGACGGTGGCGACACCGACGTCGTCGACGTCGGTGATGATCGTCTCGTGGCTCATGTGAAGCTTCTTCTCCTCGTGGTCGTCGTCTAGCGGCCTGTGAAACGCCCCTCGCGCCCTTCCGTGAAGGCCGCGACCGCCTCGGCGTGATCGTCGGTGTCGAAGAGGGTGACGAGCGTGCGCGAGATGAACTCACCCAGCCCGGCGAGGTCGGCGTAGGTCATGTGTGTGCCCTTGGCGAGCCCCGCCTTCATGTACCTGAGGGCGGCGGGTGGCTTGGCCGCGATCCTGGCGGCGAGTGCCTGCGCCTCCTCGAGGAGGTCGTCGGCGTCAACGACACGGCTCACGAGCCCGATGCGCTCCGCCTCGTCCGCCCCGATGAGGTCTCCGGTGAAGAGCAGCTCGGCAGCCCGGGACGGTCCGACGAGCTGCGGGAGCCGTCGCATGCTGGCGAAGTCGGCGATGAGGTTGAAGTTCACGTAGAAGGCGCCGAACTTCGCGTACTGGTTGGCGAGGCGGATGTCGGCCACGAGGGTGAGGTCCATCCCGACACCCACCGCGATGCCGTTCACCGCCGCGATGACCGGCTTCTCGAACTCGAGGAGGCGGGTCGTCTCGGGCGTCGTCTTCGGGATCGCCTTCTTCAGGGGGGCGAGACCCTTCTCGAGGCTGTCGCCCTCCCACGCCTCGTTGACGTCGTCGCCGGCGCAGAACGCCTTGCCGGCCCCGGTGAGGACCAGGCAGCGCACGTCGGGGTCCGACTCGGCGTCGGCGAGAGCCTGCTCGATCTCGGCGGCCATCTCGAGGGTCAGGGCGTTCATGGCGTCGGGCCGGTCGAGGGTGAGTGTGCCCACACCGTCGGTGATCTCGTACGTCGCGAGCGCAGTCACCTGTGCCACCCTTCCTGTGTGATCGGTCGCCCGCCTGGGTCGCTCAGGCCGGGAAACGAAGATGTTAACCCAGGTTAACTAGCCTGTGCCGACGAGTCGCCCCACCGGAAGGACGAAAGCCATGTGGCCCGGCCCCCACGCAGAGAAGAACCCCGACAAGCCGGCGGTGGTCCTCGACGACACCGGCGAGATCCTCACGTACAAGGAGCTCGACGACCGCTCGAACCGCCTCGCGCAGCTCCTGGCGGATGCCGGCCTGGGCTTCGGCGACCACCTCGCCTTCGTGTGCGGCAACGACCTCCGCTTCCACGAGCTGTGCTGGGCCGCCCAGCGCAGCGGGATCTACTACACCGCCATCAACTGGCACTTCAATGCCGACGAGGTCTCCTACATCGTCGACGACTGCGACGCCACGGCCCTGATCGTCTCCGACGAGTTCCGGGGAATGGCCGCCGAGATCACTCCGAAGCTCGACGACTCGGTGGCGACGCGTCTCATCATCGGCGGGACGCTCGACGGTTGGGAAAACTACGAGGACGCTGTCGCCCGCTTCCCCGCCGAGCCCATCGCCGAGGAGCTCGAGGGCCACGCCATGCTCTACTCCTCGGGAACCACGGGTCGCCCCAAGGGCGTGAAGTACCACCTCGAGCGTCAGCCCATCGGTACCACACCGATCCTGGTGGAGGTGTTCCGCAACCTGTACGGGTTCGACGAGGACTCCGTCTACCTGCACCCCGCCCCGCTGTACCACTCGGCACCGCTCCAGTTCACGATGCTGGCTCTGCGGCTGGGCGCCACCGTCGTGATCACGAGGCGCTTCGACCCCGAGGGCGCGCTGCGCGCCATCGACCGGCACGAGGTCACGCACTCGCAGTGGGTCCCGACGATGTTCGTGCGGATGCTCAAGCTGCCCGAGGAGGTTCGCAACGGCTACGACGTGTCGTCGATGAAGGTCGCCATCCACGCGGCCGCGCCATGCCCGGTATCGATGAAGCGGGCGATGATCGAGTGGTGGGGACCGGTGATCCACGAGTACTACGCCGCTACGGAGGGGATCGGCGCCACCTTCATCGACTCCGAGGAGTGGCTGGAACACCCGGGCTCGGTCGGAAAGCCCGTCCTCGGCCCCATCCACATCGTCGACGACGACGGCAACGAGGTCCCCGCGGGCGAGGTCGGGGTCGTGTGGTTCGAAGGGGGCGGGAGCCCCGTCACGTTCGAGTACCACAAGGACGAGGAGAAGACGAAGGAGTCGCACAACGAGGACGGCTGGGCGACGACGTTCGACATGGGCTACGTCGACGAGGAGGGTTACCTGTACCTCACCGACCGCAAGACGTTCATGATCATCTCGGGCGGCGTGAACATCTACCCCCAGGAGGCCGAGAACCTGCTGGTGGAGCATCCGAAGGTCATGGACGCCGCCGTGTTCGGGGTGCCCAACGAGGAGATGGGCGAAGAGGTCAAGGCGGTCGTGCAGCCCATCGACATGGCCGACGCCGGCGACGACTTCGAACAGGAGCTCATCGCCTACCTCCGGAGCAACCTCGCGCACTACAAGTGCCCCGCCTCGGTCGACTTCGAGGCCGAGCTCCCCCGCCACGACACCGGCAAGCTCTACAAGCGACTCCTGCGCGACCGCTACTGGGGCGAGGCCGGGTCGAGAATCGTCCAGTGAGCACCCACCGACAGTCCCGGGCGCAAGACGCACAGGGAGTCCGTGCATGAGTCGTGAAGAAGACCTGAACGCCGTCGCCGACGATCTCGAGGCCGAGGAGCAGGTTCTCGACGACCTCGTTGCGAGTCTCGACGACGTGGGCTGGAACACGGCGACGCTCGCCGAAGGGTGGACGGTGCGCGACACCATCGGACACCTCACAGCCTCGGAGGAGATGGCGTCGGTCGCCGCCTCCGACCCTGACGCCTTCGCCGACTACCTGGCAGGTGTCATCGAGCGGCTCGACGAGTTCGAGGGCGGCATCACGCCGGATCTGGTGCCGCTCTTGAACGACGAGCTGCTGGAGCAGTGGCGCAGGCGCCGCCGGGTGACGATCGACGCCGTACGCGCCCTCGGGCCGGACGCACGTATTCCGTGGGCAGGCCCGTCGATGAAGGGGCGGGCGTTCCTCACGGCACGGCTCATGGAGACCTGGTGCCACGGCCGCGACGTCTTCGACGCCCTCGGAGCCGTGGCACCCGCCACGGACCGTCTGCGTCACGTCGCCCACCTGGGCGCGGTGACCCGCGAGTTCGCGTACGCCAACCGCGGGCGGGAGGCGCCCGGCGGCGACATCCGCATCGAGCTCGAGCCACCCGACGGTGGTGAGCCGTGGACGTGGGGCCCGACCGACGCCGCCGACAGGGTGACCGGCGTGGCGGAGGACTTCTGTCTCGTCGTCACCCAACGCCGCAACGTCGCCGACACGGGGCTCGTGGTCGAAGGCGGCGCTGCCGAGGACTGGATGACGGTGGTCCAGTGCTTCGCGGGGCCGGCGACGGACCCGCCGGCACCGGGCACCCGCGTGCCCTGAGCCTCAGGGAAGCCCGGCTCCGGGGACGTCGACGTCGACCGCCACGACCTCCGCGTCGCGCCTCGCGGTGACGTCGGCGGAGTGGGCCGAGTTGGCGAGCATCAGGTAGAGGGTCCGGCGGTCCTCGCCACCGAGCATGCAGGCGAAACATCCCCGGCCCGGCTCGATGCGGTCGAGGACCGCACCGCCTTCGGCGACCCGCACGCACGCCGCACCCAGGGCGTCGGCGAACCACACCGCGCCGTCGGAGTCGAGGCACATCCCGTCGGGAAAGGAGCCCGCCACGTCGGCCCAGACACGCCGGTTGGAGAGCGTGCCGTCCTCGGCGAGGTCGAACGCCGTGATCCTCTCACCCACGGTCTCCGCCACGATCATCGTCCGCCCGTCGGGCGTGATCACGCTGCCGTTGGGAAACGCCATCCCGTCGGCGGCCGGGCTGACGTCACCGTCGGGGGTCACGCGGGTGATCGTGGCGTCGACCGGGTTCACCGGCTCGGCCTCGAGGTCGAACCCGAAGTTGCCCACGAACGCATTGCCGTGGGAGTCGACGACCATGTCGTTGCAGTGCCACGTGGCGAGCGACGACAGATCGGCCGCCGCCGAGAGGGCGCCGTCGGCCTCGCGCCGCAGGAGCCGACGGTCGGTCATCGACACCACCAGGAGGCGCCCGTCGGGCAGCCAGCCCAGACCCGACGGCTGACCGGGAACCTCGCAGACCGTCTCGACGTTCGAGCCGTCGGCGTCGCAACGCAGGACGCGGTGCGTGTAGAAGTCGGAGAACCACAGCCGGCGGTCGTGCCAGCGTGGTCCCTCGGCGAAGGTGAGTCCGCCGACGATGGTCCGTATCTCGCGGTCTGCGGCCACAGGCGTCCCCCCCTGGTTCATCGAGGTCCGGGCGTTTACGTGTCGTCGACCGCCATACCGGAGAGGTACGCCCGCTCGATCGCACCGAAGTCGTCGGCGAGCTCGGCGGCGCTGCCACTGACGGCCAGGCGCCCGTGGTGAAGAACATAGGCGCGGTCGGCGAACTCGAGCGCCTCGCGTGCGTGCTGCTCCACCAGGAGTACGCCGACCCCGTCGTCTGCGGCGGCCCGCACCGCCCGGAGCAGCCGCCGGACGACCTTGGGGGCGAGACCGAGCGACAACTCGTCGACGAGGAGAAGAGACGGCTCGGCCGCCAGGGCGCGTGCGAGCGTGAGGATCTGCTGCTCGCCACCCGAGCACAGGCCCGCACGACGTCGGAGGAGTGGTGCGAGCTCCGGGAAGATGTCGACCGCGGTCTGGCGGTCGCCCCGACCGAGGCGGAGGTTGGCTCCCACACTCAGCCCCATGATCACCGAGCGCTCCTCGGGGACGAAGCCCAGGCCGTAGCGCACTCTCCGGTGCAGCGGCGCGCTCGTGTCGGCTCCGAACAACTCCACGCTCCCCGCGAGCGGCGACAGCTCGCCGGCCAGCGTCAGCATCGTGGTCGACTTCCCCGCCCCGTTCGGGCCGAGCAGCGCCACGACCTCACCGGGCCGAACGTCGAGGTCGAGGTCGCGCACAGCCGCGAGATCGCCATAGCCCGCCGAGAGGCCTGCAGCGCGCACCAGTGGCTCCGCCAGAACGGATGCCGGCCCTCCCGGAATGTCGTCGACCGTCCCCGCCCCGGGCCCGGACGTGACCGCGACACGAGACGACGGCGGCCTGTCGGCGTCACCGCCCATACCGACCTCCCAGCCCACCGGATCCTCCGGTCCGGGCCCGCCCGTGTCGTCGACACCGAGATAGGCGGCCACGACAACGGGATCGTCTCGCACGTCGGCGGGGGTGCCTTCGGCGATCTTCCGACCGAAATCGAGAACGCTCACCCTGTCGCAGATGTCCATGACGAGCGACACGTCGTGCTCGATCATGAGCACGGCCATGCCCCAGTCGTCGGCCAGGCGCCGCACCAGACGGCCGAGCTCCTCCGATTCGGATCCGTCGAGGCCGGCCGCCGGCTCGTCCAGCAGCAGGACCGCCGGAGCGGTCGCCACGGTCCGCGCAATGGCCACCTGCCGACGTACCCCGTACGGCAACTCGTCGGGAAACTCGTCGAGCGTTGCTTCGATCCCGAACTCACGGACGGCTGCCACCGCACCCGCCCCGAGCGGTGCTCTGCCCGGAGCGACGAGGTCGGTGACGTAGGCGCGCACATCGCGTGGATCGGACGCGGTCCGCAGGTTGTCGCGCACGGTCATGGACTCGAAGAGCTCGAGGTTCTGGAACGAGCGCCCGATGCCCGACACCGCGCGGCGTCGGGCCGACCACCGGTCGACCGGCACGTCGTCGAGAAGGATCCGACCGCCCGAGCACGACACGAAACCCGTCATGGCATCGATGAGAGTCGTCTTGCCCGCACCGTTGGGCCCGATCAGGCCGTGGATCTCCCCGGGCCTGATCTCGAGGCTCACGTCATCGAGTGCCGTGACACCGCCGAAACGGACCGTGACGTTCTCGGCTCGAAGCCTCATCGTCGGGATTCGCGGTCGCCCGACATCGGGGAGTGCGTCGACCGGGCGGGCCTCACGTCGCTTCGCGACCCACGCCCGGAACTTCGGGACGGGCAGCTTCGAGGCCCTCAGGCTGGCGATGCCGTTGGGGATCAAAACGAGAATGACGATCAGCGCCACCCCGAGAATGACCTGCACGGTCCGCTCGTTGTCGAACGAGCCCCCCACGAGCTTCACCACGAAGTTGCCCGGGGCGACGGCCGCGCCGATCACCGCGCCGAGGACGAACCCGATGCCGCCGATGACGGCGTAGATGACGACGAAGATCGACTGGAACACCGAGAACGTCGGGAAGAACGTGACGTTGGGGCGACGGAAACCGATCAGGACGCCTCCCACGGCCGCCAGGGCTGCCGAGAGCCCGAAGGCGTAGAGCTTGGCGCGAAAGACGCTGATGCCGAGAGCGGTCGCCGCCCGCTCGTTGGCACGCACCGCGACGAGGCGGCGTCCCGCGCGGCCCCGCCGGAGGTTCGCGACGAGGAGCCCGCAGCCGACGAACAGGAGGAGCGCCAGGAGGGCGTAGCGCTCAGGATGAGCGAAGGTGTCGAAGTCGATCCCGAAGAAGCGCACGGAGCCGATCGATGTCCCGGTGACGCCGCCCGTTCTGTCGAAGTTGGCGAGGATCAGGCTCTCGATCACGAGCGCCAGGCCCAGGGTGGCCACGGCGAGATTCACGCCTCGAGTCCGAAGCGCCGGAAGTCCGACCAGGACGCCGATCGGCACCGCACCCACGACCCCCAGGAGGAACGCGAGCTCGAAGGGGACGTCCCAGTTGGCGATGGCGCGCGCGCCGATCCACGCGCCCATTCCGGCCAGGGCGAACTGCGCCAGCGACAACTGCCCCGTGTAGCCCGTCACCACGACCAGCGACAGGATGATGATGCCCAGGGCGAGGGTCGTGGTGGCCGCCTCCACGAGGGTCGTGGAGAACACGAACGCGATCAGAACCGCAACCACGGCCGAGGCTGTGAGCAGGGCGACAGGCCGGATCCGTCCTGTGCCGATCTCGGGCGGCTTCTCGATGCCCTCACCCCGGAGCGGCAGAGCCCGTCCGCGCACGACCAGCACGATCACGATCACGAGGAACGGGATTGAGCGGGCCCATCCGTTGAGTGTCACATCGAAACGGATCTGCGTGTAGGCCACCTCCGACTCGAGGATCCCGATGAGCAGCCCACCGGCGAGCGTCAGTCCGAACGACCGGAAATTCCCGACCAGGGCCGCAGCCAGCGCGGGGACGACCAGCAGCGTGAGGCCCACGACATCGAGGCCGGTGAGGTTCACGATGAGGATCGCCGCGAGTGCCGCCAGGACCCCGCCGAGTGCCCAGTTGGCGGTGGCGATGACGTCGGGGGAGATCCCCTGGGCCGATGTGGCGCGGCGGTTCTCGGCCACCGCCTGGGTCGAGAGGCCGAACTTCGTCCACCGGTAGACGGCCGTCAGCGCGACAGTGAGGCCCACGCCGATGGCGAGAATGAACAGGCGGTCGCGCCCGATCGAGACGTCACCCCACAGCGTCACGCCGTCGACGGGCAGCAGCTTTGTGACGATGCGGGGGGTGTCTCCCCAGCGGGACTGCCCGAAACCGAGCAGGACGGTGAACAGGCCCAGCGTGGCGATCAGGCGTGACAGCACGGGTGCCCGGCGAAGCGGCCGCATCACGAGGATGTGCGTCAGCGCTCCGATGGCCGCTCCGAGGAGAAGGGCCTCACTCCAGGCGACGAGAGTCGATGTGCCGGAGTCGCGGGCGTTGTAGAACACGAAGGCGCACACCATGCCGACGGCACCCTGGGCGAAGTTGACGATGCCCGATCCGCGGTAGGTCAGCACGATGCCGAGCGCCGCGAGGCCGTAGACGGCGCCGGAACCCAGGCCGAGGATTGCGAAACGTAGGAACTCGTTCATACACTCCCCACCAGGTGTCCGGCACGTTAGTCTTCGTTCACACGTCGGACAAGCATGCGGCGCCCCCGGCGTCGACGAGGTTGCGCATGGCCGGAAACAGCACGAACTCCACGGCCTCCACCGACAGCGACGGCGACGCAGCGCCCACACGCAAGGCACTCATTCTCGAGTCTGCGGTCGAGCTGTTCCGCAGGAAGGGCTATGAGGCCACCGGGATCGACGAGATCGGAGCAGCCGCCGGGATCACCGGCCCCGGTGTCTACCGCCACTACGGAAGCAAGCAGGAGATCCTCGACGAAGTGGTGCGCCAGAGCGCTGCGGTCGTTCTCCAGCACGCCGACCGGATCGTCGAGGGCAAGCTGGCGGCACGCGACCAGCTCGATGCGCTGGTCGACGGGCTCGTCGACGACGTGCTCGTCCGTCCCGACATGGTCACTGTTCTGCTCCGCGAGCGACGCCACCTCTCCCCCAACGGGAAGCGGACCTGGACCCGCAGCGTGAGCGACTACCAGGCTGAGTGGTTCGCAACCGTCAGCGAGCTACGCCCCGACCTGTCCGAGAGCGAGCTCGACGCGGCCGTGTGGATGGCCATCGGCATGGCGCTGGCCGCCGCACAGTACGACCGGTCGTTCCCACGCGAGAAGCTCGCCCCGCTGCTCCACGACATGCTCGTGGGCGCGCTGCTCGGCCCCGACGGCCGCTGAGACCGCCGGGGCGCCCTCCTACTCCGACGAATCCCCCGAGTCGCCGGAGTCACCGGAATCACCCGTGGAACTGCTGCCGAGGTCGACGGCGTCGCCACTGGCGTCACACGGGTCGCCGGTGAACACGTCGATGAGAGTGTCGAACATCGGTGAGGTGTTCGCGTCCTCGTCGTACTCGAGCGGGACCGCGCACGTGCTGAACACGCGCGGGAGCGGCAAGCCGAAATCGGCCGGTGTCTGCCACTGGAGCGGCGGGTAGAGGCCCACATCGAGAGCGGTCTGCGCCTCCAGGGCGTCCCACAGCGCCGCGCTCGAGATCTCCGCCGCGTCCTCCAGCAGGAGGTCCGCGATCGTCACTCCGGACCATGCCATCAGCCGGTTCCCTGTCGTTTCCTCGAAACCGGCGGCGTGCATCGAGTCGATGTACTGGTCGCAGGCCGCAGAGTCGAACTCGCATGTCGTCGACCCGGACGTGACGATCCCCGCCAGGTCGGGTCCCAGTGCCTCACGGAACGCTGTTGCGTCGGTGGTGAAGGTCCCGAGCGGGATGTCGGGCTCGGTCTGTCGTGCCGTGATGACGAAGTTGGTGGCGTCCTGGCCGGACAGGAACACCGCGATGCCGTCGGCACCACCCTCGAGGGAGGCCTGCACGTAGGTCGCCATGTCGGGGGCGAGCTCCGGAACCGGGACGTCGTTGCCGTAGGACGCGCCGAACGCCTCGAGCGCGGGCGTCACGAACGTCGGGATGGCAGCTCCCGCCGCCAGGTCAGGACGTGGCGTACTGACCTTTTCGGCTCCCTGTTCCGCCACACCCACGGCGACACTGGGCGCCGTCGACACGATCCCGCCGGTCACGGGGAACGACGCCGGGGAGGTGAACCCGGGAACACCCGCCATGACGTGACCCACCGAGGGGATCTTGTTCTCCTCCATCAACGGCATGAACTCACCCGCGTGCACCGACAGCACACCCGCCAGCGCCACGACGCCCTCCTCGACCATCTGGCGCCCACACTCCGCAGCCGTGTTCGGGTCGTTGGCCGTGTCGCAGGTGATGATCTCGACGGGACGACCCTGGATGCCTCCCGCCTCGTTCACGAGCAGCTGTGCTCCCTTGGCGCCCTCGGGGATCTCCGGGTTCGCCAACGCTCCGCCCGTCTCCTCGACGATGACGCCGATCTTGACGGGCTCACCGGTGAGCCCGGCGGTGAAGTCGACATCCTCCGGATTCACCGTCTGATCGCCGTCGTCTCCCGAGTCGCCGTCGGAGCTGCTGCTGTCGCTGTCGCACGCGACCGCCACGAGCATCAACACGGCCAGCACGGCCACCACCCGGATCCATCCCCAGCGCTGCATCTGCGTCTCCCCCTCCACATCCCCGAACCGCAGCACGCGTCCGCAGAACGCGTCGTCGGGACCGGCGGCCCTACCGCCGACGAGACGGGACGCTAACGCTCGTTCACAGCTCCGTCAATCACCCTGACTCCGAGGCGGCTCTCGATCCCACCGTGATGTTAGTCTTCGTTCACATCCCGCACAGGCAGGCTGGGAGCCCGCGACGATGGATTTCGAGGACACACCGGCGGAGGCCGAGTTCCGGGCGGAGGCGCGCTCGTGGCTCGAAACGCACGCAGAGCCACGCAGCGACGACAGCTCCCACGGAGTCCTGTCGGTCCTTGGACGCGAGAGTGACTCGCCCGACGACATCGCTGTGGCGCGGGAGTGGCAGGCGAAGGCCGCCGGCGACGGGTGGGCCGGCATCAGCTGGCCGACCGAGTACGGCGGCCGGGGCGCAACCTTCATGGAACAGGTCATCTGGGGCCAGGAGTGCGCCCGTTTCGACGTCCCCGACTCGGTGTTCCGCATCGGAGTCTCCCTCGGCGGCCCGACGGTGATCGCTCATGGCACCGAGAATCAGAAGCGGCGCTTCCTGCCCCCACTCCTCATGGGTGAGGAGATCTGGTGCCAGCTCTTCTCCGAGCCCGGTGCCGGCTCCGACCTCGCCTCGCTGCGCACCGGGGCCGTGGCCGACGGCGACGAGTGGATCATCAACGGCCAGAAGGTGTGGTCGTCGGGAGCCCACTACTCGAAGTGGGGGTTCCTGCTGGCCCGCACCGACCCCGACGTGCCCAAGCACCAGGGCATCACGTGGTTCCTCCTCGACATGGAGGCTTCGGGCATCGAGATCCGCCCACTGCGGCAGATGACGGGCCTCTCCCACTTCAACGAGGTGTTCTTCGACGATGTCCGGATTCCCGACGGCTGCCGCGTCGGCGATCTCCACGACGGGTGGCGGGTCGCCCAGACCACGCTGCTGCACGAGAGATCCATGATGGGTGAGTTCGGTGCCGGAGGAATCGTCGACGCACTCGTCGCCGCGGCGAAACGTCAGGCCGCCGAGGAGGGCGTCGACCCCCGCACCCGACAGGACCTCGCCGATCTCCATGTGCGAGCCGAGACCGTCCGTTTCATCGGCCTCCGGATCATCACCGCCATCTCCCAGGGCGGTTTCCCGGGCGCGGAGGCATCCGTCGCCAAACTCGCCATGGCGCGGCTCCTCAACGACGCCGGAGCCCTGGGTATCCGCATCAGCGGTCCCGCCGCCGTGGTCAAGAAGCCCGACGAGTACGCCAACGAGTGGTGGGAGACGCTGCTCGCCGCGCCTGCGCTCCGCATCGCCGGCGGCTCCGACGAGGTGCAGCGCAACATCATCGGAGAGCGCGTGCTCGGGCTGCCCAAGGAGCCGGGGCCGCCACGCGACACACCGTTCAGGGACCTGCTGACGTCGTAGGAGCCCGAACGAGGGGCACGTGCGGAGGGGGAACCCGCCGATCCCGTAGTCTGGCGCCCGCCGGTGGAGAAGGTTTCGCATCGGCGCCACGGGCGCCCGGCCGTGACCACCACCCGACACCCACCTGCAACGTAGCGACCGGAGGACCACATGCCCGTCAGTGACAAGAACGTCGGCGTCTCGCTCGAGCCCTCGCGTGGCTCGTGGAGCACCACCGACTCCATCCTCTACGCCCTCGGGGTCGGTGCCGGCATCCAGGACCCGGTCGGCTTCGAGCTCGAGTTCACGACGGAGAACTCCCAGGACGTGGCCCAGCGCGCGCTCCCCACGATGCCGGTCGTCATCGACACCGGTGGTATCGCCGATGCCACGGGTCTGATCGGTGACTTCGACTGGACGGGGCTTCTTCACGGTGGCCAGGCGGTCACGCTCCACCGTGAGTTGCCCCCCGAGGGCGAGGTCGAGGCCGTCACGACCCTCGCCGAGGTGTGGGACAAGGGAAAGGCCGCCATCGTCGTCCTCGAGAGCGACGCCAGGCTCGTCGGTGACGACAACCCGCTCTACACCACCCGCACGACCCTCGTCATGAGGGGCGAGGGCGACTTCGGCGGTGAACGCGGGCCGTCGGGCGAGAGCAACCCGACACCCGACCGCGACCCGGATCACGAGGTGGCCTACGACATCCGACCCGACCAGCCGCTCCTCTACCGGCTGAGCGGTGACCGCAACCCCCTGCACTCCGATCCGTCCTTCGCCGAGCTGGCGGGGTTCGACCGGCCCATCCTCCACGGGCTCTGCACCTTCGGCCACGCCGGCCGGGCACTGCTCCACACGCTGTGCGACTCCGATCCGGCACGCTTCGGCCACATCGAGGGGAAGTTCACGTCCCCGGTGATGCCCGGCGAGACGCTGACCACGCGCATGTGGGTCGACGGCGACAGCGCCGCCTTCGACGTGACGGGAAGCGACGGTCGCGTGGTCTTCGGCGACGGCCTGTTCCGGAAGGCTTCGTGAGCGGAGGTGATGCGCCGCGCGTCCTCGTGGAGGAGCGCGGCGACGGGGTTCGGCTCATCACGATGAACCGGCCCGACGCCCTCAACGCGTTCGACGCCGACCAGTACGAGCAGACCACGGCGGCACTGACCGACGCCGCAACCGACGACAGCGTCGTCGTGGTTGTCATCACGGGAGCGGGCCGCGCCTTCTCGTCGGGAGCCGACACGCAGGTCCTGGCCGGTGACACCGACGATCCGGAACGGATCTCGAAGGCGTTCCCCGAGTTCTGCGAGCGCCTCGTCGACTTCCCGAAGCCCCTGATCGCGGCGGTCAACGGGGTCGGCGTGGGCATCGGCATGACGATGCTCCTGCACTGCGACATGGTCGTGATCGCCGACGACGCACGGCTCCGCACGCCCTTCGCCCGGATCGGCGTCTCACCGGAGGCGGGGAGCAGCGTCCTGCTCCCCGCGACGATCGGCCCCCAGCAGGCGGCGCGCATGCTGATGGTGGGCGACTGGGTCGGTTCGTCGGAGGCCGTCAACCTGGGCCTCGCTCTGCGAGCCGTTCCCGCCGAGCGGCTGCTCGACGACGCTCTCGAGCTCGCCTCGGAGGTGGCCGCCCGCGACCCTCATTCGCTGCGGGCCACGAAACAGCTCCTGATCGAGAGCCGCACCAGGCTCCTGGGCGACACGATCCACCGGGAGATCGAGGTGCTCAGCGAGCTCGTCGTGCGCCGCCTGGCCGCCGACGCCGGCTGAGCGCTCGAGCCGCTGAACACGCTCGACACCGGCGTGAACCACCGTTAACATCGGTGGGATGAGCGCAGGCCCGGCCGTGGCGCAACGGCTGATCGCCGACGACATCCTCACATCGTCCGGCGACGATGCACGGCTGATCGGGAGCCGATGCGCCGACTGCGGCACCACGACGTTTCCCGCGAGTACCGGGTGCCCGAAGTGCTCGGGCGAGCAGATGGAGGAGACGCCGCTCCCCCGACGCGGAACGCTGTGGACGTTCACCACGCAGAGCTTCCCCGTCAAGGACCCCTACATCGGGCCGAGTGGCGACGACTTCGTTCCCTTCGGCGTGGGCTATGTCCAGCTGAGCGACGACGAGAACGGCGACGTCGTGAAGGTCGAGGGACGCCTGACCGAGCCCGACCCCTCGAAGCTCACCATCGGGATGGAGATGGAGCTCACGGTCGTGCCGTTCGCCGGCGATCCCGACGGCACCGATGTGCTGACCTACGCCTTCCGGCCGTGCGGGCAGCAGGAGACGGCGTCGTGAACGTCGCCATCGTCGGAGTCGGGATCCACCCGTTCGGGCGCCACGAGGGCGTGTCGGCAACGGAGATGGGCGCGCTGGCGACGCGTCGGGCTCTCGCCGACTCCGGCGTCGCCTGGTCCGATCTCGAGTTCGCGTTCGGAGGAAGCCTCGGGGCGCAACTGGGGCACGCGGGCTCTGCGTCGGCTGACACCCTCGTCAACCAGCTCGGCCTCACCGGACTCCCGTTCATCAACGTGATGAACGGCTGTGCCACAGCGGGAAGCGCCGTGGCGATGGCCGCCAACTCGATCGAGGCCGGAGCGTTCGACCTCGGCCTCGCCGTGGGTCTCGACAAGCATCCCCGCGGCCACTTCAACGCCGAGGCCGGCGCCGTGGGGCTCGAGCCGTGGTACGGCGAGAGCGGGATGATGGTCACGACGCAGTTCTTCGCCCAGAAGATCAACCGCTACATGCACGAGTTCGGGATCTCCCGGCGCACGCTCGCCCGTGTGGCCGCCAAGGCCTACCGCAACGGTGCGAAGAACCCGAACGCCTGGCGTACGAAGCCGATCAGCGAGGAGGAGATCCTCGGTTCACGGCTCCTGAACTGGCCGCTGACCCAGTACATGTTCTGCTCACCCGACGAGGGTGCTGCCGCGCTGGTCCTGTGCCGCGCCGACCGGGCGCACGAGTACAGCGACCGGCCGGTGTTCCTGAAGTCGTCGACCGTGACGACCCGTGAGTTCGGGTCGTTCGAGGTCTTCAGCCCGTGGCTCCCCGTGGAGCGCACACCGGCCCCCACGGTGGAGGCAGCGCGCCTGGCCTTCGAGCAGGCGGGTGTGGAACCGGGCGATGTCGACGTCGCACAGCTCCAGGACAGCGAGTCGGGCGCCGAGATCATGCACATGTCCGAGTGCGGCTTCTGCGAGGACGGCGAGCAGGAGGGGCTGATCGCCGACGGTGAGACCGAGATCGACGGCCGGCTACCCGTGAACACCGACGGTGGGCTCATCGCCAACGGTGAGCCCATCGGAGCCTCCGGCATGCGTCAGTTCCACGAGATAGTGCTCCAACTACGCGGCGACGCCGGCGAGCGACAGGTGCCGGGCAACCCCTCGGTGGGCTTCACCCAGGTCTACGGCGCCCCCGGCATCGGCGCCTGCGCCGTCCTCACGACATGATCTCCACCGCCTGATCTCCGCCCGCGCCGTCCGCACCCCTGCCGGCCCCCACCGAAATGCAGGGGTGTGGCGGCGCGGTGCGGACCACCGCGTGGGGATCAGCCGGTGAAGTCCGGACGTCGCTTCTCCACGAAGGCGGCGACACCCTCCACGCCGTCGGGCCGGCCGGCGGCTGCGGTCAGCTCCTCGCTCTCACGCTCCATCTGCGACTCGAGCGACTCGTTCCACGCGTCGCGCAGCAGCCTCTTGGAGGCTCCGTAGCTCCGGGTCGGGCCTGCGGCGAGCCGACGGGCGAAATCCTCGGCCGCCGCCGCCAGCTCGTCGTCGGGAACCACGGTGGTGACCAGGCCCCACTCGCGTGCCTCGCCGGCCGACAGGACCCGGTTGGTGAGCGTGAGTTCGAGGGCACGCCGGGGCCCCACGAGACGGGGAAGGAAGTAGGTCGACGAGCCGTCGGGCGAGAGGCCGATTCCCGTGTAGGCCATCACGAACTTCGCCGATTCGGCTGCCACGACCAGATCGGCCGCCATCGCGAGCCCCAGACCGGCGCCGGCAGCGCTCCCCTGCACCGCCGCCACCACCGGGGCGTCCAGTCGCACGAGCCGCGAGACGGCCGTATGCAGGTGGGTCGTGATCTCGCGCAGGGCCGGGCCGAGGTCGGCCTCGCTCGCGAACGACTTCACGTCGCCGCCACCACAGAACATGGACCCCTCGCCGCTGAACAGAACCGAGCGGACGCCATCACTGTCGGCGAGGTGTCGCGCCGCATCGGAGAGGTCGCGGGCCATGTCGAGATCGATGGCGTTGGCGTCATCGGGTCGGCGGAGCGTCAGCCGTGCCAGGCCGTCGTCCTCCACCTCAACGCCCAGTGTCGAGTACGTCACGTCGCCTCCGGGTGAATTGTCGGTCCGGCCACCGTGTCACAGGACGGCGGGGGCACTCACGCCGGAGATCGCGGTGTGCTCAGCTGCGCGGGATCTCCGACCACGGGAGATCCCTGTCGACCGAGGGCTCCTTGGGGAGGCCGAGGACCCTTTCGCCGATGATGTTCCTGGAGATCTCCGAGGTTCCTCCACCGATCGTGGCGCCCTGCACCTCGAGGAAGGTCTTCTGAAGGCAGGCATCGGCCGGGGCGCCACCGAGAATCGACTCCGAGACGGTGTCGGGCCGTCGCATCTCGTAGTCGTCGATCAGCATCCCCTCGGCTCCCAGCAGGTCGATGCACAGCTTGTAGGTGCGCTGCTGCTGGGGTGAGACCGAGATCTTGCCGAGCGAGCTCTCAGGGCCGGGCGTGCCGAGCTTGCGGTTCTGCTCCGCGCGCTGCATGAGCAGGCGCACCACGGCGTCGTCGACCCACACCTCCATGAGCCGGTCGCGCAGGACGGGGTCGTCGAGGCCGCGGCGGCGCCAGAGGTCGAGCGCGTAGTTCCCGAGGTTGGGTGCCCGGGACGGGTCGGCCAGTTTGCCGAGCATCGTCCGCTCGTTCATCAGCGTCGTGATCGCCACGTTCCAGCCCGCACCGACATCACCGATCCGGTTGCTGTCGGGCACGCGGACGTCGGTGAAGTAGATCTCGTTGAACTCCGCGGCCCCTGTGAGCTGGCGGAGCGGGCGTACGTCGACGCCCGGGGAGTGCAGGTCGATCCAGAAGTAGCTCAGTCCCTTGTGCTTCGGCGCGTCGGGATCCGTGCGTACGAGGAGGAGGCCCTTGGCGGCGACGTGCGCCTGCGTGGTCCAGACCTTCTGGCCGTTGACGACCCACTCGTCGCCGTCGCGCACGGCGCGCGTGGAGAGGCCGGCGACGTCGGATCCGGCGCCGGGCTCGGAGAACATCTGGCACCAGACGTCCTCCACGGTGTAGATGCGTCGGAGGTGCTCGTCCTGCTGCTCCTCCGTGCCGCAGGCCACGAGGGTGGGGCCCGCCATACCGACACCCATCATGTTGAAACGGATGTTCGACTCCACCCCCGCGTCGGCGAACCGCCGGTCGATGTACTCCTGGTACTCGGCGTCGAGGCCCAGGCCCCCCTTGCCCTCCGGGAAGTGCACCCAGGCCAGTCCGGCGTCGAACATCTCGCCCCAGATCACCGCTGCGTCGGTGGTGGCCGGATCCCGTCGGGCGAGTATCCCGTCGATCAGCTCGTCGAGTCGCGCGTGCTCCGGGCGGCGGGCGTCGGTGGACGGTTCAGCGGTCGTGGTCATGGATCGCGGGGACTCCCCGGGGTCGGAACACTCGCCCTGGATGTGAACGGTGGCTAACCTACCGTCCGAACACGGCCGCACGCCACAGGCAGCAACGTCCCAGGAGGCCCGATGAAGCTCGCCGTCAGCCTTCCCTACGCGGAAGGGGCCATGATCCCCGAGGAGATCGTCGAGTTCGTCGAGAGGGCCGACGACCTCGGCTACCACTCCGTGTGGGCCGCCGAGGCGTGGAGCTTCGACGCCTTCCAGATGCTCACCTCTCTGATCCCCCACACGTCCACGATCGGGCTCGCCACGGGGATCGCCAACGTCTACTCGCGCACGCCCGCTCTCCTCGGCCAGTCCATCGCAACCCTCGACATGCTGTCGGGGGGCCGGGCGATCCTCGGGCTCGGCACGTCGGGACCGCAGGTCGTGGAGGGCTGGCACGGTGTGCCGTTCGACCGGCCGATGCAGCGCCAGCGGGAGGCCATCGAGATCGTCCGTACCATCCTTCGGCGCGAGCGGCTCGTCCACGACGGCGAGGTCTACCGACTCGACATGGGCCTGAAGCTCATCAACCACCCGGTCCGCGACTCGGTTCCGATCGTGCTGGCGTCGCTCGGGCCGAAGAACGTCGAGCTCACGGCCGAGATGGCCGACGGCTGGCTGCCCGTCCTGTTCTCACCCGACAAGGCCGCCTCCGTGTGGGACGAACCACTGTCGGCCGGTCGGGCGAAGCGTTCGGCCGAACTCGACGACCTGGAGATCATCCCCAGCGTCGCGTGTTCCGTCACCGACGACCCGGTGACGGTGAAGGGCTTCGCCAAGCTCGGCATGGCTCTGTACCTCGGTGGCATGGGATCACGCGAGAAGAACTTCTACAACAAGCTGTTCCGGCGATACGGCTACGTCGACGAGGCGAAAACCGTGCAGGACCTCTACCTCGACCGCAAGCGGGAGGAGGCGGTGGCGGCGATCTCCGACGAGATGGTCGACGAGGTGAGTGCCATCGGCGACGCTGCCTACGTCAAGGACCGCCTCGCGGCCTACGGCGAGGCAGGCGCCTCGGTGGTCAACGTGTCGTTGCTGGCGTTCGACCAGGCCTCACGGCTCACCCAACTCGAGGAACTGGCGAAACTCACCTGAGGCGAGGACAAGTGGCGCAGGTACCCTGCGCCACCCGAGACGAAGCAGGGAACCCGAGGCGCTAGCCGAGGAAGTCGCGCACGAGCACGTCCCACATGTCGACGATGAGGCGCAGCGAGTCGAGGTCGATCCGCTCGTCGTCGCCGTGTCCCATCGTGGCGATCTTGTCCAGTTCCATCCGGCGGGAGTAGATCCCGAAGCCGTAGCAGGTGGCGCCGAGGCTGCGGAAGTGCCGGGAGTCGGTACCACCCGGCATGAGCATCGGGAGGAGAGAGGAACCCCCGTAGAAATGGTTCGCCACGCGACCCAGCGAGTCCCACAACGGCGTGTCGGCGGGTGACTCGCTGGCCGGGATCACGACCCCGGGGTCGAACTCGACCTGGTCGGCGAGATCACCCAGCGCCTCGCCGATCATCCCCCGTACCGACGCCGGATCGTCACCGGGCAGCGTGCGGATGTCGAGCTCGATGTCGACCGAGTCGGGGATCACGTTGCGCTTCGTGCCGCCCGTCATGACGGTCGGGGTGAGCGTCGTGTGGTTGCACGAGTACGCGATCTTGCCGATGGCCGTGGGGAGTGCCGCACACGTTGCGGCGAGGGTGTCCTCGTCGGTGAGCGGGCCCGTGAGCTCGGGCGGGTATCCGAAGCCGTCCACGAACCGCCGCCAGTGGTCCGACACCCGCGTCGGAGGTTGGTAGTTGTCGAGCCGTTTCAGCACCTCCGCGGCCTTCACGAGGGCGTTGTCGGTGCCGTACGGCATCGACCCGTGGCCGGGGGTCCCCGTGACCCGGAGCCGCGAGGCCATCGTGCCCTTCTCCGCGACCAGGATCGGCATGGAGATCGACCCGTCGCCGGCGTCGATCGGGAAGCCTCCCGACTCGGTGATCACGTAGTCGGTACGGACCGCGTCGGCGTGCTGCTCGACCAGGTACTTGGCGCCGTAGACCCCCGACGCCTCCTCGTCGGCGACGGCGACGAAGCGGAGCGTTCCACGGGGCGTGAACCCGCTACCGGCGAGGCGGCGAATCGCGACGGCCATCGATGCCGTGAGGTTGAACATGTCGATGGCGCCGCGACCCCACAGCTCACCGTCGACGATCTCTCCGCCGAACGGGTCACGGCTCCAGCGGTCCTCGTTGACAGGGACCACGTCGGTGTGGCCGAGCAACGTGAGCGTCGGTGCGTCGGGATCGCTGCCCTCGATCGTGGCCACCAGGCTCTCCCGACCCGGGCTCGCCGTGTAGCGCTCGACATCGAGGCCGACTCCCTCGAGGTACCCCGCGAGGAGGTCGACGTTGCGCGTCTCCTGGCCCGACCCGGGAGTGCCGTCGTTGACGCAGCGGTTCCGGATCAGGTTCTGGACGAGCTCGGCGACCTCACCGACGTCGCTGTCGAGGGCGGCATCCACACCCGCACCCTACCGCGCCCCGTTAACCACCGTTCACGAACCGAGACGAGGACGAGCGGGGCAGGTATCCTGCGCCGCCCGAGTCGAGGCATCGGACAAGCTGCCAGGAGCGGAAGAGAAGCGAGGTGCGGCGCGCGTCAGCGCGTCGCACCGAGTGACACTTCCTGCTCGCGGGCGATGCCGGCGACCTCGCCGATCGGCGCGACTCGCCAGAACTCGGTGCGCGTCTCACTCCAGCGCTCGAGGAGATCGGCCGCCACCGCGGAGCCCGTGAGCAGCGCGTGCTGTTCGATGAGGAAGTGCAGGTCGTGGTCGTCGTCGGGCCGGCGGGCGTCGACGAGCTGGCGGTTCATCGTGTTCAGGAGCCGGCCTGTCGGGTCGTGGACGTAGGCCTCGCCACCGGTCATGCCGGCGCCCAGATTGCTGCCGATCTCGCCGAGGATCACGACGGTGCCGCCGGTCATGTACTCGCACGCGTGGTCCCCGGTTCCTTCGACAACGGCCACCGCACCGCTGTTGCGGACGCAGAACCTCTCGCCCACCGATCCGGCGACGAAGAGCTGGCCTCCGGTCGCGCCGTAGAGAACCGTGTTGCCGGCGAGCACGGGACGACCGGCATCGTTGTCCGGCGGGCGGATCACCAGGCGCCCTCCACCGAGACCCTTCCCGACGTAGTCGTTGGCCTCCCCGGTGAGCTCGAGTGTCACGCCGTCGGCGAGAAACGCCCCGAAGCTCTGGCCCGCCGACCCGGTGAAGCGTGCGGTGACGTGGCCCGGTGGCAGGTGGTTCCCCCATTCGAGGCCGATCGCCCCGCCGAGGGACGCCCCGACCGTGCGGTCGGAGTTGGCGATCTCGTAGTCGAAGGTCGCCTCGCCACCCTCGAAGAGCACCCCGAACGCGTCCTGCAGGAGGCGCTTGTCGAGCTCCGACCGTGGACGCTGGATGTCGACGGAGCGCACGAAACGTCGGGGGGCGTCGGGATCGGCCGGCTCACGGAGGAGAGGCGCCAGGTCGAGGGAGTCGGCGTGGTCGTCCCCCGTGACCCGCTGTCGCAGCAGATCGACACGGCCGATGGCGTCATCGAGGGACCGGAGACCGAGCTCGGCCAGGAGACGCCGGGTCTCCTCGGCGATGAAGAGCATGTACGTGGCCACGCCCTCGGGCGTCCCCACGAACTTTGCACGCAGGTTCGGTCGCTGCGTGGCGATACCGGTGGGACAGGTGTCGCGGTGGCACGCACGCACCATGATGCAGCCCTCGGCGAGCATCGCCGCGGTACCGAAGGAGTACTCGTCGGCCCCGAGCAGCGCCGCGATCATGATGTCGCGCCCCGTGCGGAAGCCTCCGTCGACGCGGACCTTCACGCGGTCGCGCAACTCGTCCTCCATCAGCGTTGCGTGCGCGTCCGCCAGGCCCAGCTCCCACGGCATTCCTGCGTTCTTGATCGACGAGAGTGGTGACGCGCCGGTCCCGCCGTTGTAGCCGGAGATCTGGACGGTCTCGGCGAGTGCCCGCGCGACGCCCGAGGAGATCGTGCCGACGCCGTCCTCGGCAACGAGCTTCACCGACACCTCGGCGCGGGGATTCACCTGCTTCAGGTCGAAGATGAGCTGTGCCAGGTCCTCGATGGAGTAGATGTCGTGGTGGGGAGGCGGTGAGATGAGGCCGACGCCGGGCTGCGTGTGCCGAAGGCGGGCGATCTCGCCACTCACCTTGTGGCCGGGGAGCTGTCCGCCCTCACCGGGCTTGGAGCCCTGCGCGACCTTGATGTTGATCTCGTCGGCGTACGACAGGTACTCCGGGGTCACCCCGAAGCGTCCCGAGGCGATCTGCTTGATCCGGGAGTTGCGGTCGCGTGTGGTCCCGCGTGTCCGGAAGCGGGCTGGATCCTCACCACCTTCACCGCAGTTGCTCTTCCCGCCGATGAGGTTCATCGCCATCGCGAGGGTCTCGTGGGCCTCCGCCGAGAGCGCGCCGTGCGACATGGCGCCGGTCGAGAACCGACGCGTGATCTGCTCGGCCGGTTCGACCTCGTCGAGCGGGAGCGGCTCGTCGACGGTGACGAACTCGAGGAGGTCGCGGATCTCGGTGACGGTCCGCTCGTTGACCATCGATGCGAACGTCGCGTAGAGCTCCGTACGCCCTTCGTCGACGGCTCGTTGGAGCAGGTGGGCGGCCGCCACGTCGGTGGGGTCGGCAGCGGGAAGCGGCTCCCCGTCGTCGCCGAGGTAGATGACCTGGCCCTGCTCGTCGGCCGACGCCTGGGGAATGCGGTCGAGCCGGCCTGTGGAGTCCTTGCTCCGCTTTCCCTTGGCACCGTCGGCAGGCTCGAGGGCGATGCTCCGGTGCAGAGCGTCGACGACATCGGGGTTGTTGGCGTGGTACTCCCCACCCTTGCGGTGGCGGAAGAAGCCGGGGCTGGCCAGAGCGGGCTTCTCCGAGTGGAAGGCCGCGTCGTGGCGCGCGAGGACGTCGGAGCCCAGCCGCTCGAAACCCACACCGCCCACGACCGACACCACACCCCGCAGGCACAGCGACACGACCTCCTCCCCCAGGCCGAGGGCATCGAAGATCTGCGCGGAGCGGTAGCCGTCGACGGTGGAGATCCCCATCTTCGAGAGGATCTTCAGGACTCCGTCCTCGAGGGCGGCCTGGTAGCGCTTCTGGGCCTCGGCCGCCGGGTGCTCACCCAGTTGGCCGCTGTCGGCCAGCGCTGCCACCGACTCGAGGGCGGCGCGTGGGCACACGGCGTCGGCACCGAAGCCCAGAAGACACGCAACGCTGTGGGTAGCGTGAGCGTCCGAGGCGTCGATCACGAGGGACGCCGAGTCGCGGAGCCCCTCGTCGATCAGCGCATGGTGGATTGCACCGGTGGCGAGCAGCGACGGGACCGGGGCGCGCTCGGCGTCGACATCGGCGTCGGAGCACACGACGATGGGGGCGCCCGCCTGCGTCGCGGCCACGGCAGCGGCGGCGATCCCCTCCAGAGCGGCCCGAAGACCGGCCGGGCCTTCGGCCACAGGGAACGTGGAGTCGATACGCACGCTCGGAAGCGATGCGTCGGGTCGCAGGAGCATGTCGAGTGCCGACGGGTAGAGGAAGAACGACGGCAGTTCGAGCAGGCGCGCTGCCTCGGGCCGTTCGGTCAGGATCGGCTGGCGAGGGCCGAGGCAGGTCCTCAGCGACATGACGAGACGCTCACGCAGGTGGTCGATGGCGGGGTTCGACACCTGAGCAAAGCGCTGCTTGAGGAAGTTGGCGACCGGACGTGGTTGCGTCGCCGCTGCGGCGAACGGCGTGTCGTCCCCCATGGAGAAGGTCGGCTCTTTGGCGTCGTTCGCCATGGGCTTGAGCACCATGGCCACCTCTTCACGCGTGATGCCGTACACGATCTGGCGGCGCTGGAACTCCTCCTCGTCGGGGAGGTCCTCGACGGGCTTCCCGAGGCTGAACGGCTGGAGACCGTCCTCGACCCACTCCTCGTAGGGAGCACGCCCGGCCAGCCACTCCTTGACCCGGGCGTCGTGCTGCACGCCTCCGGCGTCGGGGTCCACGCAGATCGCCTGCCCCGGCCCGAGGCGCCCACGTGCCACGGCGCCGTGGCCCTCCGTCGGGACGGCACCGACCTCGGACGCGCACACGACGAGGCCGTCCTCACACACGTGGTAGCGCATCGGTCGAAGGCCGTTGCGGTCGAGCGATGCCCCGACCAGGCGGCCGTCGGTGTAGATGAGCGCGGCGGGGCCGTCCCAGGGCTCACTCAGGCACGCGTGGTAGCGGAAGAAATCGCGCACATCGGGAGGGAGGTCCCTCTGACCCTCCCAGGCCTGAGGGGCGAGCATGGCGAGCACGTGGCGCGGATCGCGTCCCCCGCGCGCCAGGAGCTCGACAGCGGCGTCGACCTTTCCGGAGTCGGAGTCGTCCACGTCGAGGACCGGCCGGAAGATCTCCTCCTCTCCGAGGCCGATCTCCTCCGTGCCGAGACGCCCGCGGGCGAGCATCCGGTGATGGTTGCCCGCGATGGTGTTGATCTCACCGTTGTGGCAGATCATCCGGAAGGGCTGCGCCCGCTCCCAGGCCGGTGAGGTGTTGGTCGAGAAACGGCTGTGGAACACCGCCAGGGGTGCCACGAAGTCGTCGGCCGAGAGGTCCGGATAGAAGGCAGCGAGACGGTCGCTGGTGACGAGCGCCTTGTAGGTGACGGTTCGGAAGGACCAGCTCGCGAAGTAGTTCCGGACCCTCTCCTCGGCACACTGGGCCTCCGCGCGACGGCGGGCCCGGTAGGCGCGTCGCTCGGCCTCGGCGTCGTCGACGCCGTCAGGGCGTTGGAGCACCGCCTGAACAATGGCGGGGAGCTCGGCTTTCGCCTGCCGTCCGATCTGCGCGTCGTCGACCGGGACGGTCCGGAAACCGACCAGCTTGATGCCCTCGGCCGCGCACGCCGCGGCCACCGCCTGGAGTGCCCCGCTACGGGCCGAGTCCTTGTGGCGGTCGAGAAAGGCCGTGACGACGCCCACGTCGGCTGCTGCGACGGAACCGCCCAGCTCGTCGTGGGCGATGCGTGCGAAGAACTCGCCGGGAATCGTCGTGAGGATCCCGGCCCCGTCACCGGAGACACCGTCGGCGGCGATCGCGCCGCGGTGCCGCACGTTCGCGAGGCCGGTGAGGGCGGCCTCCACGATCGACCGGGACGTTCGGCCCTGCGCGTCGGCCACGAAGCCGATCCCGCAGGAGTCGATCTCCGCGCGGCGCCGCGCCGCCGTGCGTCCGTTGTCGACGGACCCGCCGCTCGTGTTCGCTCGCAAGGCCTTCTCCTGAGGTCGGCGTGGCGTGGCGAGCGTCCGGGACCCCGGGCCGTCGCCGAGCCGTGTGCATGGGGTGGGCCATCTGACCCGCCGTAGCGGATCGGCCCGTGCATCGGGTGGCGACGCCGGTGTCGCGGCCCGCATTGTAGCGTCGACGCTCATGCGTCTCGGGATCGTCGGCGGTGGTCAGCTGGGCCTCATGCTCGCTGAGTCCGCCCACGGCCTGGGGATCGCGTGCACGCTGCTCGACCCCGCTCCCGACGCACCCGCCCGGCGTGCCGGCCATCTCCTCGTGGGCGACTACGACGACCCGGTCCTGCTCGACATGCTCGCCGACGTCTGCGACGTCTGCACCTACGAGTTCGAGAACGTGCCCGTGCAGTCGGCGCGCCGGCTCGCGCGGCAGGTCCCCACATATCCCCCACCTCCTGCACTCGAGGTCGCCCAGGACCGACTGGCCGAGAAGACCATGTTCACGGATCTCGGCATCGACACGGCCCGCTACCGGACCGTCGACTCCGAAGAGGATCTCTCCGATGCCGCCGCCGACCTCGGGTACCCCCTCGTGCTCAAGACCCGACGCGGCGGCTACGACGGGAAGGGCCAGGAGTCGATCCGCGACGCGGCCGGCCTCCCGGCGGCCTGGGAAGCGCTCGGAGCCCACCCACTCCTCGCCGAGGAGCATGTCGCCTTCGATCGGGAGCTGTCGATCCTGGCCGTGCGTGGAGTCGACGACTCCGCCTTCTACCCGCTCGTGGAGAACACCCACGCCGACGGGATTCTCCGGCTCAGCGTCGCCCCGGCGCCCGACGCGACGCTTGGGCTCACCACCACCGCCATCGACGCTGCCACCCGGATCCTCGACGAACTCGGCTACCGGGGTGTGCTCGCCGTCGAGCTGTTCCAGATCGGTGACCGGCTCCTCGCCAACGAGATGGCACCGCGGGTACACAACTCGGGCCACTGGACCATCGAGGGTGCCGCCACGAGCCAGTTCGAGAACCACGTTCGTGCCGTCGTGGGTCTCGAGCTCGGGCCCACCGACGTTCCGGGCGCGGCAGCCATGGTCAACTGCCTGGGCGCGGTTCCCGAGGCCGATGTGGTCGCCACCGTCCCGGGTGCGCGCCTCCACGACTACGGCAAGGCCCCGCGGCCGCTGCGGAAGGTCGGCCACGTGACCGTCACGGCGCCGGACGCGGCACGCCTCGAGCCCCTCGTTCGGCGCCTCTGCGGCGCAGCGCCGACGCCCCGCGACGCCTGACCCGGTGGGAGGGGGAGCCCGGGGCGCGCCGTGGGCGCCTCCGGGGTGACGGTCACACCGCCGGGCAGCTAGAGTGAACTCGAAATTAGAACACGTTTCATTTCCGAGGCACCCTCGAGGAGGGTCCGCCACGGCGAACGGAGGACCACATGGAGTTCGGATTCTTTGCCCAGGGCGCGGTTCCCGAGCCGTTGGCCGCCACCAATCCGAACCTCGAGCACCAACGACTGCTGGAGAGCGTCGAGCTGGCGGTCCGGATGGAGGACTTCGGGTTCAAGTACGCGTGGGCGAGTGAACACCACTTCCTCACCGAGTACTCCCACATGGCGAGCCCCGAGGTGTACTGCTCGTTCGTGGCCGCCCGGACGCAGCGTATCCACGTCGGGTCCGCCATCATCAACATCACCCCACCGGTGAACCACCCGGCACGCGTCGCCGAGGTCGTCGCGACCCTCGACCACCTGAGCAACGGGCGATTCGAGTTCGGGACCGGGCGTGGCTCCTCCACGACCGAGATGGGCGGTTTCGGTGTCGACGACTGGGACAGCACGCGCGACATGTGGACGGAAACCATCGCGCAGATTCCGCGCATGTGGCGTGACTCGCCCTACGGCCACGAGGGCCGGTTCTTCTCGATGCCCGAGCGCGACATCGTTCCGAAGCTCTACGGCGACACGCACCCACCGATGTGGGTGGCGGCCGGGAATCCCGAGACGTTCGAGATCGCGGCTCGCCTGGGGCTGGGGGTGTTGTGTTTCGCCTTCGGCCCCCCGAAGAAGTCGAAGATCCCCGAGGCGGTGCGCGTCTACAAGGAGGCCATCAAGCACGCCGAGCCTCCGGGCGACTACGTCAACGACAACATCCTGTGCGTCACGAACATGATCTGCACGGAGGACCGAAACGACGCGTTCGAACTCGCGTCGACCGTCGGCATGTCGTACTACCACTCCCTCGTCATGAAGTGGCTCGACACGTTCCCGCGCCCGAAGGGTGTCCCCGAGTGGCCCGAGCTCATCCCGGAGCCGACGCCTGAGGAGGCCGAGAAGCTCGGCGCGAGCGGCGCCGTCGTCGTGGGCGACCCCGATGACTGCGCCGAGGGCGTGGAGATCTACCGGGACATCGGAATCGACCAGCTGGTGTTCAGCCCGCTGACGACCCAGATCTCCTACGACGACGCGTTGAGCTCGTTCGAGCTGTTCGGCAAGGAGGTCCTCCCCCGCTTCGATACCGATCCGGTTCACCGGACCACCCGGATGCGGGAAGCAGCGAGGTCCTGAGCACGGGGATCCCGAGCGCCCGGAAGGGGTGGGAGATGAAGGACTTTCCGAGGATCGTCTCGGTGGACGACCACGTCATCGAGCCCCCGCACCTGTGGGAGACCTACCTGCCGTCGCGCTTCGCGGAACGGGCCCCGAGGGTCGAGCGGATCCCCTGCGCCCACATGGGGTACGTGGGCGGCGTGTTCAGCTTCGAGACCGGTGACGACGGCCCGGAGTGCGACTGGTGGCGGTTCGAGGACCTGCTCATCCCGCGCACACGGGTGGAGTCGGCCGTGGGCTACGACCGTGCCGACGTGACCGTGACGCCGACGACGTACGACGAGATGCGCCCCGGCTGCTACGACCCCGCCGCGCGCCTCGCCGACATGGACGAGGCGCACATCGAGGCGCAGCTCTGCTTTCCCAGCACGTTCCCGCGGTTCTGTGGTCAGACCTTCACGGAGATCGACGACCACGAACTCGGACTGGCGTGCGTGCGCGCCTACAACGACTGGATGGTCGACGAGTGGTGCGGCGACTCGAGTGGACGGCTGATTCCCCTCGTCATCGTCCCGCTCTGGGATCCGGCCCTCGCCGCCGAGGAGGTCCGGCGCAACGCCACCCGTGGCGTACACGCCGTGTCGTTCTCGGAGATCCCGGCCTATCTCGGCCTGCCGTCGATCCACGGCGACCACTGGGAGCCGTTCTTCGCTGCATGTGAGGACACCGACGTCTCGATCCACATGCACATCGGGTCGTCGTCGAAGCTGCCCTCGACCTCGGCCGACGCGCCCCCGCTCGTTGCATCGACACTCACGTTCGGGAACGCCATGTCGTCGATGGTCGACTTCATGCTCTCGGGTGTGCTCGAGCGCCACCCGGGTCTCCAGCTGTCGTACTCGGAGGGTCAGATCGGCTGGATCCCCTACATCCTCGAGCGGATCGACAAGGTCTGGGAGAGCAACCGGGCGTGGGGCGACGTCGCCGAGTCGGTCCCGCAGCCCCCGAGTACGTACTTCCACCGGCAGATCTCGGGCTGTTTCTTCGACGACGAGTTCGGCCTGAGCCCCGAGGCGCTGTCGAAGATCGGCGCCGACCGCCTGCTGTTCGAGACCGACTACCCGCACTCCGACAGCACGTGGCCCACGTGCCGCCAGACAGCCGAGAAGCTGATGGGCCACCTCGACGATGCGACCGTTCGCAGGCTCGTGCGCGGCAACGCCATCGAGCTCCTCGGTCTCGACCTCGAGGTGTGACGAGGCCCGCGCCCATCCGTCCGCCGATGACACATCCAGGAGAACACCATGCGTGACGTCCCGTTCCCGATCCCGTTCGGCTGGTTCCAGGTCTGCTGGCCCGACGATGTCAAGCCCGGTGACGTCAAGCCGCTGTACTACTTCGGGCGCGATCTCGTGGTGTGGCGCGACACCGAGGGTGGTATCCACCTCCAGGACGCGATCTGCCCGCACCTGGGTGGCCACCTCGGGCACGGCGGCCACGTGGAGGGATGCGAGATCCAGTGCCCGTTCCACGGGTGGAAGTTCGACGGCGACGGGCGCAACAGCGAGATCCCCTACTCCACGCGTGTCAACAAGTCGGCGTGCCTGCGCACCTACGAGGTCATCGAGCGCAACGGCACGGTCATGGCGTGGTACCACCCCTTCGACGAGAAGCCGATGTGGGAGATACCGGAGGTCCCGGAGTTCTCCGACCACGAGAACTGGAGCACTCCCGTCGCCCGGATCTTCCCGATCCCCGCGCCGTGGCAGGAGATCGCCGAGAACTCGGTCGACTCGGCCCACTTCCGCTATGTCCACAACACCGACGAGGTCCCCGAGGTCCGTGAGTACGAGACCGACGGGCCGCGTACGAAGATCCGCTCCCTGCAGCGGTTCCCCACACCCCAGGGTGTCGTGGACGGCCGTATCGACATCGACCAGCACGGTCCCGGTTTCAGCCTCATCCGCTTCTCGGGGATCGTCGACACGCTGCTCATGGGCTGCAACACACCCGTCACAGAGGACGAGACGGAGCTGCGCTTCACGTTCACGGCCAAGAAGCTGGACGACGCAGAGCTCACCTCGACGGTCGGGCAGGCGTTCGTCGAGGAGGTCTCCCAGCAGGTCGTGGAGGACCTGCCCATCTGGCGCAACAAGGCCCACGTCACGCGCCCGGCGCTGGCCGACACCGACGGGCCGTACCTCCAGTTCCGGAAGTGGGCCTCGCAGTTCTACGCTGAAGGGCTGGAGCTCGACCGGCCCATGTACCCTCCGAACCGCCCCGGCAGTGGCAGGCCCGAGGCCGAGGGGACGACGAAGCAGACCGCTTCGGCCCGGTTGAAGTCCGAAGACACCGTGCGCAGCGACATGCTGCGCGGCTGAGAGTCGAAGCACCGCCCACCGCTTCGTCGACGGACCGTCCGCCCTCGCGTGGGTGAAACGCAACGGACAGGAAACGTGAGGATCCACAGTGCTCGATCTGCTCATCACCGACGTCCGCCTCGTCGACGGGACAGGCGCACCCGAGCGCCGGGCCGATGTCGGCGTACGTGACGGTCGGGTCGTCCTCGGAGACGCCCTCACCGGCGACGCCACCGCCACCATCGACGGCACCGGGCTCGTGCTCGCTCCGGGTTTCATCGACCCTCACACGCACTACGACGCGCAGTTCCTCTGGGACCCCTACGGCGCCCCGTCGAACCTCCACGGTGTCACGACCACTATCAACGGCAACTGCGGTTTCACGCTCGCTCCGCTGCGCGACGAGGACGGACGCTGGTCCCTCGAGATGCTCGCCGAGGTCGAGGGGATGCCGATCGAGGCGTTGATGGAGGGCGTTCCCGCCGACTGGACGTCGTTCGGCGACTACCTCGACCGCCTCGACGGCACGTTGGGCGTCAACGCGGCGTTCCTCGTGGGCCACTGCGCGCTGCGCCGGTACGTCATGGGCGCCGCCGGCACCGGCAACGAGGCGTCCGACGAGCAGATCGAAGCCATGAAGGACGAGCTGCGGGCGGCCCTCGACGCCGGCGGAATGGGCTTCTCGTCCTCCCAGTCGTTCACCCACGACGACGGCGACGGAAATCCCGTTCCCTCGCGTGCCGCCACCACCGACGAGGTGCTCGCCCTCGCGTCGGTCGTGTCGGAGTTCGAGGGAACCACCCTCGAGTACATCACCGACGGTTGCCTCAAAGGATTCACCGATGAGGAGATCGAGCGGCTCACCAGGATCTCCCTGGCCGGGAAGCGGCCGCTGAACTGGAACGTTCTCACCGTCGATTCCCGAGAGCCCGACAAGGTCGAACGCCAACTCGCTGCCTCGGAGTATGCGGAGGAACACGGTGCGCGGGTCGTGGCGCTCACGATGCCGGTGCTGGTCCCGATGAACATGAGCTTCCGGACACGCTGTGCCCTCACACTGATCCCGGGATGGGACGAGATCCTCACGCTGCCGATCCCCGAGCGTATGGAGAGGCTGCGTGATCCCCGGGTACGCGAAAAGATGCTGCGCGACATCCACGACGAGAAGGCGGGTGTCATGCAGCGCTTCAACCGGTTCCGCGACTACGAGATCGGCGACACCTTCTCGGAGGAGAACAAGCCGCTCGAGGGACGGACCGTGGGAGAGATCGCCGACGAGCGCGGCACCGAGCCCTTCGACGCACTCCTCGACATCGTGCTGGTCGACGAACTCCGTACCGTGCTGTGGCCCCTCCCCCTCGAGGACGACGACGAGAGCTGGAGGATGCGCATGAGGCTCATCGACGAGGAGCGCGTGCTCATCGGGGGGTCCGACGGCGGCGCACACCTCGACCGCATGCTCGGCAGCACCTACCCGACGGAGTTGCTCGGCGACACGATCCGCGGGCGCCGCCTCCTGTCGCTCGAGCGTGCCGTCCAGCTCATCACCGACACGCCGGCGAGGCTCTTCGGGCTGCGCGACCGTGGTCGCATCGAGCACGGTGCCCACGCCGACCTCGTGTTGTTCGACCCCGACACGATCGGGGCCGGACCGGTGCGGATGGTGGCCGACCTACCGGCGGGCAACGAGCGGCTGCATTCCCGCCCCGAGGGCATTCGCGGGGTGTGGGTGAACGGCGTCCGGACCGTGATCGACAACGAGAGCACGGGCGCGGTCCCCGGGACCGTCCTGCGCTCCGGTCGCGACACCGAGACGGTGAGAGTTCCGGGCAGCTCCTGAGCGGACAGCTACTTCACCGCGCCCGATTCGCGCAGGGCGGAGATGTCGGAAGCGTCGAAACCCCAGTCGGTGAGCGCCTCGTCGGTGTTCTCCCCCGGCCAGACCGGCGCTGTCGGCGCGGCAGGTGTCGTCCGGCCGAAGCGGGGAGCCGGCGACGGCTGCACGAACCCGTCGATCTCCATGTACGTCCCGCGGGCCTTGGCGTGCGGGTGCTCTGCCGCCTCACTCATCGTGAGCACGGGCGCGAAACAGACGTCGCTGCCCTCCAGGGTCTCGCACCATTCGTCGCGCGTCTTGGTGAGGAACACCTCGGTGAGACGTTCCCGGAGTCGCGGCCGCAGCGCCGGATCGTCCTGCGCCTCGAATCCCTCACCGGTGAGTCCCGTCTTCTCCAGGAGCTCGGCGTAGAACTGCGGCTCGAGCGACCCGATGCTGACGTACTTCCCGTCGGCCGTTTCGTACGTGTCGTAGTAGGGCAGGCCGGTGTCGAGCATGTTGGTGCCCCGCTCGTCGCTCCACATCCCGATCCCCTGCAGACCCTGGATGAGTGTCATCAGCGTGGCGGTGCCGTCGACCATGGCTGCGTCGACGACCTGACCCTTTCCGGAGCGCCCGGCCTCGAGCACCCCGCACACGACGCCGAACGCCAACAGCATCCCCCCACCACCGAAGTCGCCGACGAGGTTGAGGGGAGGAACCGGTTTCTCACCGGGGCGACCGATGTGGGCCAGGGCGCCACCCAGCGCGATGTAGTTGATGTCGTGCCCGGCGGCGGTCGCGAGGGGCCCCTCCTGACCCCATCCCGTCATCCGCCCGTACACGAGTCTGGGATTGCGGGCCGCGCACTCGTCGGGGCCGACGCCCAGACGCTCGGCCACGCCGGGGCGGAACCCCTCGATGAGTGCGTCGGCACTCTCGACGAGGCGTAGCACGGTCTCGACACCGTCGGGGTTCTTGAGGTCGACCCCCACCGACCGTCGACCGCGAAAGAGGAGTTCGGGGTTCGAGCCCGAGAAGTCGTCACGGACCAGCTGCGCGCGGTCGACGCGCAGAACCTCCGCGCCCATGTCGGCCAGCATCATGGCTGCGAAGGGACCGGGCCCGATCCCGGTGAGCTCGACAATCCTGATTCCCTGGAGGGGTCCCACGTGCGTCTCCTTGCCGGTGCTGTCGGGTCGCGGGCACATTAGGCGCGCAGGACGGGTCCGCACGCGCCGGGCGGGCGCGCGCTCGTCACGGTGATCACCCCGGGCCACCCATCGCGGCGCGCGCGTCGGCTTCGAGCGTGTGGCGTGCCCCGAGGACGTAGAGGCCGCCAGGTATCGCGGGGAGCATCGAGACGGCCATCGCCGCCGTCAGCGAGCCCGTCAGGTCCGACACGGCACCGATGACGAGGGGCCCCAGCGCCCCACCGAGAATCGTGAGGAAGTAGTAGAGCGAGAAGCCCGTGCCGCGACGGCGCGCGGGCACGACCTCGGCGATCGCCGCCGCGAAGTTCGGGATCGCCATCGAGAGGACGAACGCCCCGACGGCGAAGACGATCAGCTGGGGCCCGACCACGGGCACCGGGAAGGCAACGGCCGCGAGAACGGCGCCTCCTGCGAGTGCGGTTCCGGTGATGCTCAGGCGCCCGCTCCCGCCATCAGCGGCTGCGCGGTCGCCCAGATGGCCGCCCACCAGCGCACCCGACAGCGCGACCACGACGACGAGGCCCCCCGTCACCGCACCGGCCGCGGCCTCGCTGAGGTCGTGAACTCGTTCGAGGAACGACGGGAGCCAGAACGCCATACCGTTGAATCCGGCCATCGCGACGCCGAGGCCGAGATACAGCCGCCGTGCGGTCGGGATCCGTGTCAGCTCGCGCACACCGTCGAGGTACTCGCGAACGCCCTGGCGCGTCGGTGACGCCTCCCCGAGCTCCATCTCTGTCACCAGGTCGTGCTCCCGGTCCGACGCGGGCCCCGTCGTGCGGACGTGGTCGAGTGCTCCCCGGCGCGGTTCGGCCAGGAGCCCCACGAGGAGCGCGACGACCAGCCCGGGCGCGACGAAAACCAGATAGGCGGCCCGCCACCCGAGGGCGCCCCCGACAGCACCTCCCACGGCGATTCCCACACCGACGCCGATGGACCACGCGACGCGCTGGACGGCGAAGACCCTTCCCCGCGACACAGGCGGGTAGTAGTCGGCGATGAGTGAGGACGCCGGTGGGTTGTCGAGGCTGTTGGCGGCGCCCATGGCGAACCGTGCGGCGGCGAACATCGCGAAGCCCAGCGCGGCCGCGGAGAGCACCGACAGGGCCGACCAGAGCGCCACGACGATCGCCAGCGTTCTCGTGCGCCGGTAGTGGTCGGCGATGTAGCCCGCCGGAAGGACCACCAGGAGACCGGCGGCGGCCATGGCCGTCGCCAGCGCACCACCCGCCGTATCGGAGAAGCCGAAGTCGTCCTGGAGCAGCGAGAGCGTGCCGGGAAGGATGTTCGTCTCCGCCCCGTCGAGGAAGTTGACCAGCACCAGCACGAAGGCCGGCATGAGGCCGAAGGGCCACAGTGTGCTGTCACGGCGGCGGGCGAGGTGGTCGCTGCCGTGACCGGGATCGGGGTCCGTCACAGGACCTCACGCGTCGTGTCGGCCACCATGTGCCCACCGATGTTAGCGACGACTCACACGCGGCGCCGGAGGCTCGGGCACTCCTCCGACCCGGGTCAGCGTCCCGGATCGGCGCGGGATACCTTGTCGGCTTCCGGCACCGTGGTGGTGCCGACCGGTCGAAGGGGCCCACCATGCTTGTCCGACGCAAAGCCCGGCGCTGGAGCGCCGTGTTCGTGGCCGCCGCGCTCGTCCTCACGGCCGGGGTGGCGGGAGCGGGAGAGCCCGATCCCGACGAGAGCCCCGCCGAGGACGCCCCTGCCGAGGGCACCGAGGTGACCGACGGCCACTACCAGGAGTTCGACGACGCCCGCGGGTTCCTGAATGTCCTTCCGCCGGGCCAGACCGCCACGCTCAGCGCCGAGGGTTTCGCGCAGGCCTCGGAGGCCGACGCCGCGGGCGACGAGACGGGCTTCCCCCCCTTTTTCGCCGACCAGCGGATCATGTACAACGACCTCGTCTTCAACAGCCCCGGCCTCTCCGACGACCAGCTCCTCGACTACTTCAAGGACGCCTCCTTCGGCGTGGAGCCCGACGACGTAGGACGCACGTACCAGCCCGGTGACCGCGACGACGTCACGATCATCCGCGACAAGAGCTTCAACGTGCCCCACATCTTCGGCGACACCCGTGAGGGCACGATGTTCGCCCAGGGCTACGCCACCGCGGAGGACCGCATCCTCTACATGGACGTCCTGCGCAACACGGGGCGCGGGCGACTCAGCGAGTTCGTCGGCTTCTCGGACACGCTGATCGGCCAGGACCTGGACACGCTCGAGAACGCGCCCTACACCGAGGCGGATCTCCAGGAGCAGATCGACGCCCTGAAGGACGGCACCCCCGAGCAGCAGGACGTCTACAACGACATCGCCGCCTACACCGAGGGCGTCAACGCCTTCCTCGCCGACGCCGAGGCCGACGAGACCCTCCTGCCGTTCGAGTACCAGTTGCTGGGCACGACCCCCGAACCGTGGGAGACAACGGATGCGGTCGCCATCGGTGGCCTCATCGGGGGCATCTTCGGCAAGGGTGGCGGCCGCGAGGTCCAGAACTACTGCGGTCTTGAAGCGATGACCGAGGCCCTCGGGGCCGAGGAGGCCCGGGAGGTCTACGACGACCTCAAGTTCGCCAACGACCCGTCGGCGCCGGTTTCGTCGACGCAGCCTGCGCCGTACATGGACGACCTCGGCCCGGTCGACGATGCGGCCGTGGCGGACCTCGACTGCGAGAGCCTGTTCCCCGTGGGGGCCGGCGACCCCGAGTCCGCCCAGCCGGTGCCCGCTGCCGAGGGGGCCGGTCAGGACTCCGCCGGGGAGGCCTCCCTCGGCGGTCCCGCGAGCCCGGCTCCTCCCGAGACGGTCATCGATTTCCTCGGCCGCCTCGACCACGCCTCCACGCAGCCCGCGTCGGCCAGCAACGCCCTGCTCGTGAACGGGGAGCACACCGACGACGGCCGGCCCATCGCCGTCTTCGGCCCCCAGATCGGGTACTCCGTCCCGGAGCTGATCGTGGAGAAGGACGTCCACGGGCCCGGGATCGACGCCCGCGGCATGGGGTTCCTGGGCATCGACATGTGGGTGCTCATCGGGCGCGGCCAGGACTACGCGTGGTCGGCGACGTCGTCGGGCGCCGACAACATCGACGACTTCGTCCTCGAGCTGTGCTGGGCCGACGGTCGGGAGTCGGAGGTGGATGCGACAACCGCCGACGGCTACATGCACGACGGTGAGTGCAAGGAGATCGACACGTTCGACCACGTCGTGGAGACCACCGACGGGATCGCGTCCGGCCCACCCGTGACCCTGACATGGACCATCCAACGGGCCCCCGACTACGGCCCCATCAACCAGCGCGGCACCCTGAAGGACGGCACGCCGGTGGCGATCGCCACCGACCGCTCCACCTACTTCGAGGAGATCGTGTCGGCGGCCGGGTTCCGCAACGCCAACGACCCCGAGTTCATGGAGGAGGGCTACGAGGCCTTCCGGCGCGCCATGGGCGACGGCATCACCTTCAGCTTCAACTGGTTCTACGTGGATGCCGAGACCGCCGGCTACCAGCACACGTGCAAGTGCCCGCAACGCGCCGAGGGGGTCGACCCGACCCTTCCCACGACGGGGGGCGGTGAGTTCGATTGGACCGGCTTCCTCGACGCCGAGGACCAGCCCCACGACGCCGATCCCGACCGGGGCTACGTGACGTCGTGGAACAACAAGCAGGCGCCGAAGTTCACGTCGGCCGACGACCAGTGGTCGTTCGGGCCCATCTACCGCGTCGACATGCTCAACTCGCGGATCGAGGAGGCCATCGACAGCGGTGAGCCGGTCGACCGTGCGGCCGTCGTCGATGCGATGGAGGACGCCGCCACGACCGACCTGCGCGCGCAGGAAATCCTGCCCGTCCTGCTCGAGATCATGGGCCTCACACCGCCGGAAGGCCGCGACGAGCGGCTCGCCGCCATGCGCGAGGAACTGGAACTCTGGCTGGAGTTCGACGGGCACCGTCGCGCCCGCGAGAAGGCCGACACGGTCTACGAGACGCCGGTGGGGCCCGCGATCATGGACGCCTGGTGGGAGCCGCTCACCTACGCCATCTTCACCGAGGAGAACTCCGGCGACGCCTTCCGGGCGCTCGACCTCGGGATCCACAACAGCCCCGACAACCATCAGGGATCGTCGTTCTCGCAAGGTTCCTACCCACAGGTCTACAACGACCTCACCAACGTCGCCGGCACCCCGACCGACGGAGCCTGGGACCGCACCTACTGCGGGAACGGCGACCTCGAAGCCTGCCGCACGGTCCTGTGGGACTCACTCGAGTCGACCATCCCGCTGCTCGAGGAGGAGTTCAAGGACAGCGCAGACCCGACCGCCGTGTCGTCGTGGGAGCGCACGGTCGCTGACGACCAGATCGAGTACTCCTCGCTACTGGTGGGTGTACCACCGATGAACTGGGTGAACCGGCCCACGTTCCAACAGGTCGTGCAGCTCGACACCGACGGAAGGGCAGAGCTGCGCACGGCTGATGCCGAGAGCAGCGACGGGTCATCGAGCAGCAACATCGGTGTGTTCATCCTCATCGTGATCGGTGCTCTCATCGTGATCAGCATCGTCGTGATGCTCGTGCGCGCACAGCGCAAGCCCGGCACCTGACCGGAGCCTTCCCGCAACCCGTGCGCCTCGCTACCTGGAACGTCAACTCGCTGAAGGCACGCCTCCCGCGCGTCGAGGAGTGGCTCGGGTACGCCGACGCCGATGTCGTCTGCCTCCAGGAGACGAAGATCGCCGACGACGCCTTCCCCCAGTTGACCTTCGAGGCTCTCGGCTACGAGGCTGCTCATCACGGGGAGGGCCGCTGGAACGGCGTGGCGATCCTCTCGCGGATCGGCCTCTCCGACGTGACCGCCGGCTTCGGTGAGCTCGACGACCCCTACGACGGTGACGCCCGCCTCCTCGCCGCGCGCTGCGGAGCGGCTCAGGTCGCCTCCGTGTACGTCCCGAACGGTCGTGAGATCGGCACCGACCACTACGACCGGAAACTGGTGTGGCTCGAGCGCCTACGCGAGTGGCTGGACGGGCGGTTCTCGGCCGACGACCCCGTCATCGTGGCGGGTGACTTCAACGTGGCCCCCGACGACCGCGACGTGTGGGACCCCGGCTCCTTCGAGGGCGCCACCCACGTGAGCGATCCCGAACGTGCGGCCATCGACGCCCTGTGCGACTGGGGCCTCCAGGACACGTTCCGTTGCCTCTACGACGACGCCGGCCTCTACTCGTACTGGGACTACCGACGTGGCGACTTCCACCAGCACCGGGGGATGCGCATCGACCTGGTCCTCGCGACGAAGGTGGCCGCCGACACGGCGTCGTGGGCCATCGTCGACCGCAACGCCCGCAAGGGAACGAAGCCCTCCGACCACGCACCCGTCATCGTCGACTTCGACCTGGCTTGACCGAGGCGAGGGTCAGGGCCGCAGGTATCCTGCGGCCCCCGAGACGAAATGGACGCAGAAACGGAAATCAGCCGAGGGCGCTGGCGTCGCGGGTTTTCGGGGACGGGACCTCGACGGTCCAGTCGTAGCGCGGAGGGTGATCCACGGGATGCACCAGGCGCCGCACGCTCGGGAAGCCGAGGACCCGGGCGTCGGGGCGGTAGCAGACCGACTCCAACTCCTCGAGTGTGGGGAGGGCACGCCGCACACCGGCGCCGTGCGCCACGCGGCTGATCGCCTCACCGACGGCGCCGGCGAGTAGCCCGTCGACGAGAACCGGGAGCGTCTGCGGGCAGTCGAGCACCCACGAGTGGCGCGCGCGGCGGATGACGACGAGCTCCGCGTCGAGTCGGCACGCGGCGTCGCGGCCGCACTCCAACGGGACGATCAGGTCCCGCTCGCCGTGCAGCACGGTCGCGTGCGTCCCGTTGGCGCGGATCCGGTCCAGGGTGGGGGCGGACGGTGGCGACAGGAGGACGGAGCTGACACCGGAGGTGATCCACCCGGGCCGCCGGATCTTCCGCCCGAGCACGGGCGCCGCGAGGCGGCGCAGCTTCCGGGCCTGCTCGCGGTCCCTGTGTGGCGGGGCGGTGTCGGCGCAGTCGATCACGAAGCCCGCCATGTACGGCAGGAGGGCCGGCGGGAATCTCAGGAGCGTGTCGCGTCGCCGGTCCCACGCTGCGCCCACGATGGCGTCGATGAGCACGAGAGACGAAACGAGCTCGGGGCGCAGAACGGCCAGCTCCGTGGCGACGCGCCCCCCGGTCGAGTGACCGGCGACCAGGCAGTGCCGGACGCCGAGATGGTCGAGCGTGTCGGCCACGACGCCGGCCCACTCCCGCACGCCGCTGCGGCCGGGCAGAGGGGGCGACTCCCCGTGACCGGGTAGGTCGATCCCGATGACACGGACACCGAGCTCGGTGAGCCGTGAGGACGACTGGGCGTAGAGACGCGTTTCGGCCCCGAAGCCGTGGAGCAGTACCAGCGGGATGCCCCGTCCGCCCCACGTGACACCCACGCGCAGGTCGTCATCTACCTGGATGACGTCGTGGCTGAGGCGGTCCATCCGGGCATTGTCGACGGTTTCGGCCACGAAGTGGTGGACCTTCGCACTCTCCGCGCGATCCCGTAGTAGAAGATTCACCTATCCAGGGTCCGTGGGGCTCAGGTCGCCCGCTCACCTGGCTCGTCGGACACGATCGTCGCTCACATCGGACCGCCCACTAGGTTGGCCGGGCCCGTGCAGGCCGTTCAGTGGGGGATCAGGTGAGGCGGCTCGGACATTTCCTGGTGCGGCGGCGGGTGCTCATCGTCGTCCTGAGCGGCATCCTCTTCGCTGCCGCCGGGGCTTACGGCGCCGACGTGGCGGGCCAGTTGTCGTCCGGCGGATTCGACAACAAGAACTTCGAGTCCTCACAGGCCCGTGATCAGCTCTCCGAGAACTTCCCGGCCGGGGTCCCGAACCTCGTGCTGATCGTGTCCGTTCCCGACGGCGATGTCGACGATACCGATGTCGCCACGGTCGGCCGGGAGCTCTCCGACGAGTTACGCGACAACGACGGGATCTCCTCGACGCTCTCCTACTGGGACTTCGGCGCCGCACCCCTGCGAGGGCCCGACGGCGACAGCGCGCTCATCCTCGCCACGATCGACGGAAACGACGACACCGTCGACAACTGGGTGTCCGACTTCGGCGATGACTTCATCGGTGAGCACGAGACGGCCGACGGTAGGACCGTCGTCGTCGGGGGCAGCGGCTTCGGACCGATCTTCCACGAGATCGGAAAGACGATCGAGGAAGACCTCATTCGGGCGGAGCTGATCGCTCTGCCACTCACCCTCATTCTCCTGCTGTTCGTGTTCCGAAGCCTCGTGGCCGCGCTGCTCCCGCTCCTCGTCGGCGGGCTCGCCATTGTCGGGGCGTTCGTCGTGTTGAAGGTCGTGTCATCAGTCACGGAGGTGTCGATCTTCTCGCTCAACATGACGACGGCGATGAGCCTCGGGCTGGCCATCGACTACAGCCTGTTCATCGTTTCGCGCTTCAGGGAGGAACTCGACCACGGGAAGACGACCGAGGAGGCCGTCGTCCGAACGGTCGAGACCGCAGGACGCACGATCTTCTTCTCGGCTGTCACCGTGGGCATCGCCCTGTCGGCGCTGCTCGTCTTCCCGCTCCCGTTCCTGCGTTCGTTCGGCTGGGCCGGTCTGGCGGTCTCCTTCGTGGCGGCCGTCGGTGCGATCGTCTTCCTGCCGGCGCTCCTCGCGATCCTCGGGCCTCGGGTCAACAGGTTGGCGATCTGGCGGCGCCAGCCCAAGCCGGTCGACGAGGGTTTCTGGCACCGGATCGCCCAGTTCGTGATGCGCCGGCCCGCCACCGTCGCCATCACCGTGACCGCGTTCCTTCTCCTGCTCGGTACGCCGTTCCTGCGCATCGAGCTCGGGCTCCCCGACGACCGTGTCCTCCCCGAGGGGGCGGAGAGCCGGGAGGCCACCGACAGGATCCGTGACGCGTTCGACTCCAGTGAGTCGACAACCGTCCAGATCGTGGCCGTCGATGCCGGTGATCCCGCGACGGTCGCCGGGAACATCGAGGAGTACGCGTTGGGGTTGTCGTCGGTTCCGGGCGTCGCGCGCGTCGATGCGGTCACGGGTGTCTACAGCAACGGCACGGCCGAGCTCTCCTTCATCGACGACGGCGGGATGCTCACCGACGGCGGTGACATCACGGCCCGCTTTGCCGGCAGCACCGGCACATGGTTCTCGGTGGTCCCCGACATCGAGCCAATCTCCGGTGAGGGTGAACGACTCATCCACGACATCCGCAGTCTCGAGGCTCCCTTCGACGTGGCCGTGGGAGGACAGTCGGCAGAGCTCGTCGACTCCAAGGAGGGGATCTTCGGTCGACTTCCACTCGCCCTGGCGCTCATCGCTGTCGCCATGTTCGTGCTGCTCTTCCTCGCCTTCGGAAGCATCGTGGTCCCGCTCAAGGCGCTCGCCCTGAACATCCTCAGCCTGACAGCGACCTTCGGTGCCATGGTGTGGATCTTCCAGGACGGCAACCTGTCGGACCTCCTCAACGTCACCGCCACCGGGACGCTCACGGCGACCGTACCCATCCTGATGTTCTGCGTGGCCTTCGGGCTCTCGATGGACTACGAGGTCTTCCTGCTCTCGCGGATCAAGGAGGAGTACGACCGAAGCGGCGACAACGCCTCCTCGGTGGCGCTGGGCCTCGAGAAGTCGGGCCGGATCGTGTCGGCGGCGGCGATCCTGATCTCGATCGTCTTCTTGGCCTTCGTCACGAACCGTGTCTCGTTCATGGTCCTGTTCGGCCTCGGGCTCGCCCTGGCGGTCCTCATGGACGCCTTCGTGGTGCGCGGAACGCTCGTACCGGCGTTCATGCGCCTGGCGGGCGACTGGAACTGGTGGGCCCCACGCTGGATGAAGCGCATCCACGCCCGGATCGGGATCTCGGAAGCCGACCCGGATGACCGGTTTGATGCGTCCGTGAGGTCCGCATAGCGCACCTCACGGACGCATCAAACCGAGTGTCAGCTGCGAGCCTCGAGCGCCTCGATGAGCTTCGGAACGACCTTGTGGACGTCACCCACGATCCCGAGGTCGGCAACCGAGAAGATCGGCGCCTCGGCGTCCTTGTTGACGGCGATGATGGTGTCGGAGCTCTTCATGCCCACGAGGTGCTGCGTCGCCCCCGAGATCCCGAGCGCGATGTAGACCTTCGGCTTCACGGTCTTGCCGGTCTGGCCGACCTGGTGCGAGTACGGCACCCAGCCGGCGTCGACGATGGCACGCGAGGCGCCGGGCGCACCCTTGAGGAGCTTGGCGAGCGTCTCGACGAGGGCGTAGTGCTCGGCCTCCCCGAGCCCGCGGCCACCCGACACGACGACATCGGCGTCCTCGAGCTTGGGCCCCTCGGCCTCCTCGACGTGGCGGTCGAGGACCGTGGCTTCACCCGCGCGACCGGTGTCGACACCGTCGACGGCGACGACTGCCGCCGCACCTCCACCGGAGGGCTCGGCCACGAAGGACTTCGGGCGGAAAGCAACAAGATGCGGCGTCTCCCCCTCGAAGGCCGTCTCCACGATCTCGGTGCCGCCGAAGATCGCCGTGGTGGCACGAACCTGGTCGCCGTCGACGACCAGGTCGGCGCTGTTGGTGAGCACTGTCCTGTCGATCCGCGCCGACAGGCCGGCGATGGCGTCGCGGCCGTCGTAGGACTGGTCGAACATGACCAGGTCGGGGCTGTGCTCGCCGATCAGCTTCTCGAGCGCGGCAGCGCCCACGGCCCCGGCGAGCCGGTCGCCGCCGTCGACGGCGTACACGGTGGTGGCGCCGTGCTCGCCGAGAGCACCGGCAGCGGTGTCGGCGTTGCTCCCGACGTAGACGGCCTCCACCGTGTCGCCGACGTCACGGGCCTTGGTGAGGAGCTCGAGGGCGGCGGAGGTGACCCCGTCGCCGTCGGCCTCTGCGAACACCCAGACTTTTCCGATACTCATGTCGCGTTCCTCCGCTGACTGCGTGCGTGGGGTGTGGGGACCCGGGGCCTCAGATGACCTTGAGCTCGTCGAGGAAGGCGACGACGCGCTCGTGCGCGTCGCCTTCGTCCTCGATCTTCTCGCCGGCCTCGCGCTCGGGGGCCGCCTCGACCGAGGTGATCGCCTGGTGGGCACCCTCCCAGCCGATCTGGCCCTCGAGACCGAGATCAGCGACCGTGACCTCGTCGACGGGCTTGTTCTTGGCGGCCATGATCCCCTTGAACGAGGGGTAGCGCGGCTCGACAACCCCGGCCGTGACGCTGGCGACAGCGGGAAGCGGCGCCTCGACGGTGTCGTAGCCGGCCTCTGTCTGGCGCTGGATCGTGACCTTCCCGTCGCCCACCTCGATGTGCTTGGCGAAGGTGAGCGCCGGCCAGTCGAGCAGCTGCGCGATCTGGGTCGGGATGGTCCCTGTGTAGCCGTCGGTCGACTCCGTGCCCGTGAGGACGAGGTCGGCGTCACCGACCCGCTCCACTGCCTTGGCGAGGACCTTGGCGGTGCCGAGGGCGTCGGTTCCGGCAAGCGCGTCGTCGGACACGAGCACGGCTTTGGCCGCACCCATGGCGAGTGCCGTTCGCAGACCCGACACCTCGTTGTTGGGGGCCATCGACAGGAGCGTGACCTCGCCCTCACCGGCGGTGTCGACGAGTTGCAGGGCCATCTCCACACCGAAGCTGTCGGACTCGTCGAGGATGAGCTTGTCGGTGCGCTTGAGGGTGTTGTCGGAGTCGAGCTCTCCGGGGGCGGCCGGGTCGGGGATCTGCTTCACGCAGACGACGACGTTCATGGCACTCCGTTCCTGGGTTCTCGTGTTGTGTCCGCGGCGCCTGACCGCGCCGGGCCCGCGACATGGTGCGGGAATCCCCTGATTCTGGCAACTGGGGGACCACCACGTCGAAGCGGGACACAGGCCCCCGGCACCGCTCAGCCCAGATCGCGTGCCCGGAAGACGCCGGCGGCCGCCACCATCACGACCACCAGGTACATGAACAGCAGGAATCCCGACCCGGCAGCGGTCCGCGTGAAGAAGTCGAGCTCGACCGAGGGATCGAGCAGGGGCACGAGGTTCGAGATCACGTACCAGTTCGTCGCCTCCGGCTGGAACGACCGCAGGATCGCCTCCACGCCCACGAGGTACGCGAGAACGATGCCCATGGCGCCCGCGGTGCTGCGCGCGAGGAAGGCCAGGGAGGCTCCGAGGACACCGAACCCGGCGACGAGCAGACCCGTCCGCCCCACCATGAGAACCAGGTGGCGGAACCAGGCGATGTCGGCGCCTTCGGTGGTGCCCTTGACGAACACGCTCGGCAGGAGCACCAACGAAAAGAGGACCTGGAACGCCACGTACAGGAAGAACACGACGACAGCCACGGCAGCGAGGCGCATCGCCACGAACCTCAGTCGTCGCGGCTCCCAGGTGAGAAGTGTCTCGAGGTTACGGGACGCGTAGTCGCCGCCCACGAGAGACGCCCCGAGAAGGACGGCGACCATCAGCAGCATGATGCTCGACGCCATGAGCAGGGACTCGTCGTTGCCATCGGCGCGGGCCTCGTCGTCGGGCCAGAACTCCACGAGATGTGGGCGCGTGTCGGTGTCGGTGGAGAGGAACGCGCCGTCCCCTTCGGAGAGCTGCTCCACCGTGGGGACGCGCTCGATGCAGCCGGAGGGATCCGTCTCGAACTGGCAACCCTCGAGAAGCTGCTCGCGGTAGTCGCCGAGGAACTCACGCGCGTTCTCTTCGGGAGTGTCGGCGTCGACCGTGAGGAAGACCGTCACACCGAGAACGGCGATGCTGCTGAGCCCGAGGAGGATCGCCACCTTCACGACGCGCCGGGACAAGGCGCGGCGGACCTCGGCGGCGAAGAGCCGTCTCATCCCGACGTGTCCCCGCCGGTGAGATGGAGGAACACACCCTCGAGGTCGAGCTGACGAGGTGTGAGCTCGCGGGGGTAGAGCCCGTGGTCGGCGAGGATCCGTGCGATGGTCGAGCCGTCGGGCCCGGATCCTGCCACCAGGAGCCTGGAGTCGTCGCGCTCCACTTCCATGCCGGCCTCCCGGAGCACGCGCTCGGCGCGGTCCGGGTCATCGATGGCGACTGAGACGCGCGCCGATCCACCAGTGGCGAGCACCTCGTCGACGGTCCCAGCGGCGATGCACCGTCCGTGGTTGAGGATGGCGACGCTGTCGCACATCTGCTCGACCTCTCCGAGCAGGTGGCTCGAGACGAACACCGTTCGTCCCTCCGCTCCGAGCGAGCGGACCAGCTCGCGGATCTCCACGATCCCCGCCGGGTCGAGACCGTTGGCGGGCTCGTCGAGGATCATCAGGTCGGGGTCCTTGAGGAGCGCCGCCGCCAGGCCCAGGCGCTGCTTCATGCCGAGCGAGTAGGTCCGGAACGCGTCGTTGCCGCGGCCCCGGAGGTCGACGCGGTCGAGAGCACGTGCAACCCGGCTCCTGTCGATGCCCTGCATCGCCGCCAGGAGTTCGAGATTGCGTCTCCCCGACAGGTGGGGAGTGAACGCCGGTGTCTCGACGATGGACCCGACCCGGTGCGCCACCTCGCCGAGCCCCCGGTTGGAATCCGCCCCGAGGACCCGCCACGTCCCGGCCGTGGGACGGATCAGCCCGAGAAGACACCGGATCGTGGTGGTCTTGCCCGAGCCGTTCGGTCCGAGGAAGCCGAACACACCGCCCGCGGGGACGGTGAGGTCGACACCGTCGACCGCCACGGTCCTGCGTCCCGTCATGCTGACGTAGGTCTTGCGGAGCCCCCGGATCTCGATGGGGGGAGAATCCCGCGAGATCGCAGTCAACTTTCTGCCTTTATGGGGTGAAAGCACCGGTCCGAACAATTTGGAGGGTTCTGGTGCACGAGGCGCATGATACGTGCCGACGCCGACGGAGCCGCAGTCGGATCGGGGAGCCCGCGGGGCCGGCGATAGCTTCGGCGCCGTGGGCTCCCCCAGGCACTCTGACGTGCTCGTGGTCGGTGCCGGACCCGCCGGGACGGCTGCCGCTCTGACCGCACGCCGCCACGGCCTCCACGCCGAGGTCGTCGACCGGGCGACGTTTCCCCGCGACAAGACCTGCGGCGACGGTCTCACAGCCGCGGCGTTCCGCCACCTCGAGGCTCTGGGTCTGCCCCGCAGCGCGCTCCCGGGCCTCACAACCGTCACCGAGGCGGTCCTGGTGTCCCCCAGCGGGCGGGAGGTCCCGCTGCCGCTCCCCGGTGACGGCCTCTTCGCCGGCGTGGTTCCCCGCGCCGAGCTCGACCATGCGCTCGTGACCCACGCCCGGGCGAGCGGTGTCCCCGTCCACGAGGGCTCCGGCCTGGTCGATGTCACGGTCGGTCCCGACCTCGTGACCGCGACGTGTGCCGACGGCTCACGCCACGCCGCCCGGTACCTCGTCGCTGCGGACGGGAACTACTCCACCGTTCGGAAGATCCTCGAGCCAGGCGCCGGCCCGCGCTTCGGCACATGGCACGCGTTCCGCCAATACTTCTCCGGTGTCGACGACCCGCGCCTGTGGGTCTCCTTCGAGGCAGACCTGCTCCCCGGCTACGCCTGGGTGTTCCCACTCCCCGACGGCCGCGCCAATGTCGGGTACGGGGTGCTGCGCACGCCCGGCACGACCGGACGGCAGCTCAATGCCCTGTGGCATGACGTCGTCACGCGGCCGTCCATGCGGCGGATCCTTGGTACCGCCAGGCCCGAGGGCTCACCGCGGGCCTGGCCGATTCCCGGCGACCTGGATGGCGGCGCGCTCCACGACGGCCGGGTTCTCTACGTCGGCGACGCGGCCGGTGCCGTCGACCCGATGACCGGCGAGGGGATCGCCCAGGCCCTGGAGACCGGGATCCTGGCCGCTGAAGCGGTGGCCGGTGGAGGCACGGCGGGTGCCGTGGGCGAGCGGTACGACACGGCGGTGCTCGGTGCACTGCAGGCCGACGCCCGCATGGCGCACGGGCTCCAGCGGCTCCTCGCGCACCCCCTCCTGGCCCGAGCCGCCGTACGAGCGATCGGAACCTCGGGATGGACACGACGGAACTTCGCCCGCTGGATGTTCGAGGACTACCCGCGGGCAGTGCTGGTGACACCACGTCGCTGGCACCGGGGCATGTTCACCGGGGACGGCGCCTACACCGACTGATCCGCGGGCGGACTCCCCACGAGCTGATCCCACGACCTGATACCACCGACTGCACCTGACGGACCCCTCCGCATCACCCGTAGCCGTCCCACCCCACCGCTACGATCAGCGTGTGGCTCTCCCTCTCCCCCGGTCCCTGTCTCCGAGCTCAGTGTCGTCGTTCAAGGACTGCGCGCTCGCCTTCCGTTTCGCCTACGTCGACCGCCTACCGGAGCCGCCGTCCGTGCCGGCCAGCCGCGGCACCCTCGTCCACCGGGCGCTCGAGCACCTCATGACCCGGGAACCCGGCGACCGGACCCGTGAGGCCGCCCACGCCGACCTCGCCACGGCAATCGATGAGCTCCGCGACCACCCGGAGTTCGCAGGGCTCGGCCTCACGCCCGACGAGCAGGCCACGTTCGAGGGTGAGGCGGCCGAGCTCGTCGACAGGTACTTCCAGCTCGAAGACCCCCGGATGATCCGCCCCATCGGGATCGAGCTCAAGATGCAGGCCGCGCTGAGCGACGACGTCGTCATCCGCGGCATCATCGACCGCCTCGAGCTCGACGAAGACGGCGAGCTCGTCGTCACCGACTACAAGACGGGCCGGGTCCCCGGCGAGCAGTGGGAGCAGAAGAGCCTCCAGGGGGTCCACGTCTACGCCCTGCTCTGCCAGGAGATGCTCGGGCGCCGACCCGCACGCGTCCAGCTCCTCTACCTCTCGGAGCCCGCCTCGATCGTCGCCACCCCGACCGAGCAGTCGGTGCGCGGCGTGGCACGCAGGAACCTCGCCGTCTACGAGGCCGTCAGGGGCGCGTGCCGCCGCGACGACTTCCGCCCCAGTCCCGGGCCGCGCTGCGACTGGTGCTCCTTCCGGAAGTACTGCCCCGCCTTCGGGGGCGATCCCGCCGACGCCGTCGAGCTGCGCATCGAGGCCGCCGAGAACGAGGCAATCGCCGCCGGCAACCCGCCGCTGTTCACCGCATCGGGCGCACCGACGACCTGACCGTGCCCCCACCACCTCACGAGCATCCATCGTCGGCTCTGCCGCTGCACCGCCGCGTCGACGACGCGGTCGACGACTTCGTCGACCGGCACCGCCACCCGGCAGCTGACGCCGTCTTCTACTCCCTGTCGAGCGCCTTCGACCACAGCATCGGGTGGCTCGCGCTCGGTGCCATGCGGTCTGTCGCCGAACGTGACCCTGCACCGGCTGTCCGCCTCGCCGCCGTTCTCGGCCTCGAGAGCTTCACGACCAACGTCGCCATCAAGTCGCTGTTCAAGCGGGTGCGTCCCATCGAGCACGACGAAGGCTTCGACCGCGACACCACCGAGCTCCCCTACGGGGCCCGAATCCCGATCACGAGCTCGTTCCCGTCGGGGCACGCCACGGCGGCCTTCACGGCAGCGGGCCTGCTGTCCCAGGGCCGCCGCCACGCCGGTGCCTACTACGCGCTGGCGGGTCTCGTGGCCGCCAGCCGCGTGTACGTCCGGCTCCATCATGCGTCCGACGTGGCGGTCGGGGCGGTCCTCGGCCTCGCCATGGGCCGCCTGGCCCGGAGGATCGCTCCGCTCGACCGCTGACGGCCCCACCTCCCCGCCGAGATGGTGGGCCGCGATGTGCGTTCAGCCGGCAGCCGCGATGCGTCTGCGGGCGTGGTCGAGTGCGGCGGTGAGCGGTGTCACGCCACGGTGCTCAGCCTCATCGAGAATCGACACCACCGTGTCGGCGATGGCGTCGACACGAGCCCGCGCGTCCTCAGGGTCGTAGGCGCCGGTTTCCCGGGCGAGGTTGATGACTCCCCCGGCGTTGACCACGAAGTCGGGAACGTAGAGGATCCCCGCATCGCGCAGCTGCTCGGCGACGGCGTCGTCGGTCAACTGGTTGTTGGCCGCGCCCACGACCGCCCGACACCGGAGCGACGCGACGGTCTCCGCACTCAGCACACCGCCGAGCGCGCAGGGCGCCAGGATGTCGCACGCCGTCGTGAGGGCGTCGTCGGGCTCGACGGCCGCCACCGATCCCTTGAACCGTTGCGCCAGGGCGGCCGTCGCATCGGCCCGGACGTCCGCGACCGTGACACGCGCCCCGGCCCCCACGAGGTGCTCGACGAGGAGCGTTCCGACCTTTCCGACGCCGGACACGACAACGTGGCGGCCACGGAGACCCTCGCCGCCGAAGAGCCGCTGCGCCACGGCCTCCTGTGTGCGGTGGACGCCGCGGGCCGTGGCCACGCTCGGGTCGCCGGAGCCCGTACTCGCTCCCGTGACGTGGGGACACACGTCGAGCACGGCGTCCATGTCGGCGGGTGTGGTCCCGACGTCTTCGGTTGTGATGTAGCGCCCCTCCAACAGGCAGACGGCCTCCCCGTACGCGTGGAGGAGCTCGGGGCTCCGCGCCGATCGCGGGTCGCCGAGGATGACGGCCTTTCCGCCACCGTGATCGAGGCCTGCCACGGCGTTCTTGAACGTCATGGCCTCCGAGAGCCTCAGGACGTCGGTGAGCGCCACGTCGAACGACGGGAACGGGTAGAAGCGGGTTCCCCCGAGAGCAGGTCCGAGAGCCGTGGAGTGCACGGCGATCACCGCCTCGAGCCCCCGGTCGCGGTCAATGAACCGCACGACCTCCTCGTGGGTCGGTACGTGCAGGTTCTCGTGCTCCAGGGACACGCGACCACCCTAGACCCGGCCCTCGAGCCGCCGGATCGCCGAGAGGGGCGCGACATCCTCACGGGTAGGATGCGAGCGTCCGTTCCGTGTCACCCTGTTGTCCACCAGACGGGAAACGACGTGTCGCCCTCCGAACGCTCCCTCGCCGATCGCCTGGGGTACGGGCCCGACGCGAGGCTGCTCATCGTCAACTGCGACGATCTCGGTTCGACCCGGGCGGCCAACGTCGGGATCTACGACGCCCTCCGCAACGGCGTCGCGACGAGCGCCTCGCTGATGGTCCCCGCACCGTGGGCGCGCGACGCTGCCGCGGGCTACCGCGGCGAGGACATCGGCGTGCACCTGACCCTCAACGCCGAGTGGGAGAGGTACCGGTGGGGGCCCGTCACCCACTCACCGAGCCTGCTCGACGGCGACGGCGGCTTCCCCCGGACACAGGCCGACGCGTGGGACCACGCCGACCTCGACGAGGTCCGCAAGGAGTGCAGGGCCCAGATCGAGCGTGCCGTGCTGTGGGGATTCGACGTCAGCCACCTCGACAGCCACCTCGGAACGATGCAACTCCACGCGGCCTTCTTCGACATCTACCTCGAGATGGCCGTCGACTTCGGCCTGCCGCTTCGCATGGCCTCCGCTGCAGCGCAGCGCACGATCGGGTTCCCATACCGACGGCTCGCCGCCGAAGAAGGCATCGTGTTCACCGACCACTTCGTGAACTGCCCGGTCGGTGCCCGCTCCACGATCGAGAAGGTCCTGTTCGACCTCCGTCCCGGCGTCACCGAAGTGTTCCTGCACCCCGGGGTCGACACCGACGAGCTCCGCAGCGCCTACCCCGACTGGCCGGGCCGTGTGGAGGACCACGCGTTCGCCTGCACCGATCCGTCGCTGCCCGACCTCGTGGAGCGTGCCGGCGCCACCCTCATCGGCTACCGCGATCTCCGCGAGCTCCAGAACTCCTAGGAATCGGTTTTCAGAGGCGAGCAAAGCGTCAAAACGTCAGTCTTGACGCGAGTTCCTTCTGCATCGCCCGGTACTCGGGGGAGCCGGTGATCGGGATCATGGTCATGAGCCTGCCGGTGTCGCCGGTGCACTTCATGCGCCCCTGCATGAACGCCACGTTGGGGTCGAGGGTCGCCTCGGCGATCTCCCGGCCGACCTCGTAGGGCATGGTGAGTGTGAAGTCGGGGTCGTTCAGCTCACCGATCTGCGATTCGAGGATGCGCCCGTCCTCCACCACCCAGTAGTAGTGGACATCACCGTCGGGCCCACCGGTGACCACGTACTGGATCTGTGCACTGGCATCTTCGCGGACAGGCTGGTCGGCGCTCAGCCGACGTCCCTCGTCGAGCCACTCCTGTGTCAGGTACCTCACGCGTCCTCCACGGGTTCCGTCAGTCACGAGGCTTCGCGCGAGGCGGATGCCTCCACGAGCTCCCGGACCCCGGCAAACAGGTCGGTTTCGAGCTCACCGTCGGCCACACCGTTGTCGACGAGACAGCGGGCCGGAGCGAAGTCCTCGTAGCGGAGCATCTCGGTCGGGACCTCGTGGAGCAACGCCATCCAGTGCGACTCGGGATCGATCTGTGTTCGATGAGCGAGGAGCGCGTCGCGACCGACGTCGGTGAAGCCCTCGACGTCGATCAGCGTCGTGAAGTCGTCGGGAAGCTCCTCGATCTGGAGGATGCGCTCGGCGAAAGGGCTCTCGACCCCGGCCTTCTCGAACGCCTCGTTCATCGCGAGCACGCGGCGCTTCGAGAAGCCCGTGTAGTAGAGCTTCGCCGGCTGCCAGGGATCGCCGGCTCCGGGGTGGACGTCGGGATCGCCCGCCGCGTCGAACGCCAGAACCGAGACCTCGTGGACCTTGAGATGGTCGGGGTGCGGGTAGAAGCGACTGTCGTCGTAGGTGATCAGGACATGTGGCCGCTCGGAGCGGATGATCCGCACGAGCTTCGCGACGACCTCGTCGTTGTCGGCGTTCGCGAAGTTGTCGGGACGTTCGTTGTGCTCCGTGTCGGGCATTCCGCTGTCGTGGTACCCGAGGAGGTGGAGGCTGTCGTAGCCGATGACCTCCACGGCGTCACGCAGCTCCTGCATTCGTACATCGGGCAACTTCGCCCGTGTCTCCGGTGTGTCGACGGCAGGGTTGAGAATGTCGCCCGCCTCCCCTCCCGTGCACGTGACCAGCGAGGTGTGAACGCCTTCAGCCGAGTACCGCGCCGTCGTGGCCGCGCCCTTGGACGCCTCATCGTCGGGGTGGGCGTGAACGGCCAGGAGGGACAAAGGTCCGTTGGTGGAGGGCTCTCGGGGCACGGCTCGAAGTTAGTCGTCGGCAGGTCCTGTGGGGGTACGGGTGACCTCCCACACGGGCACGAGCCCGATGTCGCGGAGCCGGCGACGGCGCAGCTTCCTCCACTCGAGCTGCTCCGGCGGCTGGACGGCCGCAGTGAGCCCACTCGGCATCTCGTCGGCAGTCGCCCCGGCGTCGCCGTCGGCCGTGTCGCCCCCGGCACCGTCGCCCCGGGAGTCGTCACGCTGCGCCGCGTCGTCGCCGGCAGCCGCGGGGCCATCGGCCTCCGGGCCGTCGCCCTCGAGCACCTCGTGCATGACGTCGTGAAGGCCCTCCGACACGTGCACGCCACCCGGCTTGGCCGTGCTGACGAGTCGGTTCGCGAGGTTGACGACGGGGCCGTAGTAGTCGCCGTCGCGGGTGAGCACCGCGCCATACGCCAGGCCGGCACGGGCCGGTGGGATGACGTCGTCGGCGACTGTTCCGGCCACGAGGCTCAGCGCGATGTCGAGCGCGCGCTGCGTCGATGAGCTCACGTACATGACCTCGTCACCGATGCTCTTCACGAACCGCCCACCGTTCTCGGCGACGATGTCGTAGGCGAGCCCCTCGAAGCGGTCGAGGAGCTCCGACAGCTCCTCGCGGGACACCTTCTGGCTCAGAGCCGTGTAGCCGGTGAGGTCGACGAACCCCACGGCCAGGTCCCGGGTTTCGGAGCGGGGCGCGTCACCGCGGGCCAGCCGACGCCACAGCGCAGCCCGCAGAAGGAGTCGGTGACCGTAGTCGAGAAGCGCCGACATCTGGTCCCAGTCGACGAGCTCGGCGAGCCCACCGGCGACCTCCACCTCGTCGACACCCTCGTCGCGCATCGCCGTGAGGGACGCCATGATGTAGTCGGTTTCGGCAGCGGCGAGCCGGTTGAGGCCGACGCTCGCGATCCGGACGACGTCCACGAGGGCGTCGAGGTCCATCGGGCCGGCCGCGCGTTCGAGGGCCCGCTCGAGTGCATCGACGTCGTGGTCGGTGAAGGCAGCGAGGTCGCTCGGAAAGTCGGGGAAGCCCAGGGCGCGCCACAACCGCCGTACCGTGGCGACGTCGGTTCCCGCCCGCTCGGCGACCTCTTCCTGGGTGAACTTTCGTTTCCCGGGCGCGAGGAGCCGGTCGACGACGAGGACGGGAAGCCATCCGTCCCTCTCCGCACGCTCGATCTCGTCGGCCGGCGTGCCGCGCTTGCGGAGGAACTTCCGCGCGTCAGTTCCCATGGCGATCCGGGAGCGGTCGATCGGGAAACATCACCCCGAACGCAGGACGTCCTTCCACGCCACGTCCTTGTCGACCTGCGGCTCCTTGGGGAGCCCGAGAACACGCTCACCGAGGATGTTGCGCATGATCTCGGAGGTACCGCCCTCGATCGTGTTGGCCCGCGAGCGGAGAAAGCCCTTCACGACGGCCCCGTGGTCGATCTCGCCGGAGTCGACCCAGCCCGGCATCGCTCGCCCTCCGCTGCCCGACGAAGCCCAGGCGAGCGCATCGGGGCCCTCGAGGTCGACGGCCAGCTCCTGGAGCCGGATGTTGAACTCGGCCTGGAAGAGCTTCGTGACCGACCCCTCCGGCCCGGCCTGGCCCGCCTTGCGGGCGGCCGCGGCCCTCTGGTTGGTCAGCTTGATCACCCGGTTCTCGATCACGGCCTGCGCAGCCCGCTGACGGAGCACCGGATCGAGAATCGGCCTGTGGCGGTCGAGGACACGCATCACCGGGGAGCCGCCCACCGCGTCGCCGCCGACCGACCCTGCGCCCGACAGTGCCACACGCTCGTTCATCAGCGTCGTGATGGCGACGCGCCACCCTTCACCCTCGGGGCCGAGACGCATGGCGTCGGGAACACGCGCCTCGTCGAAAAACACCTCGTTGAACTCGGCGTCGCCGGTCATCTGCACGAGAGGCTTGACCGTCACGCCGGGGCTCTTCATGTCGATGACGAAGTAGCTGAGGCCCTTGTGCTTGGGTACATCCGGGTTGGTCCTGGCGACCAGCATCCCCCACGTCGCCTCGTGGGCGAGCGTCGTCCACACCTTCTGGCCGGTGACGACCCATTCATCGCCGTCGCGGACGGCACGGGTGGCGAGCCCGGCCACATCGGAGCCCGCGGTGGGCTCGCTGAAGAGCTGGCACCAGATCTCGGTTCCGCGCGCTATCGGTGGAAGGAGCCGCTTCTTCATCTCCTCGGATCCCCACTCGATGACCGTCGGCCCTCCCATTCCTATCCCGATGATGTTGTACGAGCGCGGGACCTGGTAGTGGGTCAGCATCTCGTTGACGGGGCGCACCTGCGCCGGTGTCAGCGAACGACCCACGCCGTACTCCGATGGCCACGTCGGGGTGGCCCAGCCCGCGTCCGCGAAGCGGATGCACCAGTCGGTGTAGTCGAGCTGCGAGCGGAGCCGGCGGAACTCCTCTGTGTCGTCGTTGTCGACAGCCTCCATCCAGCCGTCGGGCAGCTCCGATCCGAGCCAGTCGCGCAGCTCGTCGAGTAGAGGGGCTGCTGTAGCAGTGGTGCTCACGGTCATGGGCTCCTCGTGTGGTGGGACCGCCGCGCACGCTACCGCTCCCCCTCCACCCACGGCCACAGGAGCGGCACGCCGCTCAGGGACGAACAGCGGTGACCCCGACCGTCACGGGTCGATGACTACCCTGTGAGCGGTGAACGTCGAAACCCCCGTTTCGGCGACCGACGACACCGAGCTCCCCGACCGTCGGACACGTCGTCTCCGTCGCCAGCATCAGCGCGGCCGATTTCGGCGCGCGCTCGCGTCGAGGCCTTTCCGCTGGGGAGTGTTCGGCGTACTGGTGGCCGCGCTCGTCTTCGTGGGCATCGGTCTCACCGAGCGCGTCGTCTACAGCGGCGCCATCCTCCCAGGCGTGGAGATCGAGGGTGTGGAGGTCGCCGGGCTCGACGAGGCCGACGCCGGGGAGGCCGTTGCCGCCTTTGCCGAGACCGTCGAGACCGAGCCGATTCCTGTAACGGCCGGTGACGCGGAGCTGGCGCTGGATCCCGCGGCCATCGGCGTGGAGGTCGACGACGTGGCGGCGGTACGGGAGGCGCGTCTCGTCGGGCGCAGCGGCAACCCGGTCGAGCAGACGGTGGGGTCGATCCTCCGCCGGTTCCGCAGCGAGACCGTCCCCCTCGAGATCACCTGGGGCGACGCGGCGCTCGACTACACCGTCGACGTGTGGGCGGCGGAGGCCGACACGCCACCGGTCGACGGGGATCTCACGTTCGACGGTGCAACGGTCACGGAGGTCCCACCCGTCGATGGGTCCGTGATCGACCGCGACGCCGCGCGGGAGCTCCTGCGCGACGCCATCCGGAGCCCCGAGCGTGGCACCGTCACCCTGCCCATGATCACGAGCACGGCCCCGGTGACCAGTGCGGAGGTGGCACGCGCCGCCGAGGAGGCGCGGGCGCTCCTCGCCGAACCCGTCACGGTCACGACACCGGCGACCTCCTTCACGATCGAGCCCGAGATCCTGGGTAGGACCCTCACCACCCGAGTCGAGGGTGACGCGCTGCTCCTGGGTATCGACCCACTCGCCCTCTACGCAGCGCTCGGGCCCGGGGTCGTCTTCGTCGAGACGACGCCCGTCGAGGCGTCCTTCGAGGTGCACCCCGACGCGACCGTGTCGGTGATCCCGTCGCAGGTGGGTCGATCCATCGACCTGACCCAGGTGGGCGACGCCATCCTCGCCGGTCAGCGGGTGGTCACGGCCTCGTTCACCGAGAAACAGCCCGAGCACGACACGGCGTGGGCCGAGGCACTCAACATCACCGAGCGGATCGGGACCTTCACGACCCAGCACCCGTGCTGCGCCTCACGTGTCACGAACATCCACCGAGCCGCCGACATCCTCCAGAACCAGATCATCGAGCCCGGCGAGACCTTCTCGCTCAACGACACACTCGGGCCACGGACCGTCGAGCGTGGGTTCGTCGAGGCGGGGGCGATCGCCGAGGGCAACAAGTTCGTCGAGGACGTCGGTGGCGGCGTGAGCCAGATCGCCACGACCCTCTACAACACGGTGTTCTTCTCCGGCATGGAGGACGTCTCGCACACGCCCCACTCGCTCTACATCTCGCGGTACCCCATGGGTCGTGAGGCAACCGTCAACTACCCAAACCTCGACCTGAAGTGGCGCAACAGCTCGGGCTCGGGCGTGCTGATCCGGACGGCCTACACCGACACGTCGATCACGATCTCGTTCTACGGAAACTCCGAGGGACGTGTGGTGACGAGCGAGGAGCCCACGGTCACCGCGAGGTACCCCGCCGGCTCGGAGACCAAGCTCACGCCGTTCCTGCCGAAGGGAACGACTGAGACCGAGGACGCCTACGACGGGTTCTCGGTCGTGTACGCGCGCACCATCACCCAGCCGGGCAGCGAGCCCGTGCGCCAGGAGTGGACGTGGCGCTACGACACGCTCGACGCCATCACCTACGTGGGTGTCGGCGGCTGAGCGTCGGCCGTTGCCGTCGACTCGTGCGGGCGGGTCTCGCCGCCCCCCAGGCCCCAGCGGTTCCGTGTGAGGCGCCAGAACACCTCGAGGACCGCGGCGCCGGCGGCGGCGACGAGTAGCGACTCCACGAGCGCCGGGCCCGCCGGCAGTTCGAGGTCGAAGAAGTCCTTCGCCAGGGGAACGGTGAAGGCGCCCACGACGAGAGCGACCATCCCCACCACGAGGAGCGTTCGGAGCAGGGTGAACGGGCGGGCGAGCAACATCAGGATCCACAGGCCGATGACGAGAAGCGTGAGCGTCGCTGTCGTTCGCGACTCGGTGAGGCTGAGGTCGTTGGCACGCGCCAGGGCGTAGGACCCGAAGGTGGCGGCGGACGCGATGATCCCCGCCGGAACGGCGAAGCGGAGCACCCGTGGCACGAATCCGGGCTGGTAGCGCCGCGTGTTGGGTGCCATGGCGAGGAAGAAGCCGGGAATCCCGATCGTGAGGCTCGACACGATGGTGAGGTGGCGGGGAAGGAACGGGAACGGCCAGAGGAAGACACCCACGAGGATCGACAGGATCATCACGTAGACGGTCTTGGTGACGAAGAGATTGGCGACACGCTCGATGTTGCCGATCACACGTCGGCCCTCGGCCACGACCCCCGGCATCGTGGCGAAGCGGCCGTCCATGAGCACCAGCTGTGCGACGGCCCTCGTGGCCGGTGCACCCGATCCCATCGCGATGCCGATGTCGGCGTCCTTCAGGGCCAGCGCGTCGTTGACGCCGTCGCCCGTCATGGCAACGACGTGGCCCCGGGACTGCAGCGCCCCCACCATCGAGCGCTTCTGGTGCGGCGTCACCCGGCCGAAGACCGCGTTGTGGTCGAGGGTGTCGGCCAGCCCGTCGGGATCGTCATCATCGAGCGAGCGCGCGTCGACGACCCTGTCGGCGTGGGGAACGGCGACACGCGATGCGACAGCACCCACCGTGCGCGAGTTGTCGCCGGAGATGACCTTCACCGCCACGCCCTGCTCACCGAAGTAGCGGATCGTGTCGGCGGCGTCGGGACGCACCTGTTCCCGGAGTAGCACGAGCGCCGCGGGCTCCAGTCCGTCGGGGAGCTGCTCCTCCCGAAGGCTGTTGCCGGTCCGTGCGAGGAGCAGCACGCGCGAACCGCCACCGGCCGCGCCATCGGCACGTCGGCGAGCCGCGTCGTCCCCGCGGCCGGCGAGGACCATTTCGGGTGCCCCCAGAATCCATGTGCCGTGTGGCCCGTAGTCGGTCGCGCTCCACTTGCGCGCCGACGAGAACGGGACACGCTCGGCGACCTCCCATCCGTGGGGAGCGTCGAACTCGTCGGCGATGGCGGCGAGGGTCGGGTTGGCGTCGGGCTCCTCCCCCAGGGCACCCAGCGCCGAGGTCACGATGTCTGCGTCGACACCGTCGAAGACGTCGACGCGCTCGAAGGCGATGATCCCCTCGGTCAACGTCCCGGTCTTGTCGACGCAGATGACATCGACACGTGCGAGGCCCTCGACGGCCGGGAGCTCCTGGACGAGCACGTTTCGGCGCCCGAGGACGATCACACTCAGCGCGAACGCAATGCTCGTGAGCAGGACGAGGCCTTCGGGGACCATGCCGACCACACCGGCGACCGTTCCGGCGAGTGCCTCCTTGACCGACTCGTGGGAGTTGAGCTGGCTGAGCAGGAGCAGCGCGGCGGTCGGGACGATCGCCCACGTGACGTAGCGCAGGATGAGGTTGATGCCGTCCTGGAGCTCGGAGCGAACGAGGGCGAACCGCTTGGCCTCGTCGGCGAGTTTCCGGGCGTAGGCCTCGGCCCCGATGCGTGTTGCCCGGAGCCGTCCCTCCCCCGCCACCACGATGCTTCCTGACAGCGCCTCGTCGCCGGGTGTCTTGTGCACGGGATCCGACTCGCCGGTCAGGAGCGACTCGTCGATTTCGAGGCCGTCGGTCGCGAGGACACTGCCGTCGGCCACGACCTGGTCGCCCACGCGAATGTCGAGGACGTCGTCGAGAACGATGTCCTCCGTCGGATGCTCTGCCACGGAGGCATCGCGCACGATGCGGGCCTTGGGCGCGTTGAGGACGGCGAGGCGGTCGAGAGTGCGCTTGGCGCGGACCTCCTGGATGATGCCGATCAGGGCGTTGGTGACGAGGACGACGCCGAACAGGGCGTCCCGGTACGAGCCGACGATCAGGATGATGACCAGCATCGTTCCGAGAATGGCGTTGAAGCGGGTCAGGATGTTCGCCCGCATGATCTCGCCGACCGTACGGCTCGTGCGCTCGAACGTGTCGTTGACGAGGCCGGCGGCCACACGCTCCGCCACCTGAGCGGAGGTGAGGCCCGTGTCGGGGTCGGGCGCGGAGGATCCGGGACCGTCCCCGGGGCGCGCCGGGTCGGCCACCTCGCTGTGATCCATGTGCCGACGCTACCCCGGGGCCACGTGCCCTCGGGGTCCTCGGGGCTCGCGGGATACTGGCCCGATGACCGGTGGCGCGGCGTACCCCGCCGAGTGGGAGTCCGACGTCGTGCTCTCCGACGGGCGCACGGCACACCTCCGCCCGATCCGGCCCTCGGACGCGGACGGCCTCTACTCGCTGTGGGAGCACCTGTCGTCGCAGTCGATCTACCTGCGCTTCTTCGCCCCGGTACCCCGGCCGTCAAGACGGCAGCTGCAGATGCTCGCCACCGTCGACTACGTCGACAGGATGGCCCTCGTCGCCCAACTCGGCTCCGAGATCCTCGGGGTCGCCCGCTACGACCGGCGCGTGAACGTGACCGATGCCGAGGTGGCGTTCGTCGTCGCCGACGAGCACCAGGGGCGTGGCATCGGCACCGCCCTGCTCGAGCAACTGGCAGCCGTGGGACGCGCCAACGGGATCCACCGTTTCGTCGCCGAGACGCTGCCGGAGAACCACCGGATGCTCGCTGTGTTCCGCGCCGCCGGATGGAGCGTCGACAGTGAGTTCGGTGACGGCGTCATCGAGGTCTCGTTCCCGATCGAGTCGACGGAGCAATCTCGTGCCGTCCTGGCAGCGCGTGAGCAGTCCGCCGGAGCGGAGTCGGTTCTCAGATTCCTCTCTCCATCGTCGGTGGCAGTGGTGACAGCCGACGCGCAGGAGGGCAACACGTTCGGAACCGTCGTTCGGCGTCGCCTTCGCTCGAGCGGGTTCAGAGGACCCGTGTACGACGTCCGGCGCCGCGGGGGGCCTCGGCAGGCGGGGACCTACCGGACGCTGCTCGACATCCCCGCCACCGTCGACCTCGTCGTCGTCGACGTCCCACCGCGCCTGCTCCGACCGGTGCTGGAAAACTGCGCCCGCATCGGGATCGGGGCGGTGGTTGTCGCCGGCTCGGATCCACCCGGCGCGGGACCGGGTGCTGGTTCCGGGGCAGGAGATCTCGTGGCCTTCGCCCGCCAGAACGGGATGCGTCTCGTCGGTCCCGACGCAGGCGGCCTGCTCAACACCGATCCCGCGGTACGCCTCAACGCATCGTCCCGGCGGGTGCTCCCGCCCCGCGGGGGAGTCTCGGTTGCCACGCAGCTCGGCGAGCCCGCAGCGACCGAGCTGGAAGAGAAACACAGCGGTGCGCTCGACGTGGCGACGTGGGTGTCACTCGGCACCCGGTCCGACGTGTCGGTCAACGACCTGCTGCGCTACTGGGAGGACGACGGCGACACCACCGTGGTCGCGTTGGCGGTCGCGTCGTTCGGAAACCCCTTCCACTTCGTCCGCCTGGTCCGATCCGTGAGTCGCCGGAAACCCGTCGTGGCCGCCTACCCCACCCGTGGGCCCGACGACGACACACTGCTGGCACAACTCGGGGTGATCCGCGTCGACGACGCCGACGAACTCGTCGAGGCGACACGGCTGTGCCTCGGCGGGGTTGACGCCGACGCTCCCGCCGACTCACCGGTTGCTCGACGCGTGAGTGCCCACGCTCTCTGGGCGCGACGCAACGAGGGCTCCCCGGCGTCCTTCGACGACATCGACGCCACCGTGATCGAGGACGTCGCCGAGTCGTTCCTCGACCGCAACGACGGTGCGGGTGCGCTCTCTCCCGAGCAGGCGATGCTCGTCTGCCGGTCGGCGGGAATCCCCACGCAGCCCACACGCCGCGTCGCCACAGCGGACGAGGCGGCGTCCGCAGCAACCGAGATCGGCTTTCCGGTCGCCGTCAAGGTCGCGTCCGAGAGTGTCGACTACCGCGACCACACCGGCGGCCTCCACCTCGGCCTGAACAACGAGGACGACGTCCGCCAGGCCTTCACGGCGCTCACCGCGGCCCTGGGCGACGACACCGGTGGGGCTCTCATCCAGCCCATGGCAGCAGCAGGTGTGCCGGTGGCGTTGACTGTCGCCCACGACGCCCGCTTCGGGAGCGTGGCCTTCGTGTTCCCGGGCCCCGACGGGCGCTTCGGATCCGGCCCCCGCGCTGTGCACGTGCTGCCCGTCACGGACGTGGAGGCACGGGAGTTCGTCCGCACGGCCTTCTCCACGCTGTTCCCCGCTGACGTGACCCCGCCGTGGGCCGAGGGGCGCGTGGCCGACACGCTCCTGCGGCTGTCGCAGATCACCGGGGACGTGCCGGAACTGACCGAGATCGCCCTCGATCCGCTCGTCGTCACGCCCGAGGGGCCGCTGGCTCTCGACGTGTACGCCCGGGTCTCCCCCGCTCCGACGGGACCTCCGGCCGACCTGCGCCGGATGGCGTAGCGTCTCAGGACACGCCGGCGCCGCCGGCGGTCCCACCCATGGCCACGAGTTCGATCTCGCCGGTTTCGTCGTCCTCCTCCACGAGGTAGCCGCCGAGACGCGCCAACTCGTCACGGCCGTCCTCGGGTCCCGTGGCCAGGAGCTCGTCACCGACGCTGAGCCGCTGCGAGGGCCTCGGCTGGTACACGTAGCGACCGGCGCGCCACAGAGCCAGCACGTAGCAGCCGGTCTCCATCTCGATGTCGGCCTCTGCGAGGGTCACGTCGTCGAGCGCCGATCCTGCGGCCACCGGGACCCGGACGATCACCTCGTCGCTCTCGGCGAGCGCGACCGCCAGGACCGGATGCAGCTCCTCCCCGGCACTCACGAGCCAGACCATCTGCTGAGCGGAGTCGCCCAGCGACTCGGCTGCCTGCCCGAGGTGCAGCAGTCCGCGCAGCGGCGAAGGATCGAGACGGTCGGCCGCCGCACGGAGCACCCACACCTCGAGGCGCTCCTTCATCTCGTCGAGGTGGTCCTCGAGACGCATGACCTCGGCCGCCAGGCCCTGGTCGGCGTACAGCAGCGCCGAGTACGCCAACCCGACACCGACCTCGGAGAGGTTCTTCATCTCCACGATGGCGTCGACGGCACGGTCGAGGTCGGAGACCGCCGTCTCCTCCCCCAGCGTGGGGGGTGACCATTCCGGCGCACCGGCCAACTGCCTGAGCTCGTCGACGCCCGCGGCCGCACCCTGGAGAATCAGCACGTCGTCGCCCACGAGGGCGTCGTCGCCGTCGGGGTCGATGCGCCACTCCTTGCCCCGCCGGATCGCCACGACGCTCATGCCGACCTCGGTGGGGAGCTCCAGATCCGCCAGCGTCCGCCCCGCCATCGCCGAGTCCTCCCGGATCCGGACCCTGTGGGACACCTCCTCGGCGTCGGCGAGGTCTGCCACGAGGGCCGTGGGGATACCAAGGCGCCGTGTGACGATGCGGGCGATGTCGACCGCCGCGTTCCCGATGCGTTCGATGGCCGACACGATCTGGAGCACACCCGACATGCCCTCGGCCTCGCGTGGCGAGCGCGCCGCCAGAACGCAGACCTCCCGCATCTCGTGGACGAACTCCGTCTGGAGCTCCTCGAGCTCCTCGACCTCGCGGGCCATCTGTTCGTCGTTGAAGAAGACCGCCGCGTACGCCAGATCGACCATGAGCTCGGAGGTGTCCTTCGCCTCCGAGAGCATCGTCTTCAGGTTGCGCGGGTGGTCGTCGTCGTTCCTGTTGGTGCGTGTGCTCGTCACGTCAACCCCAAGCTCGTGACAACAAGAATAAGCGCAACGGCGCCGAGGAGATCTGCGAATGCCGTCACCACCGGGACCCCGTAGTTGTCGGGGTCGGCGCCGAGGCGGAACGCCGCCACGGCGGCGAAGTAGGCCACACCGACGGCGAGGACGGTGGCCAGGAGGCCCGACAGCAGCGCGATCACGGCGACGGAGACGACGCCGGGGCTCGCCAGGCCGGTGGCGGCCGCCACGAGGTCCGTGCTCACGCCGAGGACGACGAAGATCGGGGTCGCGAGGGCGAACACGAGCACGATGTCGGCCGCGGCCGGGCGGAGCGACAGTCGCGTCGGGACGATCAGGCCCAGGTGCAGCTTGCTGGAGATTCGGGCTGTGAGGATGCTCGCCAGTGACCCGACCAACGCCAGCAGCGGCGGGAGGAGGACGAGCAGCGCCGGGTCCTCGAGGAAGGGCTGGAGGCGCGACTGCACGACGACACCCGCGACGAGGCTGATCGAGCCCGCCACGACGATGACCGGCAGCGACCCGCGGATGATCGCCCTGCAGGTGGGGAGGCGCGTCCGCACCCCGTACACGAGAACGGCCGACGCTCCGACACCGGCGATGACGAGCACGACGGGCGTGAGGTAGTCGACGCCCACGACGTAGGTGGCGAGGAAGAGGCTCGGAAGCGTCAGCACGTCGCCCGCCGCGGTCACGATCGGAGCCTCGACGTTGTCGGGGTCCCACTCCCGGCGGACGCTCATCTCGGCGACCCCGACGGTGACGGCGACGAGGATGACCGAGGGCAGCAGCCCGCCCATCACCGAGATCACGATGAAGTCGGCGATCGACATGGCGTCCGACACGCCGAACGCCTCGGCGGCGATCTTGGCGAGAAACGCCAGGACGAGCGACAGCGACACCGACAGGACGAGCGCCGCGACGACGTTCTGGCCGACGAGGGTGTCGGGGCGCCGGGAGAGCCTGAACGTCCCCGTGTGGATCGCGGTACCGAGACGGCTGCCGAGGGCGCCGAACACGTTGCCGCGCATCCCGACGGCGGCCGGCACGAGGATCAGGAGCCCGGGCAGCTCCTCGAGAGTTCCGGTGATCGAGCCGAGGGTCAGCCCTGCAAGAAGCCCCGCTGCCGTGGAGAGCGCGAGCGCGAGGAAGCCCGCCCGGAACCCCGAGGGGTCCGAGCGGACGAGCGCGACGGTGCGCGCAAGGACGCTGACAGGGGTGCGCATGACGGTCTCGGCGGTTCGGGCACGGTGCTCCCGGTTCCTCCCGTGGCTGCGGTGCGGAGACCCCCAGCGTACCCGTCATGGCGCACAGCGCCGGGTGACACGTCGTCGCCTCTCACTCGAAGGACGCCCAGCCGGTGTCATCGAAGCTGCCCAGGTCGGTGGCCATCACACCGCTGCCGCTGACGGTGAACAGCGAGTCACCGACGATGACGGTGCGCTCGATCATCGGCGACGAAGGAGCGATCGTGAGCGCCTCCGGCTCGCCGCGCAGGGGCTCGATGTCGTCCTGGATGTCGTCGGGACCGGGCTGGGTCACGGTGCCGCGCTCGACGATCCCGTCGGCCGGGTCGACCTCGAAAGCCAGGGCCGACGACCGGTAGTCGAACCCGTAGCTCTCCACCGGGACCACCGCGAGCCCGTCGTGGTACAGGAAGGCGTGATGGTCGAACTCGACCGGTGAGCTGCTGGATCCGAGTGCCACGTTGTCGATCCGCTGCGGTGCCGAGAGATCCGACACGTCGAAGAGCGAGATCTGGGTCCCGAGGGTCATCCCGGTGTCGGTGGCGTCCTGACCGATGCCGATGAGGAGACCGTCGCCGGCGGGGTGCAGGTAGGCAGAGTACCCCTGGATCTTCAGCTCGCCGACGACCCTCGGATCGGCGGGGTCCGACAGGTCGACCGTGTAGAGCGGGTCGATCTGGCGGAACGTCACGACGTAGCCGACGTCGCCGACGAACCGCACCGAGTAGATCTCCTCGCCGCGCCCGAGGCCACCGACCCTGCCCACCTCGACGAGCGCCTGGTCGGTCTCCTCGAGAACCGTGACGAAGCTCTCACTCACCGGCTCGGGAGGCGGAGGAGCGATGTCGGGTTCGGTGACGACAGGGTCGTCCCCGCCCGTGAACTCGTCGAAGCGTGTGTCCGGACCGGGGGCGGGCTCCTCCAGCGGTTCCTCGATCCCGTCGTCGACGATCACGGCACCCGACGACACGGTCGACGCCACCCGCAGGTACCCCTCGTGCTCGGAGAGGGCGAACTGGTCGAGCAGGCGTCCGTCGACGGTGCCCGACACCGTGTACTCGGCACCTGCGGGACCGGTGATGTCGAAGGCGTGGATCGTCGACGTCTCGTCGAACTCGGCGACGGTGCCGGAGGTTTCGTCGGGGACTCCCTGCATGGCGACGTAGAGCCGGTCGGGTGAGGCGTAGACCGTCTCGCCGTTCGAGACGACGGCGGCAGAGCCCACCGGCTCCAGTCCCACGGAGGGGTCGAGGGTCGACACGGTCAGTGTTCCGAGCCCGGCGAACTCGGGGGGCTGGTACACCGACGCGCAGTCGGCGATGCGGCCCTCGGAGATCTCATCGCCGTCACGTTCGACCGCGTAGCGGGGAAGCCAGTCGTCGAGGTCCGACTCGGCGATCTCACGCTGGTTGGCGTTCTCGGCCTCGGTCTCGGTCGTACCGAAGACACTCTTCAGCGGATTCGAGCCCCACGCCGTGGGGGTCTCGAAGTCGAAACCCGTCGGCTGCGACGACGTCACCAGGTGCACACGCCCGTCGACGGCGCGGGCGCTCACGACGTGGCCGTCGACCTGCATCGTCTCCGACTCGGAAGGCTCCGTGGGGTCCGACACGTCGATGAGGCGCACGGTGCTGCGTTCGACCCACTGCCCAGAGTCGTTCTCGACGGTTGTGTCGACCATCCCGAACACCACGAGGCGGTCGTCGATCAACATCATGTCGGTGCCGTTGACAGCGTCGATCTCCGCCACGACCGTCGGTTCAGCGGTGGCTTCGAGAACGCGCAGTGTTCCGTTCGTGAGCACGTAGAGGTACTCGCCGTCGGTCTCCACGGTGTCGGGCTCGTCGATGCCCTCCTCCTGCACGTTGGTCTCGGAGAAGTCCGGACCGGTGGGCGCTCCCGTGCTGCGCTGTGCGGCTTCGGGGGCAGGCGCGGCGTCCTCGGCGACGGCGAGGGCGTCCCCCTCCATCCCCGCGAGGTAGTCGTAGCTGCCGTCGAGACCGTAGGGGCCGACCCGCTCGGCGCCTTCGGCCCGGAGATGCTCGAGCAGCTGGTCGCAGTCGTCGAACACCTGGAGACGGCCGGCGAGGACGAGATCCTCGGGGAGGCGTCGGGGCTCGGGCTTCTCGACGGCTCCGGGTCCGCCGTCACAGGCGCCCACCAGGAGGATGAGGGCGGAGAGAGCGGCGGTGACGATGAGTGGGCGACGGCGCATGGCGGGCTCCTCGGTGTGCGTCTGAGGTGTTGGACGCGCCGGAGCGGGCGTCGGTTCCCGGTTTCGTCGGATTTCTGACCGGAAGCCGCCCCACAGGGCTGCCATCAGTGGAAATCGCGGGAGCGGATGTGGCCGGCCAGGGCGGAATCGAGGGCGTGGACCCGCTGCGCCAGGAGGTTGATCACGCCCTGGCGGCGCTCCAGCACTCCCCGGACCTTCAGCAGGGGAGCCTGCCGGGCCGCCCGACGGAACCGCTTCCACACCGGCGGGGTGCAGATGACGTTGACGAGACCGGTCTCGTCCTCCAGGCTGAGGAAGATCACGCCCTTGGCCGTCATGGGTCGCTGACGGTGGGTGACCACACCGGCCACCTCCACAACGGTGCGGTCGTCGAGATCCCGTAACCCGGCGGCGGTGACCACGCCCTCGTCGTCGAGCCGATCCCGGAGGAACTGCGTGGGGTGCGCATCGGGTGACAGACCCGTGGCGGCCAGGTCGGCGGCGTGGGTCTCGACGGCGTCCATGCCGGGCAGCGCGGGGGCTTCGAGGCCGGTGACGACCCCCGGCAGGTTCTCGGCGTTGGAGGGCCCTGCCGTACGCGCGGCGCCCAGTGCACCGGCACTCCACAGAGCGCCGCGTCGGTCGTGTCCGAAGCAGGTGAACGCACCGGCGGTGGCGAGTGCCTCCAACGCGTCGACCGACGCCTTGGTGCGACGTGTGAAGTCCTCCAGATCGGCGAATGGCTGAGCGTCGCGTTCGGCGTCGATCCTCTCGAGGAGCGTGTCGGACAGGCCCTTGACGTAGCGCAGCCCGATGCGGACCGCGTGTGTGGAGGTTTCGGCGTGCCATCCAGGCTGGGGCGTCCCGACCGGCCCGGCCGAGGCGCTGCGTGACTCGAGTGTGCAGTCGCGCCGTGACGCCGCCACGTCGGGGCCGAGCACCTCCACACCATGACGCACCCCGTCGCGCACGAGTGAGTGCGGCGAGTAGAAACCCATGGGCTGCGCGTTGAGGATGGCGGCGGTGAACGCTGCGGGGTGGTGGTACTTCACCCACGCCGAGGAGTAGACGAGGTAGGCGAAGCTCACCGAGTGGCTCTCGGGGAACCCGAAGTCGGCGAAGGCCTCCAACTTCTTCGCGATGGCCTCCGCCGTGTCGCCCGTGATCCCGTTGGCCGCCATGCCCTCCATGAGGCGCTCCCGCATGGCAGCCATGCGGGCCTTGGAGCGTTTGGAGCCCATGGCCTGGCGGAGGGCGTCGGCGTCGGCCGCGCTGAAGCCGGCCACGTCGATGGCCATCTGCATGAGCTGCTCCTGGAACAGCGGCACCCCGAGTGTCTTGGCCAGGCTGGACTCGAGGAGCGGATGGAGGTAGGTGACCGGCTCCTCCCCCGCCCGGCGCCGGAGGTAGGGGTGCACGGAGTCTCCCTGGATCGGACCGGGGCGGATGAGCGCCACCTCCACCACGAGGTCGTAGAACTCCCGTGGGCGCAACCGTGGCAGCGTGGCCATCTGGGCGCGGCTCTCCACCTGGAACACGCCGACCGTGTCGGCCGCGCAGAGCAGGTCGTAGACCTCGTCCTCCTGGGGGATGGTGGCGAGATCGACGGTGACCCCCTCGTGCCCGGCGATGAGATCGACCGCCAGGTGCAGCATCGTGAGCATCCCGAGGCCCAGCAGGTCGAACTTCACGAGCCCGGCCGCGGCGCAGTCGTCCTTGTCCCACTGGAGCACCGAGCGGTTCTCCATGCGCGCCCACTCCACGGGCACGCACTCCACGAGCGGCCGGTCGGCCATCACCATGCCCCCGGAGTGGATCCCGAGATGGCGGGGGAAGTCCTGCACCTCCCGGGCGAGATCGACCACCAGCTCGGGGACCGGTACCTCCGGCTCGTCGGATGCAGCCACACCGGTTTCGGTCAGCTCGTCGAGCTGTTCCCGGCCGGCCCACCGGTCGAGCCACCGGGTGAGGGCGTCGGCCTGCCCCGGGGAGAGGCCTCCGGCCTTGGCCATCTCGCGCAGCGCCGAACGGGGGCGGTAGGTGATGACGTTGGCCACCTGCGCCGCGCGGTCGCGTCCGTAGCGGTCGTAGACGTACTGGATGACCTCCTCGCGGCGCTCGTGCTCGATGTCGAGATCGATGTCGGGCGGTCCGTCACGCTCGGGCGACAGGAAACGCTCGAAGAGCAGGCCGAGCGCCACGGCGTCGGCCTTGGTGACCCCGAGGGCGTAGCAGACCGCGCTGTTGGCGGCGCTGCCCCGGCCCTGGCAGTAGATGTCGTGGCGGCGGCAGAACTCCACGATGTCGTGCAGCAGGAGGAAGTAGCCGGGGAACCCCAGCTCCTCGATGACGCCGAGCTCGTAGCCGATCTGGCGCATCGCCTTCTCGTGGTCGGAATGGGACGCCGGGTAGTGGACGGCTGCACCGCGGCGTGTGAGCTCGGCGAGCCAGCTCATGTCGGTGTGGCCGTCGGGAACGGGGTAGTCGGGGAGGTTCGGCACGGCGATCCGCAGATCGAACGCGCACGCGCGGGCGATGTCGACAGTGCGCTCCACCGCACCCGGATACCGGGAGAAACGACGCTCCTGTTCGGCGGCGCTGCGCAGGTGGGCGAACGGCGTGGAGGGCAGCCAGCCGTCGACATCATCGAGGGAGCGTCCCGCCCGCACCGCCGCCAACGCCGTGGCCAGCCGATGGCGCCCGGGGATGGCGTAGTGGGCGTTGTTGGTGACCACGACCTCCACACGTGCGGCAGCGGCCACGGCCACCAGGGCGTCGTTGCGGGCACGGTCGAGAGGGTCGCCGTGGTCCCACAGCTCCACGAGCACGCGATCGCGGCCGAACCCTTCCACGAGGCGGTCGAGCTCACGGCGCGCGGCAGCGGGCCCTGCGTCGGCCAGAGCGGTGGGCACCGCTCCCCGGCGGCAGCCCGTGAGCACGAACCAGTGGTCGTTGGCCCTGCTCACCTCGGGGTGGAGGTGTACGGGCTCCCGCGCGCCGGTGACGAGGCCAGCGAGGGTGGCGACCGGCGCACCCTTCTCCCCCGCCATCTGTGCCGTGCTCAGCGCTTTCGACAGGCGGGCGTACCCCACCGGCCCCTCGGCCAGCACCACCAGATGCGATGAGGACATGGAAGGGCACACGTCCCGGGAGCTACTGCGTTCATGGCTGAGCAACGAGCGGTCCTGAAGGGAGTCGACGTTTTCTTCGGGCGCGCTCACTGCGGGACCGGGATACCCGGCCCCGCCCCCTTCGGGGCCGTTCACCACGCCGCCATGAACCCGCTGACGTACGTTGGATGTGCCCTCCGACAACGTCAGTTCTACGCCGAACACGGTGGGGAGCCCGACCGACTGGGCGGCCACGGCGAAGCGGACGGCGCCGTAGAGGCCGTTGTGGTCGGTGACGGCCAGGGCGGCGAGCCCGAGGCGGTGTGCCTCGTCGACCAGCTCCTCGGGATGGCTGGCGCCGTCGAGAAAGGAGAAGTTGGTGTGGCAGTGCAGCTCGGCGTACCCGGTGCTCCCGGTGTTTCCGGCCCCGCCCACCGCCGTTCACCTGCCTCACCTGCTCGCCGAAGGGGCGGTCAGGCTATCGAACACATGTTCGATACAGCAAGAGCGAAGCATGCCGGGTTGGTGCAGTCCCGTTGCCTATGGCAACACGAGTGGGCGGCGTCCCGCCGGGTGGTGGAAATGAGAGCGTGGCTCTCGGTGTCCGCCGCTGATCTTATGCGGCGGTGAGTTCGTTGGTGTCGGGGCTTGTGGTCACCTCCTGGGGTTGGTCGATCTGGGCCATGGAGGCTTCGGAGAGGTAGCGGCGTTCGCTGGCGGCCCATTCGTCGTGTTGCTCGATGAGGACGGCACCGACGAGGCGGATGACGGCGGCGTCGTCGGGGAAGATCCCCACGACGTTGGAGCGGCGCTTGATCTCTTTGTTGACCCGCTCGAGAGGGTTCGTGGAGGCGATCTTGCGCCAGTGGCTCCGAGGGAAGGTCGCATAGGCGGTGACGTCGGGCTCGGCGTCTTCGAGGATGGCGGCCGCGTCGGGGAACTTCGGTTCGAGGAGGCCGACGACTTCGCGGAGTTGGCCGCGGGTGGCCTCGGCGTCGGTCTGAGCGAAGATCGTGCGGACTGTCGCCGCGACCATCTCTTTGTGGGCAGCGCCGACGGTGGCGAGAATGTTCCGCATGGCGTGCACCTTGCAGCGCTGCCAGGTGGCACCGGAGAACACGCGGGCGATCGAGGCCTTCAGGCCGGCGTGGGCGTCGGAGATCACCAGCCGCACCCCGCTGAGGCCTCGGTCTTTGAGGGTGCGTAGGAACGCCGTCCAGAACACCTCGTCCTCGCTGTCGCCGACGTCGACGCCCAGCACCTCCCGGTCGCCATTCGCGGTCACGGCGGTGGCCACGATCACCGCTCGGGACACGATCCGGTGGTCGTGGCGGGCCTTGATGTAGGTGGCGTCCAGGTAGACATACGGCATGGCGATGTGATCGAGGCGCCGGGAGCGGAACGCGGCGATTTCCTCGTCGATCCCGGCGCAGATCCGCGACACCGTCGACTTGGACACCCCCGAGTCGCAGCCCAAGGCCCGCACCAGGTCGTCGACCTTCCGGGTCGAGGTCCCGGAGATGTAGGCGCACATGATCACCGCCCACAGGGCCCGATCAACCCGGCGGCGGGGCTCCAGGAGGCTCGGGAAGAAGGACCCCACCCGCAGCTTCGGGATCGCCAGCGCAACATCACCAGCGGGGGTCGACAACGACCTCTGCCGGGTGCCGTTGCGATAGTTCGTCCTCGGTCGGTGACGGCCAGGGCGGCCAGCCCGAGACGGTGTGCCTCGTCGACCAGCTCCTCGGGATGGCTGGCGCCGTCGAGAAAGGAGAAGTTGGTGTGGCAGTGCAGCTCGGCGTAGCCGGTGGTGCTCCCGGCGTTCCCGGCCCCACCCACTGCCGCTCACCTGCCTCACCTGCTCGCCGAAGGGGGCGGTCAGGCTATCGAACATGTGTTCGATACAGCAAGAGCAGTTCAGGTGATCTGGGCGGCTCCGAACGCGAGGCCCACGGCGGCCACGGCGATGGTCATGTTGGCGAACACCATCGTGCGCACGGCCTTGGCGAGCTCCAGGCTGAACTCGCCGCGCACTCCCCCGATCTCACCGCGCAGCTCCGACATCTCACCGCGCAACTCACTTCTCAGCTCCGACATCTCACCGCGCAACTCCGACATCTCACCGCGCAACTCACTTCTCAGCTCCGACATCTCAGCCCGGAGCTCGGTCGCGAAGACGTCGAGGTCGCGCTTGGTGGCGACGTCGGCCCACCCGACGGGCGGTAGATGCTCCATCAGCGTCGACGCCTCGGCGGCGCCGAGGGTCTGCTCGAGCTTGACGTACAGGTCATGGCGGCTGCGTTCGTCGATGGCCATGGCAACTCCCTCCACAGGATACGGGAACAGGAGAGGCATGAGCCCGCCTTCTCGCGGCGGGGCCGACGGTAGCGACAACCTGTGACAACCACCGTCGCCGGGTTGGTGCAGTCCCGTTGCGTATGGCAACACGAGTGCACCATCTCGGCGAGAGGGTGGCGAGAGGGAGTGACGTCAGTCGTAGAGGGCCTCGAGGGCGGCACGGCCCGACTCGACGACCACGAGGGCGGCGACACCGGCGTCGGTGAGAATCTGCCAGCGGGCACGGCGCCGACGCGTGAGGCGGTCCCACCATCGGAGGTCTTCGGGCCACGGTCCGGCCCAGGCGACGATTCCACTGGTCCCGTCGGCCAGCACGTCGCTGCGTATCCACGCCGGTGGGGCGTGGCACTCCCCGCGGCCGGTGACTGTGACGGGAACACCGTCGGCGTCGAGCAGGTCGGCGGACCGCGGTGGGTCGTAGACACGGGCCGGCGCCGGGTCGGGAACACGCCCGGGCCAGGTGGGGCCGTCGCCGGCGGCAGGGTCGCCGTGCGGGCCGCCACCTGCCGGTCGGTCGGGACGCGCCGGTTCGCGTGGCTCTCCCCACGGCACCCACCGGACCCGCTCGGCGTGTGAGCGTCCACCCTGGAGAACGGGCGTGGCGACGGCTGCGGGCCCCACGAGCCCCTGCACGCGGGCGAAGGCCCGGGCCGCCCGGTCGGCGGCGGCAGGGTCACCGCCCCAGAAACCGAGCTGACGACCGGTGGCGGGGATCACGCAGTCGGGCGCGAGACGCAGCAGGGTGATACCCGCCGTGACCGGCTCCAGCACGTCGGCCTCGGCAGCGGCGTCCTGAGCGGCCCGCCGGTCGGGCACGTCGACCGCCGACGGGGTGCCGGCGAACCATCCTTCGAGCTGCCAGCGGACCCGGTCGGCCAGGGCCGTGGCGTCGAGGGCGCCGTCGTGGCGCCAGCAGCGGGCGAGGCTCTCGCCGTGCTCGGTCTCGGCCTCCACGACGACCCGGGTGCAGGCCAGCCCACGGTCGGTGAGCAGGGCGCTGAAACGGCCGGCCAGGGTCTTGGCGGCGAACGCCGCCACGTCGAGACGCTGGGCTGGCGGGTCGAGCTCCTCGTCGACGCTCAGGTCGGGAGGAGGCTGCGTGAGAGCGGGTGGATGCTCGTCGAGGCCCCGGGCCAGCCGGTGGGCCGACCGACCGGCGGCGCCGAACCGCCCGGCCACCGCCGACGCCGACAGGGCCGCGAAAGACCCCAGCGTGGGCATCCCCAGGCGGACCAGCAGATCGGCCAGGGCCACGGGCTCGGATGCACCGGAGCCAGGGGGCGAAGACCCCGCCAGCCGGAGAACCCCGACCGGCCACGATCCGAGGAAGTCGGGAGACCCGCCGGGCGGCACCACGCGCACCGAGCCGGGTCCGGGACCGCGCGCGGCCAGGAGAGCGGCGAAGGCCCCGTCGGCAACACCGACGCGCACGTCGGGCACACCGGTGGCACTGACCGCGGCCACCACCTGCGTGGCCACCGCTTCGTCGCCTCCGAAGTAGCGCGCAGGTCCGAGCGTGGGGAACAGACAACGGCCCGGTCGGTCGAGCACGAGGCGCGGTGTGACCGACTCCACGGCCCGAGCCACCGCTTCGAAGGCGCGTGCCTCGAGCATCGGGTCGACGTCGACGGTGACCAGCTCCGGGCACCGGCTCTCGGCCTCGCGACGGCGCAGCCCGGGGCGCACACCCTCGGCACGCGCCTCGGGCGACGCAGCGCGGACCACCGGGGCCCCGGTGGCCGGCTCGAGCACCGCGACCGGGCGGTCCGACAACGCCGGATCGGACTGCCGCCAGGCCACCACCGGCCAGTCGGGGCACCAGACACAGCAGGTTCTCTCGGCACTCACCCCGTTCCCTGCCGCTCGCTCCCCAGGATCCTGCTCGGGATGTTCATCCCGCGAGTGCCACGGTGCGGGCGGCGCCCCGGTGCTCCACCGCGACCGTGAGGTTCCGTCGGGCCAGCAGACCTTCTCCCCGACCCAGGCCGGACCACGGACCACCTTCGGCACGTAGTGTCGCCGCGGCCTCCGCCGGCCACCGGCCCACGGCGAGCAGAACGGCATCACGCTCACGGACCCGGGCCACGAGGCGTCGGGCGTCGGCGTGTCGAAGACGCGACGGCACCTCGGCGGCGACCACCGACACACCGTCGACCAGCGACGCCACCACTGTCGCCCACTGGTCGACGGCCACGCCGCGCACCACCGCCATCCTGTCGAGTGACACGCCTGCCCCGGCGGCGGCCACACCACCGAGCGTTCCGCCGAGATCCACGAACGCGCTCCACTCCCCCGCCGCGGTGGCCGCGGCGAGCACCCGAAGCGTCAGCGAGGTGGTCCCGCGACCGGGTGGGCCGTCGAACGCCACGACCGACCCGCGTTGCAGGCCTCCTCCGGGCAGAAGGCCCTCCCACCCGTCGGCCACCGGTACCACGCGCTCACCCGCCAGCACCGTGGAACGAACGCTGCGGGCCACCGTGCGGAGACGCTCCCGGGCCGAGAGCTGTTCGTGGGGAAGGAACGGCGAGGGGGGCGAGGGGCACGAAGGGGAAACATCGGGGAGAGCCACGCCCTCACCGTATCGAACGTATGTTCGATTCACAAGAGGGCTGCCCCACCGTGGCCGCCCAGGGTGGTTGACTGGTGTCAGGCAGGTCCGGCCCGGTCGGCCGGACCGGCGAAGGGAGCATCGATGAAGGTCGACAAGGTGCTCGAGGTCAAGGGCCACGACGTCTGCCGGATCGCTCCCGACCGCCCGGTGTCCGAAGCCCTCGCTCTCCTCGAGGAGCACCGCATCGGCGCCCTGGTCGTTTCGGGCGACGACACCACGCCCGAGGGCATCCTCTCGGAGCGCGACATCGTGCGTGCACTCCCGACGCTGAGGGACGAGATCTTCACCACCCCTGTGAGTGAGCTCATGAGCTCACCGGTCACGACCTGTACCCGCGACGACACCGTCGCACACGTGATGACCGTGATGACCGAGCAACGACGCCGCCACCTCCCCGTCGTGGAGAACGGGAGGCTGTGCGGACTCATCAGCATCGGCGATGTCGTCCGCCACCGCGTCGAGGAGCTACGCGACGAGACCGAGACCCTCCGCGACTACATCGGCGCCCGATAGCGCCGGGCCGACCGCCGGTCAGTCGCCGTCCGGGCGTTCGGCGTCGTCGGCAGCGTCGGAGAGAGCAGGATCGCCGGAGGTCGCGGTGCCGAGCGCCTCGGGCGACCACCCGGCGTCGTCGCCGTAGTAGCCGAAGAGGTTCTCGACGGTGTCGACGACCCGTGGCTCGAGATCGGCCCACCGCGACGCCGGCGCCTCGACCGTGAGGGCGTTGGAGTAGACACTGACCGAATCGGCGCCGAGCTCGAAGAGACGACCGGCCAGCACGTCGGGAGGGCGCCGCCCGCGGACATCGTCAGCCGAGGCGTACCTCTCGATCTTCATGCCGGTGAGGCTCCGGTTGAGATCGAAGATCCGGATCTCCGGAGAGGATCCCCGGCGTGCCTGCACGGTGATCTGTTGTCCCATGGGCCGAGACTGTACGTGGCGGTCGGGGGATCAGACGAAGAGGCGACCGGGCGGCGGGGCGAGGTCCCGCCAGGGAAGGCTCTCCATGAAGATCCACGAGCGACGGTGGATCGCGCTCGGGCCCCACGCCAGGAGCGCGCTGCGGTGCACAGGGGCCGGGTAGCCCCGGTTTCCCTCGAAGCCGTAGACGGGGTAGTGCACGGCCTCCCGCTCCATCAGGGCGTCACGACTGACCTTCGCCACACACGACGCCGCCGCCACAGCCAGCGACGTGGCGTCACCCCGGACGATCGTGGTGACGCGCCCACCCAGCCGGAGGTAGTCGTGGGTTCCGTCGAGGAGGATTCTGTCGGGCTCGTGACCCTGCTCGGCGACCTGGGCGAGAGCACGGGTGCCGGCACGACGCAGCGCCTCGGTCATGCCGAACTCGTCACACTCCGCGTGCGAGGCGTGACCGATCCCCACGGCGTGCGCCCACGCCCGGACGGCGTGGTCGGCCTCAGCGCGACGTCGAGGATCGAGATCCTTGGAGTCGCGAACCCCGCGAAGGGTCCGGGGCCGCTCCGGCGCCGCCACGACCGCGCCGACGGTGACCGGGCCCGCCCACGCGCCGCGGCCGACCTCGTCGATCCCGCAGATGACCGTGTCGCCGTCGCGCCGGCAGGCGTTCTCGACCCGAAGCGTCGGACCCGACGTTGCCACGACGCGAAACTAGCAACCCACCGGGCCCGGGCTCCTGATCCCCGCACGGTGGCGCGAGGCGCGGCGGATACGATGCGGCGCATGGAGCGAGGCAGCCGCGTCGAGGTCCGGTCCACCTACGACAACCGCTTCGCACGCGGCTTCGAGATCGTCGACGTGGTGGGCGAGAACGGAGAGTCCCCGTCCTACCGTGTGCGGAGGCGCTCCGACGGGTCGGTTCTCCCCAAACTCTTCCCCGCCGACGATGTGCGCATCGACGACCGCCGCAACCGCATGTGGTGGCACTGAGCCGAGGATCAGCGGTGCAGGTATCCTGCACCGCCCGAGGCGAACAAAGGGAAGCTGGCCCAGCGGTTAGACGGACTCCAGGGCTGCGACGAAGTCCTCGACGGGGATCGCCTGCAGCGTGGTCGACCTCATCGTGCCGCGGGCGGCGAGATCGACGGCTGCCTCGGCCATGGTCGCCTCGTCGGGTGCCTCGATCACGTTGAGGAAGTCGTACTGGCCCATGAGCGCGTACTGGGCCACGACCTTCAGGCCCTTCGACTCGACCTCGGCCTTGACGGCGTGGATCCGATCGGGCTGTTCCCGGATGGTCGCCCAGCCGTCGGGTCCGATCGTGGAGAGCATCACGTAAGTCGGCATGGCAGGAGCCTAGGCGCGTCAGGCGTCGGGATGCTCGGCCCGCGCGATGTTGTCGGCCTCGGTCGGCTCCGGACCGGTCGACAGCCAGGCGTCGAGCATCTCCCGTGCACTCGTCGGGCTGGTGAGGCGTAGTCCCATCACGAGAATGTTGGCGTCGTTCCACCTCCGCGCGCCTTCCGCTGTCGAGGCATCGGTGCACAGGGCGGCGCGCACGCCTGCAACCTTGTTGGCGGCGATCGATGCACCTGTCCCGGTCCAGCAGAACAGCACGCCGGTGTCGGCCGTCCCGTCGGCGACACGCCGGCCGACGATGTGTCCGACCTCGGCCCACTGCTCGGTCCCGCCACCGGGCGGGCCGACGAGATCGACCGTGTGCCCGAGCCCCCTCAGGTAGTCGACCACGACGTCCACCACGTGCTCCTGCTCGTCGGAGCCCACCACGACCCGCATCCCGCTCATCGTAGGGGAACCGCTGCGCAGCACCGTCGCGAGAGGGTGGCCGTATGCTGCCCGGCGTGAACGCTCCCGACTCGCCATCAGGCAACGTGGCCGACACACCACGTCGCATCGTGGGGATCGTGGCGCACACGCACTGGGACCGCGAGTGGTATGCGCCGTTCCAGGAGTTCCGTCTCCGTCTCGTCGGACTCCTCGACGAGCTGCTCGACCTCCTCGAGGCTGACACGTCGTACCGACGCTTCATGCTCGACGGCCAGACGGCCGTCGTCGACGACTACCTGGAGATCCGCCCCGGGAACGAGGCCCGCATCCGCGCGCTCGTCCAGCAGGGGCGCCTCAGCATCGGTCCGTGGGCCGTCCTCATGGACGAGTTCATGGTCTCGGGCGAGACCATCATCCGTGATCTCCAGGCGGGGATCCACCGCGCGTCCGACCTCGGGGGGCCGATGGAGGTCGGCTACCTGCCCGACATGTTCGGGCACGTCGCCCAGATGCCCCAGATCCTCCATCGCGCCGGATTCGAGCACGCGGTCGTGTGGCGCGGTGTGCCCTCGGCGATCGACCGGACGGCCTTCGTGTGGCACTCCCCCGACGGGTCATCGGTCCGAGCGGCGTTCCTCTACGGCTCGTACTCCAACGGGCGCGACATCCCCGACGACGCCTCCGGGCTCGTCGCCCGGGCCGTCAGCTACGCCGCAGAGCTGGGTGACGCCGGCCACGCCGACAACGGCGACATGCTCCTCATGAACGGAACCGACCACCAGCTCCCACAGCCATGGCTCGGCCGCGTGGTCACCGACGCCAACGCTCTCGACACGCCGTTCCGCTTCGAGGTCACCTCGCTGCCCGAATACCTCGACGGTCGCGATACGAGTGGGCTTCCCGAGTGGGGCGGGGAGCTGCGGTCGGGTGCCCGGTCCAACATCCTCATGGGTGTCGCCTCCAACCGCGTCGACGTCCACCAGCTGGCGGCTGCCGCCGAGCGCACACTCGAGCGTCGGGCAGAACCGCTGGCCGCGCTGCTGCTCCCGGATGCGGACCATCCCGACCGACTACTCACCCTGGCGTGGCGAAAGCTGATCCTCAACGCCGCCCACGACTCGTCGTGTGCGTGCAGCAGCGACGAGGTCGTCGAGGCCGTGAGGGTCCGGTACCAGGAGGCACGCCAGATCGCCGAGGGTGTGACCAGCCGCGCACGTCGCAGCCTGGCGACCGATGTCGACGCACCCAGCGGGTCGACCGTCGTCCTCAACCCCACCGCACGATCGCGCGGTGGGGTCGTGGAGATGACGGTGCCGGGAACCGCGCCGTTCCGCGTCGTCGCGACAGTCGGCACACCCCTCCCGACGCAGACTGTCGACGAGATCGGCGGAGAGGCGTTCTCCACGACGGTGACCGGTACGAAGATCCTGTGGGTCGTCGAGGCGATGCGTGGGCCTGAGTTCCGCGGCACCCGTATCGGCCGGGTGGAGACATCCGAGGAGCCCGACGGAACGGTCAGCGTCGTCCTCCATGCTGCCGGTCCTGACGACGACACCGTCAGCCTCGACGAGCTCCGCGACGAGCTCACCACCCGGTCCGCCCACGACACGACGTTCCGGATCCGGATGCTTCGCGCTCCGGCGGTGCGGGTCGTCGTCCGTGTGCCTCCGGTCGACGGCTACGGGTGGACGACACTCGGCGTCGACACCATCGGGACCGGTGACCCGGCCGACGGGGGCGTGGCGACTCGGGGCACAACGCTCGCCAACGATCTTCTCTCGGCCACGGTGAACTCCGTCGATGGCACCGTGGCGCTGCGCACACCCGACGGCGTCGAGGTGGAAGGAGCCCACCGGCTGGTCGACGGCGGCGACGGCGGCGACACCTACAACTACTCACCGCCGACGGAGGATCGACTGGTCGACAGACCCGAAGACCTCGCGGTCACCGTGCTCGAGGAGGGCCCCGTCCGGGCGAGGATCCGTGTCGATGCGACCTACCGCTGGCCGGCGTCTGCGGTGGGCGACGAGCGGCGGTGCGAGGCACGAACCGACCACGAAGAGACGGTCCACGTCGAGACGGTGTACGAGCTGCGCGCCGGGGAGCGATTCCTGCGGGTCCACACGGAGTTCGACAACCGCTGCCGCGACCACCGGTTGCGTGCTCATGCACCCCTGCCGGCGGCGGTCGACGGATCCGACGCGGAATGTGCTTTCGCGGTCGTCCACCGCGGGCTCACGCCGGAGGGTGGGCCACACGAGTTCCCGTTACCGACGTTTCCCTCGCGACGTTTCGTCGACGCCTCCGACGGCGAATGTGGCCTGGCGCTGCTCCACGACGGACTCCTGGAGTACGAGATCGTCGACGACGGTCGCGAAATCGCTCTGACGCTCCTCCGCTGCACCGGCTATCTCTCCCGTCTCGAGCCCATCCTGCGGCCCAATCCGGCAGGGCCACCCGATCCCCTGGAGGGCCCCCAGCTCCGGGGACGTGTCCACGCCGACTACGCGCTCCTCCCCCACCGGGGCCGCTGGGAGGACGCCGACCTCTACGGGGCGGCCGACGAGTTCCTCGTGCCGCTCGAGCGGGTTCCCGGCGACGGTGTGCGACGCTCCCGCCCTCCGCAGGGACAGCTCCTCCGGGTCACCGGGGCCGAGGTGTCCGCCCTCACGACCCGCGACGGCTCGACCGTCCTGCGCGTCTTCAATCCCACCGGCACGGCGGGTACCTGCCACATCGAGCGCGCGGGTCGGGCCGTGTCGGGTGACGTCGTGAGCCTCCGCGACGAGGTCGTCTCGTCCTTCCGATCACCCGTGGCCGTCGGAGCCGGCGAGATCATCACTCTCCGCCTCGCCTGAGGCCCCACCGACCGCCGTCGGCGCCGCCAGAAGCACCTCTCCCGACGCCGCCGTGGTGTGCCACGCGGGGTCGATCCCGGGTACCCGCAGCCGGATCCCCTCCGGCGCCTCCCAGAGCAGAGCCGGACGGGCGCCGTGCCACCGGAGCGCATAGGAGACCGGGCCTCGGCGCGTGGGGAGCCCCGTGACCGTGAGATCGCCTCCGAGAAACGACGACGGGAGGGCGGAGAGGAGCTCGACATCCCCGCCGCTGCGCTCGCGACCGAGCAGTGCCCGAAGCGCCAGGAGGAACGCGGCGGGCCCGTCCTCCCAGGTGACGACGGGCGACACCTCTCGCCGCCGGCGCTCGACCTCGGACACGAGCGCGCCGGCCCCGGCCTCGGACCACGGTCGTCGACGTGCACGCGCGCGACCTCGGAACCCGAGTCGGGCCCACCCCGCGACGGCCTCGTCGTCGTGGCCCCAGTCCTCGAGGGCCGCCACCTCCTCGGGCGTCGGTCTCGGCAACGAGCCACGGAGTAGGAGATCGCAGCGGGCGGCGTTGACGACGGGATCCCACGACGGGTCGGGCCACTCCACTTTGAGGCCCCGCTCCCGCTGCTTCGCCCATCCCCGCGCCACGGCGGTGCTGTCATCGAGCGCGGTCGGGGCAGCCGGCTCTGCACCACGACCGAGCGGAAATGCCACACGGGTCCGCGCGCGGTGGGCGACCGGGAACAGCGCGACGACCTCGGGGGACGCCCCCGACACCGGAAGCGTCCCGGGTGGCACGCCATCGACCACGATCACCCGGACTGCGTCGCGATCCGGTGCCTCCGTCACCGCCGACGGTGCATTCGTGAAACGCGCGACCACCTCGCCGTCGAAGAGCAGGCGCGTGTCATCGAGCACCGCCGACACAGGTGTGCCGGACACGCCGGGAGAGAACAGGAGCGCCGCCACGAACGGGGCCGGGGAGTCGTTGTGGATCTCCATCACGACGCTGGCGCCCGTCGCGTACACCGTCTGCACCGCATCACCGCTCGGAACGCGCACGGACGTCACCACGACCGGGGATCCACCATCGAGGTGTTGACGGACCGCGACCTCCCGTGCGGGCTCGCGCCACCGGTCGTCGGCGCCGATCCACCAGTCGAGGCGGTACGGGGGGCCTCGAAAGGTGACACCACCGACGGTGTCGACCTCGACCTGGGCATCCCCTCCGAGGGTGCCCACCCTGACCGGAGCGGCCGTCACGCGTCGCGGTGCCGGCGGGCCTCCGCGAGGCCATGGGCCTCGGATTTCGCCTCACGCAGCATGAGTGCCGGAACGATGTCCTGGGGCTCGCGACCCTCGTAGAGCACGGCGCCGACCTGCTCGGCGATGGGCATCTCCACGTCGTGGTCGTGGGCGAGCTCGAGCACGGCGGCCGTGGACTTCACGCCCTCGGCGACCATGTTCATGGACGACGTGATCTCGTCGAGCGACCGGCCCTTCCCCAACTCGTAGCCGACGGTGCGGTTCCGGCTCTTCTCACTCGTGCAGGTCGCAATGAGGTCACCGACGCCGGCCAGGCCCCCGAAGGTCATGGCGTGGCCCCCGGCGGCCAGACCCAGTCGTGTGAGCTCCGCCAATCCGCGGGTGAGAAGTGCCGCCATCGTGTTGTCGCCGTAGCCGAGGCCGGATGCGATGCCCGCAGCGATCGCCATCACGTTCTTCAGGGCGCCGGCGATCTCGCAGCCGATGACGTCGGGATTGGTGTACACGCGGAACGTCGGCGTCATGAACAGGCCCTGCAGGTCAGCGGCGATCGACTCGTCCTCCATGGCGATGACCGACGCGGCCGGCTGACCGGCCACGACCTCACGTGCCAGGTTCGGGCCGGAGAGGACACCGACCGAGTCGGTGTCGTGACCCTCCAGGACTTCGAGGATCACCTGAGTGCCGCGGAGCTTCGTCTCACGCTCCATCCCCTTCGAGAGGCTCACCACCGGAGTGGACGGGCCCACCCACTCGCGGGCACTCGTGAGCACGTCGCGGACACCGTGCGACGGGACACCCATGACCACGACATCGGCGTCGCGTACGACCGCTTCCAGGGACGTCGATGCGACGAGGGACTCGGGCAACTGCAGATCAGGGAGGTACGCCGCGTTGACGTGCTCGGTGTTCACGGAGTCGGCGACCTCGGCGCGACGCGCCCAGAGCACGACGTCGGCATGGTCGCTGATGATCCCGGCCACCGCCGTACCCCACGAACCCGCCCCCACGACCCCGACCTTCATGCCGTCTCCTCATGGCGGCAGCTCCGCAGCCGCGCGGTCTCGGGCGGGCGGACCCACCAGTCGTCCTCACCCGTGGCGGGTGCCTGCGGGTAGAGGTCACGCGCCCGCGACACCTCGGCGGCAATCGCCGCCATCACCCTGTCGGTGGCATCGTGGACGTCCTCGGCGGGGTGGATCCTCACCGGCGTGCCGACCGAGATCACCTCGGCCACTCCCGTCCTCCAGTCGGGCTTGCGGCCCTTGAACAGGATGCGGTGGGCACCCCACAGACCCACCGGCGTGACCGCCACCCCCGATGCCTGGGCGAGTCGTGCCGTACCCGTCTTGCCGGGCATCGGATCGAGATCGAGAGAGATCGTCCCCTCGGGAAACACCGCCACGCACTCACCACGAAGCAATTCGTCGACCGCGGGTTGCAGCGCCGCCGCGGCATCAGACGTGCCACGGCGCACAGGGATCTGCCGCACACCCCTCAACAGCGGACCGAGGCCGCGCTTGTCGAACAACTCCTCCTTGGCGAGGAACCTCACACGGCGGTACCGCCGGTCGGCGAGGAACGCGAGGACCAGAGGGTCGAGGTAGGACGTGTGGTTGGACGCCAGGATCACCGGCCCGTGCTCCGGAATCGTGTGGGCACCCTCGATGGTCCACCGGAGCCCGAACGTGAGTGGGCCCCAGAAGACGTTCCGTGCCAGGGAGTAGAGCGGTTCCACCCCCGGTAGGATACGCACGCCGATGCGCCACGACCTCCCCTCCACCGGCGTCGCGATACCACTGCGTGCCTTCGGCTCGGGCAAGGGTCGTCTGGCGGACCGCCTCGATCACGTCGAGCGGGAGCATCTGGTGCGCACCATGGCGCAACGCGTCCGCAACGCAGCCGGATCCCTTCCGGTGGTCGTCGTGTCCTCCGACCACGACGTGACCCGGTGGGCCCGCTCGGTAGATGCCGAACTCCTCCCCGACCCGGGATCGCTCGACGCCGCCGCGGCAGCGGCCTGCTCGTGGGCCGTCGAGCGCGACTTCTGCGACCTCGTGATCGCCCACGCCGATCTCCCACACGCACGGACCCTGACGCCCGTCCTCCGTGCACAGAACACCGGAAACAACACCATGTCCGCAGTTCGCAGCCACCGCGACGACGGGACGCCGGTCCTGCGCCTCCCGAGCACCCTGGAGTTCCGCTTCTCCTACGGGCCCGGGTCTTTCACCCGGCACAGGGCGGAGGCCCACCGCCACGGCCTCGAGTTCCTGCAGGTCGACGACCCCGAGCTCGCGTTCGACGTCGACCTCCCCGAGGACCTCGACACGATGGGGAGCCGATGACAGCCGGCCTTCCCGGACGCCCCCTCGACCCACCGGTTCGCGCTCTGGCGATCGGGGCGCACCCCGACGACGTTGAGTTCGGTGCAGGGGCCACCCTGGCGCGCTGGAGCGACGCAGGGACCGAGGTCGTGCTGCTGGTTCTCACCGACGGCTCCAAGGGCACATGGGAGACCACGGACCGCTCGGCGCTCGTTCGCACTCGCGCCGACGAGCAGCGCGCGGCAGCAGAGATCCTGGGCATCCACACCGTGGAGCTCCTCGGTGAGGTCGACGGCGAGCTGGAGAGCGGACGCGAACAACGGGCCCTCGTCGCGGCGGCCATCCGGCGCCATCGGCCCGAGGTGCTCCTCGGCCACGATCCGTGGAAGCGCTACCGGCTGCACCCGGACCACCGGCACGCGGGGACGCTCACCGTGGAAGGGCTCGTCGCTGCACGGGACAGCACCTTCCACCCGGAGCAGATCGAGCCCGGCGGCCTCGCGGCGCACCGACCGGACACTCTGCTCCTGTTCGAACCGGATGCGCCGAACCACAGCGAGCCGGCGACCGACGAGATGCTCGCCCGCAAGACGGCTGCACTCCTTGCACACCGGAGCCAGTGGCGTTCGACGATGGGCATCGACGCTGATCCCGACGCCGAGATCGCCGCCTTCGAACAGCAGGTCCGAAGCGTCGCGCTCGACGCAGGTGGTGGGTCGCCCGCCGAGGAGTTCCACCGCATCGACGACCTGTGACACGAGCGGAAACTCGCCGGGAGACCGCCCACGGACGCGGCGACGGACGCGGCGGAGGGGGCCCGAAGGCCCCCTCCGTCTCGACGTACGACGCCGGATCTACCGACGGCGCCTCTTCGCAGGCTTGCGCTTCGCAGCCTTGCGCTTCGCAGCCTTGCGCTTCGCAGGCTTCCGCTTGGCGGGCTTGCGCTTCGCGGGCTTGCGCTTCGCGGGCTTGCGCTTCGCGGGCTTGCGCTTCGCGGGCTTGCGCTTGGCGGGCTTGCGCTTGGCGGGCTTGCGCTTCGCAGCCTTGCGCTTGGCGGGCTTGCGCTTCGCAGCCTTGCGCTTCGCGGGCTTGCGCTTCGCGGGCTTCCTCTTCGCCTTCCGCTTCGCGGGCTTGCGCTTCGCGGGCTTGCGCTTCGCGGGCTTGCGCTTCGCGGGCTTGCGCTTCGCGGGCTTGCGCTTCGCAGGCTTCCGCTTGGCGGGCTTGCGCTTCGCAGGCTTGCGCTTGGCGGGCTTGCGCTTCGCAGGCTTCCTGGCCTTCTTTCTCTTAGCCGGAGGCACCGTCACCACCTTTCCCTTCGTGGGTGCTCTGCACCCTCTGTGTACCGGGCCGGCGAATGCCGGCGTCCCGACACCTTCTAGCCGTTCACCGCTTTCTTGAATCCGGCTCCGGCCGAGAACTTCACGCCCTTGGACGCCGGGATGTCCACCGGCTCTCCGGTCCGCGGGTTACGACCGGTGCGCGCTTTGCGCTCCGTCCGTGACCACGACCCGAAGCCGGGCAACGAGACCTTGTCGTCTCGCGCGACCGCCGCGGTGACGACCTCGGTGAGGGCGTTCACCGCACGTTCAGCCTCGCTCCTGCTGCCCAGTCCTGCGGCGTCCTTGACCGCGTCGACGAGCTCTGCCTTGTTCACACCAACCTCCGCCGTACGACAACTGTTCACAAAATGAGAACGTATTTCGCGCGCGAGGTCAAGCATTCCCCCGGATCCACGTCGATCAGCGCGACGCCGACGCGCGCCGTGCGTGTCGCACCGACGTGCGGTCGGTGCGCACGAGGGCAACGCCAACCACCGCTGCCCGAGCTCGAACCGTCGACCGCATCGGGGCGGGCCTCGGCGCGGCACACCACCGCGAACACGCCTCTGACCTGCGACGACGCGCGATGCGCGGGCAGCGGACAAGGACAGGCGACCGATTGCGTCCGAGGCGCGACGAATTCCCGCTCACATGAAGAGCGATCAGAATCGACGGTGCTTCCACAGAGTCCGGCACGTCGAAACAGTCCCAGGAGGGTGCCAAAAAAAATCTGAGCAATCGTCCTGCGAGGCCTCGCGATTGCAGCAATCGGAGTCGTCTCGTTCACGGGCCGGAGCCGAGGGAAGGGCCGCCCAACGAGTGAAAAGAGAGCCCGAGTGACAGACCTGCGGGCGCCAGGGAATCCCGCAGTCATTTCGCGCGCTCGCGGAGTAGCGTCCTACGAACGGCGATCGTCCGTCCGTCGTGGAGGTACTGCTCTGTGCTGATCGCGGTCGTGGCGCTCGTCGTCGGCGTTGCAGTCCTGGCGGTTGCGGCGGATCAGTTCGTTCTCGCAGCGGCGCGGGTCGCCCTCATCCGCAACGTGTCGGCGTTGGTCGTCGGGGTCGTGATCGTGGGCTTCGGTACCAGCGCCCCGGAGTTGTTGGTCTCAGCCCTGGCAGCGTGGCGAGACGAGCCGGCCATCGCAGTCGGGAACGTGGTCGGGTCCAACATCGTCAACCTGTCTCTCATCCTGGGACTCGGTGCCATCGTCGTGCCGCTGGTCGTGGATTCCCGCACGGTCAAGCTCGAGGCACCCATCACGCTCGCCGCAGCCGCAGGATTCGGCGTGGCGGTCCAGGGTGGCGGCGTCAGCCGCGCCGAAGGGATGGTGTTGGTCGTCGCGATGGCAGCTGCCGTGATCGTGATCGTGCGGCGCGCTGGTCCGGACCCTCTCGGTACCGAGGTGGACGAACTCGCACAGGTAGCAACCCATCGGCTCGGCGTCGAGACCGTTCGGATGATTGCCGGCCTGGCGGGGACGCTGGCGGCGGCCCAGGTACTGCTGTGGGGAGCTACGGAGGTCGCCGACCGGGCAGGCCTTTCCCAAGGTTTCGTCGGTGCGACACTCGTGGCAGTCGGCACGTCACTGCCTGAGCTGGTCACCGTGCTGCAGTCGGCCCGGCGCCGTGAAACGGACCTGATCGTCGGGAACCTGCTCGGATCGAACTTGTTCAATGCTTTGGTCGTCGGCGGCACCATCGGACTCATCGGAGGCCCCGGGGTTGGCGACAGCTCACTCACTGGATTCGGCGCAATCGCTGCCATCGGTGTCGCCGCGGTTGCCTTGGCGGTCATGGTGACTGGCCACACGGTGACCCGTCGCGAAGGGGTTCTGCTGTGCCTGACGTACGGGTGTCTCGTCCCCTTTCTCGCCTGACCGCGGACACCGTCGAGTACCGACGCTTCCTTGGATCTCCGGGGCGGCTCCGCAGCGTGCCGAGCGAGGAACCCATGGTCCGCGAGCAGAGCGTGAACGACGACGCGGGGCGGACCGTGACGGTCCGCCCCGAACGTCGGTTGGTAGCCCCGAGGAGATTCGAACTCCCGTTTCCGCCTTGAGAGGGCGGCGTCCTGGGCCGCTAGACGACGGGGCCCTGTGAGTGGTCGTGTGCTCGTCAGTGCCGGAGAAACGCCGGCTCGGGGGGGAGGACTCGAACCCCCAACGACAGGACCAGAACCTGCTGTGTTGCCAATTACACCACCCCCGACAGAACCGCCCGGGGCCGAAGCCTCGGGCAGCCGCTACAGGATAGCGAGTCCCGGAACCAGATCCCCGACCGGCTCGGCACGCATCAGGCGCCGAAAACCGATGATCCGCCCCACACCGACACGCACGGTCTCCGTACCGAGCCGGCGCCACTCGGCGGCGCCCGTGATCGGGCTCGTCTGTGTCGGCGAGGTCACCGCATCGAGGCCGAGCTCGTCGGCGATCCCCTGGATACGCGCCGAGTGGAAGGGATCCGACACCAACACGACCGACGTGAGGCCGCGTTCCTCGAGAATTCGCGCCGACGCCGCGAGGGACTCCCAGGAGGAACGGCCCGTTGTCTCGCGCAGGATCGCCTCCTCGGGCACACCGTGGGCATGGAGGTAGTCGGCCGCCGCCGTGGCCTCGGTGAAGCGGTCACCCTCCATGCTCCCGCCGGTGACCACGATGGTCGGCGCGATCCCGTCGTCGTACAGATCGATGGCGTGGTCGAGACGCGCGGCCAGAACGTCGGACGGCACACCGTCGTACTGCGCGGCACCCAGGACGACGATGGCGTCCGACGGTCGTGCACCGTCACTGCGGGCGGCTCGCCACACCTGGAAGAACGTCACGGCGAAGTAGATGAACACGATCGTGACGAGAGCAAGTGTCGACCACAGGAGGATTCGCAGCCACCGGCGGCGAGGACGAGCAGGCGCAACGTGTCCGGCCGCGTCCGACTCGGGCACCGCCACCGTGGAGGTGCCGGTCATTGCTCCAGTCTCGCGCGTGCCGCACGAAGCCGGGCCAGCACCGTCTCCCGACCGAGCAGATGCAGGGAGTCGAAGAGCGGAAGGCCGGCGTGGCGACCCTCGACCGCCGCGTAGAGTGCGGGCATCGCCTTCCGGGGCTTGACATCGAGCTCGGCGAGGACCTCCCGGAGGTCGAGGGCCTCGACCGTCCAGTCGCAGTCTCGGATATACGTGATCACGGCGTCGAGGATGTCGCCGACCCGCTCTGTCGCGGCGAGCCTGTCCCACGACTCGTCAGCGACGACGAAGTCATCGTCGCGCACGAACAGGAAGCTCATCTGGTCGAGGAGCGCGGCGGTCGTGACCGCCCTCTCCTGGCCGATCGCCACGGCCGCACGGAACGTCTCGTCGTCGAAGGCGGCACCGAAACGCCCCTGCGCGTCAGGCCTGAGCCGTTCGACGAGATCGTCGAGCGGAAGCGCCCGGATGTACTCGCCGTTCATCCATTCGAGCTTCTTCGGGTCGAACACCGCCGGAGCCTGTGTGACTCCATCGAGGTCGAACGTGCGCACGATCTCGTCGCGACCCATGACCTCGCTGTCGTCGTCCGTCGTCCAGCCGAGAAGTGCCAGGTAGTTGAACATCGCCTCCGGAAGGATCCCCTGCGCCCGGAAGTCCTCGAGTGCGACGGCACCGTGGCGTTTGGAGAGCTTCGCCTTGTCGGCACCGAGAATCAGCGGGAGGTGTGCGTACTGCGGCGGCTCCACGTCGCCGAGCGCCGAGAAGAGGGCGCGGATCCTGTGCGTGGAGTCGATCAGGTCCTCGCCCCGGATGACGTGGGTGATGCCCATGTCGGCGTCGTCGACGGCATTCGCCAGGAAGAAGACGGGGCTGCCGTCGGAGCGGAGGATGACGAAGTCGGGCACGGTGGACCACTCGACACTCACCTCACCGCGCACGAGGTCGTGAAACGTGCTCCGTCCCTCATCGGGTGTCCGGAACCGCACCGACCGCTCGCGCCCTTCGCCGGCGAGGCGCTCACGGTCGGCGTCGCTCAGGTCGCGACACCGCCCGTCGTACCCCGGTGTCCGGCCGGCGGCGCGGGCCTCCTCGTTCCGGGCCTGGACCTCGTCGCCGGTGCAGTAGCACTCGTAGGCACGACCGGCGGCGACAAGCCGCTGCGCCGCCTCGACGTAGCTATCAAGCCGGGCGCTCTGGCGCACCGGGCCCTCGTCCCAGTCCAGACCGAGCCACGACAGCGACTCACCGATGGCGTCGACCCAGTCGTCGCGCGACCGCGCGACGTCGGTGTCCTCGATACGCAGGATGAGTGTTCCGCCGTGGTGGCGGACATAGAGCCAGTTGAAGAGTGCCGTGTGGGCGCTACCAACGTGCAACGACCCGGTCGGTGCGGGCGCGAAACGAACCCGGGGAACGGTCGACACGGTGCGCGTGCTCCGTTCAGGTGCCGACGGCCGACAGGGCACGCCGGAGATCCGCCTGGAAGTCTGCGGCGTGGGCGCCGACCTCGTCGGGGTCGAGACGCAGCAGGGCCTCGGGCACCGCGCTCACGATCCGGCGACGCAGCGCCCACTCGTGGTGCGCCCCACCCACGGCGAGAAGGCGCCAGCCGAACGAGTTGCCCGTCGGAGCGGTGTCGTAGCCCATGAGTACGCACGCATGCCGGATGTCGTGGAGTGTCGGCGCGCGCCCGAAGAGCGAGGCGCGGGCCATGGCGATCTCGGCGACCACCGACGTGGCGTCCTCGGTCTCCTCGTGATCGAGGAGACGCATCTGATCGGCGTGGCGGTGAGCCAACTTCACGGCGAATCCCACGTTGGGGCCCGGGCGCCCGAACAGTGGTCCGTTGGGCTGGCCCGCGCGGAGGTCGCCGGCGCGCGTGGCCTCCCACATCTCGGCAGGCGGGTAGTCGACGCCGGGCGCCAGGTTCTGACGCTGGCGGGGCTGGTCCCCCCGGAGGGGGGCGACGAACGGGTCGGTCGCCATGGCGTGTCTCCTCAGGCGCCGTGTGCGACGCGCTGCTCGGCCTGGAGCAGACCGTAAACGATCGAGTCCGACAAAGCCTGCCAGGAGGCCTCGATGATGTTCTCACTCACGCCGATGGTGGTCCACGTCGTCTCGCCGTCGGTCGTGTCGACGAGAACCCGCGTGACGGCCCCCGTTCCCTTCCACGTGTCGAGGACCCGGACCTTGTAGTCGGTGAGGTGGAGATTCCGCAGCGCCGGGTAGTCGTCGCCGATGGCCGCTCGCAGCGCACCGTCGAGGGCGTTGACCGGCCCGTTGCCCTCGGCGGCCGTCATGACGGTGCGGTCACCGACGGCAACCTTGATCGTGGCCTGCGTCCGGAAGTTCCCGTGGCCGGCCGCTGCACCTCCGTCGTCGCCGGGCAGCTTGTCCGTGCTGACCGAGAACGACTGGATCCGGTACCACGGCTGCTCCCAGCCGGTGGCCCGCTGGAGGAGGAGCTCGAGCGACGCGTCGGCAGCCTCGAAATGGAAGCCCTCGTGCTCGAGTTCCTTCAACTTGTCGACGACACCCGAGAGCTGCGGCCCGTCGAGCTCGAGGCCGAGCTCCTGTGCCTTGAGCTCGAGGGTGGAGCGGCCCGCGAGCTCCGAGACGACGAAGCGTGTTCCGTTCCCGACCGTGTCGGGCTGGACGTGCTCATAGGCGTCGGGCCGCTTGGCGATGGCACTCGTGTGCAGTCCGGCCTTGTGGGCGAAGGCGGACGCGCCCACGTAGGGCGCCTGTGGGTTGAGGGTGATGTTGACGAGCTCCGCGACGTGGTGCGACACCGGCGTGAGCCGCTCGAGACGGTCTTCGGGGATCGTGGCGACACCCATCTTGAGGGAGAGGTTCGGGATGATCGTGGTGAGGTTGCAGTTCCCCGTGCGCTCGCCGTAGCCGTTGATCGTTCCCTGCACCTGCGTGGCCCCGCCACGCACACCGGCCAAGGCGTTGGCGACACCGCACCCGGCGTCGTCGTGGAGGTGGACGCCCACGGCGACATCGAGGTAGTCGACGACGGCGCCCACGGCCTCCTCGACGTCCCCGGGAAGACTCCCACCGTTGGTGTCACACAGAACGAGTGTGTTCACGCCCGCCTCGGCGGCCGCTTCGAGAACCCGCAGGCTGAACTCGGCGTTGTGGCGGTAGCCGTCGAAGAAATGCTCGGCGTCGAAGAGGACGTCGCGGCCGTCGCCGCGCAGGAACGCGACCGAGTCGGCCACCATGGCGACGGCTTCGTCGAGTGTGGTGCCGAGAGCGCCGGTGACGTGGTAGTCCCAGCACTTGCCGACGATGCACACCGACTCCGTGCCGGCCTCGAGGAGCCTGAGGAGGGTGTCGTCGGAATCCACCTTTCCCTTCGGCCGACGTGTGGAGCCGAAGGCTGTGAGCCGCGAGCGCTCGAGTTTGAGTTCGTCGGGTGCGCGCCGGAAGAACTCGTCGTCCTTCGGATTGGCGCCCGGCCACCCCGCCTCGATGTAGTCGACACCCAGCCAGTCGAGCTGCTCGGCGATCCGTAGCTTGTCGTCGACGGTGAGCGAGATCCCCTCGAGCTGGGACCCGTCGCGAAGCGTCGTGTCGTAGATCTCGACGCGCTCGGGGAGCGGGCGCGAACGGTCAGGCATCGACATGATCGAGCCAGTCGCTGTACTTGTCGACCTTGCCGTGCACGACGGCGAAGAAGGTCTCCTGGAGCTTGCGCGTGATCTCGCCCGGCTCACCGATCTCCCGGTCGTCGACCGACCGGATCGGCACGACCTCTGCCGCTGTACCGCAGAGGAAGGCCTCGTCGGCGAGGTACAGGTCGCTGCGCAGCATCGTCGCCTCACGGACCTCGTAGCCGAAGTCGCGTGCCATGGTCATGATGGAGTCGCGCGTGAGCCCGTCGAGTGCGCCGGCCGACAACGGTGGCGTGACGAGGACTCCGTTCTTCACGACGAACACGTTCTCGCCGGTGCACTCGGCCACATGGCCGTGGGTGTTGAGCATGATGGCCTCGTCGTAGCCCGCCTTGAGCGCCTCCACCTTCGCCAGCGACGAGTTGACGTAGATCCCGACCCCTTTCGCTGCCGAGGGGTTGACGTTCGGGTCCATGCGTCGCCACGACGACACCTTCATCCGCACACCGTGCTCCAAGGCCTCCTCACCGAGGTAGGTCCCCCACGGCCACGCGGCGATGCTCACCTCGACCGGAGCCGGAAGTGGGTTGAGCCCCATCTCGCCGTAGCCGAGGTAGACGAGGGGACGCAGATAGCAGGAGTCGAGCTCGTTGACGCGGATGAGCGCGCGCGCTGCCTCGCACAGCTGCTCGACCGAATAAGGGATGTCGATGTGAAGAAGGTGCGCGGAGTCGTGGAGCCGACGCATGTGGTCGGTGAGGCGGAACACGGCGGGACCGCGGTCGGTCGGGTATGCACGCACGCCCTCGAAGACGCCCGAGCCGTAGTGGAGCGTGTGGGTGAGGACGTGCACCGTGGCGTCGTCCCAGTCCACGAACTCGCCGTTCATCCAGATCTTGTCGACGGAGTCGATGGGCATCGTCTACAGCCTTTCTGCAATCGCGTCGCCGATCTCTGACGTCGTGCCGGACACGTCCTCCGAGGAGGCCACGGCCTCCCGGATCCGCGCGGCGGCCTCGGCATCGCCGAGGAACTCCAGCATCATCGCCGCGGAGATGATGGCCGCCCGGGGATCGGCCGTGCCTGTTCCGGCGATGTCGGGGGCGGAACCGTGGACCGGCTCGAACATCGACGGCCCCGTGCGGTGGGGATTGAGGTTCCCCGACGCGGCACGCCCGATCCCTCCCGAGACCGCACCACCGAGGTCGGTGAGGATGTCGCCGAACAGGTTGTCGGTGACGACCACGTCGTAGCGGCCGGGATCCGACACGAAGTAGATGCACGCAGCGTCGACATGGTTGTAGTCGGTGTCGACGTCGGGGAACTCGGCGGCGACGTCGTCGAACGTGCGTTTCCAGAGGTCGCCGGCGAAGGTGAGCACGTTGGTCTTGTGGACCAGGGTGAGGTGCCTGCGATCACGGGCCTGTGCCAGCTCGAAGGCGAAGCGGACGCAACGCTCGACACCGTGACGCGTGTTGACCGAGCCCTGGGTCGCGATCTCCTGGGAGGTGCCGTAGCGCAGGAACCCGCCCTCGCCGGCGTAGGAGCCTTCGGTGTTCTCCCGGATGACCACCATGTCGACACCGTCGTTGAGCTCCGACGGCTCGGCGACGAACGGTCGCATGTTGATGAACTGGTCCAACTCGAAACGGAGCTTGAGGAGGAGCCCACGCTCGAGCACCCCCGGTGGGACGTCGGGCGTGCCGACAGCGCCGAGGAGGACCGCGTCGAGATCGCGGATCGCCTCGAGCTCGTCGTCGGGCAGGACCTCGCCGCTCGACAGGTAGCGGGCTCCGCCGAGGTCGAACTCGGTCTCCTCGACGTCGACTCCCGCGGCGCGTACGACCTTGCGCGCCTCGGCCACGACCTCGGTACCGATGCCGTCACCGCCGATGATGCCGATCCTGTGTGTCATGTCGTGGTGCTTTCGCCTGCTGGTCGTGTGGTGCGACCGGAGTCGTCGAGAGGGCCCCGGACAGAAAAAACCGCCCACCGAGGTGGACGGTCGCGCAGACGCCGGAGGGCGGCGCCTGCTAGGGAATGACGATGACGGTGCGGGTGTCGTCGCGCCGGGTCCGCTGCATAGGACGGCTATCTTCGCAGGTCACGACGGCGAGGGTCAAAGGGGAAACCGGTACGCCAGGGCCTGCGGATCGTTCTTCTGCTGGGGATCGCGGTGCTGGTCGTCGTGATCCTGGAGATCGCGTGGTACTTCTTCGTTCGCGACGACGCGCCCCCGCCCCTCGAGCTGTCCGACACCCCGACGACCGAGGAGGGCACATCGCCGGCGCCGGGCACCGTGGACACTCCCGACGGCGACTGGGTCGTGGAGGTCGGTCCCGCAGGCTCCGAGGACTCCTCCGTCGTCGGCTACCGCGTGAACGAGAAGCTGGCGAGTCTGCCCGCGCGAAGCGACGCCGTCGGTCGCACCACCGCCGTCGAGGGAACCCTCCCGATCGTCATGGCCGACTACGGCATCGACCCCCCGAACGTCGCGGGGATCGTCGACGTCGACGACAACGGCGAGATGGAGTTCCAACTCTTCTTCGTGCGGGCCTGACGACGCACGGGAAACCCGGTCCGGCCGGACGCCGCCACGCCGGTAGACTTCTTCCATGGACGAAACACACCTTTCTCCGCGCGCGCTGGAACGGCTCCGGGAGGAGCTGGCCGAGCGCAGCGGCCCCGAACGTAAGCGGATCTCCGCGTGGATCGAGCGGGCCCGCGAGCACGGCGACATCCGCGAGAACGCCGACTACGACGCCGCCAAGAACGAGCAGGGTCACAACGAGGCCCGCATCCGTCACATCGAGGCCATGCTCAAGACCGTGGTCGTCGTCGACGTGGAGGACAGCGACACCGTCACGCCGGGCACGGTGGTCGAGATCCGCATGGGCGACGCCGACGAGACGATGACGTACCTGGTGGGCTCCATCGAGGAGCGGCACGAGGACTATGACGTCGTTTCACCCAGCTCACCGCTCGGTCAGGCGCTCATCGGTCGAACTCCCGGCGAGGTCGTGACCTACGAGGGGCCGCGCAGACCGCTCGAGGTCGAACTGGTCAGCGTCAAGACCCTCGACTGACTACTACGGGCACGCTGCTCGGTCAGCCGCCGCAGGCGGTGAGGGCCTCCACGGCCTCCACCTGGTTGGCAGAGCCGTCGGGTCCGAAGCTCTGCAGCCCGTAGGTGGCCACGATGTACTCGAAGGCGCACTCACAGGTACCGCGGCTGCCGCCGCCCGAGTCGAGGCAGATGCCGATGAAGCCCTCTCGCAGCTCCCCCTCCTCGTTCGGCTCGTCCTGGCTCGGTGGCGGAGCCGGAGTGGTTGGTGCGGGCTCGGGGTCGGGTTCGCCCGCCTGGTCCTGGGCCTGCCTTTCCGGGCCGCACCAGATCTCACCGGGTGGAAGGCCACGCCCCCCGCAGTTGTTCCCGAACGCCTCCTCGGGCGACCCCGCCTCCGACTCCGTGTAGAGATCGTCGCACGCGTCGTCGTCGCCGCCCTCACACGCCTCGTAGAGGTCGTCGATCCGGGAGTCGGCCGGGGAGCCCTCCTCGGTCGTCGTGGTGTTCTCGTCGGACTTCTCTGAGTCCCCGCCGCTGTCACATGCCCCCACGACGAGGGCGACGGCGACCACGAGGAACAGGAGACGGCGCATGGCGGACCTTTCCGTGTCGATGCGAAGCGGGGGGTGTCAGACGCAGGACGCCACGGCCTCGGCGACGACCGATTCGAGGTCCGGCGACACCGTCTCGAAGAACTCGAGGCCGTATTCGTCGACGATGTAGTCGAAGCTGCAGTTGCAGCGTTCGGGTGTGGACTCCCCACCCGACGCCGTGCACGACTCGACGAACGCGTCGCGGGCCTGGGCTTCGAGATCACCGGCGTCGGGGATTGGCTCCGTCGGCGCCGGCTCGTCCCTGTGCTGGGCCTGCCTTTCGGGACCGCACCAGACCTCACCGGGCGGCAGGCCACGCCCCCCGCAGTTGTTCCCGAACGCCTCCTCCGGCGACCCCGCCTCGGACTCCGCGTAGAGGTCGTCGCACGCGTCGTCGTCGCCCTCCTCACACTCCCTGTAGAGGTCGTCGATACGCGAGTCGGCCGGCGACGAGTCTTCCTCGGTCGTCGTCGTCTCGTCATCGGGAAGGACATCGGACTCGCCGCCGCCGCTGTCGCAGGCCGCAGCCACGAGGACGAGGGCAATCAGAACGGGCATCCATCGGCGCACGGGGTGGTTCCCTTCGTCGGGTCGGACATCCTCAAAGCTGAGCCGGGAGTCCGGCAAGCGGACGGACTATTGCACACACACCGTGGCGACGCACGGACCGATCCGGCGGGTAACACCACGGCAACAATGCGGTTGCGCTGCTGCGCCTCTCAGGCACGACCGGGACCGTGGCCGCCACCACCGGGTGTGAGAATCCTGATCACGTCACCGGCGTCGAGGTGCACGGTGCACTTGTCGGGCAGGCGCTCCCCCCGTGTCTCGTCACCTCCCGGGAGCAGCCAGTTCTCTCCCGTCGCCCCGGCGCCTCCGCCGTTCAGGCCGTAGGGGGCACTGACCCGGCGCTCTGTGACGAGCGAGAGCGTGACGGCCTCGAGGACCTCGAGATCGCGCTCGACACCGTCGCCACCGGGGAACTCGCCGTCGCCACCGCTGCTCCGGCGTAGCGAGTAGCGCCGCACCCGCACCGGGAAGTCGCGTTCGAGCGCCTCGACCGGCGTGTTGCGGGTATTGGTCATGTTCGTGTGCACGCCGCTCATCCCGGCACGGCCGGGTCTCCCGCCCTGACCGCCCGCGATCGTCTCGTAGAAGACGAACTCGCCGCCCCGCGGGTCACGGCCGCCGATGAGCACGTTGTTCATCGTTCCCTGACTCGCCGCCGGCACGCGCTCGGGCACCGCCTGCGCCAGCGCCCCGAGGCACACGTCGGCGACCCGCTGGGACACCTCGACGTTCCCCGCTCCGACCGGGGTGGGGGGTTGCGCGGCAATGATCGTCCCGTCGGGGGCGACGACATCGACGGGCCGCATGGCTCCCCCGTTGGCCGGAATCCCGGGGTCGGTCGCCACCCGGAGGGCGAATGCCACGGCGCTCTCGGTGACCGCGCGCACCGCGTTGACGTTGCCGTCGGACTGCGGCGCAGAGCCGGTGAAGTCGAAGCAGATCGCGTCGCCGTCGAGGGTGACGGCGACGATGACCGCTGCCGGCTCGCGTTGATCGTCACCGGCGCCGGTGGAGTCCATGACGTCGTCGAAGCCGTAGAGGCCGTTGGGCAGTTCCTCGAGCGCGGCGCGCATCCGGCGTTCGCCGTGCGCGAGCACGTCGCCGAAGGGTGCACCGGCGAGGGCGGCGAGCCGTGCGGCACCAATGGTGTTGGCGCCGCGTTGCGCCGTGAGGTCTCGGACGCGTTCGGTACCCGTACGCGAGTTGGCGGCGAACAGGGCGACCACGTCGTCGGTGAGGAGCACCGGCGGGACCACGAGGCCCTCCTGCACGATGTCGCGGGCGTCGGGTGGGATGGACCCGGGTGCCGCGCCCCCGACGTCGGCGTGGTGGGCACGGTTGGCGACCCAGCCGACGAGCTCGTCGGTCGCCGACTCCCCCGTGAAGACCGGCGCGACGATCGTGACGTCGTTGAGATGCGTACCTCCGTTGTGCGGGTCGTTCAGGACGATCTGCTCCCCCGGGCGGATCGCCTGACCTGCCGGTGACGCGATGGCCGCCAGAACCGACGCTGGCATCGACCCGAGATGGACCGGGATGTGCTCGGCCTGGGCCAGCATCTCCCCGTCGGGGGTGAACACGGCCGCCGAGCAGTCGGCGCGCTCCTTGATGTTGGGGCTGAAGGAACCGCGACGCAGCACGGCACCCATCTCGTCGGCGATACCGGACAGGCGCGAGATCAGCAGCTGCAACGACGCCGGGTCGATCCCCGTTTGATGCGTCCCTGAGGTCCGCATAGCGCGCTTCATGGACGCATCACGATGAGAGAACCGGTCGGATGGACGTCGGCATCCCAGCCGTCGGGGATCCACACGGTGCAGTCCGACTCGGCGACGACCGCTGGGCCCGTCGCAGCCTCACGGTGCACGGTGGGAAGGTCCGACACGTCGAGTGGTGCATCGCCACGGGCACGGGCCCGCAGCGCCACGACCTCGACGGGCGTCGTCGGGTCGCTCCACCCGTTGCGTCGTTCGTGCTCGTCGTGGAAGTCGTCGGGCGAGCCCACCATGATCTCGTGGCTCTGACCCTCGTAGCGGCAGTCGTAGGCGACCTCGACGTGCGGTCCCGCCGAACCCTCGGTCACGAGCGCTGCCACCTCGTCGGACAGCTCCCGTGCCGCGGCACGCAGCGCGTCGGACGAACCACCGGCGCCCCAGGAACGGACGAGCTCCCGTTGGAGCGGTGCCGTCAGCAGCCCCACGGCCGAGAACACCCCCGCTCTCGGGGGAATGACGACGGTAGGCATGCCCAGTTCGTCGGCGACGGCGCAGGCGTGGAGGGGCCCGGCCCCACCGAAGGCGATGAGCGCCAGGTCGCGTGGGTCGACACCGCGCTCCACCGTCACGACGCGTGCGGCCTGGGCCATGGTGGCGTCGACGACATCGACGACCCCCCGGGGATCCACGCCCGCCCGGCGGAGAGCAGCCTCGGCAGCGTCGCCGTCGAAACCGTCGAGGCCGGGGAAGGACCCGTCGGCGGGAATACGTCCGAGCACGAGGTCGGCGTCGGTGACCGTCGGCTCGACACCACCCCGTCCGTAGCAGGCGGGACCGGGAACGGCTCCCGCACTCCGGGGACCGACGGTGAGCGCACCACCGGGGTCGAGGGCGGCGATCGACCCGCCGCCGGCGCCGACGGTGTGGACGTCGAGCGCGGGAACACGGAACGGCAGGCCGCCGACCTCGAGGCTTCCGGCAGGCTCGGGCACACCGCCGCGCACGAGGCACACGTCGGTGGAGGTCCCACCCATGTCGAAGGTCACAGCGTCCGGCAGCCCGACGGCCGCCGCCACGGCGGCACCGGCGCGTACGCCCGCGGCCGGTCCCGACAGCAGCAACGTGACCGGCGACTCCGCTGCATCCGCCACTGGGACGAGGCCGGCCGCCGACGTCATGACGAGGGCTCGCTCGGCGAGATCGTCGACGCGGCGCAGGTAGTCACGACACACCGGACGCAGCGACGCGTTGGCCACGGTCGTGACCGTGCGCTCGTACTCACGGAACTCCGGTGACACCTGGTGGGAGGCCGTGACATCGTGGCCGCGGGCCGCGAGTGCGTCGGCGACCGTCCTCTCGTGTGCCGGGTCGACGTCACTGTGCAGGAGGCACACCGCAACCGCGTCGGCCTCGTCGGGGATGTCCGGAACGTCGTCGACAGAGACGGGCTCGATCTCACTCCCGTCGGCGGCCAGGCGGCCCGCCACCTCCAGGCGCAGCGCCCGCCCCACCAGGGGCACGGGACGGTCCACGAACGGGTCGTACAGCGAGGGACGGTCCTGGCGGCCGATCTCGATCACGTCGGCGAACCCGCGGTTCGTCACCAGCGCCACCCGACCACCGCGGCGTTCGAGAAGCGCATTCGTGGCGATGGTGGTGCCGTGGGCGAGGACTTCGGCGCGGTCATCGCCGGTCACGGCGCCGGCGCCCTCGGCGACAGCACCGGCGGGATCCTCCGGCGTGGAGGGCAGCTTGTGCACACGGCCGTCATCGCCCACGACATCGGTGAACGTCCCCCCGGTGTCGACGCCGATCCGCACTCCCCCAGCCTGACACGCAACCCCCGGTGCGTCAGTCAGGTCCGGATACACCTCATCGACGCACTAGGGAAATCAGGCGGCTTCCAGGACGTAGCCCCGGCCGCGGACGGTGCGGATGGCGAGACCCAACGGCTCGAGGCGCCGGCGCAGACGGAGCATGTGGACGTCGAAGGCATTGCGTTTGGGGGTGGTGCCCGGCCAGGCGCGACGGGTCAGGGCATCGCGTCCGACGACAGCGCCGAACCGCTGCGCCAACTCACCGGCCAGGCGGTGTTCGACCGGCGACAGGGAGACCCACGAGTCGCGGAACCGGATCAGGCCGTCACCGTTCACGTGCGGGATCGAGCCGTGGCGGAGCGCGCGTGCCTCGACACCGCGGCGGCGAAACTCGATGTCGGACTCCGAGGACGGGAGGCGCACCCAGTCCTCGAGGCAGTCGAACATGGTCGGTGGCTCGGCCTCCGGTGCGACGAGCACGAGGCGCGGACAGCCACGCTTTCGGAGGCCCCGGAGCCGCTCCTCATCGGCCGGCCACGTGACGCACTCCACGTCCATGCCTGACAACGCTACGGAGACGGTGTTTCGGCCCTGTTACGCCGCCGTTAGCGCTTCATCGCGGCCCGGTGAGGCCGGCGCGGCGCTCGAGGTCCCGAGCCGCCGCCATGACGGGTGCCGAGAACCGTCGACCCGGTGTCCTCCCCAGCCGTTCGATCGGGCCGCTCACGCTCACCACCGCCACGAGCCGTCCGTCCCGGAGCACCGGCGCGCTGACGCTGGCGACACCCGACTCCCGCTCGGCGACCGACTCCGCCCATCCGCGCTTCACGACACGACGGAGGTCGGGATCCTGTGACTCCCCCGGGTCGAGGGAGAAGGCACGAATGACGGTGCCGCCCGATCCCGCGTCGAGCGGCAGCGACGCGCCGACGGGCACGGTGTCGCGCAACCCGCTCGGGCGCTCGGACGACGCGATGCAGATGCGCCTGTTGCCGTCGCGTACGTAGAGCTGCGCCGATTCGTCGGTCGCGTCGCGCAGGGCGGTGAGAACACTGCGGGCGGCGTCGAGCAACGGGCCCGATCCGGCCGCCCCGGCCCACGCCGCGGCCCGGGCGCCGAGGCGGAAGCGACCTTCGTCGTCACGACCGACGAGGCCGTGGTGCTCCCAGGCTCGGGCCAGACGGTGTGCCGTGGGACGCGACACGCCGGTGGCCTCGACGAGTTCGGCCAGGCTTGCGGGTCCTGTGGCGAGCACGTCGAGGAGAGCGACGCTCTTGTCGACGACGCCGACACCGCTGTCGGACAGGGCGGCGGTCCCCGCTTGGCGCACCACCGCGCGTCTTTGTAGAGTGTCCATAGTCCGAAACTATAGTCTCACTATCTGAGATACTCAAATGACAGGGAGGGACGACGATGGGACGCACGCTCCCCGAGAAGGTGTGGGATCGCCACGTGGTGCGCAGCGCCGAAGGTGAACCGGACCTCTTGTACGTCGACCTCCACCTCGTTCACGAGGTCACCTCGCCCCAGGCCTTCGACGGTCTGCGCATGGAAAGCCGAACAGTTCGTCGTCCCGACCTGACGCTCGCGACCGCCGACCACAACGTCCCGACCACGGACCTCGATGGCCCCGTCGCCGACCCGGTCTCGCGCCGGCAACTCGAGGTCCTCACCGCCAACTGCGAGGAGTTCGGGATCCGCTGCTACGCGATGGGCGACCCGAATCAGGGCATCGTGCACGTCATCGGCCCCGAGCAGGGTGCGACCCAGCCCGGAATGACGATCGTGTGCGGCGACAGCCACACATCCACCCACGGGGCCTTCGGTGCGCTCGCTTTCGGGATCGGCACCAGTGAGGTGGAGCACGTGCTCGCCACACAGACGCTCCCCCAGCAACAGCCGGGCACCATGGCCGTGACCGTCGACGGCGACCTCCCCGAGGGCGTCACCGCCAAGGACGTCGTGCTGGCGATCGTCGCCCGACTCGGCACGGGCGGCGGGATCGGGTCGGTCATCGAGTACCGCGGCTCGGCCATCCGGGGCCTCTCGATGGAGGGCCGCATGACCGTGTGCAACATGTCGATCGAGGCGGGGGCGCGTGCCGGAATGGTCGCTCCCGACGACACGACCTTCGCGTACCTCGAGGGCCGGCGCTTTGCTCCCTCCGGCAGCAACTGGGAGAAGGCGCTCGACGACTGGCGCTCGTTGGCCACCGACGACGACGCCGGCTTCGACAAGGAGGTGGTGCTCGACGGCACGGCGATCGTGCCCGGCGTCACGTGGGGCACCAACCCGGGCCAGACCATCACCCTCGATGACGCCGTGCCCGACCCGTCGTCGTTCGCCGACGCATCGCAGCGTGATGCGGCGGAACGGGCGCTCGAGTACATGGGCCTGTCGGCGGGCACGGCCATGCGTGACATCCCGGTCGACACGGTGTTCATCGGCTCGTGCACCAACGCCCGGATCGAAGATCTGCGCGCGGCCGCCGACGTGGTACGCGGCCGTCGTGTCCGCGACGGTATGCGCGCGCTCGTCGTGCCCGGTTCGGCCGCTGTCGCCGAGCAGGCCGAGAGTGAGGGCCTCGGCGACGTCTTCACCGCCGCCGGCTTCGAGTGGCGCGGCCCGGGCTGCTCGATGTGCCTCGCCATGAACCCCGACAAGCTGGAGGCGGGCGAGCGCTGCGCGTCGACGTCGAACCGGAACTTCGAGGGGAGGCAGGGCCGCGGGGGCCGCACGCACCTCGTGTCCCCCGCCGTGGCGGCGGCCACCGCCGTTGCCGGTACGTTCGCCGCGCCCTCCGATCTCGACTGACCACGGCACGTCCGCGCGACGACGAAAGGAACCACGATGGAGCCCATTGCAGAGATCACCGCCCGGGGCGTGCCCCTCGAGCACTCCGACGTCGACACCGACCAGATCATCCCCAGCGACTGGCTCAAGCGCGTCGAGCGCACGGGCTTCGGCGAGGGGCTGTTCTCGGAGTGGCGTGAGCTGTCGGACTTCGTGCTGAACCAGGACCACCACACCGGCGCCGAGATCCTCGTGGCCGGCCCGAACTTCGGGACCGGCAGCTCCCGTGAGCACGCCGTATGGGCACTCATGGACTACGGGTTCCGCGCGGTCATCTCGTCGCGCTTCGCCGACATCTTCCGCAACAACTGCCACAAGAACGGGCTGCTGGCGGTCGAGCTCGACCAGGGCGTCGTCGAGCGGATCCAGGAGATCGTGACCCGCGACCCTGACGTGGAGATCGTGATCGATCTCCCCGACCGTCGCGTGATGGTGCCCGCCATCGACCTCGACGAGCCCTTCGAGCTCGACGACCACACGCACCACCGCCTCCTGCACGGCCTCGACGACATTGCCATCACGCTCAGTCACGCCGACGACATCGCGGCCCACGAGGCGCAACGCCCCGCCTGGCTCCCGACGACGTGACGGTATCGTCCGCTCTGTGAGCGACGGAGTTGGCCCGGGGGGCACCGGCGAGCTGGACGACCCGCAGCGGACGACCGAGCTGGCCGGGCGCTTCGACGCGATGTACCGCACCTCGGGTCGCGACGCCGCGGGAGTCCCCTGGTCGCAGCTGCGGCCACAGCACGACATCAGGACATGGCTCGACGACAACCCACCGGCACCCGGGGCACGGGCACTCGTCGTCGCCGCAGGGCTCGGCGACGACGCTGTCGCCGCTGAGCAGCGGGGATGGGACGTCACCGCCTTCGACGCCTCCCCCACCGCCGTCGACTGGGCGAGGGAGCGCTTCCCCGACGCCGGGGTCTCGTGGAGCGTCGACGACCTGTTCGACGCGCCGGGCGAGTGGGTGGGTGCCTTCGACCTGGTGATCGAGAACCTCACGATCCAGTCGCTACCGCCGTCGATGCGCGACGAGGTGTGCGCGACGATCGCGTCGTGGGTGAAGCCGGGGGGAAAGCTCCTCGTCGTCACGTTCCTGCGCCCGCCGGGCACGCCACAGGGTGAGGGGCCGCCCTGGCCGCCCGCACCCGAGGAGCTCGACGGTCTGAAGAAGGCAGGGCTCGAGGAGCAGGGCGCCACGGACTGCACGACCCCGGAGATCCGTGAGCTCGGGCTCCGCGCCGCCTTCGTCGTCTACACGCGCAGCGACGAGCCGACGGTTGTCGTGACCCACGCGGAGTCGCCGTTCGAGGCCGACATGCTCGTGTCGCTGCTCGAGTCCGGCGGCATCATCGCCACCGCCCAGCACCGACCGCTCGAGGACAGGACACAGACCCTGTTCTCGAAGCGCGGGACTCCCGTGTGGGTCAGGGCCGAGGACCTCGTGGCGGCGCAGGCCCTTCTCGACGCAGCACCCGAACCCGACTCGGAGTGAGCCGGCGTCCGACCGTCATCGCACAGCCGGCAAGTGCGAGAACGCCCGCGGTCGCGAGTAGCACCGGCAACGTCGCCGGCCCGGTCGCGGGAAGCGTCGGGATCTGGCCGGCACCCGTGGAGCCACCCGTCGGATCTGCTGTGGGCGTGGTCCCCGGCGTGTCGGCGGGCGCGGAACCGGGCGGCGGCGGGTCCGGTGTGGGCCCGGGAGCCGGCGGCGGCTCGGGAGCCGGTGGATCGGGTGGCACGGGGACGTCGACCGACCACACCGTCGCCGGGAACTCGCCGTCGCCACGGTCCGCCATACCCGTCACCCGGCCCGCGTTGTCGATCGAAATGGCGTACATGTAGTCGGTTGCCCCGTCGTAGGGAGGCAGTGCCGTGAAACCATCCTCGTCGGTGTGGATGTAACCCTTCAGATTCGGAGCCCACAGTGCACCGAGGACGATCTGCCCGTAGTTGTTCACAACAGGGTTGAGGGCGTTCTCGACGAACTGGAGATCCTGGATGATCATCAGCGTGGCACCTGCGGGAGCACCGAGGTCTTCGATACCGCCTGCGGCCGTCCAGCGGAAGAGGTGAACCTCTGCGTCACCCGCAGTCGTCGAGAAGCCGACAACGACACCGTCGTCGTTGATGCTGCCTGCATAGGCGCGGGTCCCACCCAGTGTGGGTAGTGCCACGGCCGGCTCGCCGGGCGCCCACAGCATGGGCACCGACGGGTCGGTCGCGCTCTCATCACCGGCGTAGCCGACGACGACACCCGACGCGTTGATGTCCGTGGCGCCTGCATCGGGTTGCCCGAGGGGATCAAGAACGGTCGGAGCCCCACCACCGTCCCACACAAGTGCCGACGATGTGTCCGCATCGAGGTCGCGGCCGTACCCGACAGCGGTGCCGAGGTCGTTGATGCCCCTCGACACCGTCTCATCGAGATCCGGAAGAGTAGGCAACACCGACGGTGCCGCGTCGGGCACCCAAACCGTTGCGGTCGGCGCATCGCTGCCATCCTCGGCAAAACCTGCGACGACACCGGATGCGTTCACGTCGATGGCCACCGACCCGACGAATCCTGCCGGCTCACCCAGCGGTTGCGGTGATGCGTCGGGGAAGAAGCGGTACGCCTTGGGGCCGTCGACCCAGCCGACGACATCACCGGCCACGTTGGACGCCATCGCCAGGTTGGCGCCACCGGGCGTCACGAAGCCGTAGTCGACCGGCGGGTCGATCTCAGCCGCCGCGCGCACAGGCCTCGGGAGACCCACTGCGACGAGGCCGACCACTACGGCCGCGAGGGCGACCGGCCGGAGACAGCGGTGACTGCTCATCGCCGTCGCACTCGCGAAACGGTGAGTCGACCGCCGAGCGTCATGGCCGATCCGGCGACGGTCAGCACGACCGCGAGGAATCCGAGGGTCGGCAACGCGCGGGAGCCCGTGGCGGGAAGCGTCGGTGCTGCTGCTCCCGTGTTGCCGGTGCCGGAGCCCGTGCCGCCCGCCGGGGAGCTCCCCGCGCCGTCACCGCCGGCTGGACCGGGATCCGGCGACGGAGCCGGAGGGCCCGGCGGCGCAGGCGGGTCGGGCTGGACGATCTGCCAGACAGTCGCAACCGGTTCGTTCGATGCCGAGATGGCGACGCCCACGATGCGACCGGCGTTGTCGATGTTGAGCGAGTATGCGATCTGCTGCGCGCCGGGGAACGCGGGAAGCCTGGTGAAGCCGTCGGCGTCGCTCCAGACATACCCCACCGGCAGTGGCTCGTCCCCTCCCACGAGAGCGACCAGGCTCCCGTGGCCGTTGCCGTTGATCTTCGGACCGATGAGCCTCGGGTTCTCGGGGAACATGACCAGTTGCGCGCCGGCGGGTACCCCGAGATCCTCGAGCCCGTCGGAGGTCCACCGCACGAGGTGGATTTCGGCGTCTCCGGCGGTCGTCGACAGGCCGATGACCTCTCCGGCGTCGTTGATGCCCGACGCCATCGCCATCGTTCCGCCGAGCGTCGGAAGCGTGACGGCAGGCTCACCGGGCTCCCAGAGAACAGGGGAGAACGGATCGTCGTCGTCGAACCCGCCGACGTAGCCCACCGCAATCCCGGCGTTGTTGACGTCGAGCGCGACAGCCGCTTCTGCTCCCAGGTCGTCGAGGGTGGTTCCCGATGGTCCGTCCCACCGGATTGCATGAAGCTCGTCGGCCCCCGCGCCCTTACCGAACCCGACGACGACGTTCGAGTCGTTGATCGCGAACGCCCACGTGGCCTCCATGTCGCTGACAGGGGGAAGCAACGCCGGCGCCTGACCGGGAACCCAGATGCCTGCATCGACACCCGTGCCGTCGCTCATGCTCCCGACGACGAGACCGGCACCGTTGATGTCCCAGGCGGCCGAGGCGGAGTAGCCCGACGGCTCACCCAGGAGCTGTGGAGGGCTGTCGGCGAAGAACTCGTAGGCGTGGTCCTTCCCCTCGAGATCTCCGGAGCCGACGACCCTGCCCGCCGTGTTGCCGGCGGTGGCGAACGGAGCGTCACCGGTCGAGATCGTCCCGTAGTCGAACGGGCCGTCGATGTCCTGAGCCGCACCGGCCGCAGGCGATCCGACCGTGAGCGCGAGCGATGCGACGGCTGCGAGCACGCCGACCGTCCCCATCCGTAGATCCCTGCGCACGACCGTCCTCCTCGGGCCACCGACCGGTGGCCGTCGGAGGTCCCATCGGCCGCGCGGGGCCAGGAGTGAGGTCGACGGGACGAATCCAGACGGAAGTAGCGCGAATGCACTACTCGGATTGGTCGCGGAGCCGGTGCGGAGAGTTACCGGGAGCGCTCGTGGCGGCGGCCGAGATAGTAGGAGGCCACCATCCCCCCACCGGCCGCGGCGCCGAGCACCCCGTACTTCGTGACCTCGGTGGCACGGCTGCGGAACTCCACGACCGGCCATCCGCGGGTGCGGGCGATCTTGTGGAGGTCGCTGTCGGGGTTCACGACCACCGGGTGACCGACCATCTCCAGCATGGGGAGGTCGCTCGACGAGTCGCTGTAGGAGTAGCAGAGCCGCAGGTCGTATCCCTTCTGCGCCACGAGCTTGTTGATGGCGGCCGCCTTGGCCGGCCCGTAGATCCACGGCGACGACAGCTGACCGGTGTAGCGGCCGTCGGTCGCCACCTCGGCCTCGGTGCCGATGGCGCCCTCGAGGCCGAGCTGGTCGGCCAGGGCGCCCACGATCTCGATCGGCGACGCCGAGATGATGTAGCGGTCCCGACCGGCCTCCTGGTGCATCTCCAACAGGTTGTTCGACTCCGGGCGCACCTTCGACACGAGTTTGGGGACCAGCTCGTCGGCGAGCTCGAGCATCGTTGCCTTCTCGGCCCCGGCCACGAGCTCCAGGGACGTCTCGACGGCCTTGCGGGACTGCTCGTCGGAACCACCGGTGATCCGGAAGGCGATGCCGTTGACCAGGGCCGCCAGCATGGGCGCGCCCGGGAGCATCCCGGCCCGCCACGCCGCGAGCGCCCACTTCACGACCGACGACCCCTGGATGAGCGTGCGGTCGAGGTCGAAGAAGGCGGCGCCTCGGCGGTCGGACCCGTTGGTCATGGCCGTCACGGTACCGCTCCGCGCCGATCGGGTCCTCGCACCGGCAGGGACCTACGGGCCCACCTCGCGCCTCTCGGCGCCACCGCGTCCCTTGAGCCGCACCACCTTGTTGCAGGCGTTGAGGTACGCCCGGGCCGACGCCTCCACGACGTCGGTCGACACGCCCCGGCCCGACGCCCTCACGCCGTCGGCCTCCAACTGCACGACCACGTCGCCGAGTGCGTCGACGCCGCCGGTGACCGACGAGACGTTGAAGTCCAGAAGCGTCGCCTTCACGTCGCACGCCGCCGCTATCGCCTCACAGGCCGCGTCGATGAGGCCGTTGCCCTCCGAGCGCGCACGGACCTCGTCACCGTTGCGCGAGAGCACGACGTCAGCGACCGGAGTGCTCGACGAGCCACCCGCCAGGTCGAGGCTCACGATCTCGAACCCGTGCGAGAAGCCGTGGCCCAGTTCCTCGGCAACGATGGCCTCGAGATCGGCCTCGGTGATCTGCACCTTGCGGTCGGCGAGCTCCTTGAAGCGGTCGAACGCACTGTTGAGCGCGTCGCCCTGGATGCTGATGCCCATCTTCTCGAGGGCGTCGCGGAAGGCGTGACGGCCGGAGTGCTTGCCGAGCACGATCTGCACGGCGTCCTGGCCGACGGTGGACGCGTCGATGATCTCGTAGGTCTCGCGGTCCTCCAGGACCCCGTGCTGGTGGATCCCCGCCTCGTGGGCGAATGCGTTGCGGCCCACCACCGCCTTGTTGTACTGGACCGGGTAGCCGGTGAGACGCGACACGAGGCGGCTCGTGCGCGCCAGCTCCTGGGACCGGACACCCGTCTCCACACCGCCGAAGTAGTCGGGGCGGGTCTTGATCGCCATGACGATCTCCTCGAGCGCCGCGTTGCCGGCGCGCTCGCCGATCCCGTTCATGGCGCACTCCACCTGCCGCGCACCGGCCACCACCCCGGCGAGCGAGTTGGCGACGGCGAGTCCGAGGTCGTCGTGGCAGTGCGTCGAGATGACGTAGTCGCCGGGAACGCTCTCCCGGACGAACTGGATGATCTTGCCGAACTCCTCGGGCACGCCGTAGCCGACCGTGTCGGGGATGTTCAGTGTCGTGGCACCTGCGTCGACCGCCACGCGGAGAACGTCACACATGAACTCGGGATCCGAGCGGCTGCCGTCCTCGGGGGAGAACTCCACGTCGGCGGTGTAGGACGCGGCGCGGGCCACGCCCTCGGCGGCGGAGGCCTTCACCTCGTCGGGTGTCATGCGCAGCTTCTTCTCCATGTGGATCGGCGACGTGGCGATGAAGACGTGGATCCGCGGCTTGTCGGCGTGCCGGACGGCCTCCCATGCCCGGTCGACGTCGGCCAGCCCGGTGCGGCTGAGGCCGGCAATGACGGGGCCACGCACCGACGTGGCAATGGCTTCCACAGCCTCGAAGTCGCCCTCGCTGGCGATCGGGAAACCCGCCTCGATGATGTCGACGCCGAGACGCGCCAGCTGCTCGGCGATCTCGAGCTTTTCGCCGGTGTCCAGCGAGATGCCCGGCGACTGCTCACCGTCGCGCAGTGTGGTGTCGAAGATCTGGACCCTGTCCATCGGTTTCTCTCTCTTCCGTGGGTCGTGGGTGGGGGCTGGTGTCAGGGCATCGAAAAACCCCCCGGCCGGACGGCACGAGGGGTTGCGTCGCGAGCACCGAAAGGGCGCCCGCGACTACATAAGCAGGAGGTCGCGGGTGCTGGCTGCGGCGGTCTGCTTCCGGTTCATGGGCCGCCAATGCTCGCACGGGCCGCACGTGGTGTCAACCCGATTCGGCCGTGACCGACCCATCCACACGGCCCGGGCGTGCCATTCGGTACGGTCGGGATCAACGACGGGAGGCGGGCCATGGTTGTTCGGGTGTTGCGGTGGAGCTTCAACCGCCTCGTGGGCGACGCGTTGCAGGACGTCCAGCGACGCACGCTGCGTGTTCTCCGACGCGTGTTCGTCCTCGGCGTGCTCGTGGCCAGCGGTATCGTCCTGTGGCGTCGCCTGTCGAGTGACGACGGGGCACGGGAGCCCTTCTCCACCGGTGGGCCTGCGCACGACGCTGATCCGCGCGTTCCCGACACCGTGGAACCCGACGACGGCACGTGCCCGGCGTCGCACCCAGTGAAGGCGACGTCGGGAAGCGACGTCTTCCACGTGCCCGGTGGTGCGTTCTACGACCGCACGCACGCCGACGTCTGCTACCGCGATGCGGCGGCGGCGGAGGCGGCCGGCCTGCGGCCCAGCAAGAGGTAGTTGCTCAGTCGAGCTCGATGCCGCGCGCCGAGATGATCCCGGGCTCGGCGCCCAACACCCCGAGAACGTCGTCGGTCACCGGGACCGTCGTGGAGATGGCCATGAGTGCGGCCTCACCGCCGGGTGTGCGGCCGACATCCATGTCGGCGATGTTGACCCCCGCCTCACCCAGAATCGTGCCCACGCGACCGATCATTCCGGGGACGTCGTCGTTGCGGACGACGATCATGTGACGCGACGGCGGAAGATCGACGACGTGCTCGTCGATGCCGACGATCCTCTGTGCGTCCTGCTTGCCGTAGAGCGTTCCCGCCACGTGGACCGGCTCGCCGCCGGCGGTTCCGCGCAGCGAGATCAGGTTGACGTAGTCGTGTGCCGATGACGACGTCGTCTCCCGCACCTGCACGCCGCGCTCGGCGGCGGTCTGCGGTGCGTTGACGAACGAGACAGGCTCGTCGACGACCGGCGCCAGCATTCCGCGCAGGATGCCGAGGGTGAGCACGCCGCAGTCGTAGTCGGCGATCTGGCCCTCGTAGCTGATGTCGACCGAGTCGACGCCGCCGTCGGCCAGGGCCGTGAAGAGACCACCGAGTCGCTCGGCGAGGCCGAGGAAGGGGCGGACGGTCTCGGCCACCTCGGTGGCGGCCACGTTCACGGCGAACGGCACGAGCTCCCCGGAGAGTGCCCGGGCGACCTGATCGGCGATGGTGCGCCCGGCCTTGTCCTGTGCCTCGGTCGTGGACGCGCCCAGGTGGGGGGTGACGACGACGGTGTCGTGGGCGAACAGTGGGCTGTCGGTCGTCGGCTCGTCGGCGAACACGTCGAGCGCGGCGCCCGCGATGCGGCCCTCGGCGACAGCGTCGGCGAGAGCGCCCTCGTCGACGATCCCACCCCGGGCCGTGTTCACGATACGTAGATCCGGTTTGGCGCGGGCCAACACGTCGGCATCGATGAGCCCCGCCGTGTCGGGAGTCTTCGGGAGGTGGACCACCACGAAGTCGGCACCCGCCACGAGATCACCGAGGTCGCCGACGAGCTCGACACCCAGCTGTCGGGCACGGTCCGGACTCACGTAAGGGTCGTAGGCGGTGAGGCGCATACCGAAGGCGAGAGCCCGCTGCGCCACGAGAACCCCGATCCTGCCCAGACCGACGACACCGAGCGTCTTGCCGTGGAGCTCCACACCCTTCCACCGGCTCCGGTTCCAGTGGCCCGCCTTGAGGTCGGCGTTGGCGGCCGGAACGTTGCGCGCCTGCGACAGCAGCAGCGCCAAGGTGTGCTCCGCCGCCGAGAGGACGTTGGACTGCGGCGCGTTGACCACCATCACGCCACGACGCGTGGCAGCCTCGACGTCGACGTTGTCGAGGCCGATTCCGGCGCGCCCGACGACCACGAGGTCGGAGCCGGCGGCCAGGAGCTCGTCGTCGACCTGCGTGGCGCTGCGCACGACGAGCGCGCCGGCACCGTCGACGGCCTTCAGGAGGCCGGCCCGGTCGAGCCCGAGCTGCACATCCGCCTCGAGCCCCGCCGACCGGAGGGTCTCGAGGGCACCGTCGGCCAGTTCCTCGGTGATGAGCACGCGCGTCACGGCGCCGAGCCTAGGCGCCGGTACACCGGGAACTCAGAGCCGATCGGCCATGTCCCCGGCGAGGCTCTCCACCTTCTCCTGTTGGCCGTCCGGCTCGGGAAGGAACGCGGCCTGCACGGTCACGACAGTGTCGTTGGCGAGCAGCGTGACCGAGCCGAAAACCGGCTCGTAGAAGGCCGCGTCACCGACGCCGTCGACCTCCACGGGATCGGTCGCCGCGTCGAGCAGGCTGTCGTAACGTTCCTGGCCGGACTCGCCGGGGATCTCGGTACCCGTGAACACGGAGATCGTGCCCGTCCCGGGCTGCGACTGGTCTTCGCCGACCTCCCACTGGCACTGGTACCCCTGGTCCATCGGGTCGCTGACGGGACCGCCGAACTCCGCCTCGATCTCGGAGGTCTCGAGCAACGTGCACTCGTCGAGCTCCCCACCGTCGTCACCGGTGTCTTCCGTCGCCGACGTGTCCCCGGTCTGCTCGGAGGTCTCGTCCGACGGGCTCGATGTGTCGGATCCGCCATCGTCGTCACCGCTGCTGCATGCAGCGAGCAGTACCGCACACGTCGCCACGAGGGCGAGGAATCTCCGCATCGGTGTCCCGATCGCTTCCACGGGCACCCTCCTTCGCTCGAGGAGCGTCTGTACGCTCCACCAGAAAGCGGGCGAATCGTATTCTCACCCCAGGAGGTTCGCCAATCGCCCGATACCCTCGGTGATGTCGTCGTCGGAGGCCGCGAACGTGAACCGGCCGTAGCCGGGCGCGCCGAACGCCTCCCCCGGAACGAACGCGACGCCCGCCTTCTCCAGGACGATCTCGGCGAGATCGAGAGTCGTCGACACCGGCCGACCTGCGATCGTGCGGCCGAGCACCGCCTGGAAGGACGGGAAGCAGTAGAACGCGCCCTGGGGCTCGAGGCACACGACGTCGGGAATGTTCGTGAGCATCTCGTGCATGCGGGTGCCACGACGCGCGTACGCCTCCCGCATCTCGGCGACGGCCGACAGGTCGCCCGACACGGCGGCGAGCGCGGCGACCTGTGACACGTTGGCGACGTTGGAGGTGGTGTGGGACTGGAATCGCGTGGCGGCGGCTGTGACGTCGGTAGGCCCGATCATCCAGCCGACCCGCCAACCCGTCATGGCGTAGGTCTTGGCCACGCCGTTGACGACGACGCACCGGTCGACGATCTCGGGAACGAGGACCGGAAGCGAGCTGAACTCGTTGTCGCCGTAGACGAGATGCTCGTAGATCTCGTCGGTGACGACCCACACGTCGTGTTCGACCGCCCAGCGGCCGATGGCCTCGACCTCCTCGGGGGGGTAGACCGCCCCGGAGGGGTTGTCGGGTGACACGAACAGCAGTGCCTTCGTCCGGTCGGTGCGCGCGGCCTCCAACTCGTCGACGGTGACCCGGAAGCCGGAGGCCTCCGACGTCGGCAGGACGACGGGTACACCGCCCGCGAGCGCGATCGACTCGGGATAGGTGGTCCAGTACGGTGCCGGCACGAGCACCTCGTCACCCGGGTCGAGGAGCACCTGGAACGCGTTGTACACGGCGTGCTTGCCGCCGTTGGCCACGAGTACCTGCGACGACTCGCACGGCAGCCCCGAGTCGCGCAGCGTCTTGGCGGCGATCGCCTCGCGCAGCTCGGGAAGCCCTGCTGCCGGTGAGTACTGGTGGTTGACCGGGTCGGCGCACGCGGCGGCGGCGGCCTCGACGATGTGTTGCGGCGTGGCGAAGTCGGGCTCCCCGGCGCCGAACCCGATGACCGACTCGCCGGCGGCCCGCATCTCCTTGGCCTTGGCGGACACGGCCAGGGTGGCGGACTCGGTGATGGCGCCGACGCGTCGGCTGATCCGGCTCATGGTGTGATCTTGTCACGCCCACGATGCCGGCGAACGACCGATTGTGGCCCGTGACCCGACGAGTCGGGTCCGCGAGGCACGATCTCGGCGCCCGTAACGTTGACGCAGCATGCTCAGCGGATCGAGGGCGCTGGCCGCCTCACTTCTCCTCTTCGCCGCTCTTCCGACGGCAACCGCCGCCGCGCACGACGGGCACGACGCCGACGTCCACCCCGAGGCGTGGATCCTCGTCGACGCCGACTCCGGCGCGGTGCTCAGCGCCCACAACGATCACGAGGCCCTCCCGCCCGCGAGCGTCGTCAAGGTCATGACCGCGCTGGTGGCCCTCGAAGAGGCACCCCTCGACTCGGAGATCACGGTCAGCGCCGACGCCGCGAGTCGCCCTGCACGTCGCATCGCCATGCGGGAGGGCCAGGTCTGGCCGCTCGAGGACGCCCTGGCCTCGATGCTCATCGTGTCGGCCAACGATGCGGCGTGGGCTGTGGCCGAGGGCGTGTCGGGCGACCTCGACTCCTTCGCCGATGACGCCGAGCGCATCGGTGAGCGCTACGGGATGCAGGACTCCACCTTCGCCGATCCCGCCGGACTCGACGACGGCGTCTACTCGCACGGGGAGGGCAGCCGGTTCTCTGCGTACGACCTGGCGATCGCCGCCCGCAACTTTCTGGCCGTGCCCGAACTGGCTCAGTTGCCACCGCTTCCGACCTACGAGTTCACCGGCCCCGACGGTGTCCCACACCGGCTACTCAGCCAGAACACGTTGATCGGAACCTACGACGGAGCGACCGGTCTCAAGACCGGGTCGACCGAACGCGCGGGACACACCTTCATCGCCACCGCTGAACGCGATGGTCGCACGATGATCGCCGTCGTGATGGGTACGGCCGACCCGTACGGACACGCCGCCCGGCTCCTCGACCAGGGATTCGCCACGGAGCCCGCTGCGGAGGGGATCGGAGAAACGCTGCCGGCCGTGGCCGTCACGACCCACGACATGCGGTCCGCCTTCCTCGGCGGCGCACCGCCGACACTCCGGCCACTCGTGGAAGCGGCGTTCGCCGCGTCCGTGCGCGGCTACGAGTGGGTACAGCCGCCGACACCGACGGCCGAACAGGGCGTCGACGACCCCGACGGTGCCGGTGCGACCGTACAGGACAGCAACGCCGACGACGGCGCCGGCGCACCCTGGGTGTGGATCCTCGTGGGGGCCGCGGGCTCCCTCCTCTTCCTCCTCCTCGCGCGCCGGCGGTCCGTCATGGCGCGTCGGCGCCTGCGCGAGGCACGTCGGCGCGAACTGGCCGAAGCGGCGCGACGCGGCACGATCCACGTCGTGCAGTCGGCGGGAGGTCAGTCCGAGGGCGAACGGGTTCGCAAGCACCCGAGCATGCGGGGCCGCGACGGACGCCGCGTCGGTGTCGGCGTCCCACCGGGTCGAGCCGACCGCTGAACCACGGCGCCGACCGGGTTCCTGTCAGCCGGTTCGCTCCGGCTCGTCGGTCGTTGCCGGGGATCCCGACGCCCACGCGTGGAGATCGTGGAGCCGTTCGTCGTTGGAGAAGATCTCGGTCATCGGGAGGCTGAGGCCCAGGCGCCGCTGGAGAAAGCGCACGTCGTTCTCCTGGTCCCAGAGACACAGCGTCACGGCCACCCCGGTCTCACCGGCACGGGCAGTTCGGCCCGAGCGGTGGAGATACTGCTTGGCATCCTCGGCCGGGTCGTAGTGCACGACGACGTCGATGTCGTCGACGTGGATTCCACGTGCCGCGACGTCGGTGGCGACGAGAACCGGCAGCTTCCCCGACGAGAACTGCTTCAGGGCGCGCTCCCGGGCGGCCTGGCGGAGGTCGCCGTGGATGGCACCCGCCTTCACACCGTCGCGCTGGAGCTGTCGCACGAGGCGGTCCGCACCCCGCTTGGTGCGCACGAAGATCAAGGTGCGGTACGCGCTCTCGCTGATCGCCGCGGCGACCTTCACCTTGTCCATCTGATGGACGTGGAGGAAGAGGTGCTCCATGGCGTCGACCGTCACCTCGGCCGACTCGACCTCGTGGAAGACCGGGTCCTCCATGTACCGGTCGACGAGCTGATTCACCGCCCGGTCGAGGGTGGCGGAGTAGAGCAGCGTCTGGTGGGGCGACTCGATGCCACGGAGTATCTTCTGGACCTGCGGCATGAACCCCATGTCGGCCATCCGGTCGGCCTCGTCGAGCACGAGGACGCTCACGTCGGACACCGACAGCTCGCGGCGCTCGATGAGGTCGATGAGTCGGCCTGGGGTTCCGACAACGACGTCGACCCCGTCCTCGAGGCGGTCGATCTGCGGGTCGATCGACACGCCGCCGTACACGGCGGTGATCGTACGGTCGACGACCTCGGCGAGAGGTCGGAGCTCGTCGGCGACCTGGTTGGCGAGCTCACGGGTGGGAACGAGGACGAGGCCCCGGGGGTGGTGCGGGTCGGCGACGTCGACACGCTCCAGGAGCGGAAGACCGAACGCGAGCGTCTTGCCCGAGCCCGTCTTGGCCTTCCCGCAGATGTCGTGACCGTCGAGGCCGTCGGGGATCGACATCTCCTGGATGTCGAAGGGCTCGGTGATTCCGCGTTTCTTGAGCGCGGTCGTGAGATCGGACGAGACGCCGAGCGTCTCGAAGGTGGTGGTCATATGGTGTCTCGCTTCTCTGGGAGGGTCCGGGGCCCGCCGACCCAGCATGCGAAACACACCGGAGGTGAGGAGGGCCCGCGAGCGCGCGTGGAAGGCGCCTGCTCGCGGCCGTCAGTCTACCGGATCGTCGACCACTACCAGGGCATGGCGACCCCGCCGTTGGGTCGCTCGATCTGACCCGTCACGAAGCCTGCGGCGTCCGACACCAGGAACAGGATGGCGTTGGCGACGTCCTGAGCCGTCCCGACGCGCTGGAGCGGGGCCATCCGCCCGAAGTTGGTCCGGTACTTCTCGAGGCGCTCGGGGTCGACCTCGCCCTCGTCGTCGACGAAGTGCTGGCGCGAGAAGTTCGTCTCGATGATGCCGGGTGCGAGGGCGTTGACCCGGATGCCCGACCGGCCGGCCTCGGTGGCGAGGACCTTCGTCAACTGGGCCACGGCCGCCTTGGCCATCCCGTAGACGGCCAGCGTCGGGGCCGGGGTGTCGATGGCCCCCGACGACAGGTTGATGATCGAGCCCGACCCCTGGGGCGCCATCACCCGCATGGCGGCCCGGCACCCGTACCACACTCCCTTCAGGTTGATCGCGAGGATGCGCTCGAAGTCGTCGTCGGGCGTGTCGACGACCATGTTGTTGTACGGCACGCCCGCGATGTTGCCCATGATGTCGAGGCGTCCGAACTCGTTCACTGCACCGTCGACGAGGGCGTCAACGTCGGCTCGCTGCGTGACATCGGTCCGGATGACCGCGGCCGCGGCCCCTCCGGCGATGATCTCGTCGGCTGTCGCCTGCGCGCCCGCCTCGTCGATGTCACCGAGCATCACAGAGGCTCCCGCCCCTGCAAGTGTGAGAGCTGTCGCCTTCCCGATGCCGCTCCCGGCGCCGGTCAGCGCGGCCACCCGGCCGCTGAGATCGAATGACTGTCGCGGATCGTCCACGCGCTTCTCCCTGCGTCGGCCGGTCGCATCGACCGGGCACCGAGCCTAGGCAGGGTCGCCGTAGACGGGCGAAAGCGCCCGACTCAGGAGTTGAAGGCCACGGCCTCGTCGTAGAGGCGCACGATCGTGTCGGCGTACCACTGGCTGCTCGCCCACGTGGTGGCGAGCCCGCCGACCCGCGGCGCCTTGCCCTTCGGGCTCACGTAGTGGAACCGCGGGTCCACGAGAGGGGCGTGGAGGGTCGACGGGGCCGCCTTCCAGTCGGCGTAGGCGCGCAGGTGCTGGATCTGGGCACGGACACCGGTCTTCGGGTCCGTGAACGTCGCGCCGTGGGCGCCGCCGTCGACCGCCCCGATCCCGGCGTAGTTGTTCTGCGACGCCGACACCTGGCCACCGAACTGGAACCAGCCGGTCTCGACCACGGCCTGCACGAAGGCCACGTCGCCGCGCACACCCTCTCGGTGGCCCTCCATCAGGTAGAGAAAGGCGAGGTCCTCGATCGTGACCCCGTTGAGTCTCGCCGTGTGGCCCGACGACCGGTACCAGTCGGCGAGCTGCTCGTGGCTGAGGCACGACTGGCCCATGATGGGCATCTGGAGGTCGGGCTCGGCGCACTCGATGGGCCCGAAGGGGCCCTGGACGGTCTTGGGCACGCACGCACCGAGGGCGAGTGCGGCCACGACAGCGAGCACGGCGGTGCGACAGCGGGCTGTCCACATGCGAGTGTGTTCGGCCCCCGGTGCTCCCGACTTGAGCGTCCTCGCCGATCACGCCAGAGGTTCCAGCGATTCATCCCCCACAGCCGTTCAACTTCCGGTGCAGCCGTGCCGATGACCCGAGGGTGCCCAGCCCGCTCCTCCGCCGCCACGCGCCCCGGGCGCTGCTCGTCGCCTGCTGCCTCGCGGCACTCTCCCTCGTGCCGGCCGCCGCCGCTCCTGCGCCCGACGGCGCCGGAACCGCCGACGAGGCCACGACCCCGCTGCTCGGTGGGAGCCGGCTGACGACCGACGAGATCGTCGCGTGGTACGTGTCCACCGGACACACACCGCGCATCGGCGTCGACCTCCCGGAGCTGGTGGCGCTGTTCCTCGAGGAGGGTGCTGTCGAAGGTGTGCGCGGCGACATCGCCTTCGCCCAGTCGATGGTCGAGACCGGCTACCTGCACTTCCCCGAGGGCGGGCAGGTGCGGCCCGAGGACAACAACTTCGCGGGGATCGGCGCGTTCGACGACGGTCGGCGGGGCAGCGGCTACCCCGACGCGCGCACCGGCGTGCGGGCGCAGATGCAGCTCCTGCACGGCTACGCCGAGGTGCTCGACGGGGAAGGGCGTCTCCTGAACCCCCCGGCTCACCGTCGGGGCGCCGCACCGACCTGGGAGGAGATGGGTGGGGGCAACTGGGCCACCGATCCCGGGTACGCGGGGAAGGTGCTGCGCGTCTACGCCGACATGCTGGCGTCGGCCGGGCTCGAGCCCGACGCCCCACCCCCACCGGTCCCCGAGGTGGTACCGGCCTCGGAGACTCCCGAACCGGAACCGCTGCCACCTCCCCCACCCCCGCCCCCCGACGAGGCCCCGTTCGGCTACTGGGCCGCCGACGCGGGCGGCCAGGTGCACGACCGCGGGATCATGCGCTTCCTGGGATCGGCGGCGCGACGCGCTCTCGCGGCCCCCGTGGCCGACATCGAGGCGTATCCGGCGGGCAACGGCTACTGGATCGTCACGGCCGACGGCGCCGTCTTCGACTTCGGCGACGCCAACTACCACGGGTCGCTCGAGGGGCGACTCGACGACAGCCCGGTCGTGGCGCTCGCGGTCACGACGTCGGGTGAGGGCTACTGGATCGCGCAGGCGAACGGCGCGGTGACGGCCTTTGGCGACGCGCTGGGTACACGGCCCGCCTCCCTGTCCGACGCGGTGACAGGCGTCTCCGACATCGCGGCCACCGCCGAGGGCTCCTTCAGCGTGCTGCTGGCCGACGGCACGGTGCAGGCCGGGGACGGCTCCGGGTGGAGTGTGACGACACCGGTGGTCGGCCGGGCCGTGGCGCTGGAGCCGACCCCCGACGGTGCCGGAGCATGGGTTCTCGACGAGTCCGGTGGCGTCCACACGCTCGGCTCCGCCGTGAATGCGGGCGACGTCTCCGCCGACGACGGCGTGTCGGTCGTCGATCTCCAGGCGACGACCTCGGGTGAGGGCTACTGGATCGCGTCGGCAGATGGTTCCGTCGCCTCGTTCGGTGACGCCGGGACGTTCCCGCAGCCGTCGCGCGCCGCCCGCTTGGTCGGGATCACCGCGCCGCGGTGACGTCGGGGCCCGCGACGGGCCCGCTGCAACAGGCGCCGCCTGCGGAGTCCGACGTCGGATCGTCGTCCACGACCGTGTAGAGCTCCCAGGCTGCGTCGTCCGGACCCGTCACCCACGCCTTGTCCTGCTCGGCGTGGCAGCAGACATCGCGCGACACGTCGCCGGGCTCGAGGCCCGCCTCGCCGATTCGCCGCGTGGCGGTGGTCACCTCGGCCGTCGTCGGCATCTCCACGCCCAGGTGGTTCAGGGTTCCGGGTTCACCCGAGCCCTCGAACAGCACCAGCTTGAGCGGCGGGTCGGCGACCGCGAAATTGGCGTAGCCGTCGCGGCGCTTGGTCGGATCTGTTCCGAAGAGCCGACGGTAGAAGTCGACGGCCTCGTCGAGGTCGGACACGTTGAGAGCGAGTTGGAGCCGGGCCATCGTGGGTTCCTCCTGTCCGCCTCGACGGCGGGTCGGGTATGCGTCTCTGTTGTCTATCGATGAGTGTCGATACTTGCACAGGGTATCGACATTTGTCAATATGTAGCCATGTCACCGTCCCCCGGCCTCTGCTGTGCCCCGATCGCGGACGCCCCCCTGAGCGAGGAGGAGGCCGCCGCGCTGTCGTCGGCTCTCCGGGCGCTCGCCGACCCCGTGCGACTGCGCCTCCTGAGCCTCATCGCGGCGCACCCGGGTGGCGAGGTGTGCGCCTGTGAGCTCGTCGACGCCGTCGGGCGCTCCCAGCCCACGGTGAGCCACCACCTGAAGGTCCTCCACGAGGCGGGGCTGCTGGACCGCGAACGCCGTGGCACGTGGATCCACTACCGGATCGCACCGACGCGGCTCGCAGAGGTGCAGCGGGCACTCTCCCCCACCGGCTCGACGGAGGCGAAGACCGCCTGAGCCGCAGCGGTTGTGCCACTCTCAAGGGCATGAGCGCGTCGGTGACGCCCGATCATGCACCGACAGGTACACCCCTGTCGTGAGAAGAGGCGACCAGCTCCGCGACATCGGGCGTCAGTACCGCCAGTCGGTGATCCTGGCGGCCGCTGTGGGTGCCGTCACGGGCCTCGGAGTCGTCCTCTACGACGAGATCGTCGTCGAACTGATGCTCGAGGCCGTCTACGACGCCCCACTGTGGGTTGCTGCCTTCATGCCGCTCGTCGGCCTGCTCGTCGCCGCCGTGCTCATCCAGTGGGTCGGTGGTCAGTCGACCGAGACCACCGACGCGTACATCCGCAACTACCACGACCCGACACGTGACCTCGACCAACGGCCACTCCTCGGGCGACTGGCTGCATCGATCGCGACCATCGGGTCGGGAGGGGCCATGGGCCTCGAGGGGCCGTCCGTCTACATCGGCGCGGGGATCGGCAGTGAGATCCAGAAGCGGTTCGCGCGGATCTTCAGTTTCGATCATCCCAAGGTGCTCATGGTCGCCGGTGCGGCAGCGGGGGTCGCGGCGATCTTCAAGACCCCGGCCACGGGCGCGATCTTCGCCCTCGAGGTTCCCTACCAGGGAGACCTCGCCCGGCGGATGCTGCTGCCGGCGCTCGTCGCCGCTGCATCCGGCTATCTGGTGTTCGTGGGCTTCGAGGGAACCGGGCGCCTCCTCCCCGTGCTGGGCGCTCCGGCGTTCGACCTCCGTGACGTCGGAGGAGCCATCGTTCTCGGCGTCGGCGCTGGTCTGCTCGCCCGGGTCTTCGCCATGTTGATGCGTGAGGCCAAGGCCCTCGCCCAACGCACCCATCCGTACGTTCGTGCCCTGGGTGGGGGGATCGCACTCGCCGCGATCTTCGCAGCCTGTCGGTTCCTGACCGGTGACAGCCTCACACTCGGACCGGGTTTCAACGCCGTGGAGTGGGCCATCGAGGACTCCAGCCGCGGTGTGGCCATTGTCCTGGGTGTGTTCGCGCTCCGGACGATCGCGACGTCGGCCACCGTCGCGGGGGGTGGGGCGGGAGGCCTCTTCGTGCCCCTCGTGGTGGCAGGGGCCCTCTTCGGACGTGCCGTGGGAGGGATCGTCGGGGCCGTCGACACGACGTTGTTCACCGTGATCGGTGTGGCGGCGTTCCTCGGTGCCGGCTACCGCGTTCCCCTCGCCGCGGTGATGTTCGTGGCCGAGTCGACGGGCCGTGCGGGGTTCGTCGTCCCCGGGGTGATCGCTGCCGTGGCGGCCGAGCTCGTGATGGGCCGATCGTCGGTGACCAAGTACCAGGTGTGGGCGGCGAACGAACCCGTCGAACCCGAGCACGCCTCCCCACCCGACACGGAAGGCGCGAGCGACGACCCGGACGATGTCGACGCGGACGAACCCGACGACACCGACGGTTCCGGGTCGGATCGCGACACGTAGCCGGACGCGCGCCGTGGTCCCTGTCGCGGAGCGCGGCTGTCGGTAGTCTCGGTCTGCCGGCACGCCACTGCCGGTCATGGCCTGACGAACGGCGGGCCGACCACGAACCGGGGAGCGTGCGCCATGGCCGACGTCGAGATCTACGGGATGGAAGGTGACGACGAGGCCGCCGCAGCGGTCGGGCGCCACTGGTGGGTCTTCGCGCTGACCGGGCTCGGGGTCCTGATCTTCGGCATCCTCGTCCTGGCGCTGCCCCGCACCCTCCTGGTCATCGCGGTCGTCGTCGGTCTCGGGATGATCTTCTTCGGCATCCTCGAGGTCGTCCACGGTTTCGTGATGCGGAGCCTGCCGATGTGGTGGCTCTACTCCCTCAGAGGTGCAGTGAGCACCGTCTTCGGCATCGTTCTGGTCGCGTGGCCCGACCGGACGGCGGAGGTCATCGCCGTCCTCGTGGGGATCTACCTGATCCTGGCGGGGCTGTTCCAGTTCCTCATGGTGCTCGCCGTCCCCGACGCCGACGACCGCGGGCTCTACATCCTCCTCGCCATCATCGCCGTCATCCTCGGCATCTTCGTGCTGCGCGATCCCGACCGCTCACTGCGGATCGTCGCCCTGATCGTCGGAGCGTGGTTCGTGTTCTTCGGGATGCTCGAGATCGTGTCGGCGTTCGGCATCAGGGCGCTGGGCAGGGAGTCGAGCGACTCCTCACCCGACGGCACCTGACCTCGAATCGGTCACACTCACTCGGAGGTGCTCCGTCCTCCGACACTGGTCGTACCCCCGAGTAACGACACGCCCCGGGCGACGATCGTGACAAGGAAGACCTGGCCGATGAGCGCCTCGAGGACCGTGAGCGACTGCCCAAAGCCCTCTGCCGGCGTCAAGTCGCCGAAACCGAGCGTCGTGAGCGTCACGAAGCTGAAGTAGTAGAAGTCCCCCGTCGTCGGGTCGCTGACCTGGTTGAAGAAGCTCGTCTGGGTGACGCCGTCAACGCCCAGAAAAAGAAGTGCGAAGACGCTGCCGAGACCCACGTACACGCAGAGGAGGCCGAGGATCGTCTCTCCCGTGACGGTTGTGTGTCTCCACACTCGCCCGAGAATCACCAGTGGAATGATCGCCAGCATGGCGGTGTTGATCAATGAACCGACGCCACGAAGCTCGGGAACATCAGCGATGTGGGCTGCGACCTGAAAGCCAACCGCACACGCGCCCAGGATGATGACGAGGATCATCACCCGGCGCTCGACACGCGACGTCAGCAGGGCGGTCACGATCGTAGCGAGCGTCAGAACCGCGGCGATCGTGCGCATCCAGTCGGCACCGGTGCTCATCGACAGCACGAAGGTCATGACCAGGAGCCCGAGCACGACGCCATAGCTGTCAGCTGGTCGGAGCAGCGGCGTCACACGCGTGCGTCCCCAACTCACTGGCACGGCGTTCTCCTGAGGCCCGGTCACGCGGATAGCGTCGCGTGCGCGGAAGCGACAGAGAGGGACCCCCGATGGTGCGCACCGATTCGACGATGGTGGCGCTGGGCTCGCCGGCCCCCGGTTTTCGGCTTCCCGATCCGTCCGGCAGCGAGTTCGGCCTCGACGACTTCGCCGACGCACCGGCTCTGCTCGTGATGTTCCTGTGCAACCACTGCCCGTTCGTGCAGCACGTGAGGCGGGAGTTGGCGCTGCTGACGCAGCGCTGGAGCGAGCGGGGCGTGGCCGTCGTGGCCATCAACAGCAACGACGTCGGGGCCCAGCCCGACGACTCGCCCGAGAAGATGGCCGCCGAGGCGCGCACCGTCGGCTACACGTTCCCGTACCTCTTCGACGAGACCCAGGAGGTCGCCAGGGCTTTCGGGGCCGCCTGTACGCCCGACTTCTTCCTCTACGACGCCGACCGCAGGCTGGTCTACCGGGGCCAGCTCGACGACAGCCGACCCGACAACGGCGTGCCGGTGACCGGTGAGGACCTCGACGCCGCCATCGACGCCGTGCTCACCGGTTCGGAGGTCCCGGAACCGCAGAAACCCAGCCTGGGCTGCAACATCAAGTGGAGGCCCGGCAACGAGCCCCCCTGGTTCGGTTGAACCCCACCCGGGATGGTGCGAAAGCCCGGGCCATGACCCGGAAAACGCACCAACCTGGCGGGGTTCGGGGGACTACGACGCGAGGATCGTGAAGGTGGCCCGGAAGCGGCTGCCGGGCGCAACCGTGGGATGGTCACCCGTGACCAGGGCGTCGGTCGTGGCCGACATGGGCTCGAGGGCGATGACCGACCGCTCGGTGGGTGCGTAGACCTGGGCGAACGGGAAGCCCGACCCGAACCGGACCTCGAGTCGGTGTCCGCCACCGGCCACGGCCAGTGAGCGCTGCGACGAGAGTTCGTAGTGGTCGTCGAAGCCCCGACCCTTCACGGCGACGGGGCCGGCGGGAACGTGCTCCCGGGATCCGTCGGGAATACCCCGTGGGTCGAGTCCGACGTGGGTGCACGTCGGCAACTCCACGACCCAGTCGTCGCGGGGAACGCCCGGGAGTGCGAAGTACGGGTGGAACCCGAACGAGACGGGCACACCCCGGCGCCCGACGGGCTCGATGGTCGTGGTGATCCGGAGCCGGTCCCCCGTGAGTGCCGCGATGAGACCGATGCGGTGCGGGAAGGGAAACGCAGCCAGGAGCGGCTCGGTGTCGTAGTGGAAGACGGCACCCACGACGGCCGCATCGCCCGACGGCCCCGCCCGTGTGATCTCCCAATGTCGCGGGCCGACCATCGTGCCGTGCATCGGGAGGCCGTTGCCGTCGCGGTGGATGTCGAGACCGCGGAGGTCGACGACGATCCGTCCGGCCCTGTACACCTCCTCGCTCAGCCGGTTGGCCCACGGGTGCAGCAGCGGTATCCCCGTCGTGTGCCCCTCCCGGAACGCCGCCACTCCCCCGTCGAGCGACACATACTCGGCTCCGTCCCGGCGAAGTGACGTGCAGAGCATCCCGACCGACGGGAGGAACCGTGCCGTCGTGGAGCCGACCGAGAGCGTCACGCAACCCTCGCCGTCGTAGGTCTCGATCCGGACGTCGGGCGCTGCGGGCACACGGGGCTCCGGCATCTGCGGAGGGTAGGCCAGGCGCCCGGCCTCGACACGCCCCCGTGCACCACGAAAGCGCTGCGGCCGGGCATCCTTGTGCGGTGACCGAGGCTCCGGAGACCAACGAGACGACCGTCGTCCACACCGACGGCGCCTGCCTGGGCAACCCCGGGCCCGGTGGATGGGCATGGGCCGTCGAGGACGGGCCGTACGCCTCCGGTGCGGCGGCCAGGACCACGAACCAGCGCATGGAGATCACGGCCACCTACGAAGCGCTGCGGGCCCTGCCGGGGCCCGTGGAGGTCGTCAGCGACTCGACCTACGTCGTGCACTGCTTCCGCGACGGATGGTGGAAGGGTTGGAAGAAGCGCGGGTGGAAGAACTCGAAGAAGGAACCCGTCGCGAACCGCGACCTGTGGGAGCCGCTCATCGACCTGGTCGAGGATCGATCCGATGTGACGTTCCGGTGGGTCAAGGGCCACTCGGGCGACGCGATGAACGACGCCGCCGACGCCCTCGCCACCGACGCGGCGCGGCAGCAGGCGTCACGCACGGGCGACCGGTTGACCCGTGAGCTCGTGGCGTCGTTGGAGCCCGACAGGCCCAGCCGCCGCGGAACACCCTCCGGGAATGTGGGATCGGACGGTGCGGACGCGCCGATGCCCGGGAAAATCGAGTCCCGCCTCGAGGCGCACGGCGTCATCGTCACGGGCCACCGGCCACCCGAGCTCGGCGGGTACGACCCCAACCCCGTGGCCGACGGTGTCCGCACCCGGCTCGCCGAGATCATCCGGGCGAAGGCCGAGGTCGACCCCGATGTCGTGGTCGTCACGGGCCTCGGCCTGGGCGCCGAGCAGCTCGGTGCCGAGGCGGCGGCCGAGGTCGGGATTCCGTACGTGGCGGTCCTGCCGTTCCCCGACCCCGACGCCGTGTGGCCCGACGCCACGAAGAAGCGTTTCCGGGACCTCCTCGACAAAGCCGAGGAGACCGTGACCCGCATGAAGCAGAAGCCGCGCTCCAAGCAGCAGGCCGGTGCCGCGCTGGGCCGCCGCGACGCCTGGGTCGCGGCGCACGCCCGGGAAGCCGTCGTCGTGTGGAACGGCACCGACCACCACATCGGCAACACGGTGAAAGCCCTGGAGGAGTCCCTCGACGACGTGTGGGTCGTCACTCCGTCCGATCTCGCGTGAAGACCAACGAGCAGATTCCATCCGCGTTCCTCGCCCTTCTCGTGGCTGTCCACGTGCTCGCGGCGGTTGTTCTTCTGCGGGATCCGGGTGTGAAGACGGTGGAGTACGAGGCGACGTCCGACGCCGGCCGCTACCACGAGATCGCCGACTCCTCCGGGACTCCCTATCGGGACTTCGACGTCGAGTACCCACCACTCGCCATCGCGGTCACCAACACGCTCGACACGGGGGACTTCGGCGCGACCCTCGACCGGATCGTCGTCGTACAGCTCCTCGCCGACCTTGCGATCGCGGCACTCTTGTTGTGGCAGTGGGGCCGTCGCGCCGCTGTGTCCTACCTCCTGGTCGCAGCACCGATTCTCGCCACTGTGCTCACCAAGATCGACCTGCTCAGCGTGCTCCTGGCCGTCGTGGCCGTCGTACTGGTCCAGCGCTCGCGGGACGCCGCCGGAGGTGTGGCGTTCGCGGGCGCTGTGTTCGTGAAGCTCTGGCCGCTGGTGCTCACGCCCTGGTTGATCGTCACACGCCGGTGGCGCGCCGCCGCGTGGGCAGTCGCCGGCGGCGTGGTCGGCCTGGCGGCGTGGGTCTCGCTGGGCGACATCGACGGTCCCCGCCAGGTCGCAACATTCCGGGGCGCCCGGGGATGGCACGTCGAGAGCCTCCCCGGTCAGTTCGTCGACGTCGTCCGGGGCGGGAGTGTCGTGTTCGAGTCGGGTTCGTGGCGAGTCGGTGCACCGCCGTCGTGGCTCGGAATGGGCCTGCTCGCGCTGGCGCTGGGCATCGTGTTGTGGGTCTGGGTCCGGAGTGGCGACCGTGACGACATCGGTCTACCGAGTGTCACGGCCGTGGCGACGCTCATGGTCTTCGCGACGCTGCTCTCCCCACAGTTCATGATCTGGCTCGTTCCGTGGGCGGCCATCGCCGGGGCGGCCGGTGAACGGCGCGTGGAGGTCCTCGTCGCGAGCGCCGTCCTGCTCACCGTTGTGCTCCAGGCACTGTTCGAGGCTCAGGATTCCCACACGGGCCCGGCACTCGTCGGCTACGGCCTCCGGAACCTGCTACTCATCGCAGTCGTGAGCGTCGGGATCGTTCGGCTCCGCGCGCCCGTCCGACCCGGTCCGTCTGTCGACGCCGAGCGCGAAGAAGCCTGAACCGCTACATCCAGCCGGCATCGTCGAGCTTGCGGTCGATGGCGTACGCGGCACTGATGAGGCCCAGATGCGTGAACGCCTGCGGGAAGTTCCCGAGGTGCTCGCCGTGCGGGCCGAGCTCCTCGGCGTAGAGGCCGAGGTGGTTGGCGTAACCGAGCATCTTCTCGAACACGAGACGCGCCCGGCGCACGTCGCCGGCACGCGCCAGCGCCTCGGCGTACCAGAAGGACACGAGGTTGAAGGTGCCCTCGTCGCCGTCGAGGCCGTCCGACGACCCGTGGTCCTGGCGGTAGCGGAACACGAGTGAGTCGTCGACGAGGTCCTCCTCGATGGCCCCGAGCGTCGACCACCAGCGCGGATCCTGCGGTGAGATGAACTTCACGAGCGGCATGAGCAGGTAGGCGGCGTCGGTCGCCGTTCCTCCCTTGGTCTGCACGAAGGTCTCACGCTCGTCGTCCCAGAAGTTCGTGAAGATGTCTCGGTAGATGGCGTCGCGGACATGCCGCCACCGGTCAAACGGGTAGGGGAAGGAGCGACGGTCTGCCATGCGGATCCCACGGTCGACCGCCACCCAGCACATGAGGCGAGAGAAGAGGAAGTGGTGTCGGCCTCCCCGGACCTCCCAGATGCCCTCGTCGGCGCGCTCCCAGTTCTCGCACACCCAGTCGATGATCCGGACGCAGTTCTCCCAGAGCTTCGACGAGATGGGGGCACCGAACTTGTTGTAGAGGTAGATCGAGTCCATGAGCTCGCCGTAGATGTCGAGCTGGAGCTGGTCGTAGGCTCCGTTGCCGACCCGCACCGGTGCCGATCCCCGGTAGCCCTCGAGGTGGGGCAGTTCGATCTCGGTGAGCTCCTTGCGCCCGTCGTAGCCATACATGATCTGCATCGACCCGTCGGGCTCGAGATCGTCGATGCGCTCCTCGATCCACTCCATGAACCGCCCGGCCTCCTCGGTGTAGCCGAGCCGGATGAGCGAGTAGAGAGTGAAGGACGCGTCGCGAATCCACGTGTAGCGGTAGTCCCAGTTCCGTCCGCCGCCGAGCTCCTCGGGAAGTCCGAAGGTCGGCGCCGCCACGAGCGACCCGTAGGTCTGCGAGACCATCAGCTTGAGAGCCAGGGCGGAGCGGTTGACGGTCTCACGCCAGCGTCCCCGGTAGGTGCACCGCCCGATCCAGTCGCGCCAGTAGTTCATCGTCTCCACGAACACGCGGGGCACGAACCCGGGCTCGGAGGCCGGGCTCTCGACTCCCGGCGAGACCTTCTCGAGGATGAACGCGGCGTGCTCCCCGGTCCCGAGTGTGAAGCGGGCGACGGCCGCACCGTCCCGAACCGTGACGGGGACCTCCGAGCGCAATCGGATGACGAGGCCGTCTTCGCCCTGCGACGCGAAAACGACCTCACGGTCATCGTCGTGAATCTCGACGGTGTGGTCGGCCCGTCCGTAGTCGAAACGTGGGGCGCACACCACGTCGAAATCGATGTCGCCCCGCACGGCCTTGGCGCGACGCACGAGACGGTGCGGATGATCGTCACGGTGGTGGCCGACCTCCATGAAGTCCGACACCTCGGCGACCCCGTCGCGATGGAGGAAGCGCGTGAGGAGGATGTTGCTGTCGGGGAGGTAGAGCTGCTTGTGGGCGCCCCCCTCGATGCAGGGCCGGAGCCCGAAGCGACCGCCCCTCTCGGAGTCGAGCAGGGCCGCGAAGATCGTGGGGGAGTCGAAGTGCGGGAACGACAGGAAGTCGATGGAGGCGTCGGTGCCGACAAGGGCGACCGTGTGGAGATCCCCCACGATTCCGTAGTCCTCGATGGGGAGATAGCCCGTCTTCCCCGGGTGGGGCAGGCCGTCGGGGGTCCGGGTCACGGCGTTCATTCAACCAGCCGGGGTAGCCTCCCGTCGGCCGTTCCGAGAAAAACCCCTTCGGTTCCGTACGCTTCCGCCGACAAAGAGCCCGACGCCTCCCGCGGCTTCCCCACCCGCACCACCGAGCAGAGGACGGAAAGGGGGCAGTGGCCGACCACTGCACCCCTCGACCATGTCAGTCGATTTCGAGATACCGAAGCTGCGGACGCTCGCCCGCCACGCCATTCCCAACGTCGTCGAGGGCACGATCATCCCCGTGGGCGTGTTCCTGCTGACGCTGCGTCTCCTCGGCGTGTGGGGCGCCGTCGCCGCCGGGCTCCTCTGGGCCTACGGCAACATCCTGCGACGCGTCGTCACACAGAAGCGCGTGCCCGGGATCCTCATCCTCGGCGCACTCACGCTGACGGCCAGGAGCGTTCTCGCCGCGTCGACAGGCAGCACGTTCATCTACTTCCTCCAACCCACCCTCGGCACCGCCCTCGTGGCGTTCGCGTTCCTCCTGTCCGTCCCGCTGGGGCGGCCGCTCGCACAACGCCTCGCCGCGGACTTCTGTCCCATCCCCGCCGACGTCCTCGCCGACCAGCGGGTCCGACGGTTCTTCCTGCGGATCTCGCTGCTGTGGGCGTTCACGCAGTTCGTCAACGCCGGTATCACGATCTGGCTGCTCGTGAGCCAGTCCGTCGGTACCTACGTGGTCGCCAAGACACTCCTGTCCATGGGCCTCACCGGCGGCGCCATCGCCGTGTCGGCGTTCTACTTCCACCGGTCGATGACCCGCCACGGGATCCTTCGGCGGAAGTGCACGGGTGCCGTCGGGCCCGTGGCGGCGTAGCGTGGTCGCCGTGACGGGCACCTGCTTCGACCGGGCCTGACAATGCACCGCCCGACGTTGACCACCGCCGACAATGTTCTGCTGGCCGGGCACAGGCTCCTCACCGACGGCGAGTCCCGCGGCGCGGTCGTCCTCGCCCACGGGTTCACCGCCACCGCGGAGGACCCGAGCGTCACCGCCGTGGCCCTCGCGCTGAACGGCGCCGGTTTCGACGTGATCACCTACGACGCCCGTGGCCACGGTGGCTCCGAGGGCGAATCCACCCTCGGCGACCTCGAGGAGCACGACGTCGCGGCCGCCGTGGCCGAGGCCCGCACGCGCAGCGACTCCGTCGTTCTCGTCGGCGCGTCGATGGGAGGGATCGCCGTTCTCCGGTACGCCGCCACTCATGCAGGTATCGCCGGCCTCGTGTCGGTCAGCACCCCGGCTCGCTTCACGCTTCCGCGCACACCCACCGCCGTGCTCACCGCCGGGATGACCCGTACCCGCGTCGGCCGCAGGTTGGCGTCGCGCTACCTGCGGGTTCAGATCGCGGCCGACTGGAACGACCCCGATCCGCCGATCGACCTCATCGGACGTGTCAGCGCTCCGGTGGCAATCCTCCACGGCGAACGCGACCGCTTCATTCCGCCCGCGGCGGCCGAGGAGCTCTACGAGCGTGCGCGCGAGCCCAGGCGGGTCACCATCGTGGAGCACATGGGCCACGCGTTCGACGACGCCTCGACTCCGGCGATCGTCGACGCCGTCGACTGGGCTCTCTCGGCGACCGTGGAGGATCAGACGACGGTCGGGTCCTGACCCGGCCCGACCCCGGGCTCCCACCACCAGGCGAGGCCCGCCAGGCCCGGCCCGGTGTGGACGACCATCACGGACCCGAACTCACCGATGAACGCATCGGCAGGCTGGATGTCCGCCGTGACGCGGTCGAGGAGTTCCTCGGCCACGGGGCGGGCCAACGCGTGCATGGCCACCACGTTCAGCCCGGCCTGCTCGTCGGGGCGTGACCGCACGCATGCCGCCACGATCCTCTCGTGGGCGGCATCCGCGCTCAGTGCGGGACGGAGCTTCCTGATCCGGCCGTCGGAGAACTCGAAGAGTGGATTGATGCCCAGGTGGCGGCCCGCCCAGCCGGCGACCGCCGGGACCCGACCGCCGCGCACGAGATGATCGAGCGTCGGGAGGGTGGCCACGAGACGAACGGTGCCACACACCCTTCGTGCCGCTGACTCGGCTGCCTCCAGGCTCCCACCCGCGGCTGCCGTCCGCGCCGCGGCCAGGACGACGAGTGCCTGGGCTCCCGCCGCCGTCTTCGTGTCGACGACATGAACCTGCTCGCCGACATCACGCGCGGCCACGGACGCCGCCTCGTACGTGGCACTCATCTCTGACGACACGGTGCAGGCGAGGACCTCGTCGACACCGTCGCTCGCCAGGAGCGCCCGGAACGTGGCCTCGAACTCGCCGGGCGTCGGGCCCGAGGTCGTGACGCGCTCGTCACCCAGGATCTCGCCGAGACTTCGCTCGCCCTCACGCACGGCCTGGTCGGCGACGGTCAGCCACATCGGGACGACCGTGATGTCGTGTGCGGCGAGAACGTCGGCGGGCAGCGCCGTCGCACTGTCGGTGACGACCGCGACGGTCACAGGGCAGCTCCCGGGTCGAGGTTGTCGGGGCCCGCGTTCGTGCGCCCGACCGGGATTCTCACCGCCAGGGCGCTTAGTGCCACGAGCAGGCCCGAGCAGAGGAGCACGAGACGGGAGGGCTCCAGTGTGCCGACGAGAGGCCATTGGACGGAGGCCACGACGTCCCCCACGGCGCCCGCACCCACGGCCGCCACGGCGAGAGCGACCCGGATCACGACATGGAACGCCGCGAACGCCAGGACACGCTGGGTGCCCTCGAGCCTCGACTGGATGGCACCCATGCCCGAGGCCAGGGTGTAGGCGGCGGCGGCGCCGAAGCCCACCGCGCCGAGGAAGGCGAACCCGATCGACGGCGCCAGGCTGAACGACGCGACGATCATGCCGATGGCGAGGACGCCCACGCGGGTGCGGGCGAGCAGGTCACCCTCGTCGGACGCGCGCTGGAGGACGGCCAACCCGGCCACGGCTCCCACGCCGAAGAGTGCGATGAGCAGCCCGAACTCCGCATCACCCGCACCGAGGACCTGACGGACGAAGACGATGCCGAGGGAGAACAGCGCACCGAGACCGAGCGCCACGGATGCGGCGGCGGGCATCACCGCTCGCACGAGGGGGATGCGGAACGCCGCCCAGAAGCCGGTCGACTCCTCGTGAGGCGCCGCGCCTCCCGCACCCGACCCGAGCTGTGTCACACGGGCGATCAGGAAGAACGACACGACGAACGTGGCCGCGTCGAGCCAGAACACGAGTGCGAGAGGCCGGCCCGCGATGTCGGCTCCGGGGAGTGCCGCCACGAGCGCGAACAACGCCGCGCCGAGCGGGATGCTGCCGTAGGAGGACCCGAGGATGAGCCCGTTGGCGACGGGGAGCTCGTCGTCCTCCACGAGGTCGGGGATCGACGCGTCGCGTGCGGGGAGAAAGACGATGCTCGCCACCTCGAGGAGGAACGCCCACAGGTAGATCCACCACAGGCCACGCACGAGCGGCACGAGGGCGATCATCCCCGCACGGGTGACATCCATCGTCAGCATCGTGCGACGTCGGTCCCAGCGACCTGCCGCACGGGCCGCGAGCGGGCCTCCCACCGCCGCGGGCAGGAGGCGCAGCGCCAGGATCCCGCCGACGGCCGCCGGTGAGCCCGTGAGCTGGAGTACCAGAGCCATGAACGCAACGGTGCCCATCCAGTCGCCGAGAGCGGACACGCCCTGCCCGACGAGCAGGTCCCGGTAGCCCGGGCGACGTACGACCGCAGCCACCGTCACGTCGAGGCATCCCTCACGACGCGGCGTACTCGTCGCGGTCGAAGAGCAGGCGCATCAGATAGGTGCGCGACCGGTCGCCCGTGGGCGCGGCGTTGCCGACCAGGCGTTTGGCGAGCATCGGGACCGTCACGCACAGGCCGGCGAGGGCGGCCCCGTCCCACCCGAGGACGGCGAGAAGGGGGACGAGAAGGACCTCTGCCACGAGGGACACGAGTGCCGTCTGGCCGACGAGGCGTCCGACGGCCAGGCCAGCGAGGAGCATCACAGCGCCGGGCCACGCCGTGACGGCGAGCGCACCCATCGCGGTCGAGATGCCCCGGCCACCCGCTCCACGCAGGAAGGGCGACCAGTTGTGACCTGCCACCGCGAGCCCGCCGGCCACCGCGGCCAGCCCGGGCCGACCCGTCCCGGCCAGCAGCGGTCCCACGGAGCCCTTGGCCACGTCGCACATCCCCGCCAGGGCCAGCGGCACGAAGCCGGCGACACGGTAGAGCGAGGTCCCCGACACGGTTCCCGATCCGACGGTTCGCAGGTCGACACCGCGGGCGCGGCGTGCGGCGATGTTCGAGAACGGAACCGCACCCACGACATAGGCGACCACCAGTACGACGACCCCGGGCATGCGGCCAGTGTGCCGAAGATCAGGTGGCCGTGCAGCGACGGTGTCCGATCTGTACCAAACTGCGGTGGTGCTCGACGTCGCGAACCTGCGCGCCCACCGGCAACCGGTGCGCCTCCGGACCATCCTCGCCGTGGTGGCGGCGTCGCTCCTCGTGGCGTCGGCCTGCGCGTCCGACTCGGAATCCGATCCGTCCTCGGACGAGCCGGTCGTCGACATCAACGAGATCCAGGTGCTCGGCTCCCACAACAGCTACCACCAACAGCCCCGGGAGGAGATCTTCACGGTGCTCGAGCAGATCAGCGCGGAGCTCGCCGAGTCGATCGAGTACTCCCACGTTCCCCTCACCGAGCAGTTCACCGACCACGGCGTCCGCCAGATCGAGATCGACGTGTTCGCCGACCCCGACGGTGGCCTCTTCGCCAGCCAGGCGGGGAACGCCTTCGTCGGCCTGCCGGCCGAGTCGGGCATCCCCGAGCTCGACGAGCCCGGTTTCAAGGTGCTGCACACCCAGGACTTCGACTACGCCACCAACTGCCTGACGCTGACGATCTGCCTGGAGGAGGTGGAGGCGTGGTCGGCGGCCAACCCCGACCACGTGCCGCTCATGGTCATGATCGAGGCCAAGCAGGAGTCCATCGAGGAGGCAGCCGAGGGCCTCGGAAGCGACGTCGAGATCCCCGACCTCGGTTGGGCGGTTCCCCTCGAGTTCACGAAGGAGCTCTTCGACGACCTCGATGCCGAGATCCTGTCGGTGATCCCCGAAGACGGGATCATCACACCCGACGACGTGCGCGGTGACCACGACACGCTCGAGGAGGCTGTACTCGAGGACGGGTGGCCGACCCTCGAGGACTCCCGCGGCAAGATCATGTTCTCCCTCGTCGACGGCGGCGACCAGCGTGACACCTACCTCGAGGGACACAGGTCGCTCGAGGGCCGCGTGTTGTTCACGAACGCCGAGCCCGGTGAGCCCGACGCCGCGTTCGTCCGCGTCGACGACCCGATCGAGGACGGTGACCGCATTCGTGAGCTCGTGGAGGCCGGGTATCTCGTGCGCACCCGCTCCGACACGCCCACGGGGGACGCACGGGCCGGCGACACGACGCGGCGTGAGGCGGCCCTGGCGAGTGGGGCGCAGTTCGTGAGCACCGACTACGAAGTGCCCGACGACATGTTCGGAACGGGCTACGTCGTCGCCATTCCCGACGGAACGCCGGCGCGCTGCAACCCGGTGAACGCCCCACCCGACTGCACCCCCGAGGCCATCGCGGAGCCCTCTGGCTGATCCCCCTCCCTCGGCGCTACCACTGTCCGCGGTATTCTTGGTCTCCTGAGTCCCCGACATCTCACGTGTAGTGGCATTCGCCCGGATTGTTTGGGTTTCGCGCCCCGAGGCGTCATGAGGACCCCGGCGACTCCGATGAAGCCGAGATCGCAACGGTGGGACAGCACCGGAGGGAGGCGAGGTGACACGGGAGCAGGCGGACGCGAGGTACCCCTCAGCCACGCTGTGGCTCCTCGGGTCGCTCACCGTCTTCCTCGCGCTCCAGGCGGTCGGCCTCCTCAACGCCGTCCACGACGCCACGCTCGTTCTCCTGTTCGCGGGGTCCGTCGCAGCGATCGCGTACGGAATCCGCCGCTACCGACCGGCCGTGCGCTGGCCGTGGCTCATGGCGATGCTCGCGCTGACCCTCTTCTTCCTGGGTGGTGTCGCACGCCAGTCGATGGGAACGCTCGGCGACCTCTCCGCGAACCGCTCGCTCGTTCCCGACCTGCTCACGATTCCCGGATACGTCGCGATGGGAATCGGCCTCTACGGCATCACACGCGCTCGCCAACCCGACCGGTCCGCACGCTTCGACGCCATGCTCGACGCCCTCGTCGCCGCCCTGGCCGTCATGGCCCTTGCGTGGATCCTCCTCATCGGCCCGGGGCTCGTGGACACCGACGCTCCGCTCTCTGTTCGCATCACACTGTCGCTCTACCCGGCCCTGTCGGCATTCCTGGTCGCCATGGTCGCCCAGATGCTCTTCACGAGCCGTGGGGCGTCCCCGCTGTCCCTGAAGCTCGTTCTGGCCGCCATGGTGGGAACACTCGTGGGAGACACGGTGTACATGCTCGTCGAGGTGGGAGCGGTCGATCTCTCCCAGAGTCTCGTCGACCTTCCGTATTCAGCGGGCACCCTGTGCTTCATCGGAGCGATGCTCCATCCGTCGATGCCGAAGGTCACCGAGCCCGCCCCGGTCGAGCGATCCCGGTCAACACTGACCACGGCACGGCTCGTCATCGTGGCGGTAGCGCTCGCCATCCCGGCGGTGGTCACGGTGACACGAGGAGATACGTCGACCGAGGACAGCGTGGTCCTGGGAACGATCGTTCTCTTCCTCACCGCGGCCGCAGTCGGCCGTCTGATTCGAGCCCTCAGAGCCCATGCCCGTTCCGAGGGACGTCTCGTGCATCAGGCCTACCACGACCCGCTGACAGGTCTCCCGAATCGTGCCCAACTCCGCGAGCATCTGGTCGAGGCGCTGCATCAGACCGGTGATGCTGCATCCGGCACCGCCCTCCTCTTTCTCGACATCGACCGCTTCAAGCTCGTCAACGACAGTCACGGCCACAGCCGCGGTGATGAACTACTCCGTGCGGTCGCGGCACGGTTGACCGAGACGTCCCGTGCGTCCGATGTCGTCGCGCATCTCGGCGGCGACGAGTTCGTCGTCCTGCTTCCGTCGATCACGTCGACAGCCGAGGCCCACGAGGTCGCGGAGAGGACCCGGCTCTGCTTTTCGGTGCCCTTTTTCCTCCGGGAGTCCGAGGTGTCGTGCTCCGTCAGCATCGGGGTGGCGGTCACCGACGGGGCCGATCCGGGTGTCGACGCGGAGACACTGCTCCGCGAGGCCGACACTGCTGTCTACGAAGCAAAGGCGGGCGGACGGGACAAGGTCACGGTCTTCGACAGCAGCATGCGCGACCGCGTGGCCAAGCGGCTCGCGCTCGAGGGAGACCTCCGCCATGCTCTCGAGCGAAACCAGCTCCGTCTGGAGTATCAGCCGATCGTTTCTCTTCCGGATCAGCGTGTCGAAGGTTTCGAGGCTCTCCTACGGTGGTCGCATCCGACGATGGGTGAGATCTCACCCGCCTCGTTCATTCCGGTTGCCGAAGACACGGGCCTGATCGTCCCCATCGGGACGTGGGTCCTCGAGCAGGCCTGCCGACAGATCTCGAAGTGGCGCCAGGAGCTCGCGCTGGGCGCGGACCTGTCGGTTTCCGTCAACGTCTCGGCACGCCAACTCAACGACGAGCAGCTCGTACAGCATGTCCGGGAGGCTCTGGTCGCGAGTGGTCTTTCCGGCCGTGCGCTGACCCTGGAGCTCACGGAGAGCGTCCTGATGGAGAACCCCCCGGCAACCGTCGACCTGCTGTCGACCATCCGGGAGCTGGGCGTCCACATCGCCATCGACGATTTCGGAACGGGCTACTCGTCGCTGTCGTACCTGCGACAGTTCCCGGCCGACCTCGTGAAGATCGACCGGTCGTTCGTCGACGGACTCGAAAACCGCGACGGCTCGGAATCGAGCCTCATCTCGGCGATCGTCGCCATGGCGGGTGCACTGGGGATCTCGACGATCGCCGAGGGTGTCGAACACGCCTCCCAGGCTGTCCGGCTCCAGTCTCTTGGTTGTCGTCGCGCCCAGGGGTTCCACTACTCCCGACCCGTACGACCCGAAGACGTCCCGAAGGTGGTCCGTCGCCTCGAGGGCACGCCTCTGAAATCGACCGATCGCGACGAGAGGTCGAACTAGCCCGTGCGCGACGCCAGGTCGGTGGCGCCCTTCCGCGCCGCGAGAGACGACGCCGGCAGGACTTCCTCGCTGTAGTCGGGTGGACGGACGGCCTCGCCGAGGCCCCGACCGTGGCTGATCTCCGTCATGAACGGG